>NZ_JAHZAA010000005.1:0-60388 GCF_019424165.1 Desulfovibrio sp. | reverse complement strand
ACCAAGGCATTATGGCAGTTTCAGAGCGATAGCGCCCCCTAGAACTGCATTTTGGAAATTTCCTTGTAGGCCTCCAGCACTTTGCCGCGCACGGCGGTGGTCAGCTTCATGGCGAGGCTGGATTTCTGCATGGTTATCATGAGTTCCTGCACGTTCTGGGTGCGGCCAGAGGCAAACTCGCTGATGGCGTCATCCTTGACGCCCTGCAACTGGTTTACCTTGTTCAGCGAATCCCTGAGCGTTCCGGTAAAGCTGTTCTCGGGCGTTATGGGGGTATGCGCCTTGCCGGGAAACTGCACCATATCAACCTGGGCGCCGAAATTTTCGCCGGTATCCACCTTGCTGCGGGCAAGGCTCTGATCCAGAGTGCGGGAAAAAAGCGTTTTGCTGCTGACGGACGAACCCTGCTGCAGGCTGCCCTCTACCCTGTTGAAATGTTGCATGGCCTCACTGTACGCGCGCATGCCCACTGCCTGTATGCTCATGGCCTTCTCCTGAATTGCCTCGGCGGCTCCGCCCGGTCAGATGGGCGGGAAAATCTTATTTGCCTATTTCAAGGGCTTTGACATACATGCCCTTGATGGCGTCCACGGTGGTGACGTTGGCCTCAAAGTTGCGTTGCGCCGTCATGAGATTGGCCATTTCTTCCACCACGTTGATGTCGGGGTACATCACATAGCCTTCGGCGTTGGCATCGGGATTGCCCGGTTCATACACACGCTTGAAAGGGCGGTTATCCATAGTCACGGCCATGACGCGCACCCCCTTGACCGCACGGTCAAGCGCCGAACGCATATGGACGGAAAAAGGATCATCCACATCAGCCGTCTGCTGCACCACGCTGCGCCGACGGTATGGCCCGCCCATAGGCGTGCGTGTGGTTTTGGCATTGGCCAGGTTCATGGATATGGTATTGATACGCGTACGGTCGGCTGCAAGCCCCGATGCGCTGATGTCAAATGCTGTCATGAAGTCCATGGCGTTCTCCTGATCTCAAATCAATGCTGTGCCGCCGGGCCGGTTACAAAAAATGTGGTTCCCGTCCGGCGGGCTGTCTGCCCTGAATAAAGCGTTGTTACTGCGCGCCAAAGCAGACAGAAGACAACACGGGCAGAAATGAAACTATTCTTGCGGCAACAGGCCCGCTATGCCTGTTTGCCGTCTTGTATGACGGTATGTATACCTTCAAAGGTTTTGGTAAGAACCTGCGCCAGGGCCGTGAACTGCAACTGGTTTTTGGAGTGCTTGGCCATTTCCTTATCAAGATTCACCCGGTCTTCACCGTGAATGAGCCGGGGCTTGAAGGCTTCTGACCATTCGGGCCTGAAGCTTGAAGGATCAAAGGTCGAAGGTATGTGCTCCGCGCTGGTACGGCTCATCTGCCCTTCCATATCCTGCCCGAGGGCAGTCTGAAGCTCTTTTTCAAAGCTCAGTTCACGCGGTTTGTAATTGGGGGTGTCGATGTTGGCCAGATTGCCGGCAATGATGTTCTGCCGGTCAAGCTGCATGTTCATGACCGTGCCCACAAGGCCGATCTGGCTGCTGAACAAACTTTTCATAGATCCTCCCGCAGTCCTTCTGGATTGCTTGGCAGGCATGAAGCAACATCTGTTCCAAACACATATTATCAAATTAAAACATCGTCTTAACAAATAAATATCTATCAAAAAAATAAACCGGCTCCGGTTTTCGCCACTTTATTGACGTGACAAAACCGGAGCCGGAAAACACGAAGCCACAGCAGATACTGCGGGCGCTGCCTTCAGGGCATCCCGCTACCCTGGCGGTAATATTTCAGCAGAAGGTTATCTTTTGCCAGCCCCGAAGCCCAAAGCCTGCCTGCCAGAAAAAAGCGGTAAGCGGACAATCGAAAGCCATCAAGGCAGATACGAAGCCCGCATAGCGCGCGCCAATGAGCCACAAGGGGGAAGCCCCCTGGCAGCCTGCATGCTCGCTGCCGCACACGCACAACACAACAGGACGCGGCTAGTCCCAGGCCCTGGAATATTCCCTGTCTGCAAAAGCTTCGGCCAGGCCTGTCATCTGCTTCAGACGCAAAACCTCGTCAGGCTCCATGCCCAGCTCACGGCCAATACGCTCACTGCTCCAGTTATAGCTTTTCAGGGCGGTCACCAGCTTTGCCGTCAGTTCGACCTTGTGCGCCCCTCTGGCCATGTTGTGCCGGACAGTGGACGTAATTCTGTCTTCAAAAGGCTTGTCCAGCTCAACAATGAAAAGATATCCTGAAAGAGCCTCGCGCACTTCAGGCGCATTTTTTGCGACGCTGCGACGGTGAAAACCATCCACAATCTGAAGCGCGCCCCGGCTGCCCCGGGCCACAACCACAGGCACGGTCTGGCCGTCTTTAGCCATGGACAGACGCAGCAAACGCATTTCAGGCGGCGCGACCTTGTTGGGGTTGTAGTCATTGCCTTTAACCTTATCCACGCGCACCAACTGGGGGCGCGCCGCCGGATGAGGTGTATCCAGATACCGGGCGGCCATATCCACAAGACGGTTATATATTGCCACCCGTTGATCAAAGCGCCGGGTATCAGACTGTAACGCGCCTTCCAGAGAATCGATCCATTGCTCAAGTTCCATTGGGTTCCCCTAACCATAAAGCATACTGGACAAACCGGCCCCTGGGATTTCCATGCGGCATAAAACCCAACGGCGCATAGCGTGATTCCAGCCATATGTAGTCTGTAAGCCATACGGACCGGGCATGGTGCCGCCGCGCATACTCAATGCAGTGCCGCAACACTGTTTCCAGAAGCATACCGTCACCAACCGGACTGTACAAATGGCGCAGCAGCCCCTTTTCACCCTGTATCCGTATGGAGCCGAAAGCGTGCACCGCATGCCGCTCGGCCGCCACATACCACACCTGCCCGGGACGGCTTGAGATTGCGCAGCCCAGGGTATTCCTTGTGGCGGCACAGGCACAAAACTCTCCTATCCTGCCAAACAGTTGTGCATTTTCTTCAGGGTCGCTCTTATGAACAAATTTTTCGATGCGCATAACCGCCCCTACCTCCCCACACGCAGCACCCACTCCAACTGCTTTTCCACGTCCCTTTTTGTCTGACTGAAAGAAAGCCCTTTGCACCAGTAGTCGTTTTTTAAAAGCACCTTGCATATCCGCCGCCAGCTCGGCGCTTTGCGGGCGGCCTCCAGCCGCGGCTCCGCCTCATCCGGGATAACCGCGACCCCGTGCTCACGCCACCAGCGCAGGAAACTGCAAATCTTGTTGCGGTAGTGGTCAGCCGTGCATTCAGGCATGGAAGATAAAAGAAATTCACAGTAGCTTTGCCATGTATGCCCTTCCGGAAGGCGTATGTGATAATTGCCCATCACATTGCCGGAAGTGGCCGCGTGCCGGTTGCCGAAGTTCGCCCCCTGCACTCGGCTGACAAGCCGCGCCCACGTCTCCGGCTCCAGCACCTTGAAAAGCCAGAGGCTCTTTCGCTGGTCATCGCCGAATGGCTGGCAAAGGCGCATCTGTGCAAGACTGAGCCCCGCCATATGCATAAGATCGTAAATATGGTTATAGTCCCATCGCATCCGACCGTGAGCTGTCCAGATGTCTTCTGTCCGCCAATCATATATTGGATAGGCGTTGACAAGCCCGGTTCCGGAAACCGTCGTCCACCCATGACGGTTCCAGCGCCGCTTGGTCCACGACTTGATGGTGCGAAAACGGTTCAGGCTTTCGTCACTTCGAATGCCCACAAGGCAGGCGCAGGTTTTTCCCTGCGAAAAATGCTGCCCGAACAAGGGCACAAATTCTTCAAACTCCATGCCGCGCCGGAACCATGAAAAATGCTTTTCATCGCTGATAACTCCCGGATGCAGGGGAAGTTCGCGTATCCATTCCGTACGGGCATCGGGATCCCAGCAGAGCCAGTGCGGTTGGGTCTGGCTTACAGCATTGCGCAGGTGCAGGGGCAGACAAATCCAGTGTGGCCTGATTTCCGGCCGGGTCATGATTCTGGTGACAAAATCGGCAGTATGCCTGTACCAGGCCTCAAGATCTATGTGCAGCACATCAAGCGGGAGTCTTTTTTTTCTTCGCGCCACTTCAAGGGCCAGATGAACAAGACAGCCCGAATCTTTGCCCCCCGAAAAAGATACATATACCCGCTCAAAATTTTCAAATATCGCTTCTATCCTCTGGACGGCAGCAGTAAACACATCGATATCGCGATATTTCTTTTTCATAACAAAACAACTTCTACCTTGCAGTAATAAAACATATTTACATTCATAATGCTTGCATGATCTCCAGTTTTTGACGACTAAAAATCTGGCATCACATAAAAAATCATAAATGATGTTATTTATTTCTCCCCTTTCAGCATCTTAACAACGCACTCACCTGACAGTCAAACAGACAAAAATAATAAACATCCATCACACATCATACATATATAAATATACAGTCATTGAATGCAGCAAATTTCAGGGCACGAGTGCACTGCCACAGATGCCAATACATGCATATGGCACAGCGTATCTCTTTATGACGTCTGGCTTTTCTTGAATCAGTCGAGCGCTGTAGCGTATGAATGCTTTGATGCGGGAAAGGAAACTTTCGCTTCGTGGAGAGGGCGACAAGGGGATTTTTCAGGTCAAATCTGTGCAGCCTGGTCAGCCTGGACAGCCTGGGCCGAAAATACGGCACCGCGAACCTTGCGTGACAAAAGGACTGGGGGCATGCGGTTACGGGCGCTTGACACATGCGCGGTGTGCAGGCGGAGGGCTGCCCCCGTCCGCACACCGCGCTTTCAGGCTTTACGCCCGTTTCATGTTCTGAATCAGCGCATTGAGGTTCTGGGCCTGGGCTGCCAGATCGGACACGGCCCTGGCGGCTTCGCCCATAGCGTCGGCGGTCTGCCGGGACATATCGTTAACCTGGACAATGGACAGGTTGATTTCCTCACTGGCGGCGGACTGCTCCTCACTGGCTGTGGCAATGGCATGCACCTGATCCGCTGTAGCGTCCACAGTGGCCACGATTTCCTGAAGGGCCTGGCCGGACATGTCTGCCAGTTCCGTTGTCCGGCCGATCTGCTCCACAGCGCGTTCCGCACTGGCCGTGCGCTTTTCGGTGCTGTCCTGAATGGCTTTGATGACGCTGCTCACGTCTATGGTGGAGGCCATTGTTTTTTCCGCCAGCTTGCGCACTTCGTCAGCCACCACGGCAAAACCGCGTCCGGCTTCGCCCGCGCGGGCGGCTTCAATGGCGGCATTCAGGGCCAGCAGGTTGGTCTGGTCGGCAATATCTGAAATGACGCCCATAATACGTGTGATGTCGCGGGCGTGCTCGTTCAATTGCGTCATATCTTCCTTGAGCTGTCCGGAAATATGCCGCACACCTTCGATACTCTGCAATGACTGCGCAACGATATTGGAGCCGTGCTGGGCTTTTTCTCTGGTTTCAGCAGAAGCGATGGAAGCAGCACCGGCGTTACGGGCAACCTCCTGCACGGTGGCGTTCATTTCGTTCATGGCAGTAGCCGCCTCGGACAAACGCTGGGCAGACTCTGCCGCACCACGGTCAGACTGTTCAATCTGGGCCGAAAGCTCCGTAGAAGCTGAAGAAAGCACGGCTGCCACTTCTTCCAGCTGCTCCGCGGCAGCCAGCATACCGTCACGTCGGGCACCTTCGGCGGCTCTGCGGGCTTCTTCGGCCTCGTGCATGGCCTGGCGCGCCTCTTCAGTAGCCTTGTGGGCTTCCTGCGCCCTTTGTTCGCTTTCTGACAGGAATTTTTGCAGGTTTTCCGTCATGATGCCCACGCCTCTGGACAACCCCCCGATTTCGTCAGAACGGGCAGCGCATTTTTCATGAACAATCCTTTGCTGGTCGCTCATGTCAAACTGGCCCTCGGCAACACGCCCCACAAAAGCTTCTTCATTTTTCAGCGCCGTGGTGATGCTTCGCGCCACAATAAAAACTATCAGCCCTACTATCAGGACAATAACGAACATGAGTATCAAGTTCCCGCGCAGCAGCATAGCGGCGGGCTCAAGAACCTCGCTGCGCTCTATGCTCAGCACGACAAACCAGTTCATGTCAGGAATTTCCTGAAAATACGCCAGCTTTTTTTTCCGTCCCAGGTGTAGGTCAGGTTGCCGTTACGCGTTTCAAGTATCTGCCGGACCCAGTCCAGGTTGCCGTCTTCGTCGCCGACATAGTCTTTGTTGGGATGCATCAGCAGCAGGCCGCTGCCGTCATAAACAAAGCTTGCGCCGGTCTGCCCCAGTTTGATGGCATCCACTGTTTCAGCGCTGAACATTGTGAGGTCGACCGTGCCGTAAACCACCCCCAGAACCTTGCCGTCATTCATGACCGGCGAAGCCATAACTGTGGTGACCGCGCCCGAAACCTTACTGCGCGCATTCAGCACGCTGCTTTTGCCCTGCATGGCCGCCTTGAAGTACGGGCGTGCAGAAAGGTCGGCATTAATTCCCGCAGGATCGCTGTGTCCCACGACCAGCCCCTCGGGCGAAAGCAGGCCCACCGCAGTCAGCAAGGGGAAGTCTTCGGCAAGGCTTTTCAGGCTTGCCTGCATGGCAGGCCGCAGGGCATCTCTTTCCCATTCAGATCCGGCTTTGAGAAAGTTGCTGATGCGTGATGTATGTCCGGCATTATCCAGCACCTTGTGCAGCAGTTCGGCCATGCTGCCAAGCTGACTGGTCTGGCTGCGGATCACCGCGCCAAGCTCATCATCTATCTGTACGGCCAGAGCCTTTTCTGCACGCGTGTAGCTGAACCAGGTTACGGTACAAAGCCCCAGCAACGTCGGCAGCAAGATCAGCAGCAGCATTTTGGGCAACAAGCGCAATTTCATACTATCCCTCTCTTTTCCTTAAAAAACTCCTGTCTGATTTTCCGCATACCGGGTATGGAAAAATCAGGATGGCTGTTCTGAAAAACCGTACAGCGGTGCAGGAGTGTCATGGATGTTTTTATTTTATTTATCGACATATCTTTGGAAAAAAATATGCCTTTTGTATCATAATTATGGATGAAGAACGCATTTGTTTCAAGTATTGCGAATTGCAAGAATAGCAGCCGTATCTGATAGACTGTCTTATAAAAGAAAAAAATCACACCAGCTTCGACACTTTTGGTTATTCACGTATTATTTTACTGTTTTTTTGGAAAAATAGATTAGTTTTTAAAAAACATCACATCTCATAAAAGAATAAATAGATATTATTTGATAATAGTAATCCTTTACACAAGACAAAAACATGCTGCCCTGCTCGCGCGGCACGCAAGGCAGTAGGTCAATGTTTTCAGCGACATTGCCAGGCTGACTGTATGGCGGAATGACACCACTGCGCTAAGCAGCCTTGCAGCGCTGCCCCAAATATGAATGCCGCCAAAAAATTTCAGACGCTATCCAACATTGCTGGAGAGCACCGGGCTTGCGAAGAAATCGACGTAATTACGTGTTTGTGCGGTAAACGCCATACGGGAGATACCGGAAGCACATGGCCCAAGCATCAGCCCTGCGCCCGCCGCAGCGGCACCATAAAAAATGCCAGGGCATTTTCATGTTGAAAATGCCCTGACGGCTACACAAGCAAATGCCTGCCGTTGAAGCGCAAGCGCAATATATTTATATGGTTACGCGCTTGAGCGGGAGTGTTTTACCTTTGCGAATGTACATCCACAAAGGTAAAATGCTCTAATCTAGATGCGCATCTGGCTATCGGTAACGCCCAAGGCCCGCAGATGCAGATAAACCTCTGCGCAGGCAGTGGCATCAGAACCTGCATGATGGTGCTCCAAAGCAATGCCGAAATGCTCGCACACATGATTCAGCTTCTTGGAGGGCAAAGGCAGACTGCGCCGCGCGCCTTTAAGCGTACAGAGAAAATGCTGCCCCGGCACACCCGTCCCGGCCTCCCGGCAGCAGGCCAGCAGCACGCGCCGGTCAAAAGAGGCATTATGAGCCAGCAGCACGGCTGCCCCTTTCATGAATGACTCCATTTGAGGCCACACCTCGCCGAAAACAGGAGCATTTTTAAGCATGGGCCAGGTAAGACCATGAATTTCTGTAAAAAGTATTCGCGACGAAGGCGGCCGCACAAGGCTGTAAAACTGCTCTGTAACACGTCCGTCTTCAATGCGTGCAAGGCCCACAGCACAGGCGCTGTGGGCCGCATATCCGGATGTTTCAAAATCTATGGCCACGCAGGGCGGGGCGGAAACGTCAGACAAGGTTACTCCACGTTGTTTGCGGCATTGCGTGCGGCTTCACCAAGGCGGGCCATGATATAGTCGCGCATGTGGGCGTCGTCGCTTTCAAGGTTGAAGCAGCGGGCATCTTCATTCATCAGGCCATCGGGAACAAAATCGCCCAGATCTTCGGCATCGGTAATCATATTGTTGTAAAAACATACAGAGAGCCAGCGGTTATCCGGCTCATCGTCCACAACATCAACCAGAACGAAAAGTTCACGCCTGATCTGGGCCGCATGCCTGGCACGCAAGGAATAGCTGATGCCGGGACGCCCCTTGAAGGTAAAACTCATGCCGCTGTGCGCGGCCAGAAAGTCCATATAGGAAACAAACGCTGCCTTGGCATTGTGCGGGTCTGTTTTCCAGCCATCAAGAAATTCACGCAACTCCTGCGAACCGGTAACATTCATATGCGTTCCCCTTTTTATCTGCCCCACTGCCAGGGCGGGGTTCCTATATTCAGGCCCCATATGCCCCGTTTGTCCACAACGGCCTGATGCTCCTGAATCATCCAGCGACGGCAGAAGATAGCTTTGCAAGTCTGCCTGTCAACCCAGGCCAGGCCTTCCACAACCAGTTGATAGTTGACCGATGCACCGCCAACCTGCACAAGAGCGCTCACCGTACCCGATTCGCTTCTGCCCACAGGCTCGAATGTCACCTTTGTGCCGCGCGGCATGATTCTGGCCAGACGCTGCAGGGCTTCAGCCCCGAAAGGCTGGCTCAGGGACGGGGCGTCTATGCCGTAAAAACGCAGTACAGTATCGGCTTCGTCGCTGTTACGTGTGCTGCTGACGGAAATGGTATTCCCGTCTTCAACGCGCACCACCCATGCCTCTCCGGCAAAAACAGCAGAAGCGGCACATACAAGGCAACACGCCAGACACAGGCAGAAAGTCCGAAACATCGTGTGCACCCCAATGCAGAGGCAAAGCCCGAAACCGGGGCCTTGTCTGCCATAACGGCCAGAACAACCTTACGTTACCGCTGCTATGCCGGCTTCGTGGGCAGGCATCCGCCTGAAGGGCAGACGCTGCTGCCTGCGCAGCCAAGCGCCGCCATAAGCGCCTGCAAGCGTTGAGACTACATTTTTAAAAAAAGAATGCGCGCTATATAGGAATAAAGAATGCCCGTGCCGCAAGCCTTTTGTCAAGGCACGGCACGGGCATATATCGGCATGTTCATAACCCGGCGAAAGCGGGCAGCCGAGTTTTACATCACGCTATCCCCAGACGGACCGGCCGACCTGATAGGCCACCATAGAGACCACGTAGGCCACCGCCGTATTGAAGACAATGCTGAACACCAGCCAGCCCCAGCTTCCCGCCTCCTGCTTGATGACCACGAGCGCCACAAAGCAGGGAGAGTACATGAGCACAAAAAGCATCAGTGAAAGAGCCGTGGCCTTGGACCAGTTGGCATCGTTCTTCAGGCGTTCGGCCAAGGGGGCAGCGTCTTCGGGATCCTGCTCGCCAATGGCGTAGGCGGTTCCCAGGGTAGACACAATGGCCTCTTTGGCGGCAATGCCCGCAAGCAGGGCAATGTCTGTGCGCCAGTCAAAGCCCACGGGCTGAGTGGCAGGTTCCACAGCCTTGCCCAGGCGGCCGGCAACGGAATAGGCCAGTTCTTCTTCACCCAGTTCGTCACGAACACCGGCCAGCTCTTCTTCAAGGGCAGCGCGCTCATCGGCCCCCTCAGGCAAGGCGGCGATCTGGCTTTCAATCTGCTCTATCTTCTGTTCAAAAGGCGCGGACATGTCTTCGGGCAGCTCGGGGAAGGTCATACCCGCCCAGATGATGATGGATATGGCCACCAGCACCGTACCGGCCTTCTTGAGATACATCCATGCGCGTTCCCAGCAGTGAAGCAACAGGCTGAACAGCGTGGGCATGCGGTAGGGGGGCAGCTCCATAACAAAAGGCGTTGCTTCGCCCTTGACGATGGACGAGCGCAGCAGGCGTGCCACCAGCAGAGCCATGACCCAGCCGGCCAGCATGATCAGAAACATGACCGTGGCCGCCTGATCGGGAAAGAACGTTCCCGCCAGCAGCAGAAAGACGGGCAGTTTGGCCCCGCAGGACATGTACGGCAGGGTCAGCAGGGTCGCCAGCTTTTCCTTGGGACTGCGCAGGGTACGGGTCGCCATGGCGCCGGGGATGGCGCAGCCGCCCGCAATGCCGCCTGAAATGATGTAAGGCATGACCGAAGCGCCGTGCAGGCCGAAAAAGCGGAAAATACGGTCCATCATATAGGCCACGCGGGCCATGTAGCCGCTGTCTTCCATAAAGGAAATCAGAGCGAACATGATAAGGATCAGCGGCACAAAGCTTATGACCCCGCCCACACCGGCAATGATGCCGTCCACCACCAGAGAGCGTGCCAGGCCATCAGGCATGACTTCACCCAAAAATTCGCCAAGCCAGGCAAAGCCGTCTTCAACCCATCCCTGCGGATACGCGCCCACCTCAAACGTGACGTAAAACATGAAGTAAAGCACGCCGATCATGAGCAACGGGCCGAACAGGGCATTGGTAAGCACCTTGTCCAGCTTGTCGGAAAGGGCCAGACGGTCCTTGCCGGGATCCTGACGAAAAACGCCGTCGCGCAGGATACTGCGGATGTAGCCGTAGCGGTGATCTGTAATGAGAGATTCAAGGTTGGTGTTCAGCGTGGCGCGCACATGATCCGCTGTTTTTCTGCACAGAGCCGCAAGTTCATCGGCCGTTTTGGCGTCGGCCGCGCGGGCTTCGGCCATGACAACCTCATCGCCCTCCAGCAGTTTGAGGGCCACCCAGTTGGGCAGGTAGCGGTCAGTCAGCAGGCCTGTGGCAATGATGCGCTTTTCAAGTTCAAGCAGGGTTTCATCCAAGTCCATGCCATAAGAAATACGCATGGGTTGGCGCTTGCCGTTTTTGGCAAGCTCAACGGCTGCCTTCATGCCTTCTTTGAGCCCTTCGCCGGTGCGTGCCACCATGGGCAATACAGGAACCCCCAAAAGAGTTCCCAGGCGCTCCATGTCGATATGCACCCCGGAAGCGCGCGCTTCGTCCATCATGTTGCAGCAAAGCACCAGCGGCGTACCCATTTCAAGCATCTGCACTGTGAGCAGCAGGTTGCGCTCAAGGGCAGAGGCATCCACCCTGTCTATACCTGCCTGCACATTGTCGCCCGCCAGCTCCTGCCGGGCCACGCGCTCTTCTTGCGAATAGGCGGTCAACGAGTAGGTTCCGGGCAGGTCCACCACCGTGACGTGCGTGCCGTCTACGTTGATATGGCCTTCTTTTTTATCAACCGTGACACCGGGATAGTTGCCCACATGCTGCCGCGCCCCGGTATAACCATTAAACACCGTGGTTTTGCCGCAGTTGGGGTTACCCGCCAGGGCAATACGCAGGCCGTGGCCGTGTTCATGCCGACGGCCATGGCCGTGCTCATGCCCGTGCTCGTGACCGTGACCGTGCTCATGACCACTTGTGCCATTGCCGGAATTTTTCATTTCGCTCATTAAAATGCCCTCCCCGTTCTGCAAAAGACGCAAAAACGCCCCTGCAGATCATCAGCCATGACCTTGCCGGAAAATTTGCTCATGCTAGCCGTCCTGGAAATTCTAAGTATGGCGACTCCGGGAGCTTCCCATACCCGGTGACCGGCCGGGTGCCTATGCTGCCGCCCTTGAAAGAAAAGTCTGTATACCCTTGGAAAAGAAATGAAAATGAATTCCAAAGTCCTAGCGGGTTTATATGTTTGCCCTAAAAATGTCAAGTTGCGCCAATGTATTTTTGTCTTTTACGTTCTCTATCCCACTACTTATAAACAATATTTTTATCATAAAAAACTTGCCCGGCTGTGGAAGTAAACTTCCGACAGCCGGGCAATTCATTGGAGTCATAAGGACTCTCCCTATGGATGATGCAGCGTTAAATAAAGCTCGTCTTCGCTATGGCAGGAGGCTCGCAAGCCCTGCTCGAAAACCATTCAACCATTTGCCTTGTTCGCAAGGTCGCCGGTTTACGCTCCTGCTCTGGCGGCCATAGGAGTGTTATCAGGCCAGAACTATGAGGTACGCAGACATTCCCGCAAGGAAGACACGCCGCATGAGTGCACCATCTGCAGGGGAATATTGCGCGAACGGGCAACCTGCACGGCCTTGCGCTTGGCTTCGTGCGAAATCTTGTTGGTGAAAACGATCATGGCATCGGGATTGCCGATCTTGTCGGTAAAATTACGCTCATTACGGCTGATGCATTTCAGAGAGTGGCCCTTTTCCTTGGCTGCGGCGATGTAATCTTTATGCAGCCTGTCCATACCGCCTATAAGTGTGACGCACATACTTTCGCTCCTTGTCATGTTGCCGTTTGAGAGGCAAACGTGTTGGATGAATCGCGTAATCTGGTTATAATTGAAATTGAATTTCAAAGTCAAGGGATTTTTTGTTCGCACTCCTGCTTTTATGTTAAAAAAACCCTGCCAGCCGCGCCAAATCGGCATTTCTTATTGAATTACCATGAATTGCTTTAAAAAAACAAGGCCTCCTTCTTAATTTAGAAGGAGGCCTTGTGACTGCCGCATGGCGTCAGGTGAAACGCGTAACATCTTAAATAAATATTACTAATTAGTTAAAGATGTTGCCCTAAAAAACAGTTGTACAGGCACGTTGTGCCCGCCCCTTCGTGGCAGACGACCGGCCTCATAACAGCCGGAACAGTGTTGAGGCAAAACCGCTCTATTTCCAGCGAGCCATAAATTCTTCGGCGCTGTGGCCTTCTTCGAGGTGCCTGAGCAGAGCACTGCCGAAAACCGCGGCATCCGGTCTGGCGTCCGGCGGAAGTTCCTTGAGTTGTCCCGGCTCACGCAGGCCGAAACCCAAAGCCAGAGGAAGGCTGAAAACAGACCGCGCCCGCCGCATGGTGTCGGCCACTTGCGGGGCTACGTCTCCTCTTTCTCCGGTAATGCCCATAACCGAGACCACATACACATAGCCCTCGCCTTCTTCGGCGTACAGGGCCATGCGCTCCGCACTGGTATTGGGACCCACCAGAGGGATAAGGGCGATGCCTTCTTTTTTCAGGGCGCGGCGCAACGGGCCGGACTCCTCATACGGCAGGTCCGGCACAATAAAGCCGTGCACGCCGCCCCGGGCTGCATCCTGCGCGAGTTTTTCGTAACCATACTGCAAAAAGGGGTTCAGGTATCCCATCAGGACAAGCCCGGCATTGACAAGGCCCTTGCGCTGGGCAAGCTCCGCAAGAATGCCGCGCAGGTTTACCCCGTCGCTGAGCGCCCGGCGCGAAGCCTCTTCCACCACAGGGCCGTCAGCAACGGGATCGGAAAACGGCACGCCTATTTCAATGATATCCGCTCCGTTTTCATCCAGTTCCATCAATGTGGGCCAGAATGTTGCGCGGTCGGGAAAGCCCGCAGTCAAAAAAGGGATAAGGGCCGGGCGTCCGGCGGCATTGGCCTTGCGTATCTTTTCTTCAAGCAGGTTCATGACTACACCTCGTCCTGCCCACGGGCAAAGCCCAGGGCCTTGTTGATAATGCCAAGATCCTTGTCGCCGCGGCCCGAAAGGTTGACCACCACCTGCTGGCCGGGCTTGAATTCCTGCGGATGGTCCAGCACCCAGGCCAGCGCATGTGAAGATTCCAGAGCGGGCAGGATGCCCTCGGCGCGGCACAAACGCTGAAAGGCCGCAAGCGCATTGCCGTCTTTGACCATGCCGTAATGGACGCGGCCCGTCTTGTGCAGCCAGGAGTGCTCGGGGCCAACGCCCGGATAGTCCAGCCCGGCGGAAATGGAGTGTGAAGGCTCCACCTGGCCGTCATCATTTTGCAAAAGCATGCTGTACGCACCATGCAGCACGCCCGGCACCCCGAGGTTGAGCGGCGCCGAATTGAAGCAGCCCGGCTCGCCCGTGCCTGCCGCCTCTACCCCCACAATACGCACCTCGGCATCGTCCAGAAAAGGATAAAACATGCCGATGGCATTGGACCCGCCGCCCACGCAGGCCACTATGGCATCGGGCAGTCTGCCGGTTTTTTCCAGCATCTGGGCGCGTGTTTCGCGCCCAATGACGCTTTGCAGCTCACGTACCAGCAGTGGAAAAGGATGCGGCCCCGCAGCAGTGCCAAAGCAGTAGTGGGTTGTTTTCTGGCTGCCTATCCAGGCGCGCAGGGCTTCGTTGATGGCATCCTTGAGAGTGCGCGTACCGCTCTCCACCGCATGCACGGTGGCCCCGAGCAGCTTCATGCGCATGACGTTGGAGGCTTGCCGCTCCACATCTTCCGCACCCATATAAATGGTGCATTCCATACCCAGGCGGGCGGCAGAGGCTGCGGTGGCAACACCGTGCTGCCCCGCGCCGGTTTCAGCCACCAGGGCCGTCTTGCCCATATGCCTGGCAAGCAGCGCCTGCCCCAGGGTATTGTTGATCTTGTGCGCTCCCGTATGCAGCAGGTCCTCACGCTTGAGCCAGAGGTCAAAGCCCAGCTCCCGCGACAGGGTGGGGCAATGGGTTAACGGCGTCTCACGCCCGGCATAGTTGCGCAGGAGGCTTTCCAGTTCAGCCTGAAAGGCCTCTGTGGGATAAATGTCGCGCATGGCCGCCTCGACTTCCATAAGCGGCGGCATGAGCAGTTCGGGCACAAAGCAGCCGCCAAACTCACCAAAATATCTGTTCTTCATGACAAATACCTATTGCCTTTCTGTTTTGCGGCTACCACAAGGGCGGCCGCCAGCTTTTGCGCATTTTTTTGTCCCGGCGCATCCTCAACGCCGGAATTGAAATCCACTCCATCCGGGGAACACTGGCTCAAGGCCAGCCCCACGTTTTCCGCGCTCAGACCTCCGGCCAGAAGCCAGGGGCGCGGCGACGGCAGATGGTTCAAATCTTCCCAGTCAAGACGCGCACCGCTGCCCCCGCCGACCAGCCCCGCATCCAGCAGGTAGCAGGCACAGGCATCAGCGTGATTCTGCAACTCGTTATACAGCAAGGCCCTGTGGCAATAACGCGCGGGCCAGATGACACGGATCACCCGTTGCGCACCCACGGCCCTGGCACAAGCCACATCCTGCCGGCCGTGCAACTGGGCCATGTCCAACCGCGCCTCGGCCATGATGCGGCATATTTCTTCAGCGTCATGCTCCACAAAAACACCCACGCGCAGCATTCTGCCGCTCTCCAGCGAGGCAGCTTGAGCCGGACTGACGTACCGTGGGCTGGCCGGATGAAAAATAAACCCGCCCATGCTCGCCCCAAAAGAAGCGGCCAGGTCTACATCCGCCTGCCGGGTGAGGCCGCAAACCTTAACAAGCATGGCCTTTATTCTCCCCTGCCGCACTGGTCGCGGCATGACAGACGGCTTGCGCCTGCTCAAGCAGGCGGGCCAGCGCCAGCCCCGGTGTGCCGCCTGCCATAAGGGCGCTGCCTACCAGCACCGCGGCAAAGCCCGCCTGGGCCGCGTCCAGCAAATGCCCGCCGCTGTCTATGCCGCTGGCAGCTATCCACACTTCATCTTCTTGCGGGGGGCAGGCCCGGATAAGGTCCAGGGGAGCCTTGCGATCGGTCTGGAGGCTGCCCAGATCCCGCGCATTGACCTGAATGATGCGCGCCCCGCTCTGCCGGGCAAGATGCAGGTCGTCCCTGTCAAAAATCTCCACCACGGCCTGCATGCCTGAGCTTTCGGCCTGCTCCCGCAAGGACCTCAATGTGTGAACATCCGGAGTGAGACGCACGATGAGCAACAGGGCCGAGGCCGGAGTAGCCGCCGTGGCTGCCACCTGAAGCGGATCAAAAATAAAATCCTTGCGCAAGAGGGGCGGCCGATGCTTTGTGTACAGGGCCGGATCTGCCGCCTTTTGCAGATAGCCTATATCGCCGTGGAAATACGTCTCTTCCGTGAGGATGGACAGGCAGCCCGCTCCCGCAGCGGCATACTGGCGCGCGGCGTCCTCAATGCCGATGCTTTCGCAGATGGCCCCGCGCGAAGGCGAAGCCCGCTTGTATTCGGCCACAACGACCAGCGAATGTTCTCCCAGGCGCATGGCAGGCCCGGAGCGGCCGCGCAGGGCCTCTGAAAAATCCGGCCGTGGCGCATCAAGCGGCGCGGGCATTCTGCCCTGATCCGCCAACCGGCGCAGGTTTTGAACTTCGGCCGTCTTTGCCTTGATAAAACGCTCAAGCAGCATGCAGCACCTTCCTGCCAAAGCCCCCGCTTACGGCTTCGCGCGCGCGCGCCATGCACAGGGCCATGTCCATGTTTTCTTCCAGCAGATACACCGCCAGTCCCACATTGAGGGCCACCATGTCCAGCATGGCGCGCGGGCCTTCGCCGTTGAGGATTCCTCTGAGCACGGCCACGGCCTCATCCTTGCCGTCCACGGCCAGATCCTCCACGGTGCATGTCTGTATGCCGAAATCGCGGGGATCAAGCGTCATGGGCGTCACAGAACCGGCATGCAGCAGGGCCACGCGCGCGGGGCCAATGGGCGTGATTTCGTCATAGTCCCCCGCGCCGCAAACCACGGCCGCCCGGTACAGCGGCCCCTGAAGCAGGGTTTCGGCTACAAGGTCCACCAGTTCGGGCCGGGCCACGCCCATGAGCAGATGACTGGGCCGGGCCGGATTGATCATGGGTCCCAGTATGTTGAAGAGCGTGCGCACCCCCAGCTCCTTGCGTACAGGGCCGATATTGGCAAAGGAGGGATGAAAGTGCGGCGCGAACAAAAAGGCAAAATTGCGTTTTCTGACCATTTCAGCCACCGCGGCGGGATTTTCGTCCAGCGTGATCCCGAGGGCTTCAAGCGCATCGGCGCTGCCGCACTTTGAAGAAACGGCGCGGCCACCGTGCTTGACCACCTTGTAGCCCATACCCGCCAGCACAAGCGATGTGGCTGTGGAGCAGTTAAAAGAATTGCGCCCGTCGCCGCCTGTACCCACCACGTCAATGGTCGTACCGGAAACACCGTCCACGCGCACGGCACGGGCAAGGGCGGCGCGTGTGGCGTGGGCCAGTTCCAAGGCACTTTCCCCCTTCATGCGCAGCCCCATGAGAAAGCTCCCGGCCTGGGCCGGAGTCATTTTTCCGTCCATAAGGGCTGAAAAACCTGCGGCGGCCATCTCGGCGCTGAGGTCTTCTCCACGGGCCAGCCGCTCAAGAATATCCGCAAAATTTGAGGTTATCCCACCGGCATCCATAATCATTTGCGGGAAATTACCCAACAGGCGCAACCCTTCGGGTGTGAGCACCGATTCGGGATGAAACTGCACCCCCACCCAAGGGCGGTCATTGTAGCGCAGGGCCATAACCTCACCTTCGGGGCCACGGGCCGTCACGGTAAAACGCGGGTTTTCCGCGTCTTCGTCGGCACGTACCACAAGGGAATGGTAACGCCCTACCCGCATGGGATTGGGCAGGCCGGAGAACAGGCCCGTACCATCATGCACAATTTCCGACTGTTTGCCGTGCATGATGCAGGGGCCAACCTCTACCCGCGCCCCGGCATGCAGGCCAAGCAACTGATGCCCCAGGCACACGCCAAGCACCGGAATTCGCGGATCAAGCCGCCCGAGAAATTCGGGGCAAAAACCCGCCCTGGAAGGATGCCCCGGCCCAGGAGAAATGCAGACCATGGCAAGGTCCGGGTTTTCAGCCATGCCAAGCACTGCGGGATCATCATTGGTCATGACCACAGGCGTGTGCCCCAGGGCGTGAAAAGCCTGTACCAGATTATATGTAAAAGAATCGTAATTATCTATAAGAAGAAACATTTTCTTCGTCCTCCGTTCGCAGGGCAAGGCGCATAATGGCTGACTTGTTGCAAACTTCTTTCCATTCCATATCCGGGTCCGAATCGTGAACGATTCCCCCGCCCGCCTGCCAGAAGAGCCTGTTGTCGCGCAGCCACATGCTGCGGATAGTAATCCCCATATCCAGGTTCACGCTGTCCCTGTCCAGCCCGAGCCAGCCGATGCATCCCGCATAGGGGCCACGGCTGCGCCCCTCAAGTTCGCGGATGATCTGCATGGCCCGTATTTTAGGCGCACCCGACACCGTACCCGCCGGAAAGGTGGCGGCCAGGACGTCCAGGGCATCCAGCCCCGCATCCAGGCGAGCTGTAACCCTGCTTGTAAGGTGCATGACGTGGGAGTAACGCTCCACTTCCATATAGCGTTCAAGCGTCACCGTGCCGGGGCGTGCCACGCGGCCAAGGTCATTGCGGCCAAGGTCCACCAGCATGACATGCTCGGCGCGTTCCTTGGGATCGTCCCGCAGTTCGGCTGCCAGACGCGCATCCTCCAGATCATCAGCCCCGCGTTTGCGCGTACCTGCGATGGGCGAAAGCTGCAGGCAGCCCGCGGTGCAGCGCACCATCACTTCAGGCGAGGAGCCGAAAAGCGTCAGTTCCGGAAAGCGCATGTAAAACATGTAGGGAGACGCGTTAAAGCGCCGCATACGCCGGTACAGTTCAAAAGGATTGCCCATAAACGGCGTAGAAAAACGCACCGACGGCACGACCTGTATGGCTTCACCCTGGCGCAGCATTTCCTTGATGCGGCGCACAAAACGTTTGTAGCCCTCTTCGTCGGGTTCGGACCGCACCGTACCGGGATCAATGGCCAGGCCGGAAGCCCTGGCCGCATCCGTCTCCAACGGCTGGCGGCCACTGTTCAGGGGCCGGTGGTCACCAAGGCTCACCTGGCACAGCCGGTTGTACAGATGGTCGAAAACCAGCACGGTGGCGGGCAGAATGAGCAGACAGTCCGCTTCATTTTCCGGCATGACGGATGCCAGCACGGGATTGAACAGCCCCGCCATGCCAAAACCCAGATAGCCGTACAGGGCGCGGGTAATGGGCGGCAGATTTGCGGCGTTTTCAGGCGGCTGCACTTCCAGGGCCGCCATGAGCGCGCGCAGGCCTTCAACAAAGGGGCGGCCCTCGAAAGCCATGAGCGCATCAAGCCTCTGGTCTTTCACATCCAGAGCCAGCCTGCCCTCGCGGCAGGCGATAAAAAGAGCCGGATCGCAAGCAAGAATGCTGTAGCGCCCCCAGCGGCCGTCCACCTCGGCGCTTTCCAGCAAAATGCCGTTACCAGCGCCCACCATGCCCATGAACAGGCTGATGGGGGTATCCATATCCGCCGGCAGCCACCGGGCGGACTGTCGCAACGTGAGCAAATGCAACCTGTCACCGTTCTTTTTCATCTGCCGTATCCTCGAGTTGTAGAACAAAAAAAGCGCCGCCTCCCAAGGGAGACGGCGCCTGCATACAGCTATACCTACGTACCGGAACTATTTAGCCCGCACGTCTCCCCCACGCAGTCTTATGCGCCACCACCAGCCCTGATAGCTGCAAGAAATGGTGTTGGGGAAAGTGCTCATACAAATACGTTCCTTTGCAATTTTTTAAAAAACTACACAGCGTCCGCGTCGCTGTCAACAATAAATTGCGCCACAGCAGGGAAAGACATGCACAACCGTTAAAAGCCGTTTTTCAACTAAAGAGTCTGTAAAAAAACACATGGCCCCGGCCTCTTCACGCAGCGCACGCCGCAGGGCGTTGGCCGTGAACAAGGCCAGGGCCTGGTTATTTACACCGGCAGGGCATGCCGGCCACAAACTCTATTTGCCGAACAGTATTTCCTGATAATTGGGCAAAGCCCACAGGTCATCGGCAACGCGCGTTTCCAGCATATCGGCATGGCGGCGAACTTCGTTCATGCACGGTAGCACCTCGTCGCAGTAGCGGCGGGCTGCCTCCATACCCAGGCCCTGCGCGTCCACCTCGGTCAAAACGCTTTCAAGTGTCGTGGTGGCGGCCTGCATGTGCCGCAACTGCCCGGTCACTTCTTCAAGGGTGAAGGTTTTGGGTTCCATGCCGATGGCCTGCATGCTGGCCGCTGTAGACGCCAGCTCGCCCTGGTAGCGCATGGCCGCGGGGAAAATAATGGTACGGGCCATGCGTATGGTCAGATTGGCCTCGGTACGCACGGTCTTGCAATACTGCTCCAGATAGATGTCCTGCCGGGCCTTGAGCTCTGCCCGGTTAAGCACCTCGGCCTTTTCGTAGATTTCAATCACTTCAGGGCGGGTAAGCTCGGGCAGCGCCTCGGGGGTGGTGCGCAGGTTGGGCAGACCGCGCCGCACGGCTTCCTTGTGCCAGATTTCAGAATAACCGTCGCCGTTAAAGATGACGGCACTGTGTTCTTCAATGATATGGCTGATAAAAGATTCCAGAGCAGTTTTGAAATCACGGCCCTGAGACAGTTCTTTCTCCAACCAGTCGGCGGCAAATCCCAGCGAGTCGGCCATCATGACGTTAAGCGCCGTAATGGAGCCCGCAGCGGACTGACTGGAGCCGAGCGCGCGGAATTCAAAACGGTTGCCCGTAAAGGCCACAGGGCTTGTACGGTTACGGTCACCCGGGTCAGCGGGCAGGGGCGGCAGGGTATCCACTCCAAGGTTGAGCGCGCCGCGCTTTTTGCCATTAGCGGCATCGCCAACCCGCCCGGCGCGGAAGGCCTCAAAAACCTCGGTAAGCATATCACCAAGGAAGATGGACATGATGGCCGGAGGCGCCTCATTGGCTCCCAGGCGGTGATCATTGCTGGCGCTGGCTACGGTGGCGCGCAAAAGGCCGCCGAATTTGTGCACGCTGCGAATCATGGCCGCGCAGAACACCAGAAACTTGGCGTTGGCATACGGCGTTTCGCCCGGTTCGAAAAGCGAACCCAGATCGGCATTGCCGATGGAATAGTTCACATGCTTGCCCGACCCGTTCACTCCGGCAAAGGGCTTTTCGTGCAGCAGGCATTTGAGGCCGTACCGCTTGGCCACGTTACGCAGGGTGGACATGATAATATGGTTATGGTCCACGGCCACGTTGCTGACCTCATAAAGAGGAGCAATTTCGTACTGGCTCGGGGCGGCCTCGTTGTGGCGGCAACGCACTGGCACACCCAGCTTGTAAAGCTCGCGCTCCACTTCCATCATATAGGAAAGCACGCGCTGGGGAATCACGCCGAAATACTGATCGCTGAATTCCTGCCCTTTGGCCGGGCGTGCGCCAAAAAGGGTGCGTCCGGCGATCTGGATATCGGGGCGGGCAAAGTTGAAATTGTGGTCAATGGAAAAATATTCCTGCTCAAGCCCGGCATAGGCCACGACAGGCAATTCAGTCTCAATGCCGAACAGGCTCAGCACCCGCTTGGCTTCGCGGTTGAGAGCCTGGCTTGAACGCAGCATCGGAGTTTTCTTGTCCAGGGCCACACCGGTCCATGAAAGAAACATGGTGGGGATGCACAAAAAGGTTCCGTTGGGATTTTCCATGATATACGCGGGGCTTGTGACGTCCCAGGCGGTATAGCCGCGCGCCTCGAACGTGGAGCGCAGGCCGCCGGAAGGAAAGGACGAAGCGTCCGGTTCGCCCCGGATGAGCATGGAGCCGGAAAATTCCGCAATCACTCCGCCCGTACCGTCAGGCATGAGAAAGCTGTCATGCTTTTCAGCCGTTTGCCCGGTAAGCGGGTAAAAAATGTGGGTAAAGTGCGTTGCCCCTTTTTCAATGGCCCAGTCTTTCATGACCGCCGCCACGGTATCGGCTATGGACGGGTCCATGCGCTGGCCGAATTCAATGGTTTTGCGCAGCGAGCGGTACACGGCCTTGGGCAGGCGCTCCCGCATGACGCGATCATTGAACACGTTGCAACCGAAGATGTCCGTAGGCCGGGTATCGGCGAAATTGAGAGGAGCCGCTTCCGGTTTGTAGGTGGTGATGGCCTGGATGGCGCTATGTCTGGCGGTTTTACTGCTCATTACAAACCTCGCGTCAAAAAAAGGGGTGACGCACCAAAATTCGTTGGAAAACGCTTGCTGCCGGCGGCGTCCGGACGGCCCGTGCCGCCACCTACCGGAAAGCCTTGAAAAAGGCCGGCAGACATCTGCCCACCGGCCCGGCGTCTGCTAGTTGACGCTGACAATCTCTATTTCAAAGGTGAGAGACTTGCCCGCCAGCGGATGGTTGGCGTCAAGGGTCACTTCGTCAGCGGTCACTTCGGTGATGGTCACGTCCATCTGGCCCTGCTCGTTGGAAAGCTGCAACGGCACGCCCACGTTAAGGGGAATGTGATCCGGCACCTGGGCGCGGGCCACGGTAAAGACCAGTTCCGGGTCGGTTTCGCCATAGGCTTCGGCCGGGGGAATGGTTACGGTAACGCTTTCTCCGGCTTCACGGCCGTCAACCGCGGTCTCGAAACCGGGAATGAGCATGCCCTGGCCCATGACGAACTCAAGGGGGTCGCGTTCACGCGAAGAATCGAACACCGTGCCGTCATCCAGGGTTCCCGTATAGTGCGCGCGCACTGTGTCGCCTTTTTTGATGGGCATAAATACTCCAGGGGTCTTGCGGACGTTTGGGCGGGCGCCCTGCCGCGTGGTACAATGCTCGCGCCCCTGCGGCACAAGCGCAAAAAACGCCCGCAGTGAAAAAAGAAACCAAAACACGGCACGCTTTTTATGTCAATGTGACAGTGCATACCCGGACTGTAGCCAGCCCCCAGGGCTTGACAGCGCACACCATGACCACGATAATTGTTACTTATCCAAAACGTAGATTGTCGCCCCGCGCGGCGCACCAGAAATTTCTTGAGGCATCTCCGAGGTACCCATGTCCGACATCCGCTCCAGCTACACTGACCAGCTCCAGTTTTACGGCCGCCACACCCCGCGCGAACTGGCCGAAACCTTCGGCACCCCCCTCTATGTCTATAACGAAAATGTCCTGCGCCAGCGCTGCCGCGACCTCATGGGCCTTTCAAGCCATCCCGGCTTCGGGGTCAACTATTCCGTCAAGGCCAATTCCAATCCCGTGCTGCTGCGCATGGCGCGCGAAGAGGGCCTGGTAGTAGACGCCATGAGCCCCGGCGAGCTGCATATGGACCAGCTTGCCGGATTCGCGCCCGGGCAGATCCTTTATATCTCCAATAACAATTCTGTGGAAGAACTGCAGAATGCCCTCAAGCACGGGCTGCTCATCAGCGTGGACTCCGTGGCGCAACTGGACGATCTCGGCCGCATCAACAAGGGCGGCAAGGTCATGGTCCGCTTCAACCCCGGCATTGGCGCGGGGCATCATGCCAAGGTCGTCACTGCGGGCAAGGAAACAAAGTTCGGCGTCAATCCCGAACAGATGGACGATGTTTTTGCCCTGCTGCAAAAGCACGACATGACACTGGCGGGCATAAACCAGCACATCGGCTCCCTGTTTATGGAGGCCGCAGGCTACCTGGATGCCGCCGAAGTGCTCCTGCGTCTGGCAGAACAGCTACCCCAGGGCGCGTTGCAGAACCTTGAAATCATCGACTTCGGCGGCGGCTTCGGCATCCCTTACCACAAGTATGAAGGCCAGCCCCGCCTGGACATGGGAGAACTCGGCAGCCGCCTGCACGCGCTTATCAGCGCATGGGCCGCAAAAACGGGCTACACGGGGCGCTTTCTTGTTGAGCCGGGCCGCTACGTGGCTGCCGAATGCGGCGTGCTGCTGGGCCGCGTGCACGCCGTGAAGAACAACAGCGAAAAGCGCTATGCAGGTACGGACCTGGGCTTCAACGTGCTTGTGCGCCCGGCCATGTACGATTCTTTCCACGATGTGGAAATCTACGGCGAAAACAGTAAAGAAAAGCGCAAAACCATGGTGCAGACCGTGGTGGGAAACATCTGCGAAAGCGGCGACATCCTGGCCAAAGACCGTGAATTGCCGGAAATTGTGGAAGGCGATGTGCTCGGCATACTTGACGCCGGCGCATATGGCTTTACCATGAGTTCCAACTATAATCAGCGCCTCCGCCCGGCGGAAGTGCTGATCCGGAGCGACGGTACGGCACGGCTCATCCGGCGGCGCGAATCGACTGACGATCTGGCCCGCTGCCTTGAGGGGCTCATATAAGCGCGTTCGCGCGTGATGAAAACCCGACCCGGCCGGGGCGCGGCATTTGCCCGGAGGTGTGGCGCAGGCCTGTGCGGCCTGCGTGAACCTCTGTCGGCCCGCCCGTCAAGGACCGCCGTGCGGCCATGAAATGGCGCCCTGATCCTGCCACATATAACTTCGTAACGGACTGCCGTAACGGAACTGTGATTCTGCCGTGATCGAACAACGCGGCCTGTCCGCCCCTCAGCTTCGGCCAACCCCCGACCTGAGCACCTCACCCCGTGCCATATGGCGTCTCACATGGCCCCAGATGCTCATGATGTACCTTGTGTTCTTCATGGGTTTTGTGGCCGTATGGGTAGCGGGACAAATAAGCGCCGAAGTACAGGCTGCCCTGGGTATGGTCAACCAGTGCGGCATCTTTCTCATGGTGGTTGCCATGGCCATTTCCAGCGGAGCCACCGCCGCCGTAAGCCAGTCGCTGGGCGCCCTCAAGGTGGCGCGTGCGCAGCGCTACGTGGCAACCACGGTCATAGGCTGCTTCGGCCTTGGCTTTGTCGTTGCCCTGCTGGGCTGGCGCTTTGGTGATGCCATTCTGGGCATGCTCATGGTTCCGGACAGCATCATGCCCGTTACAAAAGAACTCTGGCAGGTCAGCATGCTGGCCCTGCCCGCCCAATATGTATACGCCGCCACGGGCGTCATGTTTCGTGCCACGCGCCAGGTCATTCCGCCGCTGTGGGTGGCGGCCGTAGTGTGCGCAGCCAACCTGCTGGCCTGTCTCGGCTTCGGCCTGGGCTGGTTCGGGCTGCCCAACTGGGGCTACATGGGCCTCGTATGGGCCACAGTGGGCGCACAATGCCTCGGCGCGGTATGCAACTGCGCCCTGCTTGCCCATTCGGGCTATCTGCAACGCCGCACCCTGCCTACCCCGCGCTGGCTCAAGGCGGGCCTGCCCTATCTTGTCAAGGTGGCCCTGCCTGCGGGAGCCGCGCAGATCGTCTGGCAATCCGGCTACCTGACCCTTTTCGTACTGGTAGCCTCGCTGCCTTTTGACAGTGTGAACGCCCTGGCCGGGCTTACGGCAGGCCTGCGGGTAGAAGCGCTGCTTTTTCTGCCGGGTATGGCCCTTAACATGAGCGTCGCCGTGCTTGTAGGCAACAGCCTTGGCGCGGGCAAGCCCGCCGAGGCCAAAAAAGTTGCCCTGTTCATGGTCGGCGCGGCCGCCGTGGTCATGAGTTTTATGGCAGCCCTGCTCTGGCCTTTCAGGCAGGACATCGCCCTCATGCTTTCACAGGAGCCTGGCACACAGGCCCAGATTGTAAACTACCTGACCTTTAACCTGCTTTCCACGCCCTTTTCCATTGCCAGCACCGTCATGGGCGGCGTAATGACCGGGGCGGGAGCCACAAAGTACAACCTGATGATTTTTGGCGGCACCTTCTGGCTGGTGCGCCTTCCCCTGGGCTGGCTGCTCGGACATATGCTATGGGGTACAGCCTCGGGCGTTTTTGTAGCCATGCTCGTTTCCCAATGCCTGCAAACCAGCATCATGCTTTATGTGGTGCTGCGCCGCGACTGGATGCGCTTTGCCATGAGCAAGGTCCGCCAGCCGTATCCTGCCTGACAGCCCGCAGAACCTTTGTGCTTTCCGCGCGCGCCTTTCCAAGGAGAACAAACTGTGAGTAAGAAATTCATTCCCGTAAGCCTGGATGACAGCCAGCGCTACTATGACATCTGGCAACGCACCCCCCAGCGCTCGCTGGACTACACTCTTGCCAACCTCTGGGGCTGGCAGGAATACTACGGTCTTGAGTGGTGCTTTGAAGACAATATGTGCTGGATACGCCAGACCCGTCCCTATGAAGTATGCTGGGCGCCCGTGGGCGACTGGAATGCTGTGGACTGGAAAAGCCTTTTGCCCTGCTCGTTCAATGAAACAGCTCATGAAGTGGTACGCGTACCCGAAGAACTGCTGCATGTCTGGCAGGAACGCCTGCCTGGCCTGGTAGACGCCGAAGATGACAGAGGGCAATGGGAATACCTGTACAAGCAGGAAGAGCTTGCAGACCTGCCGGGCAACCGTTTTCATAAAAAGCGCAATCACTACAACAGCTACATCAAAAATTACGGCGAACCAGACTATCACGATCTGGACGACCGCATGATCGAAGACGTGCTGGCCGTACAGGACGACTGGTGCCAGTGGCACGAATGCGAAGACTCTCCCTCGCTGCGCGCCGAAAATGAGGCTATCAACCGTGTACTCAGCCACTGGAACAGCTTTCGCAGTCTTGTGGGCGGGTCACTGTATGTGGACGGCAAGATGGTAGCTTTCAGCGTGGGCGAAAACCTTGACGGCACAAGCCTTGGGGTGCATTACGAAAAAGGCCTCAGCGGTTTCAAGGGCGTATACCAGACCATCAACTGCACGTTTGCCCGCCGCGCCGGAACCGGATTCACCTATATCAACCGCGCACAGGACCTGGACGAAGAAGGCTTGCGTCAGGCCAAAATGACCTATCTGCCCACAGATTTTCTGCGCAAGTACAAGGTACGGATCCGCAAGGCATAAGCTTTTACACAGCATGCCCACATGTGGCGGCGGAACGGCCCGGGCAGACGCCCGGTCGTTCCGCTTTCATTTTTCGCCGGGAACCGGCATGGCCCTCTCGACCCCGGCCCGCGCTTCTGGCATTCTGGCCGTGAGGGGTTTCGTCAACTGCGGAAAAGAAGAAAAAGATGATCCTGAAAACATTTCTGCTGTTTGTGATCACGGCTGTTGCCGAGATCGTGGGCTGCTACCTGCCCTATGTGTGGTTGCGCAAGGGGGGCTCTCCCTGGCTTCTGATCCCGGCGGCCCTGAGCCTGGCCGTCTTTGCCTGGCTGTTGACCATGCATCCGGCCGCCAGCGGGCGGGTATATGCGGCCTACGGCTGCGTTTATGTGGCAACCGCCCTAGCATGGCTTAAATTTGTAGACGGCGTAAGCCTTTCCACCACCGACATGGTGGGCGGGGGCGTAGCACTGGCCGGCATGCTCATCATTGTTTCCGGCTGGGGCAGCCCGGCTTGAACGCGGCACACGGCGCAAAAACAAAGGGGCGCGAAGGTGGTTACCTTCACGCCCCTGAAAAATGCAATCGGCACACCAACCGGCGAACTTCACTGCACTTGCAGAAATCTGGCGTCACCAACGGGATTTGAACCCGTCTTAGCGGCTTGAGAGGCCGCCGTCCTAACCGGATAGACGATGGTGACAGCGAGGTTTCTTTTAAGGAGCGCGCGCTGTGATGTCAATAGCGCAATGACCGGCAACAGCGAAAAGCTGTGAAAAACAATATATTGGCATTTATATATTTGAAGTGCTATTTTAAATAAACGGCCCATCCCTGCGGCCGGTTTCCGGAGGATCATGCCCATGCTTTCACGCCTTCGCCTGCTTCTGCCGGCACTCACCCTGCTGCTTCTGGCAGCCTGCGGCGGCAAAAACGTCCCGCCCCGCGATGGTCATACCCCTGACTGGATGGGAACCATTGCAGACCTGCGCCAGTTTCCCCAGAATCTGGAAGTTTACGCCCAGAATGCGGGTCCGGACAAACGCCTCATCTCCCAGGCCGAGCAGGATCGTCAGATCGCGCGCTTTGACCGCATATTTTTCGGCCCGTGGGACATGCGCAAAACATCTATGCGCAAACGCGATGTGGCCGCCATTTTCGGCAAGGCCAGGGGCTACAGGCAGGGCAGCGAACGCTGGACCCAGACGGAATGGGACGCCATGGCCCGCAATGCCGACCTCAAAAATTTTCCCTCACGCGCCCTGGCGGCCATCACTGTGCGCAATGCCGACCTGCGTGAAATGCCCACGCACCAGACGCGCTTTTCCGAACCAACCCCGGACCCGCGCGCAAACCCGTTCGACTACTTCCAGTATTCCCTGCTCCCCTTGGGAACGCCTGTGCTTATTGCCCATACCTCGCGCGACGGGCGCTGGCATTTTGTAGAATGCCCCATAGCCGGAGGCTGGGTCGACGCCGATGACCTCGCCCTTGTGGACGAAGGCTTTGCCGCCGCATACCGCAACTCCCGGTTTGCCGCCATTGTCAAAGACAATGTGCATCTTGGCGGTGCCAATGGCATCACCGGCCCCGCCGACGGGCAGAGTGTAAGCATAGGCACCATATTACCCCTGCCGGGCGGCGCCGCCGACAGCAACCCCGTAAGCCTGCTTGCCCCGGTAAAAGGCGGCAACGGCATGGCCGCCGCCACCCCTGTGACGGTTGCTCCGGGGGATGCCGCGCTTCGCCCGCTTCCGCTGACGCCGGGTAATGTGGCCCGCGTGGGCAACGTCATGATGGGCCAGCGCTACGGCTGGGGCGGCATGTTCGGGGAGAGGGACTGCTCGGCCCTTACACGTGATCTTTTTACGCCTTTCGGCCTCTGGCTGCCCCGCAACTCCGTAGCCCAGGCACGCACCGGCGCAGTCAGCTCCCTTGAAGGCATGAGCGCCAAAGAAAAAGAAGCGGCAATCCTGCGCAACGGCGTACCTTTTCTGAGTCTTGTGGGCATGCGCGGCCACATCACCCTGTATGTGGGCAAATATCGCGGCCGCCCCGCCATCTTCCATAACGTGTGGGGAGTGCGCACCATTGACGGTCCGGACAACAATGCCCGTTTTGTCATCGGCAGGGCCGTGGTTACGTCCATCACACCCGGCGACGAGCTGAAAAACCTCTATCGTGGCACAACCTTTGTAGACAGGCTACGCACCCTCTCAACCCCGGCGGACACACTCCAGTGAACAAGATGCAACTGGAAATAACAGCAGAGCAAACGGGCCAGCGCCTTGACCGCATACTGGGCGCAGCGGTTCCGGAACTTTCACGGGCAGCCCTGCAAAAGGCCGTGCAATCCGGCTGCTGTACCGTGGATGGGCTGCCTGAAAAACGCCCCGCGGCCAAAATGCGCATGGGCCAGACAGTGATCCTGAACCTGCCGGAACATTCGGACCGCCTTCAACCCGAAGAAGGGCATCTGGAACTGCTCTGGCAGGATGACCACCTTGTGGTCTGCAACAAACCCGCGGGCCTTACGGTTCATCCCTGTCCGTCCTGCCCGGAGCAGACGCTGGTACAGCGCCTTCTGGGGCGCTTTCCGCAACTGTCCAGACTCGAAGGGCAGCGGCCCGGCATTGTACACCGCCTGGACAAGGACACAAGCGGCCTGCTGGTGGTCGCTCTTACAGAAGCCGACTGCCTGGCGCTGGCTGAAGCCTTTGCCGAGCGCCAGGTCCACAAGGAATATCTGGCCCTTGCAAGCGGTCTGCCGCCGCTTGAAGGCCAGTGCCGCGAACCGCTGGGGCGGCATCCCACAGCCAAGATAAAAATGGCCGTGGTTCCGGAAGACCAGGGCGGCAGAAATGCATTTACAGAATGGCGCAGACTCTGGAGTACGGATGACGGCAGCGTATCGCTGCTGGCCGTGCGCATCCATACAGGGCGCACCCATCAGATCCGGGTGCACATGGCGCATCTGGGCTATCCCTTGCTGGGCGACAGGCTTTACGCTCCCAAAGCTGTGCAGAACATGGCTCCCCGCCAGATGCTGCACGCCTGGCGGCTGGGTTTTGCACACCCTGCAAGCGGCGAAGACATGCATTTTATCTGCCCGCCGCCGCAAGACATGCCGGATGCCGCACTGGCCGCCACGCAACGTATGCAGCGGCTGGTAATCACGGGTAACCCAGGCAGCGGCAAATCAGCCTTGTCGGCCGGCCTGGTCGCGCTGGGCGTACCTGTCATCAGCGCCGATGATGTGGTGGCTGATCTTTACGCTCCGGGAGGCGCCGGTAGCCAGTGGATCGGCCGTCTGCGCGGCGGCCTGCTCGGGGCCGACGGCGCTGTTGACAGAACCGCCCTCATGGCCGCCATGCGGGAAGACCCCGTTCTCCGCCGTGATGTGGAACAGACCGTTCATGCCCTGACACAGCAACGCATTACTGATTTCTGGCAGCAGCAGGAAAACGCGAAAGTTCCTTTGGCCGCCGCCGAAATTCCGCTTTATTTCGAGTGTGGCTGGCAGCAGGTTTTCAGCCCTGTGCCGCTCAGTGTGGGCGTGCATTGCCCCCTGCCCCTGCGCAGCGCGCGCACGGCGGAACACAGGGGCTGGAATCAGGAAAAAATGGCCGCCCTTGAGGCATGGCAATGGCCTGAAGACCGCAAAATGGCCGCCTGCGATCTGGTCATCAGCAATGAAGGGGATCTGCCCCGGCTTCAGGAAAAAGCCGCCGGGCTGGTTGAAAAACTGCGCCTTCTGGAACAGGAAAAAAGGGAAGAACTGACCCGAACGCTGATCAGACTCTGGAGTTCGCACTAAGTAAACATCTGCTCTATAGTACTCTTTTTATTGACACATATTACTTTATCCGGATATGCTGGCTCCTTAGTTCCTACTTCATCGTAACCGCCTGATGCGTGTACCTTTTTTCCAGACGCAGGACGAAAAAGTGCCTCTGCCGCAAGCGGCACGCCGCGGGCCAGACGTTTCCTATGCCGCGGCCTGGTGATTTTTATTTTTCACGGACTGCACCTATGTTATCAGGCCAATGTCGCTGGAAATCTTAACCTTTACGGAGTGCCGCATGCCAGTTCACAGCAAGGCCCCAGACGGTCCCGGCGTCAACCCTATGATTTTGGCGTTGGAAATTTCCAGCTCAGCACTTTTGCATTACCGCAAAGACCCTTTTTTGCATGCCAGCCTCGCCAGTATGGGTGAAACCCTGCACTGCGGGCAGGTCGTTCTTCTGGAATACGCCAACAACCGGTGGGCCGAGCCATTTGTATGGACAAGCTCCGTACCCAGCGCCGCCTGCCCGCTGCCCCTGCCCACGCTGGACGACATGGCCCCCCTGCTCGATATTTTTTTGCAGCGTAAAGAGTTTTGCATTTCTGATACCGGGCAGATGCCCGAAAGCCCGCAAAAAAAGTTTTTTCTCGCGCGTCAGGTCAAGGCTGCCCTGTGTATTCCCATTGTTCACGAAGGCGGGCTTTGCGGCGGCATCTGCCTCACCAGGCGCATTTCCGGGCAAGGCTGGTCCCAGGATGATGTAAACATATCCCACCTGTTAAGCAACATCCTGGCCATGGTGCTCACCCATTTTCGTCTTTACGGCAGGTTGCGCCAAAAGCACAAACAGCTTCATGATATTCTTGACGCATTCCCCAATCCCGTATGCATCGTGGATATGGAAACGAACAAGATTCTTTTCTCCAATAAAAGCACTGAAGAGACATTTCCCGCACCGCAAAAGCACGAAGAAGACAGTTGCCATAAAAGGCTTATGGGTAAGGACAACCCTTGCCCCTACTGCACCAATCCCATTATCCGCCGCACAGGCGAAGCCTATCAGTGGACCTACCAGAACGAGGTCACCAACCGCACGTATACCGTGGTGGACAAGGTGATCAAATGGGACCACGACAGGCCCGTGCGGCTTTCCATCAGCACCGATATAACCGACATACTGCGCACCCGGCATGAAAAGCAGTCAGCCGTTATTGCCTCTCAGGCCAAAACGGAATTTCTGGCCCATATGAGTCTCTAAAGCCGCACCCCTCGCAACGGCATCATCTTCCTTACCCATCTGGCCCTGCAAAGCGGCCCGGACGGAGAACTCAAAGAATATCTGCTGAAAATCCGTTCTTCTTCCACAAACCTGCTGGCCATCATCAACGATGTTCTCGACCTTTCAAAAATCGAGGCCAACAAGATGGAGCTGGAAAACGTCAACTTTATGGTAGAAGAAGTGCTGGATTTCGTTCACACATCCGTACGCTTTGCCATGGAGCAGAAAGGGCTTGAGTATCATTGCCTCCTGGATGATGATGTGCCGCTCAAGCTCTGGGGCGACAGCCTGCGCCTCAAACAGGTGCTGCTCAACCTCATGAGCAATGCGGTCAAGTTTACCGCCAGGGGCAAGGTGGGGCTGCGCATCCGCCGTCAACAGAACGACGACGGCGACTGGCTGCACTTTGAAGTTTCAGATACGGGTATGGGCATAAGCCAAGAATACCAGCAGCACCTTTTTGATCCCTATACGCAGGCCAACTCGAGCATCAGCCGCCGCTTTGGCGGCACGGGCCTGGGCCTGAGCATATGCAAACGTATTGCCGAGCTTATGCAGGGCCGGCTGTGGTGCGAAAGCAGGCTTGGAGAAGGCTCGTGCTTTCACCTGCACATACCGTGTACCCCCGCCCGTAATATCTATTGTGAAACCAGCGATGAAACGCACGGCGTTTTGCCCCTGCAAAACGCCGAAGACCTCAAGATTCTTCTGGTAGAAGACAACGAGATCAATCAGGAGATAGCCAGAGCCATGCTGCGTCACCTCAACATTGAGTGCGACCTTGCCCATAACGGCCGTGAAGCCGTGCACATGGCGCTGCAAACATGCTATGACATGATCTTTATGGATGTATATATGCCCGTCATGGACGGTCTGCACGCCACCCGTGAAATCCGCCGTAATCTGCCCAAAGAGCCACACGGCAAAGCGCTGCCCATCATCGCAATGACAGCCGTAGCCATGCCCGAAACCATGGATGAAATCATGCATTCAGGCATGGACGATTATCTTGCCAAACCCTTTAATCTGGTAACACTGCGCAACAAGATAGTTCAGTGGCTTGACCTTTGATGAACAAACCCGCGCCGCCTCCAGAACCAGAAAAAAATATGCCCGCCAAAATATCCAAGACCAATGCCGCCCGCCAGCTGGAAAAACAGGGGATAGCCCACACCCTGCACCAGGTTGCCGTAGACGAAAACGACCTTTCCGCCGTCACCATGGCCCAGCAGCTCGGGGTAGAGCCACAGCGTGTTTTCAAAACCCTGGTTGTCCGTGGGGACAAAACAGGCGTGCTCATGGCCTGTATACCTGCCGGTACGGAACTGAACCTCAAGGCTCTTGCTGCCGCCTCGGGCAACAAACATACGGAAATGGTTCACCTCAAGGATGTGCGCCCCCTCACAGGATATGTGCGCGGCGGCTGCTCCCCGCTGGGCGGCAAGAAAGACTATCCTGTTTTTGTGGACGCCAGCGCCCTTGGGCAAGACAGCGTCTACATAAGCGCTGGCCTGCGCGGCGTGCAGATCTGCCTGTCGCCACAGGATCTTCTCCGGGCCGTAAACGGCGGCACAGCCGACATCGCCCGCCAGGCCTGACATTACTGCTTGCCGCCGTCTCATGCGCGGAATGCCGTTCCGGCGCATCACGGCAAGACCCCGGCACATCCCTGGCACGTCCCAGGGCGTCCGGCCCATGCGGCAAACGCCTTTTCCGGCGGCTGTCAACACAGCCAGTCGGCCATGCTGTTTTTGTCGCAACCTGCTGCCGCTTTGCAGCACAACCATACCCGCAAAACAGGACGCTCACGCCGCCGCCATATTGGATTGGCCGCAATGCTTGCGGCCACGCCCGCGCCCGCGGCACACGAGCCTGATGCATCTTCCCCCAAAGCAGCAGAACACTGCCCGTTCCACCCGAACGCCTTTGATTCCGCCCTGTGGCTGCGCGCTAACGCATTGCTGACAGGCCTTGCGGCAATATGAGCACACGCGCATCTACACAGGCCCCACTCCCCGTGAACCGCGCCGCCCTTGACTTGGCAACAGTGTGCGCTACTTTTTACAGGCATTCTGCGCTACGCGGCCTCTTTTTTTGCAAAACCGGGCATGCCGCACTACCACCAAGCCCCGCCATCAGTACCACAGCAAACGGGACAGACAGTATGACCACTACGAATACCGTTGCATCCGCTCCCCATATCGACGCCCTTGCGGATGAAACTCTCGACAAAATAGCGTCCTTTCCCGGCGATTACGCGCAGCACCGCCAACTGCTTGCAGACCTCAAGGAAGACCTGGTTGCCCAGTGCGCCTCAAAGTCCGCCTGGGCGGATATTCCGGAAGAACTACGCTGGGGCCTTGCCCGTGACATGCCGAATTTTTCCACCGACGCCCTCTACGTAAAAAGATATTCCCTGCTCAGTATGGCTGGCATTGTTTTTCTTGGTTTCTTTGCCGGGGGCCTTTTGTCCGGCCTGCTCGGCCTCATTGATATGGGCGGGGGCATCCTGCGTGTGGGGACGGTGCTCGGCATGCTTTACGGCGCGGAATACCTGTCAGGTAACCCGAAGGCCCGCACCCGCCTGCTGACTTTTCTGGGCCTGGGGGCCCTCGTCACCTTCGCCGCCAGCCTTGCCGCGGGCATTTTGCGTCTCACCTCCTGGGCGGACTTCAAAAGCGCCGTCTTTGGCACAGGCCGCGGGCCGGGCCTGCTCAAGCGTCTGTATCTGCTGCTGGGGGCGGCCTTTCTTTTCGTTCTGCTTGCCAAAAAGACCACCTCTCTGGACGTGGAGGCCTTCAGGCCTTCTCTGCGTCGTCAGGCGCAGGACCGCGCACGCTATCTCGCCACTTTTTTTTCGGTGTGGGACAATCTGCATACAGAAATTGACGCTCTCAGGGAGACCGGGCATCAGCCCCGGCATGCTGGTAAATGCCCCAGGAACGACTGCCCGCTGGCGCTTGGGGTTGTTCACCTTCTGGATGGCATGGATGACCAAAGCAGGCATTTTCTTTCAGAACAGCTTGTTTTTATGGGCTATGCCCCCAGTCAGGGCGACAGCCACATCATATGGGATGAAGAAACCCACGCCGGGCTTTATGATACGGTGGGCCTTGTGGCCAACGGCGACCGCTGCCGCATTTTGCGCCGCTATACGCATGCGGGCGACAGTATTGTAAGAGGGCATGTGCAGAAAGAAGCCACCGGGGGGGCCGGGGCATGAAGATACTCGGCATAGACCTCGGCACCAGCAATACGTACATCTACGGGGCGCACAAACATTCTGCCACACCGCAGCCCGTAGTATTGCCCCGCGCCAGCGCGCCGGACGGCTGCGTGGAAACCGTTATTCTGTATGAAGACGACATGCCGCGCCTCATCGGCCATCTGGCGGAAAGTGAATATTACGCCAATGCGGCCATGCGGTCCCGGCGCAGCCTGCGCTGCCAGTTCAAGCCTGAAATAGGCGAAGACGGGGCCGGGGCCGTGCGCTGGATGACGGATTTTCTGCGCATGCTGCGAGAGGCGCTGCCCCCGGACACCCTGGAGCCGGACAGCCAGATATATGTAGGCATTCCGGCGCGCACGCGCGAAAGCTTCGGCCTGGCTCTTTCACAATGCTTTACAAACGCAGGCTGGCCGCCCCCCGCCCTTATACGGGAATCCGACGCGGCCATGATATCCTGCCTCCAGTCAGGAACCATCGAACTGGACGATATGGAGCACAGCCTGCTGATTCTGGACTTCGGCGGCGGCACCTGCGACTTCACGCTGGCAGAAAACTCTGAAATCCTCCAGAGCGGCGGCGACCGCCTGCTGGGCGGACGCCTGTTTGACGACCTCTTTTTTCAGCTCTTCTGCCGCCACAATCCCCACCTGCTGGAGCAGATCAGGGCCGACAATTGCGAGTATTACGTTCATTGGGTCTTGTGCAAGGCAGAAAAAGAGCGCTTTTCAAAAATCCTGCAAAAAGACATCAACAGCGCCGTGAGCCTGCACCTCTCCTGGTATGACGCGCAGGGCGGGCAAAAACATGCGTATCTGCACGACCTCACCTGGCAGCATATCGTCAACGCTGCGGAAAGCTACACAGCTTCGGAGGCTCTTCTGGGCATGCTCCACCAGTATGCCAACAGGGGCGCTCTCGGCAGCGCCGCGGCAGACATGCTGCAAGGGCGCGAGGTGGCCCTCATATCCTGGTTCAAGGATATGCTGTACGACATCAAAAAGCAGAAAAACGTAGCCAAGATCATTCTTACCGGCGGCAGCAGCGGCTGGTTTTTTGCCCGCGACGCAGTGCGGGACGTTTTCGGCACAGACAATATTGTCATGAGCCCCCGCACGTATGAGGACATTGCCTATGGTCTTGCCCTGTACCCCATGCTGCTGAACACACACCTCAAGATAAAAACCCTGCTTGAAGAGCAGAGCGAAGATTTTTCGCAACGGGTGGCGGGTATCGCCCAGGGCATTTTTGAAAAACATACCAAACTGGCCGCGCGCGCCTGCGCAGAACGCATTGCAGCCAGAGACATTATGGGAGTGCTTGAATCCGCCCAGCAGGCCCGCAAAACCGTGGAAGAAATAGAGCGGGAAATCAGCGAAAAAATACGCAATGATTCCGGCTTGCTGACCATCATACACGAACGAACAGAAGCCGCCCGTACAGAAATAGAACGGGAGCTGCGCCAGCAGTTCAGCCGGTGGCTACGCGCAAACGGCGTGCACCTTGTACCCAAGCTCAACTTTTCGGCACGCACCCTGAGCACCAGTTCTTTTGATGCCGTACAGTTCAAAATATCGCGGCTTACCTTGCTGAACACTATGGACGTTATGGTGGTTGCCGTACTGCCCGGCGTGGCTGCCTTTGCCATTGGCGAAAAAATGCTGCTCACCACCGGCGAGCCCGTCTCTGCCGTGCTGGGCGGCGCGGCGGCTTTTGCAGGCACGTGGGCGCTGGGCAAGTTCGGCAAAAATTTTCTCCGCACAAAAAGGCTGCCCCAGTTTCTGCTTAACGAAAAAAATCGCGAAAAAATCATCGCCAAAAACAAAGAATACATTCAGGAAGCCTTGGGACAGGCTTTTCAGGAAATCAGGCAGGATCTTATGGAAGACGCCAGGACAAAGATACGCTATTCGCTCAAGGCCCTGCTGCAACGTCTGACGGTACTGAACCATATCCGGGTGGAACGCGGCACGGCGTCATAGCCCATAGCTTACGCAGGCGTTGCTCCCGCGCATATTTTTGCGCAGCCCCCCCATTACACAGCGTACGCCTTGCCCCCATGCCGCAGGGCGTACCATGCGGCATGACCAAAAAATATTTCCAAACTCGTCGCCCCCCTGCTGCGCTGCCGCCCCCGCCCGTACTTGCCCGTACCCGGCGCGGCGAGAACGCACAAACAACAAGGGCGCAAGCCTCAATAGAGCATTTTAGCTTTGAAAATATACCTTCTCAAAGCCAGGTTGCGCTCGCTCCGGAGCTTAGCAGCGCAACTGACTTGCGTTTACACTTGCCACGGTTGGCGTCTGCCCCCACAGCCGCCAAAGTTTTTTCACTTTGCAAATGCGCTAAAGCCGCAGGAAAAGGCGGCCACCCTGCGATATTTCGGCAGGCAATGCCGTGAATGTCTATGGGCAGGCCCTGTGCCTTTCCCCGCAACCGTACGCATACAGGCTCAACCGTAAATTTACGGCATGGTGTACTCGCGCACAAAATTAAAGACATTACCTTCTATTTCCAGGCCTTGCGCTTTGGCCTTGCCGTACCACACCTGTGCTTCGGCGGCATTTTCCGACACACCCACACCGTATTCATAGCATGCGCCTACATAGCGCTGCGCCTGGGCATTGCCCTGATCCGCCGCCATTTTTGCCAGACGGAAACTCTCCACGGGATTTTTGGCAAAACCGTACTTGCCTTGCCCGTGGTACAGCGCCAGATTGAACAAAGCCTCGGCATTACCCGCATTGGCGGCGCTGGTCATAAGCCTGACCACGGCTGCATCGTCTTTGGGTACGCCCTGGCCCAGTTCATACTGGTAGGCCAGGAGCACCTGGGCCTCGCTGTTGTTCTGCTCGGCGGCAAGGTGGAACCACTTGGCGGCGGTTTCCATATCCTGTGGCACGCCAAGCCCATTTTCATAGCAGCGGCCAAGGATGATCTGTGCGCGGGCATTGCCGTCAGACGCAAGAGGCTGCACCAGTTGCAGAACCTTTTTATACTGTCCGATATTGTAGGCCGTCCACGCTTCGTTGAGTTTCTGCTCTACCTGGTCCGCAGGCTGAGCGCCCACAGTCATGCCCTGGAACAGAAAAAGGGCCAGAGCCAGAACGATCACACCACAGTGTTTTTTCATAAAACCTCCTCATGGCCCGTCTTCATGCCGGGCCTGATACATAAAGAGTAGCGCCGGGAAAAAGGCTTGGCAAGGGCGACGCCTGGCCCGGCCCCGGCGTATACACGATTTCCAGTAGTGATCCGCCGTCATTTTTTACCAGATCCGATCTCAGAGGGCGGCTTTGCGCCGTGTGGGAAACAACAAACGTATCAAACTGTTTTTACATTATTTTTTAACAATTCAATGTTCTGTAGTGAACATGAGGGCCTTCCTGCCCCCTTGACGCCCCGCCATCCAGAAGGCACAAACACGGCAAACACCATCGTAATTTCTTCATACGGGCCGCCTTTCGTGTCCCAAACCTGCTGCGCTCCACCCCGAAAACCTGTTTTCATACGGCGAGGAGTAAAAAACCGAGGCAGGTAAGACTGTTCAAAACCCCTTGCGCCGCCAATAAACAGGTAGCGCAACAGGCGCGTACCTGAATGCAGGTTCAAATGCCTGGATACAGACCAGGAGGTCGAGCATGAGCCATCCCCCGCACAAGCCCCCCCACGAATCTTCAGGCGGGCATGCCCGACACGATGACAATCTGCCCGCCATACAGCACAACGGCCCACAAGCCGAAGACGGCAATACCGGCAATGACCAGCGCCGGGTACTCGAGGCGGAAGTTATCCTTGATGACGGGCAGGAGCAGCAGAACAGGCAGGATCAGACTTACGGCCCCGGCCAGGGGCATGGCGGGAGCAATGCCGGCGGCAGGGGCTTTTTTTACAGTCGCACCTTCGGCGGGCGCGGGACGGGAGGCTTTCAGGCCGGGGGGTCTCCTCTGGGGCAGATATGGGTGTCGCAACGCAATGATGCCAACGCCTGTCTGGCTCCATGCGTAACCTTTGCCATTTTTCTTGTCTGTCTGGCACAGTTCGGCTTTCTGGCCGGGCTTGGTTTTGTTTTTTTTCACACGCTCGGCTCCATTACGGGTACGCTGCGCCAGATGCGCAGCATGGCTGCGGGCAAGGTTCCCAATCCCTGGCCCTGGCGGCTCGGCAACTGGCTGCTTTCTTTTCTTGTTACGGCATGGCTTGCCGGGGGCTTCAACTAGCCGGTCGCTGGCATCGTCCAGAATGACATGCCAACCGGCCTGTGGCTTGTTTAACGGCTTGAATGCTCCGTCGCATCCCTGGACTGCGGCATTACCCGCCATATGGAACGTCGCCTTGCGCAGCATAACGGCGCCATACCCGGTGGCGCGCGCTATACGCGCGGGCGGCGTCCGGTATGCCTGCTGGCCAGCAGACCCTGCGCATGTATGGCTGATGCCCTGCGCCTTGAGCGTGCCGTCAAGGCGCGCCCGCGCCATAAAAAAAAATCCTACCTGCTGCACGGAGATGCCGAACAATGCTGACCGTGGATGTTGCTCTGGCGTTTTTCGCCGCTTCGCTTCTTCTTGGCATCGCTCCCGGGCCGGACAATATTTTTGTGCTCACGCAGTCCGCGGTTTACGGCGCAGGCGCAGGCGTGGTCACCACTCTCGGGTTGGTCACCGGTCTCTGCGTGCACACGGCTGCCGTGGCTCTGGGGGTGGCCGCCATTTTTCAAAGTTCGCCTCTGGCGTTTACCCTGCTCAAGACCGTGGGCGCGGCCTACTTGCTGTGGCTTGCCTGGCTTTCTTTCAGGGCCGGAGCTTCACTGGCTCTCACCGGGGGAGGCGCAGCGCCCTTTCCAGGGTATGCGGCCCTGTACCGGCGCGGCATTGTCATGAATGTGACCAACCCAAAGGTTTCACTCTTCTTTCTGGCTTTTTTGCCCCAGTTCTGCGATCCCTCCAGGGGTAGTGTGGCCCTCCAGGTTCTCGGTCTGGGCCTTTTGTTCATGCTGGCAACCCTTGTGGTTTTTTTCAGCGTTGCCCTGCTTGGCGGCAGGTTGGCCCAGTGGTTTAACAAGGCCCCCGGCGGGCAGATACTCATACACCGCGCGGCAGGCCTTGTTTTTGCGGGCTTGGCCCTGCTTCTGCTGTTCAGCGGCAAATAGCCGAAACAGACAGGCAGACAGCGGCTGCAATGTCGACGACGCTCCGCTTGCAGGCAGCGGCTTGCACTAGTGAATGGCATATGGATGCGGCTGGTGTCAGACGGGAGGGCAATTTTTTATTGTGCAACATGGCCATCAACCCGTGTTCGCAATAAAAACCGAAGCCTGGCACAACACCGCGCCAAACCGGGCCGCTAACGGCTTGCGGCATTTCTTGACAACAGGTATTGGCAGAGGTATGTAGTCCAACTTTCGAGGTACAATATGCAGAATTACCGTATATCACTTAATGATTTGCCGCCCGAAGGCAAAGAATTCCATTTGGATGATCCGGCCATCTGGCAGGCTCCCATGAAGGAATTCGGCATGGATTGCCGGGTAAGCAAACCCTTGAGCGCCACCATAAATGTCCTGCCCACAGATGGCGGCTGGCTTGTGCGCGGCACCCTTGCGGGCGAGGTGGTTCTGCCTTGCAGCCGTTGCGCCGAAGAGTCCCCTTCTTCCATAAGCGCCCGCTTTGAAGATTTTGAGGAGTTGCCCGGCGACGACGATTTTGAAGGCCCCGGCGGCGGCGCAAGCCTGTCGGGCGTGCAGACTCAGGACGAAGATGCCGAGAACCGTCTTGTTTTTGTAAATAACGTACCCACGCTTGACCTGGCGGCCATCTGCTGGGAAGAGCTCATGCTGGCTCTGCCTGTAACGCCCCTGTGCGCCACCTCCTGCAAAGGACTGTGCGCCGGTTGCGGAGCCAACCTGAACGAAGGCATGTGCTCCTGCGAGCATGAAGAAGGCGACCCCCGCATGGCAGTTTTGCGCGGGCTTACCCTGCATAAAAACTGAAAAATGGGCAGAGGCGGTTTTTCCGGGCCTGGAGCCGGGGCAAATGATACCCGGAAGACAAAAACCGGAATGGGCAACGGCTTTTACGCCCCGGCTTTACGGACGTAAAAAGCGGCTGCATACAGGCGGATTCCTGCATGCTGAGCCTAGACATTTTCAGAATTTTTTACTAATCTGCTGAGTCTTGCGGGCGGACCCTTTTTTCAGGTCTGGCCGCCATACCCTTGCTGTATGTGTCCGAAAGGACGGAAAAGGAGAATACCATGGCTGTGCAACAGAACAAAAAATCCCGCTCCCGCAAGGGGATGCGCCGCTCCCATGACCGTGTGGCCATTCCCGCCGTTATTTACTGCTCCTGCGGCGAGCCTACCGTGCCCCATTGCGTCTGCCCCAGTTGCGGCACGTACAAGGGCCGTCAGGTAGTCGCCAAGAGCGATAACGAGTAATGAACGAGCGCCCCATCATCGCCGTGGACGCCATGGGCGGGGACTTCGGTCCCTCCGTGGTGGTGCCGGGCGCCATTGAGGCTGCCCGTCTTTACGACTTGCACGTCCAGCTTGTGGGTGACACCCCCAAGCTGGAGGCCGAGCTGGAAAAGCTCGCCCTCAAAGACGTGCATTACGACATTGTTCAGGCTGATGAGGTGGTGCATATGAACGAAGAACCTTCGGACATCCTGGGCCGCAAAAAAAATTCCTCCATCCAGGTGGCCTGCCGCCTGGTCAAGGAAGGCGCCGCTGACGCCGTGGTCAGCGCCGGTCACTCCGGCGCCACGGTGGCCTGCGGCATGTTTATTATGGGCCGTCTGCAAGGGGTGGAACGCCCCGCGCTGGCTGCGCTGCTGCCAACGGAAAAAGACCCCGTGGTAGTGCTTGATGCCGGAGCCAATGTGGACTGCCGCCCCTACCATCTCTTTCAGTTCGGCCTCATGGGCGATGCTTTTGCCCGTGACCTGCTGGGCTATGCCTCGCCCCGGGTCAGCCTGCTGAGCATCGGCGAAGAGGAAGGCAAGGGGAACTGCCAGGTAAAAGAGGCCTACGAGCTTCTGAAGATGGCCCAAAACCTCAATTTTGTGGGCAATGCCGAAGGGCGGGACATCTTTACCGGCAACCTTGATGTGGTGATCTGCGATGGATTTGTGGGCAACGTGGTGGTGAAGATGAGCGAGGGGCTCGCGGCTTCTCTTGTGCGCATGCTCAAGAAGGTCTTTACCTCCGGGGTGCTGCCCGCCCTTGGCGGCATGCTCGCCAAAGGGGCCTTCAAGCGCTTTGCCAGCACCATTGATTATGCCGAATACGGCGGCGCGCCGTTATTGGGCCTTCAGGGCCTGGCCATCGTCTGTCATGGCCGCTCCAGTGCCCTGGCCATGACCAATGCCATCAAGATGGGCGGCACATTTGTACGCAAGGGAACCAACAGCCGCCTTGCCGAGACCATCCTGGCCAACGAGGAGCTCACCCGCTTCTCCCGCGCCATCTAACCGACGGTATACAGAATGAACCCTCTCTGCCATTTGCTTGCGCTGAGCGCCCATGTGCCGGACGCGGTCCTGACCAACGAAGACCTCGTCAAGGTGGTGGACACCAACGACGAGTGGATTGTCTCCCGCACCGGTATACGGCAACGCCACAAACTGGCTGATGACGAGAACGCCTCTGACCTTGGCCTCCAGGCGGCCCGCAAGGCCCTGGCCGATGCGGGCATGGAGCCCGCAGAGCTCACCCACGTTATCGCCGCCACCTGCACCCCGGACGTGCTTTCGCCCTCCGTGGCCTGCATCATCGCCGGGCAGCTTGGCGCAGGCCCTGTCATGGCCTTTGACTTCGGCGCGGCCTGCTCGGGCTTTCTGTACGGCCTGTCCATCTGCCGCAGCCTTCTGGCTCACCAGCCGGAAGCCAAAATTCTTTTTGTCTGCACCGAAGCCCTCACCAGGCGTGTGAACTGGGACGACAGAAGCACCTGCGTGCTTTTCGGCGATGCGGCCACAGCCTGCATAGTCGCGGGTACCTCGTCCAACGTGCTGGCCGGTGTCGAAGATGTGGTTTGCCAGAGCGACGGCACGCAGAGCGACCTCATCGTGGTGGGCGGCGGCACCAGCAGTCGCTACGCCAAGGGCGACACCATTGAAGACGATTTTTTCATCACCATGCAAGGACGTGAAACCTACAAGCATGCCGTGCGCAACATGGTGCACATCTGCGAAAACGTGCTCTCCCGCAACGGACTCAGCACCGGCGATGTGGACCTGCTGGTTCCCCATCAGGCCAACATGCGCATCATTGAGGCAGTAGGCAGCCGCCTGGACATGACCGGCGACCGCGTTTTCGTCAACGTGGACAAGTACGGCAACACCTCTTCGGCATCTATTCCCCTGGCCATTGCCGAAGCCCGCGCAGCCGGGCGCATCAAGGCCGGAGATCGTATACTTGCCACCGCCTTCGGCGCCGGCCTGACCTGGGGCGCGGCCCTGCTGCGTTTCTAGGTCTTTTTTGCTTTGATAAAGCGTCCGTAACGGTGTTACCACCGTTCTACGGCGTTTCCGGCGTATACTCTGCTGCTGTCCGGGCGGTGCAGCCGATGAAATAACGGCTGCCTCGAAAAACGCGGAAACATCCCGGCAAAACCGCCGGACGGACGGGCATACGCATTGCCCCGAAGACGGCGCGGCCGTGAGGCAGTGCAACCGCGCGCATTTTTCACCCCTCCGGCAGCATTGAAACAGCCGCCGGGGAGGGCTATAAAACGACACCTTCAGCAAAGGCAGAACGAGCATGAGTACAGAGCATTCCACGCCCACCGCCACGCCCACAGCTCTTGTGACGGGCGGCTCGCGCGGCATAGGGCGGGCCATTGCCCAAACCCTTGCCCGGGACGGCTTTCAGGTTTTTCTCACCTATGTGAGCCGCCCCGCAGAGGCGGAGCAGGTGGTGGACGAAATCAGGGCGGCGGGCGGTCAGGCCAGGGCTTTTGCCCTTGATGTAAGCGATGGCGCCGCTGTTTCCGATTTTTTCACGACTGAAATCAAAGACAAGGTTGATCTTGCCGTGCTCGTGAACAATGCGGGCATCACCAAGGACGGTTTTCTTATCCGCATGAAGGATGAGGACTTTGACCGGGTAATCAATGTCAATCTGCGCGGGGCCTTCATCTGCACCCGCGAGGCCGCCAAAATCATGAGCAAGGCCCGCAAGGGCCGTATTGTAAACATTTCTTCGGTGGTGGGCCAAATGGGCAACGCCGGTCAGGCCAACTACGCCTCGGCCAAGGCCGCCCTGCTGGGCCTCACCAAGTCCTGCGCCAAAGAACTGGCCGCGCGCCAGATCACGGTCAACGCCGTGGCCCCCGGCTTTATTGAAACGGACATGACCGCCGCCCTTGGCGACGATGTGCGTAAAAGCTATGAGGAAGTTATCCCGCTCAAGCGCATGGGCACTGCCCAGGAAGTGGCCGATGCCGTGGCTTTTCTCGCCTCGGACAAGGCCGCCTACATTACCGGACAGGTGCTTGGAGTGAATGGGGGCATGTACTGCTAGCGCAGTTTTGCAGTAAAACTGTTAGCTGCTCCTGTGCGGATTGTTGCCGACAATCCGCGCCACGAAACATATCTGCCTTGATGGGCATTCTCCCGGTTGCAACGCAGCCTGTGAGAAACCGGCAAAATGCCGGGCCTGCCAGGGTAACCCTGTTTCAGCCGCCGTCTTGCAAGAGCACGGCTGAGTAACGCAAGGTATGTTCGTTGGCCAGGCAGTTAGCGTGAAAACACGTAAGCAGAACAACCGAAGACGCACCCGGCACAGCCCTGAAGCCGGGGTTTGGATGGATATTAAAATTACCTGGAGGATACTATGTCTGATGTCGCCGAAAAAGTTAAAAAAATCATTGTAGACCAGTTGGGCGTCAGCGCTGATGAAGTCAAGCCCGAAGCCAGCTTCGTGGAAGACCTGGGCGCCGACTCCCTGGACCTGACTGAACTGATCATGGCCATGGAAGAAGAGTTCGAAGTCGAAATCGCCGACGAGGACGCTCAGAAGATCCTGAAGGTTCAGGACGCCATTGCCTATATCGAAGAAAAGAAATAGCCAAGGTTTGTTCGCCAGATATGCAGCGTGCGAGGGGGCTAAAGCCCCCTCCCGCACCAAAGGAGCATGCATGACCCGTCCCCGCGTAGTAATCACCGGCGTTGGCGGCGTTACGCCCCTCGCCAACGATATTGAGAGCACCTGGAAAAAACTGCTCGCAGGCGAGTCGGGCATCGCGCCCATCACGCTTTTTGACGCTTCCGCCTACGATTCGCGTATCGCGGGAGAAGTGAAAAATTTTGTGCCCGAAGATTTCATGCCCGCCAAGCAGGTGCGGCGCATGGACCGTTTTACCCAGTTTGCCGTGGCTTCGGCCCAGATGCTGCTCAGGGACGCGGGCTATGAAGTGACGGACGCCAATGCCTATGACACCGCCGTTATTCTCGGCATCGGCCTTGGCGGCCTGCACACTATTGAAACGTATCACGCCAAACTGCTGGAAGCCGGTCCCAACAGGATCTCTCCCTTCATGATTCCCATGCTGATTTCAAACATGGGTCCGGGGCAGATTTCCATTTTTACAGGCGCCAAGGGCCCCAATATTGTCACCACCACAGCGTGCGCCTCGGCCATTCATGCCATGGGTACCGCGTTCAGCGAAATTCTGTTGGGCCGGGTCAAGGCTGTCATCACCGGCGGGGTGGAGGCCACGGTAACGCCCCTCGGCGTGGCCGGCTTTACAGCGCTCAAAGCGCTTTCCACCCAGTACAATGACGATCCCACCAAGGCTTCCCGCCCGTTCGACGCCAAACGCGATGGTTTTGTCATCGGCGAAGGGGCCGGGTTGCTCTTTGTTGAAACGCTGGAGTCGGCTCAGGAACGCGGAGCCAGAATCTATGCGGAGCTGGTGGGCTACGGCGCGTCGGGCGACGCCTACCACATGACCGCCCCCTGTGAAAATGGTGAAGGCATGGCCCGCGCCATGCAAAACGCCCTGCGCGAAGCCGGGATAGGCCCTTCGGCCATCGGGCACATCAATGCCCACGCCACGTCCACCATGCTCAATGACAGCACGGAAACAAAGGCGATCAAGCTGGTTTTCGGCGACCACGCCAAGAAGGTCAAAATCTCTGCCACCAAATCCATGACCGGGCATCTGCTCGGCGCGGCCGGTGGTATAGAGTCTGTCTTCACCGCGCTGGCCCTGCATGATGAAATGCTGCCGGGTACCATCAACCTTGAAAATCCCGATCCGGAATGCGACCTCGACTATATGGCTGACGGATCCCAAAATATTGCCTGTGAGTATGCCATGTGCAACTCCTTTGGCTTTGGCGGCACCAATGCCAGCCTGATCCTGAAGAAGTGGAACGATAAATAGCATGCCGCCCGCCATGCCTGCCGGTACGGCTCATACTTCCGGCAGGCATCCGGCGGTGCGCGTTTAACTTCTCCGCGCCGCTGCGGGGCAACCTTGATTTTCAGAAAACTCCTGCGGGGGAGGTATCCGCTCTCGGCAAGACACCATGCGCGGATCAGATGTGTCAGCACACAGCGATTTCGCACAAAAAACCGGCGCAGATCACGGACAACCAGGCCGCTGATCAGCGCCTTCTGAAAAAAAAAGGCCCCGCTATCGCCACGGCCGCCTGACTTGTCAGAACCGTCCGAAAGCCTGTAACAGGCCGCCGGACGTTGTACTCTCCGCCAGGCCAGCCCAGTACACACACTGCCCGCCACTGTGGCGGGCAGTATATTTCACTAAGGATGCCACGTTCATGGATGAAATTCTGCTGCAAGACCCGGAAATCGCAAAGGCCATTGCTCTGGAATCGCAAAGGCAGATGGGCAAGCTTGAGCTTATCGCTTCGGAAAACATTGTTTCCACGGCGGTACGCGAAGCCCAGGGCAGCGTACTGACCAACAAATACGCCGAAGGTTATCCCGGCAAGCGCTACTATGGCGGCTGCGAATACGTGGATATGGTGGAAACCATCGCCCAGGAAAGGGCCAAACTGCTTTTTGACGCACAATACGTCAACGTGCAGCCCCACTCCGGCTCACAGGCCAACATGGCCGCCTACCTGGCTGTTCTCAAACCCGGCGACACCATTCTTGGCATGGACCTTTCTCACGGCGGGCACCTCACCCACGGCAGCCCCGTGAACTTTTCCGGGCGTCTTTTCAAGGTCATCTCGTACGGGGTGCAGCGCGAAACCGGACGCATCGACTATGACGATGTGGCCGCCAAAGCCCGTGAACACAAGCCCAGCGTCATTGTTGCCGGTGCCAGCGCCTACCCCCGCGCCATTGACTTTGCCCGCTTTCGCACCATTGCTGATGAAGTGGGCGCGAAGCTTGTGGTGGACATGGCCCACATAGCGGGCCTCGTGGCTGCAGGCCTGCACCAAAGCCCGGTTCCGCATGCCCACATCACCACCACAACCACGCACAAAACCCTGCGCGGCCCGCGCGGCGGCATGATCCTGTCCACGGAAGATATGGGCAAAATCCTGAATAGCCAGATTTTCCCCGGCATTCAGGGCGGCCCACTCATGCACGTCATTGCCGCCAAGGCCGTTGCTCTGGGCGAAGCGCTGCACCCAGCCTTCAAGGTGTATCAGCAGCAGGTGCTGGATAACGCCGCCACCCTGGCCGCATGCCTTACCGAAGCGGGCTACGACCTTGTTTCCGGCGGTACGGATAACCACCTCATGCTGGTTGACCTGACCAACAAGGATATTACCGGCAAGGACGCTGAAATTGCCCTGGATACGGCAGGTATCACGGTCAATAAAAATACCGTACCCTTTGAAACGCGCTCGCCCTTCGTTACGTCCGGCATACGCCTGGGTACTGCTGCCCTTACCACACGCGGCATGAAGCAGGATCACATGCGCACAGTGGGTCAGTTTATCGTTGCGGCGCTTGAAAAGCGGGACAACACGGCGGAACTTGAAAAAATCCGTAAAAACGTTGAAGAATTCGCACATCAGTTCCCCCTGTTTGCCCATCTCGCCTGATTAGCCGTGCAAGACTGCCTCGTACAAAGCTAATCAGATATCCGGGCGTTCAGTTGACGAGTGAAAATATCCGGGCCTTGTAAAGCATCCGCTCTGCAAGGCCCGGATGGTTGAATCCGGCGGGCCGGTTCAAAACGCCAGACCGTCATCAGGCTCAATGGCCGCTGCCGCCGGTCAGGATACTTCAGTGACCTGATTACGGTCCGGCAGCACCGGCAGGCCTTGCCTGCAACGACCATCGCGGCCCGGAGGTTCACGGCTTCCGGGCCGTCGCTGCGCGACGCAATGTCAGTCAACCTTGCCCATGCGCAGCCTGCGGAATACCGGAAAAGAGACTGCGTCTCGCTCCGGTGAAAAAGCCTTTACGCCGAAAAGCCCGAACCGCTGGCTTGGCTTTTACGCTTCCACTATGTACACTAGCGAAAAATTTAACGGATATCCCATGCAAAGATTGCCCTGGCCTGAATACTTCATGAGCATCACCTACCTTGTCAGTGGGCGCTCCACCTGTACGCGCCGCCGGGTGGGGGCTATTGCCGTGAAGGATAAACGCATTCTCGCCACCGGCTATAACGGCGCGCCCGCAGGGGTTCCCCACTGTCTTGAGGTGGGCTGCCTGCGCGAACAGCTGGGCATTCCATCGGGCCAGAGGCACGAAATCTGCCGGGGGCTGCATGCGGAGCAAAACGTTATCATCCAGGCGGCCGTGCACGGCATAAATATCAGCGGAGCCGAACTGTACTGCACCACCCGTGCAATGTAGTAAAATGCTTATCAACTGCGGTATAAGGCGCATTTATTACGCCGAGCATTATCCTGACGAGCTTGCCACTACCATGCTCAAGGAAGCCGGGGTTCAACTGGAAAGGCTGGACTTTACCCCACCCGCCATAAGCCCCCAGCCGGAGTAGCCATGTCTGAACTGGATTACACCCCCTTTATGCGTGAAGCCATCGCGCTGGCACAACAGGGCCGCTGGAAGACCTGCCCCAATCCTATGGTCGGGGCTGTTCTTGTGCGTGATGGTCAGATTGTCGCCAGGGGCTGGCATCGCGCCTTCGGACTGGACCATGCCGAGGTGGACTGCCTTAACGACGCCGCCGCACGCGGAATAGATCCGGCTCAGTGCACGCTGGTTGTCACGCTTGAACCGTGCCGCCATCAGGGCAAAACTCCCCACTGCACCGATGCCGTGCTGCGCGCAGGCATAAAAAAAATTGTGGTGGGCCTGTCCGATCCCAATCCTGAAGCCTGCGGGGGCGCGTGCCGCCTGCGCGAATCCGGCCTTGAAGTCATTGAAGGCGTTTGCGCAGATGACTGCCGGGACCTTGTGGCCGACTTTCTTGTCTGGCAGCAGGCGCAACGCCCTTATGTGATCCTTAAGATGGCCGCCACGCTTGATGGCCGCATAGCCACGCGCAAGGGCGAGTCACAGTGGATCAGCTCGGAAGAATCCCGACAGGAAGTGCAGCGTCTCAGGGCCGGCATAGGCCGTTGCGGCGGCGCTGTGCTCGTGGGCGGCGGCACCTTCAGGGCTGACGATCCGCGGCTTACCGTGCGCCCCATCAATGAGGGCGAACCTCTCGGCCCGCAACCCCTGGCCTGCGTGCTCACCTCACGCCTGCCCCAGCCGGATGCCGATTTTTACCTGCTCAAAGAACGCCCCCAGCAGACCGTATTTCTGGCCTCGCCGGCTGCGGCGGCCTCTACCACAGCCAAGGCCCTGCGCGATATGGGCATGCGCGTTCTTTCACTGGGGCCGAGCCTGCGCGGTGGGCCTGACCTGACCCATATGCTGCGGACAATGCGAGAAGAGCTGGACTGCCCCTATCTGCTGTGCGAAGGCGGCGGACATCTGGCCCTCAGCCTTCTTGAGGCCGGTGTTGTGGATGAATTTCGCCTGCATATGGCCCCGATGATTCTGGGAGACGCGGACGCGCAACCGCTTTTTTCCGGCCGTGCGCCCCTCAGCCTGGACGAAGCCCTGCGCATGCGCGTAACAGGCAGCCACATCAGCGGGGGCGACATCCATATCGAACTGCGCCCGCTGCAAGCCGTGGAAGAAAAGTAGGAAGCCATGTTTACCGGTATCATACAGGGACAGGGCGAGGTGCGCTCCATACGTAAAAGCGGTGCGGAATGCCGCATCTGCCTGCGCCCTCTGTTTACCTTGCCCGACATCATTGATGGCGAATCCATTGCCGTTAACGGCGCCTGCCTGTCCGTGGAAGAACACGGGGCCGACACCTTCACAGCTTACGCCTCGGCCGAGACACTCACGCGCACAACCCTGGGCGGCCTGCAAAACGGGTATCTGGTCAATCTGGAAAGGGCGCTGGCCATGGGCGACCGCCTGGGAGGCCACCTGGTGAGCGGCCACGTGGATTGTCTTGCCACTGTGCGCGAAGTACGCCGGACCGGGCAGTCCCTGTGCTGCCGCCTTGCCTTTCCCGCCGAATTCGGTGCGGAGGTTATCCCCAAGGGGTCTGTGTCTCTTGACGGCATAAGCCTTACGGTCAATGATTGCGGCCCGGATTTTCTTGAGGTCAACATCATCCCCGACACGCAAAAACGCACCACCATGCTGCACTGGCGGCCGGGCGTGACGGTCAATATGGAAACCGACCTCATCGGAAAATACGTTCGCCGGCTGCTGGGTCCCTGGGCCGGAAACGGCACAAACGGCGACACGGCCACCCCTGAAGCATCGGGACTGAGCAAAGATTTTCTGCTGCGGCAAGGTTTTCTATAGACCTTTCATATGGTAATGACCGTGCGCGGCATGGAGCCGTGCAGAAGCGTCATGCCATACTTTTTGCGCCATGCGCAGAAACCGCCCCTGCCGGGTGGAGTTCGCCGGGCGCAGACGCGTTTGCATGACATTTTTATAACCCATAGATCACGAAGGAACAGGGCGCATCATTGCGCCGAGGAGTCGCCATGAGCACTGTGAAAACCATTGCGGGCCAGCTGGACGCCAAGGGCCTCAAGGTGGCCGTTGTGGCCACCCGCTTTAACGACTTTATTGTAGACCGCCTGGTGGGCGGCGCGCTGGACTACCTGGAGCGTCACGGCCTGGACATGGAAAACGTGACCATGGTGCGCATCCCCGGCGCTTTCGAAATGCCCCTGATCTGCCAGAAGCTGGCCGCATCCGGCAAGTATGACGGCATCCTGGCTCTGGGCGCTGTCATCCGTGGCGGAACCCCCCATTTTGACTACGTGTGCGCTGAAGCCAGCAAGGGCATTGCCCTGGCCATGCTGCAGCACAATATGCCCGTTGGCTTTGGCCTGCTGACCTGCGACAATATCGAACAGGCCATTGAGCGCGCCGGTTCCAAGGCAGGCAACAAGGGCGTGGAAGCTGCGGCCGCCATGCTGGAAACCATCCGCGTTATGGAGCAGTTGTAAACTCATGGCCAAAGGCAAAAATGCCACCAGACGCGGCGAACGTGAGCTGGCTTTTCAGGTTTTGTACGGTCTCTCTTTCACACCGGCCCGCTCCCTTGAAGAGCTGCGCCGCAGCTTTCGCATGTCGCCGGACAATCTGGCGCGCAGTGAGGAAAGCGGTATTCCTGTGGAAGCCTGCGGCTTTTCCTGGGAGCTCGTGGAAGGGGTATGGAGCAACAGCTCTGCTCTGGACGAGACCATCAGTCGCTTTTCGCACAACTGGCGCGTGGACCGCATGGGCCGGGTTGAACTGACCCTGCTGCGGCTTGCGGCGTATGAACTTGTTTTTCGTACTGATGTACCGCCCAAAGTGGCCATCAACGAAGCTCTGGAGCTGAGCCGCCAGTTTGGTGAAGACAATGCCAAGAATTTCATCGACGGCATTCTCGACGCTGTGGCCAAGGCTCTGGAAAACGGCGAGCTGCAACGCTGCGGCGCATCCTCAAATCCATCTATCTGAACCGGTATGCCCCATGACGCAAGAACGTTACAATCCGCAAGCAATTGAAGAAAAATGGCAGGCCCGCTGGCTGGCAGAAAACGCCTTTGCCTGCAACCATGAAAGCAACAAGCCCAAATACTATGTGCTCGAAATGTTCCCCTACCCTTCGGGCAACATACACATGGGCCATGTGCGCAACTATTCCATCGGCGATGTGGTCGCGCGCAACAAACGCATGCAGGGTTATAACGTGCTGCATCCTATGGGGTGGGACGCCTTCGGCCTGCCTGCGGAAAACGCGGCCATCAAAAACAACACCCATCCCGCGGAATGGACTTATGCCAATATCCGCACCATGCGCGCCCAATTGAAGCGGCTGGGCTATTCCTATGACTGGTCGCGTGAAATCGCCACCTGCCGACCCGAATATTACCAGTGGGAACAGATGTTTTTTCTGCGCCTGCTGGAAAAAGGGCTTGTCTACCGCAAGAAGGCCCCGCAGAACTGGTGCCCTTCCTGCCATACGGTGCTGGCCAATGAGCAGGTTATTGACGGCCTGTGCTGGCGTTGCGACAGCCGCGTGGTGCAAAAAGACCTGACCCAGTGGTTTCTCAAGATCACTGCCTACGGCGATGAGCTGCTGCATGATCTTAGCACGCTTGAGGGCGGCTGGCCCGAGCGCGTCATCGCCATGCAGCGCAACTGGATAGGCAAATCCACCGGCGCGGCCATTACCTTTGATCTCGAAAAAAGCGTGGAAGGCGTAAAGGGCATTGATGTCTTTACCACCAGGCCCGACACGGTCTTCGGCGTAACTTTCATGACGCTGGCCCCCGAGCACTCCCTGGTTGAGCACCTGATCAAGGGCTACGAAAAAGCCGATGAAGTCCGGGCTTTTGTGGAGCGCATCCGCAACATGGACCGCCTGGACCGCCAGTCCGACCAGATGGAGAAAGAAGGTATCTTCACCGGCGCTTACGCGCTCCACCCCTTTACGGGGCAGCGCGTTCCCCTGTGGCTCGGCAATTTTGTTCTGGCCGACTACGGCACGGGCGCGGTTATGGGGGTTCCCGCTCACGACCTGCGCGACTTTGAGTTTGCCCGCAAATACGACCTGCCGGTACAGGTGGTCATTTGCCCCGAAGGGCAGGAACTTGCGCCCGAAACCATGACCGAGGCCTATACCGGCGAAGGCGTCATGGTCAATTCCGGCCAGTTTGACGGCATACCCAACGAAGACGGCAAAAAAGCCGTGGCCCAGAGCCTTGAAAAAAGCGGCAAGGGCAAGGCTACCACCCAGTTCCGCCTGCGCGACTGGAACATTTCACGCCAGCGCTACTGGGGTGCGCCTATCCCGATAATTTATTGCGACAAATGCGGGGCCGTGCCGGAAAAGGAAGAAAATCTGCCCGTGCTGCTGCCGCTGGACGTAAAAACCCGTAGCGACGGCCGGTCGCCCCTGGCCGATACCCCGTCTTTCGCGCAGTGCGTCTGCCCCCAATGCGGCGGCCAGGCCCGGCGCGAAACAGATACCATGGACACCTTTGTGGAGTCCTCATGGTACTTCGCACGCTTTGCCAGCGCCCGCGACACCGAAAAGCCCTTTGATATGGATGCGGTGAAATACTGGCTGCCTGTGGACCAGTACATCGGCGGCGTGGAGCATGCCATTCTGCATCTGCTCTACTCCCGCTTTTTCACCAAGGTGCTGCGCGACATGGGATTTTTCCCGCCCGACCTTGCCGAGCCTTTCAGCAACCTGCTCACGCAGGGCATGGTGCTCAAAGACGGCGGCAAGATGTCAAAATCCAAGGGCAACGTCGTTGACCCCACAGAAATGATCAAAAAATACGGTGCAGACACCGTACGGCTTTTCTGCCTGTTTGCCGCCCCAGCCGAAAGGGATTTCGACTGGTCCGACTCGGGCATTGAGGGGGCCTCGCGCTTCATCAACCGCGTATGGCGGCTTTTTATGGAAGAACAGGCGCGTCTGCTGCCCCTCAAGGCCTGCGCATCGACGGCCCAGGACGCCCAAAGCCCCGAAGCCCGCGAGCTGCGCCGCCGTGAACACCTGGCCGTTAAAAAAGCCGGAGAAGACATGGGAGACCGCTTCCAGTTCAACACAGCCATTGCCGCTGTGATGGAACTGGTCAACACCATGTACATTTCACGCGAAAAAATGGGGGCCACCGAAGGCGACAAGCACGTATTCTCTTCAGCTATGGCCACGGTGCTTACGCTGCTTTCGCCCATAATTCCACATGTCTGCGAAGAATTGTGGAACCGCTTGGGGCATGGCGCATCCCTGTCTGATGAACCTTGGCCCCAGTGGGACAAGGAAGCCACGGCGCAGGATACGGTCACGGTGGCCCTTCAGGTCAACGGCAAGTTGCGCGGCACGGTGGACATCCCTGCCGGGGCCGACAAGGCCGCTATGGAAGAGGCCGCCCTTGCCGACAGCTCGGTGCAGCGCCACACGGCCGGGCTGACCGTCCGCAAGGTGGTGGTGGTTCCGGGCAAGCTGGTCAACATCGTAGCCAGTTAAAACCGGAGTATTTTACCATTGCACCGGCGGCAGCGTAAGAAGCCTGCTCTTGAGGGCGAGGCGCACCGTCACAATGCAAAAAAGCTCCAGGCCCGGCTGCACCCGGGAATTGGCCGAAAATATACTATGGGGAAGGGAAGCCTTTACAGCGCTTCCCTTCCCCATAACTCTTCCCCACAAAAACTTTTACCGCTATGATGGGGTTATGAGCACCACCCGTCCCGGTTTTTCCTTCCTTGTCTGCCCAGACGGGCAACTGTTGCGCGAGCATCTCGTCCGGCAACTGTCGGCATACCCTCCGGCTGTCGGGGGCGGCCTGCTGCCGCAAAACGCGCCGACACAGTGGGAGCGCCACGTGTACTGGGGCGATGAAGAGCCTCCCCAGAAGTTTTGGGAACATCTTACCCTACAGGGCCTTTTCGGCGCGCCCCGCGCGCTGGTGGTACGCCAGGCCAATCTGTGGCCCGCCGCCGTGTGGAAAAAAATTTCCCATGCTCTGGCCCGTCCATCCGACCAGTGCTGGCCCTTTTTTTGTCTTGAAGTCAACTGGGAGCGCGGCCAGCCCAAAGTCCCCGCCCATCTGGGCAAGCTGCCCTGCATGGCCTTTGCCGACAAAAAAGGCTGGATATGGCGGCAAGAAGGGCTTGGCGAGCGCACGGTACGAAAGCATGTGTTGCAGCGCTGCCAGGCGCTGGGTCTGCGTTTTGCCCCGGACGCCCTCGAACAGTTCTGCGCCTCCGTGCCGCCTGATGCTCTGGCCATAGAAAATGAACTGGAAAAGCTTATGTTGCTGCGCCGCGCCATGACAGACAGCGCACAGGAGCAGGAGGCCGGCACCCCCGTCACCCTGGCCATGATCTCCACAGCCTCGTGGAGTCCGGAATGCGATGTCTTTGCCTGCATCCGTCACATGCAGGCTGGCAACCTGGCCGCGGTATGGAAAGAACTTGCGCGCAACAAGGACGGCGACAGCCTGCTTTTTTCCCTGCTGGCCCTGCTGGCCCGCGAACTGCGCCTTCTGTGGCAGTGCCAGGCCGGTGAAAACCCACGTATGCGCCCGCAGGATGCCTCTGCCAAAAAGCAGCTTGCCCGGCGGCTTGGCCCGGCGGCCATCGCCCAGGGCATGTCCCTGATAGTAGATGCCGAGCTTCAGGTCAAAAGCGGCCGTCGCAGCCCGGACCAGAGCCTGGACTTTCTGGCCGCCCGCATGACGGCCCTTTTCGCTCGGGCGCAAGGCCGCGCGTGAGCGCCTCCGGGGCGGGCCTTGCGCCTTGTTTTTTGGTCCCTGAAACGATAATTTCCCTGTAGTCATTCCCCTGCCCTCTTGCATAACCTTCAAGACTGCTTACCTTATGACAACAACGTCAGGTTCCATACCATCGCATACAGGCCACCGGGCCAGATTGCGCGTACGCTTTGAGCGCGACCCCGCCGGAATAGCGGACTATGAGGTTCTGGAGCTGCTCTTGGGGTACAGTCTCACACGCAAGGACACCAAACCCCTGGCCAAGGAGCTGTTGCGCCGCTTCGGCGGTATCCGGGGCGTTATGGATGCCAGACCTGATGAACTTCTGGCCGTACCCGGCTTTGGACCGGGACTCATGATCTTCTTCACGGTTCTGCGCGAAACCTATAGCCGCTATACGGACTCGGCCGTGCGCAAGCGCGAGGTTCTTGCCACCCCACAGGCGGTGGCCCGTATGGCCCAGAGCCGTTTGGCCGGCTGCCCCCATGAGGAATGCTGGCTGGCCCTGGTTGACCAGCGCAACAGGCTTACAGCCTGGGAGCGCTTGCGCCAGGGCGGCGTGGCCGAGGTTCCCGTACAGCCAAGAGACGTGTTTGAAGCGGCGCTGTTGCGCAAGGCCAGCGGCATTATCGTGGTGCACAACCACCCCGGCGGCAATCCCGCCCCTTCGGAGGCGGACAAGACCTTTACCGCGGAACTGCAAAGGCTTGCGCCACAACTGGGCCTGCGTTTTCTTGATCACGTTATTGTTACAGAGGGAGACTGCTACAGCATCACGCAGATGCAGACCATATAGGCAGTCAGGGAGAATATATGGCCGATTACAACGACAAGAACTATTTGTTGCACATGAGCGGGCCTGATTCCGACACCGGGCCTGGCATCGAAAACGAAGATCCGCGCGCGGTGGAAAATCCCGGGCACGACCTGGCCGAAAGCGAAGGCGGCCTTGCCGCCGCCATGCAGAGCATTCCCGATACTCTGCCCATCCTGCCCGTGCGCGATGTGGTTATCTTCAACTACATGATCCTGCCGCTCTTTATCGGACGCGAAAAGTCCGTTCAGGCCGTTGAAGCGGCCCTCAAGAGCGGTCGGCACCTGCTTGTCTGCGCACAAAAAGAAGAAGCTACCGAAGACCCCGGCCCCGAAGATATTTATCAGGTGGGTACCGTGGTGCAGGTCATGCGCATGCTCAAGATGCCCGACTCGCGGGTAAAAATTCTGGTGCAGGGCGTCAGCCGCGCCCGTGTGCGCGAATTCAGCCAGGTGGAGCCGTTTCTTGAAGCCCGCATTGAAACCCTGCCCGAAGCCACCCCCAAGATAGACGCCACTGTTGAGGCCCTGCTGCGCTCCGTGCGCGAGCAGAGCGAAAAAGTGCTGTCCCTGCGCGGGCTTTCTTCACCGGACGTGCTGGCAGTGCTGCAAGGCGTGGATGATCCCGGCCGCCTGGCCGACCTCATCGCCGCCAACATGCGCATGAAGACCGCCGACGCACAGCAGATTCTTGAAGCGGAAGACCCGCTGGACCGCCTCATGCTGGTCAACACCCAGTTGCAGCGCGAGGTTGAGGTAGCCACCGTGCAGGCCCGCATTCAGAGCTCGGCCCGCGAAGGCATGGACAAGGCCCAGAAAGACTACTTTTTACGCGAACAGCTCAAGGCCATCCGCAGCGAACTTGGCGACAAGGACGATGAGGGCGAAGAAGAGCTGGAAAGCCTGCGGGCAGCCCTGGACAAGGCCGGCATGCCCAAGGACGTACGCAAGGAGGCCGACAAGCAATTGCGCCGTCTGGCCGGCATGCACGCGGATTCTTCCGAGGCCAACGTGGTGCGCACCTATCTGGACTGGCTGGCGGAACTGCCCTGGAAAAAACTCTCGCGTGACAGGCTGGATATCGCCCACGCCAAGCAGATTCTGGATGAAGACCATTGTGGCCTGGAAAAAATCAAGGACCGCATTCTCGAATTCCTGAGCGTGCGCAAGCTTAATCCGCAATCCAAGGGGCCTATCCTCTGCTTTGCGGGACCTCCCGGCGTGGGCAAAACGTCTCTCGGGCGCTCCGTCGCGCGCGCCCTGGGCCGCAAGTTCCAGCGGCTGTCCCTGGGCGGCATGCACGACGAGGCCGAGATACGCGGGCACAGGCGCACCTACATCGGGGCCATGCCCGGCCGCATCATCCAGAGCCTCAAACAGGCGGGTACACGCAACCCCGTCATTGTGCTGGATGAAGTGGACAAGCTCGGCGCAGACTTCAGGGGCGACCCTTCGTCCGCCCTGCTGGAAGTGCTGGATCCGGAACAGAACCACACCTTCAGCGATCATTACCTGAACGTACCCTTTGATCTTTCCAAGGTCATGTTCCTGTGCACGGCCAACCATCTGGAGACCATCCCGGCCCCCCTGCGCGACCGCATGGAGGTCATCACCCTGCCCGGTTACACCATGCAGGAAAAAGCCGAGATAGCCCGCAAGCATCTTTTGCCCAAAAAGATCAAGGAAAACGGCTTGCAGGAAAAGGATGTATCGCTGGACGATGCAGCCCTGGAAAAAGTTATACGTGAATACACGCGCGAAGCGGGCCTGCGTAACCTGGAACGCGAACTGTCTTCCATATGCCGCAAGCTGGCCCGCCGCAAGGCTGAAGGTAAAAAGGGGCCTTTCAAGGTCAGCACCGCTGATGTGGAAAAGCTGTTGGGCGCGCCCCGCTTTATTGAAGACGAAAAAGAAAAGAAGCTCATGCCCGGCATGGCTCTGGGCCTGGCCTGGACCCCGGCCGGCGGGGAAGTGCTCACTGTGGAAGCCACGGTAATGAAGGGCAAGGGCGGCCTTACCCTTACGGGACAACTGGGCGACGTCATGAAAGAAAGCGCCCAGGCCGCCCTGAGCTACATACGCAGCCGCGCTGAAGAGCTGGGAGTGGATCCGTCCTTTGTGTCGGAATACGACATCCATGTGCACGTCCCCGCAGGGGCCACACCCAAGGACGGTCCTTCTGCAGGCGTAACGCTTACAACAGCCCTGATTTCGGCCCTCAGCGGCCGCCGCGTGCGCGCCGACCTGTGCATGACCGGCGAAATCACCCTTCAGGGCCGGGTGCTGCCCGTAGGCGGTATCAAGGAAAAAATCCTGGCCGGTGTGGCCCGCGGATTGAAGCATGTTGTCATTCCGTGGCAAAACACCAAGGATCTTGAAGACGTGCCCAAGGAACTGCTCAAACGCATTACCGTGCACCCTGTGCATCACTACGATGAGCTGTTGCCCCTGGTTTTTGAAGGCAAAAACGGCAAAGGCGGCGCATCGGGTGCGGGGCAAAGCGGCGACAGGAACAGCAAAAGCAAGACAGCCTCGGGCAAAAAGGATGTGGTGGCTGCCCGCCCGGCCAAGCCTGCGGTCCCGGCGCGACGCCGCCGGAAGGACGAAACCGGAAATGAACGGCCCACTGCTGAAGCCGGAGCCTGAAAACGGTGCTTTTGCGTCAATATCTGATTGAAGCTGCGCAAACATTACAAAAGGCGGGGGTAGACAGCCCCCGCCTTTGCGCGCAGGTACTGGCAGAAAAAGTGCTCCAGCTTGACCGCCTTGGCTGCGTCATGCAGGCCGGGCGACAGTTGCATGCGCACGAAATCCAGACGCTGAACACCCTGCTGGCCCGCCGCGCCGCCGGAGAACCGCTGGCCCATATCACGGGCAGCAAAGAGTTTTACGGGCGCAATTTTACCGTCACACCGCACACGCTCATCCCCAGGCCTGAAACCGAATTGCTTGTGGATAAGGCCCTTGAAGCAGCGCAGGAACTCATCGGCACTGCGGACAGGCAAAGCTTGCGGCACAGCGGAACAGAAGACACGTTTGCCGCTCACGGTCCCTGCTTTGTGGATCTGGGCTGCGGTTCGGGCTGCATAGGTATTACACTGGCCCTGGAACTGCCGCACTGGCAGGGTGTGCTGGTGGATATCAGCCCGGGGGCCGTGCAGACAGCCCGGCACAATGCCGCGTGTCTCGGCGTCCAAAACCGCGCATGGTGTCTGGCCGGGGATATGACCAGACCACCTCTGGCACGGGGTGTGTACAGCATGCTGGTGAGCAATCCGCCCTATATTGCCGAATCCGAGCGAAGCATGGTAATGGAAGAAGTGCTGGTTCACGAACCACACAGTGCGCTTTTTTCACCACGCCAGGGACTGGCCCATCTCGCAGCCGCCATACAGGCCGCCGCATGGGCGCTCGTACCTGGCGGACGCGTGCTGCTGGAGCATGGGGCGGCACAGGGCGCGGCAACACGCCGCCTGTTGCGCGAGCACGGCCTGTTCGAGGCGCCGGTTACCCACAGGGATATGGCCGGGCTTGAACGCTGTACCGTAGCGTGCCGCACGCGGGACTAAAACAGGTTTTCAGCGGCCCCGAAACCGGCTTCCGCCCCTGTTCATTGAAAATCCTGTTTTTCTTTCGAGGCAGAGGCTGTCCGCAAGCCTGAAAAATCGGCGAATAAGCGGAATTTTTAAAAAAATTGCATGAAAATGCATTTTTTACTTGCCAAGCGGAACGGAAGTGGCTAAATAGCACTCTTGCCGCTGGCGTAGCTCAACTGGCAGAGCAGCTGATTTGTAATCAGCAGGTTGCGGGTTCAAGTCCCATCGTCGG
>NZ_JAHZAA010000049.1 GCF_019424165.1 Desulfovibrio sp. | reverse complement strand
CATTGACGGACATCCTCGGCCACTTCATCGGTTACAGCGCTGATCAGCGCCGGTTAAACGTCTGTGTGGTACAAGTCTTTCAAATGTCCCTGGATTTCGCGTACACTCATGCCTCGGGCATACAGCGAAATAATGCTGTCATCCAAACCTTGCCAGCGGGTCTGATGCTTTTCCACCAGCTGCGGCTCAAAGCTGCCGTCCCGGTCTCGAGGAATCGCGATGGGCAAAGAGCCGTTCTTCCCCTTCAAGGTTTTCTTGCTTGTACCGTTGCGGGTGTTTCCGTTGGCGTTGGCAACTCTACCATGTTTTTCATGCCCCAGGTGGTAGGTCATCTCCGCTTGCAGAGCGCGCTCCATAACTCGCTTGGTCAGTTGTTCCAAAATGCCGTCTTTTCCCAGCAGGTCGTCGGGCTTTTGATAGTTGGCAAGCAGAGCGTCAATTAACTCATCGGGTATATCTTTGGGGTCGACCATCATCAATCCTCCGATAATCGGGCTAACATGATTGGCCGATTACACAAAATTTCTTACACCCTCACATCTTTTGCCCGAGAAATATCGGGTACAGGACTATTATACTGAAACACGACAATATTACTTCGACAGATCACACTTTATATTAATCCAATCTTCATCAACAATATCATACAAGTGCTCGCCTTCTGGGTCATCCCTAAAAAAGGTGTGAGGGCAAATAACAATTTTTTCCGAATCTGCGCCAAGCCTGGCTGCCCAAACTCCAAACCATGAATTAGAAATAATGAAGTGCTTGCACCGGGACATCAGGTACATATCAAAATAGCCCTGATCAATGTCATTGGCCTCCAAAAAATAAACAACCTTCCGGTGAGCAAAAGTTTTTTTTGCCCAGTCTATGTCATTCGAAAAAATAAAAAACAATGGATTGATGGTTTTCGCGCTTAACAAATCCATGGCCTGTTGAAAATATTTTTCGTTTGTACAGTCATGAACAGACCCGATAAAATCTCCACGGCGCATGTGAACGGCCACGGAATTTTTTTCAGAAAGAATTTTATCCAAAAGCGCGGTGTTTTCATCGCAAAGTGAAACGTTGAATGTAAAAATTTCTCTCTCTATGTCTCTAACATTATAAATATATTGCTTGTTGCGATAGTAACCGCCAAGATAGCGGTTCTTTTTTGAGATCAAGACGTTTGGGTCATATACGTTAGGATCAGCTAGCGATGTCCAAAATACATTCCTATAAACATATGTTTCCAGTTTGCCCGCTCGCTCGACATGAGCGCTGGGAAAAATTTTTTCAAGAACGTACGATCTGCTTTCTTGACCGAGGATATCCATCCCGCATCTTTCAAACCAACTCAAATCATATTTGACTTTAATGCCAGAAGCCTTCGCCACGGCACAACCTAGAAGATATTGCCTCATCTGTGACGCCATGCCACCATCAACCATAACGATACAAGTTTTTTCAAAGAATCTTTTGGGGTGTAGCACAAAAAATAAAATTGTAATGCAACGCCAATATATAAGCTTGATTAATCTTTTCATAAGCATAGTCGTGCGACCCCTTAGAATTGAATTTTTAATTCAGACCGACTCCAGACTGGGCGAATCTGAGGTTGATTTGCGCTGCAACGGAAATTAAACAGGATATATTATATCTGAAACGAGATTTTCATCTCCCCAACGTTCCTTAGACCGACCCGAACAACGGGAACAAGCTGTTGGCTCCAAATGGTCAGTGCTGCCAGGTGCTGAACATTTGTTGCTAGAGCTATATCTCTTGTAGAAACGAGCTTTTTACTCTTTAACTTTTTGCTACCTGACCAAGCACTTGTTCCATCTGACCGTTTTCTGAGAACGAAGACAGAATTAGAACCATTTCCCCCCGCTCTCTGTTCTTGTCACAAAACGTATTTATCGATCTAGCTGGAATAGCCCACGTAAGTTATTGGCTTGCCAGGCTAGCGTTCAGTGCCTCTTTGTATCGCGGTAAGACGTCTTCCGCTCTGCCTGCCATTTGCACAGATCCTTTGTCCAGCCAGATGACAGAATCGCAGTTTTCCACGGTGCTTAGCCGATGCGCGATAATGACTATGGTCACTTTTGCTCGCAAGGACAGGATAGTTTCATGAATGGATTTTTCATTCTTCATATCGAGAGAACTTGTGGCCTCATCAAAAATGATCAGTTCCGGCTCGCTGTACAGCGCTCTGGCAATAGCCACCCTTTGGGCCTGTCCACCGGAAAGGCGCACGCCACGTTCCCCAAGTACGGTATCAATGCCGTTGTCCAAGTCGTCTATAAAATCAAGGGCCGCCATGCGGCAGCACTCCAGCACGCGTTCATGGTCGATGGTTTCTCCCCAGCGGGAGAGTGCTATGTTTTCTGCCAATGACGCGTCCAAAAGATAGGGAGCCTGGGCCACATAGCCAATGCGTTGCAACCAGGACCGGGCATTGTTCTTGGTTATGGGGGTGTCGTCCACCAGCAGGTGACCGGATTCAGGGGGAACAAGCCCGGCCAGAATGTTGACCAGCGTACTCTTTCCCGCGCCCGAAAGCCCCACCAGACCGAACATCTGTCCGGTTTTAATGGTAAAGTCGATATTCTGCAAAGCCGCAGCGCTCGCGCCGGGGTAGCGAAAACAAATCCTGTCAAGCTTGATATCTCTATTGAAGACTATGGGCGTCGCGGGCGTTTCAAAGGATGGAGCCATCTCAGCTTTCAACTCTTTTCCGAGCGTGATTATATCCGCCACCTTGTTCAAATAAGGCAAGCTGGAGCGTAGCTGTGTCAGGTTGTCCACAAGCCTGTTGGCAACAGGCAAGGTACGCCAGGCAGCGGCGGCCAGGAAGCCCATAATGCCGGATATGGTGGCAATGCCGGCATTCTGTACATAAATCAAAAACAGCAGTACCCCAACCAACGATGCAAAACCCAAAACTTCCAAGCTTCCCACTGGCAGACGGCTGAGCGCCTGAAACCATTTTTTTGCCACAACCACATCGTTCAGCTTTGCTGTGTAGGCAGAGAAAATTGCGTTTTCCCGACCATACAGGCGCATCTCTTTCAAGCCGTGCACAACAGTTTGCTGTATGTTGTGTGTGGCAAGATCTGCCCGGTATACCGCAGCGGCCTTGGCATTCAGCATCTTGCGTGTGCCCTTGACAATCAGGTACCCGCCAAGACCAAGAACGCATAAAAATGTCAGCGCAGGTACTGGAGATACGACCACCAACCCCAGGAAAATCGTTAAGATCATCAGTGTATTGCTGAATATTTGTAAGGCCGTTAACAGGGTTTGCCCAAGTTGCGCCCCGGCGCTAGAACCGAACAGCATCTCGGACGTACCCACACGAAACACCCATAAAAAGGGCGCACACAGATAAAAACGAAGCAAATGTGTGCGGGCCGCATTGCCAATAGTTTCAGAAAAGGCGGTCATGTGCCATTGCTGCACTACGGTCAATGCGTTTTTGCAGACAATGGCCAACAAAATGGCGCAGAGGATACCCAGAGACAGATAGCGTGAATCATTGCCCAGATCAAAACCAAGACCTGTGCGCACCCAAAGCAAGGGATTGTGGTTGAGGGCAGCTTCCAGAGAGCCGAAAACAGCTGCCAGTAAAGCCACAAGGCCGGTGATGGCAAGCTCGATCAGAGCCATTATCACTGTCAAAAGCAACAGTCCCCAGAACCGCCGTTTTTCTGCGGAGGGAACCAGTGGGATCAACATCTTCAGGGCTTGAGGCAGGGGACGCGGTGCGCTCATGCTTGGCCCTGATTAGTATGGAAGTTTTGTTTGACATGCTTACGCGCCTGCACTCCTTTGCCCGTGGGTACAAACCAGCTCGCATAGGCTCTATCCACAATTTCACGATACCAGGCGATATCAACAATAATATTTTTAATCATGATTGTCGTTTTGGCAGAAGGTGGTAAAGCCCGTGACTCTGCACACAGAATCGCGCATGGCCAAAATCAGATCTTCACGCGCCATTTCAGCCACCATGCTTTCAAAGGATGTCCGAGGTTCCCAACCCAGCTTGTTCTTAGCTTTAGCCGGGTTGCCCAGCAGGGTTTCAACCTCGGTGGGGCGGAAGTATCGGGGATCAACGCGCACAATGCTCTCGCCGGGCTTGGCCGTAACATTAAAGGGCTTACCTTGGGCAAGTTCTTCCACTCTGCTGGTGTCAATGCCCGTCAGAATGGCCGTTTCGTCCACACCGTGGCCTTGCCATTCAAGGCTCATGCCCAATTCGATCGCCGCTGCGTCTACAAAGGCCCGCACAGAAAACTGCCGCCCCGTGGCGATCACAAAATCTTCGGGTTGTTGCTGCTGCAACATGAGCCACTGCATTTCCACATAGTCTCTGGCATGCCCCCAGTCGCGCTTGGCATCGAGGTTGCCGAGGTAGAGGCATTCCTGCATGCCAAGTAGAATGCGCGCCATGGCGCGGGTAATCTTGCGAGTAACAAAGGTTTCGCCGCGGATCGGGGATTCGTGATTGAACAAGATGCCGTTACAGGCGTACATGCCGTAAGCTTCGCGGTAGTTGACTGTAATCCAGTAGGCATAGAGTTTGGCACAGGCGTATGGCGAACGGGGATAAAAGGGCGTTTTTTCGGTCTGCGGCACTTCCTGCACCAGACCGTAAAGTTCGGAGGTAGACGCCTGATAAAATTTGGTTTTCGCGGTCAGTCCGGCAATGCGAATGGCCTCCAGCAGGCGTAACGTGCCAAGGGCGTCCACATCAGCCGTGTATTCCGGCGACTCAAAGGATACCTGCACATGGCTTTGCGCCGCCAAGTTGTAAACTTCGTCGGGTTGAATCTCCTGTACCATGCGCACAAGATTGCTGGAGTCGCTCATATCTCCGTAATGCAGCGCAAAATGCTGCTCGGCTGTGTGCGCGTCCTGAAAAAGGTGATCCACCCTGTTGGTATTGAAAAGCGATGAACGACGTTTGATGCCGTGAACCTTGTAACCCTTGCCCAACAAAAATTCGGCGAGATAGGCACCGTCCTGACCGGTTATGCCGGTGATGAGAGCTTTTTTCATTGTACTACTCGCTTAGGCCAAGGATAAAAGAATGCTGTGAACCCGGTTGAGGTCTTCAGCATGATCCACATGGTCATTACCGATAAAGAGGCCGTTGGCATCCACATACTCGGCATTGGCAAGTGTGCCGGAAATTGAATAATCAAAATATCGCATGACATCCTTGGCCGCAAAGTTTCCTGAAACTATTTGCCGGCACTCTACCTTATTGCCAAGCAGCGTAGCGGCCACCTGGTTACGTTTCAGAGGTGAGCCGGGCCGAAGAACCAACGAAAAGCCAAACCACGAGGGGGCGCCGATGCCCTGCTGTACCATAAAATGTGGGTTGTCACTAAAGAGCGACAAAAAGTGTTTGGCATTTTTTCTGCGGGCGGCCAGAAATCCCGGCAGTTTTTTCAACTGCTCGCGACCGATAGCACCTTCCATTTCCAGCGGCCGCACGTTGTAGCCTGGTAAAAGAAAGCGGAACGACTCCTCAAAAGGATTTTCCGACTTAACACACAGGGTGTTTTCCTTTTGCAAGTTACGGGTCCAGCCGTGTGCCCTGAGACAAAGCAGTAGGTCGTGAAGGTGATCATCGTTGGTGACGATCATGCCACCTTCCATAGTGGAAATATGGTGCGAAAAGAAAAAGGAATATGTGCCCATCAGCCCAATGGAGCCCGCGTAGCGCCCGCCAAAGGTCGCACCCAAGGATTCGCAGTTGTCTTCAAGCAGGATAATATCCCTGTTGCCGATAATATCACTTATCACATCAAAATTATTGGGGTTTCCGAGAAGATTTACAGCCATAATTGCACGGGTCTTGTGGGAAACGGCTGTTTCAAGCGCTTCTAGGTCATAATTGAGAGTATGCAGATCCACATCTACAAATTTGAGCCGCAGCCCATACTGCTGTAAGGGATAGTAGGTGGTGGGCCAGGATATGGCGGGGACGACAATTTCGTCTCCGGTCTTGAGGCGGGGTTCCGGCTGCGTAAAAAAAAGGGCGGCGGTCATGAGCAGGTTGGCGCTGGAGCCGGAATTGACCATAACCGCATGTTTTGCGCCGACAAATGTCGCAAATTCTTTTTCAAAAGAAAAAACGGCTCCACCCATGCTTGTGGTCTGTGCCCGCGCAAGCTCTGTTACGGCTTCAATTTCAGCCATACCCCAGGTGGTGCTGGCCAGACTATAGCGACGTGTAGTAGTCATGTGTTTTTCTTATCCCCTCTTCAAGAGTATGGTGGGGGCTAAAGCCAAAGGCCTTCTGCCGCGACACATCGACCAGCTTGCGTTGCATGCCGGCTGGTTTGCTCAGGTCATGGCTGAAAGCCCCCTGATAGTTCAGCACCCTGGCTACTGCTTGATAATATTCGTTAACGCTATAATCGTACCCAAGGCCGACATTCATGATGCCGGGCAAAGCGTCAAAGTTGCGCACGGCAACAAGCACTAGCTGCGCGAGGTCTTCGGCATACATGAATTCACGGCGCGCCTCGCCGTTGCCCCATATCTCAACAGTATCAAGCCCATCGCGCACGGCGGTATCAATTTTGCGGATGATGGCGGGGATCATGTGCGATGCAAAAGGATCAAACGAATCGTACTTGCCGTAAAGATTGCATGGTACAAGAGTTTTATAATTTCTGCCAGGGTACTGTTTGCTAATATACTGGCATAACCGTGTGATCGCGCATTTTGCGATGGCATATCCTTCATTGGTAGGCTCCAAGCTGCCCGTCAGTACCAAGTCTTCCGTCAAGGGATTTGGCGCTTGCGTCGGGTACATGCAGCTTGAGCCCATATTCAAGAAAAGTTTTATGCCTTGTTTTAGCGCCCCCATAGCAATATTGAGGCCCATTTGCATATTTTCATATAAAAAATCTACGGGGGCAGCCATGTTGGCCTGAATGCCGCCAACCTTACCAGCGCAGTGGATGACCAATGAAGGTTTATGGCGGTGCAAAAAGGCGTTCACAGCCGACTGATCCATCAGATCTAGCTGTCGGCTACGCGGCGTGTAGAGCACATAGCCATCAGGTTCTAGCGCCTCAACAATATTGCGGCCCACCATGCCGCCAGATCCGGTAATGAGAATAGAAGGCATTTGAGTCATGATGCTCAATTGGATAATAGGTTGCTAGCGCGGTTTGAAAATAGAGGCCTGGAGAAAAACACGTTAGCTCTCCCTTCCGTACACATCGGCAAAGCGCACAATGTCGTCCTCGCCCAAGTACGCGCCAGACTGGATTTCAATAAGCACCAGAGGGATGACGCCGGGGTTTTTCAGCCTGTGCCGCGTACCTACGGGAATGTAGGTGGACTGGTTTTCTGTATACAGACGGGCTTCATTGCCGTTGGTCACCTCTGCCGTGCCGCTGACCACCACCCAGTGTTCGGCGCGGTGATGGTGCATCTGGAGGGAAAGCTCCGCGCCGGGGTTGACCGTGATGCGTTTTACCTGAAAGCGGCCGTCCATAACGAGCGTTTCGTAGCTGCCCCAGGGGCGATACACCAGCGGATGCTGCCTGCATTCGGCCCGTTGAGCTGACTGCAGGCGGCCGACCATAGTCTTGACTTCCTGCACCCGCTCGCGCGGGGCCACCAGTACGGCATCACGCGTTTCCACAACCACAAGGTCGCGCACGCCAATGGCCGCCACCAGGCGGTGCTGGGCGTTAAAATAACAGTTTTCCGCGTCTTGGGTCATGATATCGCCGTGGCAGACGTTGCCGCTGTCGTCACCCTGTTCTGCCTGATAGAACGCCTCCCACGAGCCAAGATCGCTCCAGCCTGTGGATAGGGGAACCACCGCCGCATGGTCTGTTTGTTCCATGACCGCATAGTCGATGGAGTCGGACGGCGAAGCCAGAAAAGCGGCAGTGTCCGGACGGCAGAACGCGCCGTCCGTCATGCGTCCTTGCCATGCGGCGCAGCAGGCGGCGTGCATTTCGGGGGCGAAGCGCTCAAGCTCTTGCAGGTATATGGAGGTACGCAGCAGAAACATGCCGCTGTTCCACAAAAAGCCGCCTTGGTCCAACATGGATTGGGCCGTCACTGCATCGGGTTTTTCCACAAAACGGGCCACGCGAAAGCCGCCCTGGCCCAAAGTTTCGCCCAAAGTTTCACCCTGTTCAATATAGCCAAAGCCCGTTTCGGGGCTTTGGGGCGTGATGCCGAAGGTGACGATATGCCCTTGCTCCGCCAGGGAGGCGGCAGATTCCACCCCTTTTAAAAAAGCGTTCTCGTCGTCGATGGCATGGTCGGACGGCAGCACCAGCATGAGCGGATCCGCCCCGTCGCGGGCAAGGGCAAGGGCCGCAAGGGCAATGGCTGGTGCTGTGTTGCGCGGCGCGGGTTCCAAAAGAATGGTGGCGCGAACATTGCTCTCGTACAATGCGGCTGTCACATAAAAACGGTGAGCCTCATTGCAGACAATGACCGGTTCCAGGCTTTCTTGAATACGCTGCGCTCGCAAGAGCGTGTCCTTAAACAGGGTACGCCCCTCGCCCAGATCCACAAACTGCTTGGGATAGGTTTCGCGTGAGAGCGGCCACAGGCGTGTACCGCTGCCGCCGCAAAGTATGACGGGAGCAATGTTTGGCATGGAATTACTCACAGATGTTCAAATAAGTGGCGTACGCCGCTTGCGGCATGTATGCCCGCTGTGCCGCGCGAACCGAAAATACACTATTCGCAGTCGCAGAACAAGGCCGCCGCGGGCGTGCAGCCCGGTCTGCCATGCCCCGCCAACTATGTTGGAACAGCCCCGCCCCGCGTCTCCAACAAGTGCAGGAGTTCGGCGGTCTTGTCTTCCAGCAGGGGGCGGTTGCCGCGGCTTTCCACATTGAGCCGCAGCAGCGGCTCGGTATTGGACATGCGCAGGTTGAAGCGCCAGTCCGCAAATTCCAGATTCACGCCATCCATGCTGTCCTCGTGGAGTGCGCCGGGGGCATACTGCTCCCGCACAAGCTGCATAAGGGCTGGGGCGTCCTGCACGCGGCGGTTGATTTCGCCGCTGCACGGATAGGCGGCCATGCGCTCGGCCACAAGTTCGGCCAGGGAACGGCCCGTGCGGTGCACTAATGTCGCCACCAGCAGCCAGGGCAGCATGCCCGAATCGCAGTAGGCAAAGTCCCGAAAATAGTGGTGGGCGCTCATTTCGCCGCCGTATACGGCGTCTTCTGCCCGCATGCGTTCTTTCATGAAGGCATGGCCTGTTTTGCCCATGACAGGCTGGCCGCCTGCGGCCAGCACAACTTCGCGAGTGTTCCAGTAAACCCGCGTGTCGTGCACGATCTTGCCGCCGGGAGCGCGGCGCAGCAGTTCCTGAGCCAGCAGGCCGATGCAGTAGTAGCCCTCAATGAAATTGCCGTCGCTGTCGTAAAAAAAGCAGCGGTCAAAGTCTCCGTCCCAGGCAATGCCCATATCCGCCCCGGCTTCGCGCACGGCTGCGGCAGTGGCGGCGCGGCGCTCCGGCAAAAGCGGATTGGGTACGCCGTTGGGAAACGAGCCGTCAGGCTCCATATGCAGGCAGGTGAAAGCAAAGGGCAGGCTTTTCGCCAGGTCGCGCAGCACAAGGCCCGCGCAACCGTTGCCCGCATCGGCTACAATCTTGAGCGGCTTGCGGCGCGGAGCCGTAACAAGCTGCTCCGCGCCGCTGTAGTCGAGCAGCCAGCGGATATAGTCGGCCCGAAAGGAAGCTTCGTGCATCGGCGCAGGGCCTTGGCCGCCAGGTTTTGCGCCACCCTGAGCCAGCAGTTCCGCCACCCTGTCGCGCAGGGCAAACAGGCCGGAATCGCCGCTCACGGGGATGGCCCCGGCCTCGCGCAGGCCGTTTGCCAGGGCGTCACGCAGAAGCGGCCCGGAAAGGCGGGCGTCACGCCCCAACACAACACGCTTTGCGCCCAGAACGTCCACCACAGCCCTTCCAAGGGCATGCGCCAGAGGGGCGTTGAGAACATCAGGCACGCGACCACGGATATCGTAGGCTTTGAAGCAGGAGAGAAGAGAGCTCATGCGGTTCCTTGGCTTTGACACGTCTGTGCGTGACTATCGAAAACAAGTATTGTGGACGTCATTATACCCAACTTGAACGGCCCTTGCCAAGCCTGTTTTTGCCACAGCACAGTAAAGTAATAGGAGAATCGATGATACTCTACTTACGCGCAGACTGTGAATCAAGGCGATTGAAAGCTATATTACAAATTTGAAACAGCAGGACAGTGTGTCAAAGTATCGTAAATGCTCTGTCTGGCACAGGCAGGGCATTCCCCTATCACGGAGGTATATCATGACCCCATACCAATCTGAAAATATCACCGAACTGGCCAAGGCCTTGCTCAACGTGCAACGAACCATGCAACCCATAGTTAAGGACGCTGAAAATCCTTTTACCAAAAGCTGGTACGCCAGTCTCAACAGCGTCATGGATGCCTGCCGTGACGCGCTCATCGAAAACGGCATCTGGCTGTGCCAGTACCCTGTGCCTGTGGAGCAGCCCAACTCTCTGGGCCTGGTCACCAAGCTGACGCATGCAGAGTCAGGGCAATGGCAAAGCTCTCTTGCTGTGGTTCCTCTGCCAACGGCTGACCCGCAGGGCATGGGGTCGGCAATAACTTACTGCCGACGCTATGCGCTAACCGCCATGCTGGGCATGGTCACGGGAGATGACGACGGAGAAGGGGCAAGAACTGGCCGAAAAACGCCCTCACGTCCGAAATTGCCCGTAAACGCCCCTGAGGCGCGAAAAGAGACCTCTCCCGATGCCAGCATCAAAAACAAGTCTCCAGCCACCTCAAATCGACCGTCAGCAGGACTTGAAAATTTTCCCCCGCTGGAGGGCATTACTTATCAACAGGTCACGGCCCAAGACGGGCGGCCCTGCATCATTGCCAGCGGCAACACGCAAGCCAAAAAAGAAATACTCACAGGCGCGGGCTTCCGCTGGAACCCGCAACGTAAATTGTGGTGGAAGTATGTTGATGCCGCATAGCAAAAATAAAAATACCGAGTGAGAGGGCTGCCTGATGGCGGCCCTCTTACTTTTGTGAGGATGAAATCATGATAAACACAGACCGCACGGAAGGTTTGCGGGCATTAATTCGTCAGGGCCTGGAGGCGGTCTCTCAGAAAAGTACCGCAGTTCATCTGGGCGACCGGTCCACCTATGTGGGCATGAGCGACATTGGCCAGCACTGGGAATGCCCTCGTGCCGCTCTCGCCCGTAAAGTGGTGCCAACACCAAATAGCTTGGAGCGTCTGCTGACCCTGCAGCGCGGGCACTGGTTTGAATCTGGCGTTGGGCAAGCTCTGGCATCGTTGGGCCTACATGTATTGGCCCAGCTTGAAATCAGCTGGCAGCATCAGGGCGTACCCATCAAGGCACATCTGGATTTTGTGCTGGTCTGGGGTGCGCCCGTCAATGCCATACGGATTCTGGAAGTGAAAAGCACGAGCAGATTGCCCGACACCTCGCATGATTCCCACCTGCTGCAACTGCACGGCCAGCTTGGCCTGCTGGCCCAAGCCTGGGACAAGCCCGTTTTCAGCATACGCGCTGAGGATGGCACGCTTCTGCATGGCAAGATGACTTTCCCGCAACTTTGCCTTGCCCGGCTTGGCCTTCAGCTGCCCAAGCAAGCTGAGGAACTGAGTATGGAAGCCTGGCTGCTCTGTCTTTCCATGAAGGATGTGACTACCTTTGGTCCTTACACTTTCAATCAGGCCATGTTGGATACGGCCCTTGACCATGCGGTCCAACTCTGGGACGACCTCGCGGCCCACCGTGCCGGGAACTTGCCCCTTTCACAGGTAACCTGCGCCCAAGGTTTTTACCCAATCTGTTCGTACTGTGAATACAACGGCGACTGCCCCAAATTCCCACAAGGTATGCATATGCCCCAATGGGAACCGGCGCTTGAAAAGCTGGCGGCCCTCAAAGAGCAGCGTACAGCCTTGGATAATGAAATCAAAGAAATGGAGACGGTGCTTAAGCTGGTTCACCGGCAGTCTGGCACACGGGATTGGGTGGATACGGGGAAGCACCGCTTTCGCATGTCAGTGGCAGCAGGACGCAGCACGCTTAATCGCGAAGCCCTGCATGAAGAACTGACCGACATCTTCCGCTTTGAGGGGCTGGGTGACATTGACGTGGATGCCTTGCTTGCCCGCTGCGAGCGCACGGGTGCGCCTTTCGAGCGATTATTCATTGCACCAATCAACTGACATTCAAGGAAATTTACCATGGATATTGTTCTGGCTTGCCCTGTGCCGAATCAAAACAGGCGATGGTTTTGAAACAACCTGCAGGGCATGCGTCTTATGCGGGAGATTGTATTCGGCTGATCAGGCTGGATACTGCCGCGATGTGTGCAGAACGGTTACAACGCGTATCGCATCCGGTGAACATGTATACACAAGCAAATAGTGTTTATGGACAACAAGTTCGCGAGTCCCCTTTATACGCCCTGGTTTACCCATTTCAGAAAACGTCAGCAGCCGATTGGCCTGATTGTCGAACAAGTCATCCAATGCATCCGCAGCCTGATTATCATGTTCAAAGATGAAAGCATAAATCTGTTTTTCGGTCTTCTAGGGATTGAGGAGACCAGATCAGATTCATAGTGATCCTTCTCGACTAGCCGCCAGCGAAGATTTAAAGGCTCCCATCTGTGCAAGAGCCTGCTCCTGTGTCAGGCCACGCCCCGCCTCCAATTCTTGCAATCCGCGCTCCACCTTGCCTTTGAACCACATGTCGTAATGATTCCTACGGACGTCCTGCTGTACATACTCAGCCATAAATGCTCTCAGAAGCTCAGTATTGTCGCAGGCGTTCTTTTCAGCAACATGCACAAAGGCACTCAACAGACTGGCGTCAACAGAAAAACTAACTGTTTGCTCTGACATAAATACCCCCTGTCTATCAAAAAGATAGGGCCTTGTTCGCCTTCGGTCAAGCGAATAGCACACACAACATGAAAAGGTGAAAATAATGAAGAATCCTATAATTATTGAAATATCCAACCTCCAGCCCACCGACCTCGACGCCGGGCAGGTTTTCAGCGGCAAACCCTCCGGCACCACGGTAATAGGCTATGCTGCAGCCTCGGCTTATACTCCGGTTATTGACCCAGGCTACATCTTCCACGAGTCCAGCCGCGACATGGTGGTCTGGTTCGTAAATCTTCAAGGGCCACAGGGGTCACATGAACCGCTGTACGTATTCGGCCCTACCGGCTGCGGCAAAACAAGCTGCATCAAACAACTGGCGGCCAGGCTCAATTATCCGGTCTTTGAGGTCACCGGCCATGGCCGCCTGGAGTTCGCCGATCTGGTGGGGCACCTGACGGTCAAAGACGGCAACATGACCTTTGAATACGGCCCGCTTGCCCTTCCC
>NZ_JAHZAA010000048.1:11650-13724 GCF_019424165.1 Desulfovibrio sp. | reverse complement strand
GCGTTTATACTGGCCGAAAAGATAGCCCACCTCGCGCCCGCCAACTCCGATATCACCGGCAGGAACGTCAACAGTGGCTCCAATGTGGCGATAAAGCTCGCTCATAAATGCCTGGCAGAAGCGCATGACTTCCATGTCCGACTTGCCCTTGGGGTCAAAATCCGCGCCGCCTTTGCCGCCACCTATGGCCAGGCCGGTGAGGGAGTTCTTAAATATCTGCTCAAAGCCAAGAAATTTCAAAATGCCCTGGTTAACGCTGGGGTGAAAGCGTAAACCACCTTTGTAGGGGCCAATGGCGGAGTTGTACTGAACACGAAATCCTTTGTTAACCTGGATCTGCCCTTTATCATCAATCCATTGAACGCGAAATGATATGGTACGTTCCGGCTCTACAATACGCTCAAGAATCTTGTAACATTCGTACTGGGGGTTTTTGTCCAGCACGGGCTGTAGGCTTTGTAGCACCTCTTGTACAGCTTGCAGGAAGATCGGTTCGTAGGCGTATTTATCTTGAAGATTGCTCACTACACGCTGTACATAAGACATTGTCGCTCTCCTTGTGGCGATGGTCAGGAACCCGCTGTAAAAAGGCATTCCTGTTTTTGGGGCGGGTTACTAAGTAATCCAAAATAGCGGCGTCTGACAAGGTTTTTCAGGCTCATAAACTGGCAAGGGGAAAATAATATTGTGCCTTGGCCCGATGCGTTGCCGGTACGGCGTTTTTCAAAAAATACCGGGCAGGTGAATGCGCCCGGACGCCCGGAGGCGTCCGTATGTGTAGCCAAAAAAGCGGTGTGTAAAGTTCCATCCGGCGTGGGGCCGCGTGCGTTGCGTCAGAAAAACGGCTCTGTATTCTTGTTGGCTCTACCTGCTCCGCGGCTTGCCCGCACCAGTCGTGGGCCTTTGGGGGGTATATCATAGCCGGAGGAAAGGTCCAGAGGTAAAGGCCAGGGGGCAAAGTGACTCTAAACCATTGAAGAAAACAGGTGCTTGTGTCTGGACTCACCGGGTGTTAGCGTGTATTACTAAGAAAGCATGCCAATATCCTTTCCAAAAGCGCTGTGATTACTCATTCATGAAGCATTCCCGCATATTACGTGCCTCAATCATAATAACACTGCTTGTAGCAGTGCTCTTTTTTCTGTCCGTTTTGGCCTGGCGGCATTTTACGCCTGCCATTGCCAGGGCGGAGCAGGGACAGCGCGCGGAAATTGCTGCCGGGAGCACCATTGGTGATGCTGTTGCGCCAGAGCGTCCCCTATCTGCCAGCCGGGACAGCGTGGATGATGTTCCCCCGGCTTCTTTGGCAGAGGACGAAGGTCAGCCCCAGCCGCTTTCCTTTGAATCCGGTGCCGATTTGCCGGACGCAGTCTCGCTGTCTGAAACGGATGCCGCTTCAGTTCAGGAAAATGACGGTGACGCCCAGAAGCAATCCCAAGTTGCGGAACAGGCAAAAACGTCTGCCGATGCGGGCAGCAGCGCCCCGGAAGCATCCACCGCGCCAAGTTCCAAGGTGCAGCTTTTTGGTACTGTGGAGTTTAAACGTCCGCTGTCTTCATTACCTGGCTGGCTCGATGTCCTTAAGCGCAACAAAAAAGATCCGATCTTTATTCCTGGCAAGTATTTTAAAAAATCAGTGACCTGGGACAGTTTTAAAAAAAACGCTCAGGGCAAAAACACTATGGAACTTTTGCGCTATGTTAACAGCTTCTGGAATACATGGCCCTACAAAGAAGATCTCGCCAACTGGGGAGTAGAGGATTATTGGGCCATCCCTGCTGAATTTTTAAAAAAATCAGGTGACTGTGAAGACTATGCCATAGTCAAATATTTCACCCTCAAGGAACTGGGCATTCCCGCTGAAAATATGCGTATAGTGGTTGTGCGCGATACTCTGCGAAACCTGGCGCACGCCGTTTTAGCCGTCTACCTGAATGGAGACGCATATATACTTGACAATCTAAGTAATACTGTTTTGTCACACAGTAAAATCAGGCAATACAGTCCACAGTACTCGGTCAATGAGTCCGGTCGCTGGGCGCATCTTAAAGGGCGCAAGCTGAAGTAGGAAAAC
>NZ_JAHZAA010000048.1:9745-11640 GCF_019424165.1 Desulfovibrio sp. | reverse complement strand
TTATGAAAATTCAAGAGATGGATGCCCAAAGTGTCGTCAGCAAGTACCAGCTGAAAAAAGCGGTGGTTGCTGCGGTAAGTTTGGCGCTTTTTTTGGTGGCGTCCGCTGTGGCGTATGTGCTGTGCACACTCCAGCTCAGAAATGTCACGCAGGATGTGTTAAACAACCAGAGAGAGATAGAGCAGGTCTGGCTGGAAAAATCTCTTGAAGCTGTCCATACATGGCGCAACGGTCTTGTGGAGCAGGCGCGTTTTGTCAGCTCCGCGGAAATGTTTCGCCTGTATGCGGTGGATGTGCGCAATCTTGGGCCTGATGGCGCTGCCCGGCTTGCCGCGCCTGATGCGCAGGCGAGCGGCGATGAAGCCCTGCGCTCGCTGGCCGAGCAGTTGCCGTATATGCAGGACCTGTTGCGGGACTTTGCAAACAGCAGGCAGTGGACCGCAGCCCGCATCGTTTTGCCTGGCGGCCAGCCGCTGGTCGTACAGGAACATGACGCTGCCCTTGGAGAAGCCCAGACAGACATGGTACGCAGGGCCATTACCGGAAAATCAATTGTTTTTGGCCCGGTGCGCGCCTTGGGGCAAAACCTTGTCATGGATCTTGCCGATCCGCTGTACGAGGTGCTTGGACAGGGCAGCACCGTGCCTGTGGCGGCTTTGCTGGCTACCATCCCCGTGGACAGAGCGCTGGCTTCCTTTTTGTCGTTGAGCCAGGAGCAGTATCGGGAAATCCGGCCGTGCATTGTGCAGCAAGATGCTGAAAGCATGCAGGTGATAAGCCTGCGCGGGGGCAAGGCGGACCTTGCCCCACACCCTGTTGACCTGCAGGAAGGCAGCCTTGTTTTTAAACGCAGACAGGGCATTGCGGAGCAGGGCGAGGTGTACTCTCTGGGCAGCTATGTAAGCGCCTTCAACTGGTGGATGGTGCTGGAAGTGCCTGCGAGCGTGGTTGACGCTGTTCTGGAGAGTCAGAGCAGGCAGATATACGGCCTGGGGGTTCTCGGCAGCCTGGGTACAGCCCTGCTGGTGGCGCTGGTATGGGCCGGCATTGCAGGGCGTTCATACCGGGCCACAGCCAGACATTTTCAGCGGCTTTATGCGCTCATCAAGCAGCAAAAACTCCTGCTCGACAGTGTGAACGCTTCTCTTCAGGCGGGCCTTATGCTTGCTGACAGCCGTGGGCGGCTGCAAATGTGCAACCCGGCTTTCAGCGCCATGATCGGCAAAAGCGAAGTAGAGCTTGTGGGCAGCAATCTTTGCACCGTACTGCCCGGCTCTGCCGCAGAAACGCTGCTGGCGGGCATGCAAAAAATAGCAGAAGAAAAAGTTGAAGGAAGCCTTGAGCTTTCACTGGGGCAGGATCAGGAAGCCCGTCTTTACCGGGTAACGCTCTTTCCCTTTGAGGACAGCCTGCAGGGCGAAAGCTCAGAACCAGGCGGTTGCGTCGGCATTTTTCAGGATATTACAGAATTCCGGCGTCGGGCAGAGGCCGCCCGCGAGCGCCAGGCCAGCAGCATTGCGGCCCTTGTGCGCGCCATTGAGAGTGTGGATGTCAACCTCATCGGGCACTCACAAAAGATGGAACAGGTTGTGGAACTGCTGGCCGGGAGTCTGGAACTTCCTGACAAGGATAAAGAAACCTTGCGGCTTGCAGCGCGACTTTCTCAGGTAGGCAAAATATTTGTGCCGCACCACCTGCTGGTCAAAACAGGCAAACTTACTCCGGAAGAGCAAAAAGAAGTCATGCGCGCTCCCGAATATGCGTACCGCGCCTTGTGTGACTTGCAGTTTGGCTTGCCCGTTCCGGACGCTGTGTACCAGATGGGCGAAAGGCTCGACGGCACCGGTCAGCCCCGCAAGCTCAGCGGCAATGATATTACGCCCAACGCGCGTATT
>NZ_JAHZAA010000048.1:8134-9735 GCF_019424165.1 Desulfovibrio sp. | reverse complement strand
TGGCTGTTGCTACCGCGCTTTGCGCAATGGTCCTCCCTCGTTCATACCGGGCGGGTATGGACCCTCAGGAGGCCATTGTCCTGCGCAAGCGTGATCAGGGTTTTGATCAGGATGTGGTGGCAGCGCTTGCGACCTTGCCTGTCGGCAGTCTGCAAAAGGCTATTGCCGCCACTGAAAAACAGCAGGTACAAAATGGATGCGAAGCCTTGCTTGCTGCCACGGAATAGTCTTTATCCTTTAGCGTCATATGCATGAAAATCAAAGGCCGCCTGTGAGGGCGGCCTTTGATTTTCATGCATATGACATCGTTTGCGCCAGATGCGCCAAGCTCGATGTGTCTTTGCCAATGTAAATGAACAGCCGCTTCAGTCATATCCGGCTGTACCGCGGGTATGTACAGTTGAACTTTTTGTTGAATGATGATTAATTTAAATTATTTAAGTATGTTAAAATTTTTTCACATTTTTGAAGATAAATTCTTGCCTGTCAGGGACGTTTGTAGCAATCTTGCACTCCCCCCTTAGCGTGACCGACACTACCCGCCAGTAAGGTTTCGGCACCCCTCCAGGGTTGCCCGGCTGCTGCCAGCCGCAGAAATCGAAGTTCGCTCACAGCCTTGCGGTTGCGCCTTATGGTGTTTCCACAGGGCTTTCACCCTGATCATCCATTGTGTGTACACATGAGTGTTGCGGTTGCCGCGTATTGCGGACCGGTCTTTTCGCGACACTTTTTACCGAGGTTACAACGATGTGCAGAATAGGCGCTATCAAGAGCAGCACGCCGGTACCGCCCTCCGTGGCACTCAATCTTATGTTGCCGCAGCAGGAAGGGCACGACAATTCCGGCTTTGCTATGATCATGCAGGATCTGGAAGGGGTGTTCAGCCATTATAAGGACAAGCCCCTGCTTTCTCTGGCCTGTACGCCTCAGGGTGTGCAGCTTGCCAATGATTTTATGGAAGAAAAAGGTTTTGTGCAGATGGCCCAGTGGGTTCCTGATGTAAACAGGCAACCGGGCCTCAAGGTAGAGGCCATGCCCCGTTATGTATTCAGGAATTATGATTATCCGGAAATATATCGCTATCGAACGCAACAGGACCGCGATGAACTGCTGCTTGATACGCGGCTTGCTTTGCGGGCCTTGCTGGCAAAAAATAATGACGGCTTTGTCTATTCTTTCTGGCCTGATACGTTGACACTGAAAGAAATAGGCGACCCGGCAGATATCGCCACCTACTTTCGTCTCTGGAATGATGATGAACGTCTGACCGCAAAAAATATTGTGGTCCAGTGCCGCCAGAACACCAATTATGACATTGTGCGCTATGCGGCCCATCCTTTTTTTCTTCAGGGCTATACCCTTTGCGCCAATGGCGAGAACACTTTTTTCACCAGAAACAAAGAGCTTCAGGGCGCGCTGCACAGGGGATATGTGGGCTTTGAATCTGATTCGCAAACCTTGTTGTATACATTGCACTATGTGCTGCATGAACTTGAGTGGCCCATAAAATACTTCAAGCATGTCATCACGCCCCTACCTTTTACAGAGGCAGAGCAGCGTGCTGACGGCAAGGTGCTTGCCCTTATACGGGAATCGCTGGC
>NZ_JAHZAA010000048.1:0-8124 GCF_019424165.1 Desulfovibrio sp. | reverse complement strand
GGTCCCAATGCCATCATCGCCCTTTTGCCTGACGGTAATATGATGACCTGCTGCGACTCAAAAAAATTGCGGCCCGTGGTTGTCGGCCGCCACAAGGGCATGGTGGCCATTGCTTCTGAGGTGTGCGGGCTTAACGCGATTTTGCCCGACCGTGATGTGGCGGAAGATATTTATCCGCATGAGCGGGAGATGGTGATAGTCGACAATGATCTGGCGGTGCAGCGATGGAATCAGTAAAAACCCAGGATGTCAGCGTCAATGATCTGTGCTGGAAGATAGATTATCGGCCGGACCTGTGCACCAGGTGCGGCTCCTGCGTGGCTGCCTGCACCTTTGCCGCCATTGAACCGTCGCGGGTGCGCCGTCGTACCCAGTCACGCAAGACACCGGATTCCGCTCAGGAATATGCCGTCCCACTTGTTATCAAACAAAAGCCCTCTATCCGCCATGCATGCGTGGGATGCGGCATGTGCGAAAAAAGTTGCCCCACCGGGGCCATACGCCCCGTGCGCAATATGGACCAACGCTTCGCTCTGCTGGCTCGGGAGCATGGCCCCATAAAGCGCGGCGGGCGCAGCAATCTTGCCACGCCGCGCACGCTTGACGCCATTGTCGTCGGGCGTATCAGCCAGATGACGGACCCGGCCCTGGATTCAGAACGACATACTTTTGATATGCGCGCCCCTTTGGGCCGTGTCATGCCTGCGGGGGATCTGCCACTCAGAATAGAGGGAACAAGCCTTGTGCTGGAAGGAAGAACGCCCACGGTAAACTGGATTTATCCGGCCATATTCAGTGATATGAGTATCGGGGCGCTGTCTACGCGGGCATGGGAAGCCATCGCTTTGGCTACAGCCTATCTCAATGAAAAATGCGGCATGCCCGTGCGTATGTGCTCCGGCGAAGGCGGCATGCCCGGCAAGCTGCTGGAATCAGCGCAACTGAAATACATGATTCTGCAAATAGCTTCGGGGCATTTCGGCTGGAACCGCATTATCAGGGCCATGCCCCGCATGAAAGCCGACCCGGCCGGAGTGCTCATAAAAATAGGGCAAGGCGCCAAGCCCGGTGACGGCGGCCTGTTGCCTGCGGCCAAGGTAGCACCGCACATTCAGGCCATACGCGGAGTACCCAGAACCACGCTGCATTCTCCGCCCAACCATCAGGGGCTTTACTCCATTGAAGAGTCTGTGCAGAAGATGCACCTTTCTCTCAACGCTGCTTTTGGCTTTCGCGTTCCTGTAGCGATCAAGTGCGCGGCTTCCGCCACATCCGTTTCTGTGTATAACAACCTGCTGCGCGACCCTTACAGGATTTGCGGCGGCTTTTTTATTGACGGTATCCAGGGCGGAACCGGTGCAGCCAATGAAGTCTCTCTGGAGCATACGGGCCACCCCATAGTATCCAAGCTGCGCGATTGTTATCAGGCTGCTGTGGCCCAGGGCCTTCAGGGGCAGATTCCCCTATGGGCTGGCGGCGGTGTTGGCCTTTCGGGCAATGCAGCGGCCGATGCCTTTAAAATGATCTGTCTTGGAGCCAACGGGGTTATCATAGGCAAGATACTCATCCAGTTACTCGGCTGCGTAGGCAACGAGCACGGCCGCTGCAATGCCTGCAATACGGGCAAATGCCCCACCGGCATCTGCACTCAGGACCCGCGACTGGTCAAACGTCTGGATGTGGACAGAGGCGCGCAGAGCATTGTTGATTACATGCTGGCCTTTGACGCCGAACTGCGCAAGCTGCTGGCGCCTGTGGGCAACAGTTCCATGCCTGTGGGGCGCTCAGACGCACTGGTGACTACGGACAGGGCCGTTGCCGACAAGCTGGGCATCCAGTATGCCTGCTAGATTTTAGCAAGAGGATGACAGTATGCTGCGAATGAATACGCTGCACAATCATGAACGCATGTCCACCCAGGATCTGTTGCTGGCTATTGAAGCTGCCGTTGACAGGGGAGAGACCGTTTTTCACATAAAGGCTTCGGGCCAGCACGATATAGGCGGTCCCTTATGGAACAGGGATGGCAAAAAGCTCATGTTTACCGTGAGCAACCCCGGGCAGCGTGTGGGATCTATGTGTCTGCCGGATACGGAAGTGCTGGTTGAAGGTTCGGCTTCTGCTGACGTCGGCTGGCTCAACGCGGGCGGGCGCATTACTGTGCGTGGTGATGCGGGCGATACCGCGGGGCATTGCGCGGCTGCGGGAGCAATTTATATTGGCGGGCGCGCTGGCGCGCGCTCCGGATCGCTTATGAAGCACGACCCCATGTATGAGCCGCCGGAATTATGGGTGCTCAAAAGCGTGGGCAGCTTTTCCTTTGAATTTATGGGAGGCGGCAAGGCGGTGGTTTGCGGCTACGAAAGCCAGACCATGCCGTCCATTCTTGGTGAAAGACCCTGTGTGGGCATGGTGGGCGGGGTTGTGTATTTTCGTGGCCCTGTGAGCAGCCTTCCTCCTGATGTCTGCGTGTGTGCGTTGACTGACGACGATATTGCGTGGCTGGATGCAGGTCTGGAGGCGTTTTTATCCGCTATTGACAGGCCGCGCTTGCGCAAAGAGCTTTCCGTATGGAAACACTGGCAAAAAATTATTCCATTGCCCCAGGAACAGCATGGGTGCGAAGGCGCTTTTTGCATGACGCAATTCCGCGCCGGGGAGTGGATTGAAAATGGTATTTTCAGTGACGTGGCCCCGGATGATTTTGCCGTTAACGGGCTTGTTGCCGTAGGGGAGTATCGCCTGCGCGTGCCTGTGTGGGAAAACTTTGGATCGGCCGGGCGCTGTTCGCTCGATAATTCGCCCGCCCGTTCGCTGACAAGCGCCGGGGCGTGCCGTGATTGCAAGATATGCATCAAGTCCTGCCCGCAAAAAGCCATCACGCGCAAACAGACAGAAGAAAGTTTTGACTACATGGCCGATTCCAGGCGCTGCACAGGTTGCGGCATCTGCGCGGCAGTATGCCCTTGCGACATCTGGCATATGCACCCCAACCGGGACATGCCTCAGGGGGACTGAAGCGCATTTGGGGGCTGTGACGCCGTAAAGTTCGCTATCAATGACGGCCAGCGATGAAAAAGATCAATATAGTGCAATGGTGCCGGTCGCGCTGAAGTGCAGGCATATCCAGCTTTTTCTTTTGCATGTTATGATGCATACTGGAATTGTGAGACAGTTTTTTTCAGGAGAGTACCGTATGGACATTTTTGAAGCTCTTTTTACCCGCCGCAGCATCCGCAAATTCACGTCCGCAGATGTGAGCGACGCAGATCTCGAAATCATGTTGCGGGCAGCTATGGCTGCACCCAGCGGCCACAACCGCCAGCCCTGGCATTTTGTGGTTGTGCGCGACAAGGCCCTGCTGGCGGAAATAGCCAATCGTCATCCCCATGCAAAAATGGCCGCTGAAGCGCCGCTTGCCATTGTGGTCTGCGCCAATCCCGCTGAAGCCAAGGAGCCGCGCTACTGGCAGCAGGACTGCACCGCCGCGCTGGAGAATATGCTGCTGGCAGCGCGCGGCAGAAATATCGGTACAGTGTGGTGCGGCCTGCATCCGCTTGAAGACAGAGTGGAGCCTATACGCCAATTGTTGAAAATTCCTGCGGAGATCAACATCCTGGCCCTGGTTGTGGCCGGGCATCCGGCGCAGCCTTTTGACGAGGTTGACCGCTATCGTGAGGACAAGGTTCATCATAATGGCTGGTAAGTAGTTTTTTCTGTTGCAGGCTGGCAACTGCCTTGCCGTTTTGCGCGGGCCGCTCCGGGCTATAGTCCGAAGCGGCCCATCTTTGTTTTGTGTGCTCGTAGCAAATAAACTTTCCGGTCCGCTAAAGACAAACCTGGCTCACCTTGTGTGTGCTGCGATACTTGATCATGCAGATTGCAGACGGATGCGCATTTCAAGAGTGAGCACGCCCAAAGCTCTGGCAAGGCAGAAGTGTTGCGGCGTATCAGGAGGGAGATGCTCTCCGGCCGCCCTCACGTAACGGATAAAATTGTTACGGATTCTGCGTTTTCTGCTTTTTGACCGGTTGCCGCGTTGCAGGTTTGACTTTCTTTTTGGGCGGCGCGTAGTCTTTGAGGCCGGCGCAAGCGCCCCCGGCTATGGCCCACAAATACAGGCTGGCTGTGGTGGCATGGGGGGAATAGCGTTTTTTGTATCTGGTAAAGAGCGCGGGGGTGATCTGGCGATGCCTGTACAGCATGCGCAGGCCACGTTGAATTGCCAGATCGTCCCAGCTCAGGATATCCGGCCGCTGCATGGAAAAAATCATGATCATTTCCGCAGTCCATACGCCTATGCCTTTCAATTGCACCAATTGGGCGCAAATCTCCTCATCTGTCAGGGACGGCAGGCGGGCAAGGTCCAGCCTTCCATCCAGCACAGACTCGGTAATACTCTTGATATAGGCTGCCTTACGCATGGATATACCGCAGGTTTGCAGGCTTTCCGCGCTTATTTCCCCTATATGTTCCGGCGTTATGGGGCAGAATTGTTCGCGCATGCGCTTCCAGATGGTGGCCTGGGCTTTTGTTGATATCTGCTGGCCCACGATGGAATTTAAAAGTGCGCTGAAAATGTCCGGTGCAACTTCGCGCCGGATGTGCCCGATTTCTTCCATAGCAGCGGCCAGCACCGGATCGCGCGATTTAAGCCATGATTTTTCTTTTTCGCCGTATTCAAAATAATGTGTATTGGGCATGAGTTCTCTCTGGTTGCCATATTTTTTCATGATCAAGCAGGTACTGCTTGATGGCGAGGCCGCCCGCATACCCGGTAAGGCTGCCGTCATGCCCTATGACACGGTGACAGGGAACAATGATGGCAACCGGATTGCGGTTGTTGGCCATGCCCACGGCACGGCTCCCGCCGGGCTTGCCGACCATGACGGCCACATCTTTATAACTGCGCGTTTCTCCGGCTGGAATGGTCTGTAGCGCCTGCCACACCTTTTCCTGAAATTCCGTGCCGCCGAGGTCCAGGGGCAAATCAAATTCTTTTCTGTTGTCTGCGAAATATTCCGTAAGCTGGCATTCCGCTTTTTCGATAACCGGGCTTTTTTGTAGCGTAAAGCCGTTTGGCGGAGCCTCTGTGCTGAAAAATACCTGGCAGATGGCTCCATTTTTTTCAGCTATGCCGATCTTGCCGATGGGGAAGGTGTAAAACCATAAATGTTTCATGGTATAGCTCCAGTTGGCGGCGCATTGCCACAGGCAACATGCCTTTTTTCGGTATTGCTGCGGCAATGTGGGAAAAGGCGTCAATCTGCGATTACTGCACGTTGTGCTTGTTGCCGGAATTTCGCAGGGCTTGTACCTGTTTGTTTTTTGAAAAACGCATAAAATGAAGCCAGGCTTTCAAAGCCTATGGCAGACGCAATATCTGTGATGAGCATGTTTGTTTTTTCCAGCAGCGCGCAGGCCTGCCGTTTTCGAACATGACCAAGATACTGTACGGGCGTCAGGCCGTAATGCTGCCGAAAAACAACCGCCAGATGGCTTTGCGAAATGCCGAGATGCTTAAGCTCGGCTTGCAGGCGATCGCGTTTGTTGAAATGGCAGTCGATAAGCTCTCTGGCCTGTCCGGCAAGACGTGCCGCGGGATCGTATTTTTCCAGATCAGGACGGCAGCGTTTGCACGGGCGTAGTCCGGCTTGTTCCGCCTCGGTCGTGGTCTGAAAGTACGAAACATTTTTCCGCAACGGTGTTCGCGATTTGCAAGAAGGGCGACAGTATGCGCCCACGGTTTTTACCGCATAAAAAAATTGTCCGTCATAAGACGGGTCGCAGTCTAGCAACGCCTGCCACATGGTCGCATCTGAAAGTTTTTTCATGAAAAACCTCACCAGTGCCAAAGGCATAGCACAGGCATCCGCATTCGTCTTACCTGTTTTCAAGATGTAATTCCTGCTTGCCTTCAGGGCAAGAACCATACTTTTTCAAGCCGTTCCAGGGCCGTGACGATGTCCGGCTCAGTCAATGTGCCATAGCCCAGGAACAGGCAGTTGGCAGGGCAGTGCGCCTTGTTCTGCCAGAAAGGCGAGGCAGGGTATACACGCACGCCGCAAGTGGCGGCCTTTGCCACAAGGCTTGCTTCGTCCGGGCCTGCGGGAAACTCCAGTAAAAGATGCAGGCCGGCATTATGGCCGTGCATACGCACGCGCTTGCCAAACAGGCGGTCAACCGTGTGGACAAAGAGGTCATGCTTTTTTTTCTTGCGCAGGCATATTTTTCTTAAATGTTTTTCCCAGTGACCCAGTTTTATGAAACTGCTCAGGACCGCTTGCTCAAGCCAGGGAACCGTGCATTGGAAATCAGAAAAAACAGTGCGGAATCTGGCGGCGAGTAAGGGAGGCAACACCATATAAGACATGCGCATGCCCGGAGAAAGTACTTTTGAAAATGTTCCCATATAAATGACACGGCCGTTCTTATCTATGGACTGCAGCGAAGGAATCGGCCGGCCATGATAGCGCAGCTCGCTGTCATAATCATCTTCGACTATAAAACCGTCATTTTTTATGGCCCATTCCAGAAGTTTTATACGTCTGCAAATGGGCATGACGACCCCTGTGGGAAACTGGTGCGAAGGCACAATATGAACCAGCCCGGCGGATGATGCCGCAAGGCTTTCTATGTCTATGCCGTCGCTATTTACAGGAACAGGAAGTATGCCTGCGTTGAAAATTTCATAGGCTGCTCTGGCTCCCGCATAACCGGGATCTTCAATGGCAACAAGCGCGCATTTGTCTTGAAGCAGGCGCATGACAGCAATGATCGAAGGCTGTAGGCCGCTGCATATAATAACCTGCTCGGGGGCACAGCAGACACCACGGCTGCGATAAAGGTAGGAAGCCAGCTCCCTGCGTAGGGAAAAACTGCCGCAGGCATCTCCGTATTCGTGCATAGCAACCGTTTGGCGGTTGTTTTTATGAAGAGACGACAAAATGTCGGCCATCAGCCTGCGCCATATGGCGGCAGGAAAAATTGAAGCGTCCAGGTTTTCGTAATTGAAATCGTAGTCTATGTGGTCCTGTGATCTCGGTTTTTTTTCGTCCGGCGTGGTCAGACTGGTGGCACGGGGGAGCCCGGTCGCATGCATGTGGCTGTATACGCGATTCACCCTGTATCCGCTGCCGGGGCGCACGCGCACATAGCCCTCAAGAACAAGCTGGGCATAGGCATTCTCAACCGTATTTTTGCCGAGTTGCAGCTCCTTTGCCATGACGCGTATGGAGGGCAAGCTGGTGTCAGCGCCTCTTGATCCTGTAAGGATTTCTTTTTTTATCTGTTCATAAAGCTGTTGGTAGAGTGGTGTTTTATCGGCAGTATTCAGATAGAGCATGGTTTTTTCCGCGATGCACACGTACCCGCGCCTTACGAAAAATCTGAAGGCTCGGACGGGCTTACTGACTGAACCGGCTTAAAGCGTCAGGTTAAAAAAAGCAAAACTGTCCCTGTTCAAAGATATATATTTTCAACTATCATGGAGGTCAAAACAGCATAAGCGAGGGAAGTTATGCAGGCAAGAATGAAAAAATATCCATTGGCTGAAGAAAAAATACGCGCGCTGCTGAACACGGAACCTGTGGGCAGACTGGCCAGTATTGGGGGAGATGGTTTTCCATATATCACGCCCGTACATTTTGTTCTTTTGCATGGGCAAATATTTATTCACGGTTTGGCCGTGGGGGAAAAACTGACCAACATCAAAAAAGATTCCCGCGTGGGCTTTGAGGTGGAGAAGATGCTCGGGCTTGTACATGATGATAAGTTGCCCTGTGATACCAATACCACGTATGAAAGTGTCATAATAAGAGGAAGGGCAGCCCTGGTTGAAGACTACGAACTGAAGCTCGCCGTTCTGGATGCTTTTGTGGCCAAGTATGCGCCGCACCACACCGGCAGGGCATATCCTGAATCCATGCTCAAGATGACGGGCGTTATTGCCATTGACGTACAGTCCTGTACGGGAAAATATTATCCTGCGTAGCGCCCTGTAATCAGCAGTGAATTATGGCAGATTTGTGGATAAGCCCCTGTGTGGATATTTGTATCTGCCAGGGGCTTTTTTGTGCTGTCGCCTACGGCATGTGCTGCTTTTGAAAATATGCCTTTTCAAAA
>NZ_JAHZAA010000047.1:15116-15345 GCF_019424165.1 Desulfovibrio sp. | reverse complement strand
ACACCATAGAAGGAACCAAATAGCGTCTTCAGCCTTCCGGCCACTGCTTTCTTCGCCTCACCTCTTTTTTTCCGCCTGCCCTCCCCCTGCTCCGCGCCTACGGCGGCCTTTGGAGCATTCCGCCGTCTTCAGTTGCACGACGCAATCAGCGCATAAAAATCATACTTCTGATTAAATTTTATACATACTCTGAATACACCTGTATAAAAAAGATACATGTGCAGTAGAG
>NZ_JAHZAA010000047.1:0-15106 GCF_019424165.1 Desulfovibrio sp. | reverse complement strand
CCCATCGCCATTAGCATAATAAATACTTTAAATTCAATATATTAATCATATAATCGCCTGATAGTTCCCCTTTGGCACACCAATTGCTAATCTTTAAGCAAGACTACGGAAATGGAATAGAGACATATAATAACAAATAGTGTTTCAAACAAACCCGTATTCACATTATACAAATTTAATATGGTTCCAATAGCGCATAAATCGGCTTCCAACTCCGGCCTGCCAACAAAGGCATACGCCGGAAAGTACATAGGCGAAGCGGCAGAAAAGCGCCAAGGCTGTATAAACAAGATTTCGGCTGTGCGCGACGCCGCCATGGAATGGCAGACATTAAAGAATCTGTTGAGTCCAGGCCACAAGTAAACGCCCTGTGGCGGGGTAAACCCGCAAGAGTTTCCGCTCTGGAAAAGCCGGGCGGGAGCAGCAAAGCCGCACAAAACGGCAATGCGTCGCCAACCCAGCCAACCCGCCGACGGGCGGTAACGATATATGGAAAAACAAACTTTTCGGATGCCCTCCGCCCCCATTGAGGCCATCCGGATCCCCCCCCCCGAAAACCTCCTCCTTTGAACAAAACCTCTAACCATCGGAACATCCTCCCTCTCTCGGCCGCCGGTTGCCCCCGGCGGCCGCCTCTCTTTATAGAACGGATTAACCTTACGAATATAGTTCCTCAAAGCTTACGACACGCCCGTTACTGCGCTTGCACCTGCACGGCGAACCCTGTTCCCGCAGCCGTCAGAGCAATTACAACGTAAAATTGCCTCAGAATCTGAAAAACCTCTGCCCGTGTACAAGGTTCCTGCATTTAAGACTGCCCGACGTTAGCGCAGGGTGCTCGCGCGCCCGACGTGCGCACAGGACTGTTGGGGCATGACGCCTGGCGCATGAAGGCCCAGGGCCTGACTTGCCGCACAGGCAGTATCCGCGCGTCATGCGCAACCACTCCGGCCTTGCAAAAAACCCCGGTCCCGCACGAGCCTGCTCCGACGAGCATCAGCCTCCAGTCACCAGCTTCAGGACGATCTGCCGGATATGGCCGTTTTTTCCGTAGCCCGGAAATATTTTTATGGATTTTTATGACAAAAAGCCCCCGCGCCTGAACGCGGGGGCTTTTAACATGTACTCTTGCACTGACTGCCCAACGGTGTGCCGGGCCTGCCCGAACGCTAACCGAGCTTCATTTGTGCAATGAGGTTCTTGAGAGTGTGCGCCTGAGCCGCCAATTCTGCGACAGACTGCGCGGCCTCGGCCATGGCCATGGCGCTTTGCCGCGCCATCTCGTTCACCTGCACGATGCTCTGGTTGATTTCATCACTGGCGGCAGACTGCTCTTCGCTGGCAGTGGCGATGGCATTGACCTGATCCGAAGTGCCTTCCACAGTCGCCACGATTTCCCGCAGGGCCTGGCCGGACTCGCTGGCGTAATCGGTTGCCTGCGCGATCTGGTTTACGGCATTGTCTGCCGAACTCATACTTTTTGCCGTACTGTTTTGTATGGCCTGGATAGCCGCGCTCACATCATGGGTGGAAGCCATGGTCTTTTCAGCCAGCTTGCGCACCTCGTCGGCCACCACGGCAAAACCCCTGCCGGCATCGCCGGCGCGGGCGGCTTCAATGGCCGCATTGAGGGCCAGCAGATTGGTCTGGTCTGCGATATCTGAAATAACATTCATGATGCGCGTGATGCTCCGGGCATGCTCGCCAAGCTCGGCCATGTCGCTTTTAAGCTCTTCCGACACATGTCGTACTGCTTCTATACTGCGCACGGCCTGCTCCACAATCTGGGCGCCGGCATGGGCCTTTTCCTTGGTTTCTTTTGATGCCGAAGAAGCAGCGGCCGCATTGTGCGCCACTTCCTGAACGGTGGCATTCATCTGGTTCATGGCCGTGGCAGCCTCGGAAAGGCGCTGGGACGATTCGGCGGCACTGCGGTCGGACTGCTCGATCTGGGCAGAAAGCTGGGTAGACGCGGAAGAAATAATCCCCGCCACGGCTTCCAGTTGCCCGGCGGCGGCCAGCATGCCTTCCTGCCGGGCGTTTTCCGCCTGTTTGCGCGCCTCCTGGGCTTCTCCCATGGCTTCTTCGGCTTCAGTTTTGGCAACCTCGGCCAGACGGTTCTTTTCCTCGCTGTCGCTGAACAGACTGCGCAACTTGCCTACCATTCCCTGAATGCCCTTCGAAAGACCACCTATCTCGTCACCGCGCCTGGCTGCCTGTGCCAGCTCCGTTTCTTCCTGCGTCGAGGGATTGAAATTGCCGCCGGCAACGGCCTGCACATAGTTTTCACCGGCCTTGATGGAGCGCGCAATACCCCGGGCCACAACGATGATGATGCAGCCAACCACAAGAATGGCAACTCCGCCCATGAGCATGTTTTCTTTCAGAAGGTTTCTGGCAGGTTCCAGCAGTTCGTCTCTGTCGCCTACCAGCACCACGTGCCAGTTGCTTTCCGGCATGTGCCGGTAATAGGCCACCATTTCTGTATCGTTCTGGTCATAAACCACCCGGCCGCTGCCATTGCTCAGAGCCGCCCTGACATGGGGCTGACTGCTGCCGTCAGTGCCGATCAAGCTCTTGTCTGGGTGCATGAGCACCCGGCCCTCGCTGTCATAGACCGCGCAAAAACCGTCCTTTCCGATCTTGATGGTATCCGTTGTTCCGGCGCTCAGGCGAGGAAGGCTCATGTATGCATAGAGCACGCCCTGGGGTTTGCCGTCCTTCATAACCGGAGTCGTGATGATGGTGGCGAGTTCTCCTGCGTGGTTGGGCAGGTTTTCAATGCCCATGTTGCCCTGAAGGGCCGCGTTCACAGACCGGCGCTCCCCCATGCCCCGTCCCACAAGATCCCTGCTGGTATGGGCGACAACCCTGCCTTCAAGGTCAAGCAGGCCGGCTCCATCCACTATGCCGAAGTGCTCCGTAAGGTCATCAAGGACATTCTGCACGTCTTCTGACCCATAAGGTACCCGCTCGGCATCGTAGACAACCTCGATAACGGACTGCGAAGAGCCGCGGCGAAGCAATGCATTTTTAACATGATTGGACTCGGCGCTGGTTTTCATGAGACCGCGCGTCATCTGCTGCACAGTGGCAAGGCCATGCACCTGCTTGTCGATAACCGTATTCAGCTCGTGCGCTATTTGCTGTGTCAGCGATGTTTCCGCCCGCCAATAGCTGAAAACGCACACTGCGGTCAGCCCCAACATGGACGGAACTAAAATGTTGAGCATCATTTTGCTCATGATTCCCATTTTCATATACAGCCCCTTTGAACTCGTAAGTCTTGTGGATTAACAGCCAAAAACACAGCCTGTTCAGGCCTGCGAGAGGTCAATGGCAGAGGAGCGGACAGGAAGTGACCCGGAAGGAAAAAACAGGAGGAATCAAAAAACTGGTATCAGTCTAATTGAACCTATATAGCTTTTCGGCTTTTATTGCAAAACTTATTATACCTGGCAGGCATTTTTTTAAAAAAGATTATTATTACCGGATAATGTAAAAGCCGTACATATTAAATATATAAAATCATATAAAAAAATAATGACAATAGACGGGCCGTCCGGCAAACCGCCACAAAGGGGACAGCAAGAAAGCCCGCGTGAAAATGCCGGAAAAAAGCCCGCCCATATCTGGCCGGAAGCCAGGAGGGTCGGAACAGCCCAGAGCAGCTTGTAATCAGGAACAGGTGAGGGTCAGCAAGAGGGTCTGCCCGCAGGCAGTATCAAAACGCGCGTTTTTCGGCTCAAGTCCCAGAGCGGCCCAGGCGGGGCGCAACTCGCCCCGCGTTCCCCAGATGTATCCCTGGCAGGACTTCGGCAAACGCAAATGCGAAAGAACAGGAGCGCAGGACGCCCCCGAAGCATCGCCCGCCGTTTCCACAGCGCGGCACACCGCACGCAGCAGGGCGCGCCCCATGACGCGGCTGCCCAAAGACCGGTCAACAGGCCCGGCCAGCACAGCCCCGTCCAGAGCGGCTTCAGGGGCAAGCCCCATCCGGATCACAGGCACATGGGCAGCCTGAGCCAGCAGCCAGCCCTGCGCCAGCAGGTCCAGCGTCGCCTCAAGCGGCCACGGGCTGTAGGTCCCCTGCCGCCACATACGCGCAAGGGCCGTACCTTCGAGTACCAGACAGGGGTAGAAGCGCAGCATGTCCGCTCCGGCGCGCAAGGCCAGCGGCACGTCAGCCAGAAAATCCGCCGGGGCATGCCCCGGCATGCCCGGCAAAAGCTGAACGCCCAGTGTCAGCCCCGCATCCTTTACAAGAGCGCAGGCGCGCAGGGCCGTAGCTCCGTCATACCCGCGCGACGATGCAGCCAGCGCCGCATCGGAAAAACTCTGCACGCCCAGTTCCACACAGCGGCAACCCGCCGAGCACAGGCGCTCAAGCACAGGAGCGGTCACGCAATCCGGCCGTGTGGAACAGCGGAAAGAACGTATCCAGCCCCGCGCAAGCGCCAGGGCAGCCAGATCAAGGCAGGCGGCCTGATCGCCTTCGGGCATGGCGGTAAATGTGCCGCCGTAAAAAGCCAGTTCTGCGGGGGGCAGGCCGAGGGCATGACGGCGCTCAAGATTGCCCCGCGTTTCATGCAACAGGGCATCAAGCGGCAGAGACGGACGCGGAGGAGACGGGAGAGAGTGGCCCGCAGCAGTAGCCAGGGCAGTGCGCGGCGCAAAAGCATTATCGGGTTCTGCCCCTGCCGGACACGCCGCAGAAACGAAACCTGTCTGCACATCCTGCGCACAAAAAACGCAACGCACCGGGCAGCCCCTGAAAGGAAGAAAGACCGGCACGAGCGCACAAGCATGCGGCGCAGGCAGAAACCAGGGCAGGGTTAAAGAAAAAATTCGGGCAGATACCGTTTTCATATATACTCGATGCCTGTGAAGCCATGTGCGGCGCGCACTGCGGCCATTCTTTCGGCAAGAAGGCAATTTTTAAGAAAAATCTTGCTCTGCCCGTTAGTTGCGTGTATTTTACACAAAAGTGCCCTTCATGTGAAGTGAGCCTTTATTTACCATTTGGCCATACCTGTCAGGACCATGTTTGTGACAGACATACCAGCGCCACAACACGCGCCGGAGAACTCACAATGAAGAAAACTCTGACCAAAGCGGATATCGTGGAGGCCATCTACGAAGAAACCGACAAAAACCGCGTTGACGTGAAAAACGTGGTTGAAAAACTGCTGGAAATCATGAAAACGGCCATTAAAAAGGACCGTGCTCTGCTGATCAGCGGTTTCGGCAAGTTTGAATGTTATGACAAGGCCTCACGCAAAGGACGTAATCCCAAGACTGATGAGACCATTACCCTGCCCCCGCGCAAAGTTATGGTCTTTCGTCTGTCGCGGAAATTCCGCTCAGAACTGAATCCCTAGCCGCGCCGTTACGCCTGCGCCTTCACGGCGGACATCCGCTGGGCACCGCAGCGAAGGCTCTTGCGTTTCTTTTACCGGCCAGCCGTTGCACGGGCCGCAGTTTGCCCAGTGCTTTTTTGTGCCCAGCGTCTGCCGTAGCGGGTTTGTGCTGCTGTGGAGTCCCGGCCTTTTCCTGCCGGGGGCTTTCAGAGTCCGCATTCCGGGGGGAGGCTGCGTATGCTGTTCAATTCCTATTCCTTTCTTTTTCTGTTTCTGCCTCTTCTGCTGCTGTGCTGGCGGCTGGCGGCGGGGTTCGGCCCCGCACGGCTGAGCCTTGTTCTGCTGCTCTTTTCCACCGTATTTTATGCCCTCTGGGGTCTGCCCTTTCTGCTGCTTCTGGCGGGCATACTGATCATGAACTACGCCTTTGCCCTGGCTCTGGCCGCGCCGGAAAGCGCAGCCGCGGCCGGCCCCGGCACTGACGGCGCAGCCCACGCAGCGCCACCCCACGGCGAGGCAGGGGCGGACGGGCAACCCATCGGCAGCCCGCGCGGCAGCCGCCAGCTTTTCAGTAACGGCGGCCTCAAACGTCTGGGTTGCTGGGCATGCAGCCGCAAGGGGCTGCTGACCCTGGCCCTGATCCTGAACCTGCTCCCCCTGCTCTGGTTCAAGTATTCGTGGTTTTTCGCCCAGAATCTGGCCCTGCTCATGGGCGCGGAGTGGAACTTCACCCCGCCGGGACTGCCGCTCGGCATTTCTTTTTACACCTTTATACAGATCGCCTGGCTCGTCAGCGTATACCGGCGGCAGGTAACGCCCCAGGGCCTTTCACGGCACGCGCTTTTTTCGGCCTGTTTTCCCTACGTGATTTCCGGCCCCATCGTGCGTTATGAGCAAATGGGACCGCAGCTTGACGAACTTTCCGGTTCCACCTCCGAAGGGCTGGCCCAGGGGTTCACCCTTTTCACCATCGGGCTGGCCAAAAAAGTACTGCTGGCCGACGGCCTGGCCGTGTACGCCAATGCCGTATTCAATGCGGCGGAAAAAGCCTTTCCCGTCAGCGGGGCCGAAGCCTGGCTGGGTTCTTTCTGCTATACCTTTCAGTTGTACTTCGACTTTTCCGGCTATACCGATATGGCCATCGGCCTTGGCCTCATGCTGGGCCTGCGGCTGCCGGAAAACTTTGATTCGCCCTACAAGGCAACGGGCATTGTTGACTTCTGGCGGCGCTGGCACATCACCCTGAGTTCCTGGCTGCGAGACTTTCTGTACATCCCCCTGGGCGGTAACCGCAAAGGGCGGGTCATGCAGTACCGCAACCTCTTTCTGACCATGCTCATAGGCGGGGCCTGGCACGGCGCGGGCTGGACATTCATCATATGGGGCGCGCTGCACGGGGCCATGCTGAGCATCAACCACTTTTTCCGCGCCTGCATCAAGGGCAGCCTGACGGAGCGGGTTCTGGCTACGCTGCCCTTACGCATCTTCTTCATTTTTTTCACGTTCATGTGCATCAACCTGTGCTGGGTGGTCTTTCGCACCGTGAGCCTTGACGGGGCTGTGACCATGTACGGGGCCATGTTTGCCGGGCCGTTCACGGCTGAAGCCGCCGGGCTTGTAGCGGACCATTCCGGCCTTTCGGCAATGGGCGCACTGGCCGCCCGCTGGCTGCCCAACAACTACTTTCAGGGCTGGATGCCCTTTGCCCTGCTTGGCATAAGCCTTGTGCTTGTATGGGCCTTCCCCAACAGCCACGAACTGCTGCACGGCAAGCGCGACGGCACACGCCCGCTGCTGAGCTGGCGGCCATCGGCGGCCTGGGCAACGGGCCTGGCCTGCCTCGCATTCGTGACCCTTATTCTGGTGTCGCGCAAGGCGACCTTCCTGTACTTTCAATTCTAGAGGGGCGGACACATCATGAGCAAAATTCTCACCGAAGCCGCCTACCTTCACCGCTACTTCCGCGTACTGCTGCTTCTTGTCGTGGCGGCCTGCCTTTTGGTGCTGCCCTATACCGTGTGGTGGCTCTACAAAAGCGGCGACGTGGCTGTGGAACGCGCCGTGGAAGATCAGGCTGCCGGGCGCTTTGCCATTTTCGGCTCCGGCGTTTCACAGGACTTTGTGGACTACAAGCTCCAGTTATATGCCAAGCTCAAGCCGGAAATCGCGGCGGTCGGCTCTTCGCGGGTCATGCAGTTCCGTTCGGCCTATTTCCGCAAGTCCTTCCTCAACGTGGGCGGCACGGCGGGCAACCTCTCCGTGCTGCGGTCCACCATTGACGCCATGCTGGCCGAGCACCGGCCCGAGGCCCTCATCATCGGCCTGGATTTCTGGTGGTTCATGCCTCAGTGGCATCCCGACCCGTTCAAGGATGAGCCGCCCACCAGCGGTTCCTACAATTACGGGTTTGAAAGCCTGAAAAAACCCTGGGCCTGGCTGCTGGAAGGCAAGGTTTCCCTTCACGACTTCATTGCCCCGGTACTGCTGGAATCCGCCGGGGGCTTTCGCGCCGGACGTTACGGCATCATGGCGCAACAAACCGATGACGGTTTCGGCCCTGACGGTTCGTGGTACTACACTGCCGAAACCACAGGCCAAAAACGCCCCTTTGACTACCAGTTTGAAGACACCCTCACTCAGGTGCGGCACGGCATCAAGGCCTTTTTCCACGCCCGGCCCCTTGAGGGCAGCCGCGACCCTGGCGGCATAAGCTCCGCCCATGTGGACGCCTTTGCTGAAATTTACTGCCGCCTCAAATCACGGGGCATCGCTACTTTTGTCTTTATTTCGCCCCTGTCGACCAAAGTACTGGACGCCATGCGCCAGCGCGAGGCGGACTACCCCCACCTTTTCCACCTCAAAGAGGCCCTGATGGCGCGCGGCATAGAAATGGTGGACTTTACAGACCCGCGCACCTTCGGCTCCGGCGACTGTGAATTTGTTGACGGCTTCCACGGCGGCGAAGTAACCTATGCCCGTATGCTGCGCGACATGGCCGACCGCTGGCCCGCCCTGCTGGCCTACGTGAATATGGAAAGAATCAATGCGGTCATCCGCGACTGGCGCGGTCACGCCCTGGTTTTTGATGAACGCGTGACTGACAAGACAGAAACGGACTTCAACAACTTTAACTGCCCCAAGCGTAAACCCTAAAATACTGCGGTAAACGCCGACTGTGTACCTTTGCCGTAAAAACGGCTTGTGGGGCACCCGCCTCTTCCCGGCAATGGACAAAAAGACCGCCGGGCGAAAAGACGGGGCAGGCCGGTAGCGGCCTGGGCCAAAACATGCACAGCGCTATCCCGCGTTATGGCCATAGCGCGCCATATGCCCTTCCGGGCGGTTGCGCTGCGTACCCACATTGCAGGCGCGACCGCGCAGCCCGGCCAAAGGCACAAGAACTGGCAGAACGCAAACGGAACAGCTATATGCGCCGGGACAAACGCCATGACATAACGGCGCCCACAGGCTCCGCAAGGTGCAGAAACACCCCCCTCAAGGCTACCATGACGGTATTGCGGGGGCTTGCCCCTGGTGGATTTTTTTCTTCCGCCCTGTGTACTTTCAAGGCCCGCCTTTTTGCCTTGCGCGCGCGTTGCCTGCATACCCTGGCCCTGTGCGCCCTGGCCCAATGCGCTCTGGTCCTGTGCGCCCTGCCACCGGACCTGCCGGGTACAAGCCTTGCCGCCGCGTATGCATGGGGGCCGCGCCCGGCCCTGGCGGCTGCCGCCTCCATCCCCACACCCACCCCTGCCGAACCCAGGGTACATGAACCTGTCGTGCCCGTTCCTACTGTCACGGTGCCGACCATTCAGGCCCCGGTGGTTCAGGCTCCGCAGCTCCAGCCCTCCGGTGGGCAGCAAAGGCCCGGATGGAGTGAGCCAGGTGGTCGAAGCGGCAATGCCGGGCAAACCGCAAGTGCGCAGGACACCGGAAATGATGCCCGGCAAGTCTCCCCCACCCGCGAGATTATGGGTTTTCTCTTTGGCGGCCACACTGACACGCCTTCAGACAACGCAACGGCCGCCCCGCAGAGCACTGCAAACCGGCCCTCAACGCCAATGCACAGCGGCAGCCTGACCGGCACAGCACCCAATGGGACACCCATGCCTCCCGGTCCCATCCCCGTGCCGCCGCCGGCTCCGGTAGCGCCGCCCGCGCCCGTAGCCCCTGTGGCCCCTGCCCCGGTTCCGGGCGCGTCCGGCAATCGCGCTCAGGCTCGTGCCGTGGCCGATATGCAGCCACAGTCGCCTGAAGCGCAGTTGCGCCAGAAACAGCAAAATGCGGAAAGGGAGCGGCAGCGGCAGGAAAAGGCACGGCGTCAGCCCCGGCCCCCCAAGGCTACGGAAAAACCCGGCCCGGACGCTTCCCCGGTAACTGATCATACCGGTGCGCCTGTTGTCGTGCCGTCTCCGGTTGCGGAAGAAGAACACGCCCCCCCGCAGATGCCGGAAACCCCAAAGGCAGAAAGCCTTTTTACCCCCGGCAGCCCCGAAGCACAGGCCAATGAGGCCTACCAGAAAGGTGATTTCGCTCAGGCGCGAGGCATCTGGCAGCACCTTGCTGATGGCGGCGACGGGCAGTCCATGAACAACCTGGGCGTGCTTTATGATCTCGGCCTGGGGGTAGAGCCTGACGAAGGGCGCGCCCTGCACTGGTTTGCCCGGTCTGCGGCGGCGGGACATCCTTCAGGCATGAGCAATTATGGCCGCATGCTGGAACAGGGGCGCGGCATTGAAGCCAACCCCCACGAGGCCGCCCGCTGGTTTGACCTCGCGGCCCGGCAAGGCCAGCCCGAAGCCCAGTACAATCTGGGGCTTATGTATGAAAGCGGTCACGGCGTATCGCAGGACTACAAGGCCGCCGCTGCATGGTACAGCCGCGCAGCGGCCCAGCAGCAGATCGACGCGCTGGCCCGGCTGGGGCATCTCTACAGTGCCGGGCAAGGTGTGGAGAAAAATCCGGCACGGGCCACACTTTTACTCTATGCGGCGGCCATGCGCGGTTCTGTTCATGCCATGAAAGAGCTGGAGGCCCTGGCCGAAGCCTCCGGTACACGGCACGGGGCCGTGCTTTTCGGTCAAAGGCTGGATTCGGCCAACCGCACGGCCATGCGTGACACGCTTTCCAGGGCCGGTATGCAACCGTCCCGGCAGGACGACGCCTATATCTGCGACCTGTATGTCCCCGGCGCTCTTGTCCCCGGCGCGCGGCAGATGGCTCTCTGCTACGGGCCGGGCAGGCCCGCGCCTCTGGGCTTTGTAGATCTGGAATATGCCGCCCCCCACAAGGACACGGCCCAGAGCATCGTGCACATGGTCAGCGAACGCTTCGGGCCGCCAGCAGCCGGAGAAGGGGACGACGGCCACATCTGGAATCTCGGCACGGTCATCGTGGCTACACGCTACAACCCCGCACAACAAACGGTCAGCCTTATGTATATGGTTCCCGCCATCTACCACCTGACCCGCCAGGACTAGACCTGCCGGATCAGATATTGGACTCGCCTGCCATTGGTCTGCGGGCGCAACCGCTGCTCCGGCCATTGGGCGCGTCTGCCCTGTCAGGCTGCCTTTTTCCACACACCACGACAAAGGCTGGAGAGTTCCGCAAGGGTTCAGCCCCAACCTTTTTGAGTGCAAAACGGCTCAAGTATCTCTGCTGCCTCCATCCGTAGTTTTCCGCACCGCGAGGACTCGCGGCATGCCGTGACAGCTCCGGTGCGCTACCATCTTCGGTCTGCCCTCCACGACAATCCTGCCGCCACAGCCCCTGGTACGGGCATCATCCGCGCGCCTGTTTTCAACCTAAAAATTTGCATTACGCATCCACGCCGCACTTGACACAGATTTCCTCTTCATATATCAACTTATCTTAATATAGTGATGGGAAACGGAAAGCGGTGAAAATCCGCTGCGGACGCGCCACTGTAACCGGCATATACCCGCGCTGCGCCACTGTTCACTGAAAGCATCCGTGCTTTGCAATACCCGTGAGAACACAACAGGCCTCTGCGTGCAGGCGTATTCTGACTGCGCGTAACGGTTTTGCCTTACAGGTATTTTAGCGTGATCTCAAAAATCGCGCATGAACGGGAAGGCGCGGCCACGCGCAACACAACGCGCAGGGGCCGGAAGCCAGGAGACGCCTCATCACAGCCGCCACCCGGCGGTACGGCAGTACTGTCTCGCGTTCAGGCAAGCGCCAGGCCCGGCTTTTACGCCCGGCCGAAGTCATGCGGCATCCGTGATGCACATGCCGGCAGGTTTTCATACCTGTCGTGAAGCGACGGTTGGGCGGCAGCCCGGCCCCCTTCAGGTATAAACGCTCTCCGCGTGAAAAGACTGCCCTTTCAACACCATATGAAAGGAGCACCCATGCAGACCCACATTCTCGGCTTTCCTTCCATCGGCAGGCAGCGTGAACTCAAGCAGGTTCTTGAGTCCTTCTGGCGGGGCGATACCTGCGCCCAAACGCTTACTGAAACGACCCACAGCCTTCAGCAGCAGCACTGGCACATCCAGCAGCTTGCCGGGCTGACCCACGTCACCACCGGCGACTTTTCCCTGTATGACCGCATGCTGGACACAAGCCTCATGCTCGGGGCCGTTCCTTCGCGCTTTGCGCCCTGCGGCCGGGGCGGCAAAGACGTGACGACACGCTACTTTGCCATGGCGCGCGGCGATGCTGCGCGCAACATCCCGGCTATGGAAATGACCAAGTGGTTTGACACCAACTATCACTACCTTGTGCCGGAAATAGAAACCGACGCTGTGTGGACTCCTGGTGAGCACCCCGTGCTGGAGGCCACAACACGGGCTGCCGCTTTGGGTTTCAGCCCCAAGGCGGCCGTTATCGGCCCCTTTACCTGGCTGGCGCTTGCCAAGGGCCAGACAAAGGAGGCCCCCTGGGCGCGGCTGGATGAGGTTCTGAAAGGCTACGTCGCCCTCATCGAACGGCTGGCCCCCCTCTGCAAGCTGATACAGATTGAAGAGCCCGTTCTTTGCACCGACCTTTTGCCCGATGCAGCCGCCGAACATTTTGCAGCGGCCTACGCCGCACTCAACGCGGCGGCCCGCCCCGCATCGGGTGCGCTGATGCTCACAACCTACTTTGGTCCGCTGACGCGGCATCTGCCCCTGGCTGTAAACAGCGGCTGCGCGGCACTGCATATTGACCTTGCGCGCGCTCCCGGTCAGCTTGACGACGTTCTGGCGACCCTGCCCGATGACATAGCCCTGTCCCTGGGCCTTGTAAATGGCCGCAACATCTGGAAAACCAGCTACGCACAGGCAGCGGACCTTGCGGAACGCGCCGTTAAAAGGCTTGGCAGCGACCGGGTTTTACTTGGTTCCTCCTGCTCTCTTCTGCACTGCCCGGTGGATCTGGCAGAAGAAACAGAACTGCCCCTTGCGGTCAGGGACCGTATGGCCTTTGCTGTACAGAAATGTTCGGAACTGGCCGAGCTTGAGACCATTGCCCTCGGCAACGGTTCCACCCTGCTCGCAGCCAATGCCGCGCAAATGGAAAACGCCAGGCAGTATGAAGGCACGGTGCAGCCAGCCGTGCGCCAACGCACGGCAGCCATTACCCCGGACATGCTGGAGCGCCGCTCTTGCCGCGGTGCGCGGCGCGCTGCCCAGGACTGGCTGCGCCTGCCCCTTCTGCCCACAACGACCATCGGCTCTTTTCCGCAAACCGAGAGCATCCGTAAAACGCGCCGGGCCTTCAGACAGGGCCAGATGGGCAGGCCCGCCTATGAAGCGGCCATTCAGGAAGAAATAGCCGCCTGCATCAAAAAGCAGGAGGTTCTGGGCCTGGATGTGCTGGTTCACGGCGAAGCCGAGCGTAACGACATGGTGGAATACTTCGGCCAGCAACTGGGCGGATTCTGCTTTACCCGCAACGGGTGGGTGCAGAGCTACGGCAGCCGTTGCGTCAAGCCGCCTGTCATTTACGGTGATGTGTACCGCAAGGAGCCCATGACGGTACGCTGGGCGCGCTACGCGCAGTCCCTGACGCAAAAACCTGTCAAAGGCATGCTTACCGGCCCGGTGACCATTCTCTGCTGGAGCTTTGTGCGTGATGACCTGCCCCGTAGCGAAGTGTGCCGCCAGATTGCACTGGCTATTCGCGACGAGGTGCAGGACCTTGAAAAGGCGGGCATTGGCGTGATCCAGATTGACGAGGCCGCCCTGCGCGAAGGCATGCCCCTGACGGCGCTTGAAGCCGAAAAATACCTGCAGTGGGCTGTGGACGCCTTTTTGCTGGCCTCCACCGGGGTGGAAGACCGCACACAGATACATACCCATATGTGTTACAGCGAGTTCAACGCCATTCTGCCTTCCATTGCGCGCATGGACGCGGACGTCATCAGCATCGAATCCAGCCGCAGCGGCATGGAGCTGCTGGATGCCTTTACCCGCTTTCATTATGACGGCCAGGTCGGTCCCGGCGTGTATGATATCCACAGCCCGCGTATTCCCACGGCCGACGAAATGGCGCGTCTGCTGCGTCTTGCCCTGAAGCATGTGGATAAAGACCGGCTCTGGGTCAATCCGGACTGCGGCCTCAAGACCCGCCAATGGGAAGAAGCCTGGCCCGCCCTGGAGAATATGGTTGCCGCCGCCCTGCGCGTGCGGGCGGAACTGTAAGCTTACGACATGAAAAAACCGGCTGGAGGCAATCGTGACAATTCCTCCAGCCGGAGCTTTTGAACCTGCGGGCAGGCAGGTTTTTCGCCTTACTTTATAAGGGCTGTCAGCAGTTTTGCGACCAGAGGAGACAGCAGCACAATGGCATAGATGCGCACCAGATGGTACACCATCACCACAGGAGCCTCATTGCCCGCATCCCCTGCCAGCGCCACAATGGCATTAAAACCGCCCGGGCTGGTGGCAAGATACGCCCCCCCGGCGCTCATGCCGCCAAAGCGCATGCTCACCCAGGCGCAAAACAGGCCCGCCAGCAGTATGATGGTGGTAGACAGCAGCATTATGGGCCATGTGGAGCGGATCACAGTCAGCATGTCAGGGCTGTACATATTGCCCACAATCACCCCCACGCAGCCATAGATCACATAGCGTATCCAGTGCGGTATTTCGGGCGTGCTCACGGAGCCGAAGGTCTTGAAAATAACCACGGCCAGCATGGCTCCTGTCATGGGACCGCCGGGCAGATCAAAGTAGTCGAACACCAGGCCACCCGCCAGGCCCACGGCAAAAAGCACTATCAACGTCATCATATATCCTTCCTTCTCGGACCGGGCAAAATCTGACCGGACCGCCTTTCCTGCATACGGGCCGGTCTGTGGCCCGTCCGGCAATGCATACGCCCATTGCCGCCGCGCTTCAATGCCCCACAACGCCGAGGGGGCGCCCCCTTCCTGAAGAAGAGAGCGCCCCCAGACAACGTATCTGTTTATTCAGGGCACGTTAAGGCAAAGCTGCCCTATTTTTGAACCATGCTTATGAGCTTGTCCATAGTCGCCGAGGCATCGCCAAGCATCATGATAACGCCGGGTCTGCCATACAGGGTATTATCCACCCCCGCATAACCGGGCTTGTCATCATAGTTGCAGATGATGATGTTTTTGGCCTCGTCGGCCTTGAGAATGGGCATGCCGTAAATAGGCGTGCCTTCGGCCGTGTTGGCCGCGGGGTTCACAACGTCGTTGGCCCCGATCACTATCACAAGGTCAGCCTCCGCGAACATGGGGTTCACCACGTCCATTTCAAGCAGGTTTT
>NZ_JAHZAA010000046.1:6951-15912 GCF_019424165.1 Desulfovibrio sp. | reverse complement strand
GCTGTCATCAATGTTGATAATCTGCCGGCGGAAATTCGTGATGAAGAATCGCAATTCAAAAGCGCTGTGGACCTTCTGCCCGTGCAGCTTGACCTGGCCGATACACTGGAAAAAATTGAGGCTGCGCTTATCCGCCGGGCGTTGGTACGTGCTGACCTTGTGCAGGTAAAGGCAGCGGAATATTTGCGAATTTCAAAAAGTCTGTTGCAGTATAAATTGAAAAAATACGCCATAACCGGGCATTAGGCAGACTGCCTGTGGGAGCATGCCTCCTCATCCTGACAGGCTGCTCATTCCGGTGTCAGAGAATGCAAACTGGCAGTGTGCTGTTTTTATAGGTTTTTCAAGCAACGGCTCGAACGGCGTTATTCCCGTACCGGGATTCTGATTATTCAGGCTGCACCGCCGTAGGTAAACATTGTTCCGGATTTTTCCGTCCCGGCGTCTGCCCTGTTATGACGTCGGGACGAAAACCGGCACACCGCCGGATAGACCATCAAGCCTGTTTTGCCTTGGTTAGAGGCTTCGCATCACACGTCCCCCTAGAACTGTCATCCTGGAAACAGCCCTTGATTTGTGCCTGAGGCTCGCGCGCAGCAGCGGGCTGACGGGCGCTTTTTGCTGTTTCTTGTCCGGGTTTACGGGGCATTCCGTTGATGACCTTGCGCGATGCGGAGGGCCGTTGCGAGACAAAGGGGGACGTTTCCGCAGTTGAAACCACGGAGCCGTCAACGCAATTTCAACATAAAACCGTTCCAGGATCGCTTTGCGACCGCACGCGTTTATGGCGCATGCTTTCTGATTTTCGGCGTCAGACAGCGTGGGCAGCCGGTTTTTATTGAAAATATTGAGGCCGCCAACCATAAAAATCGCGCTTCTTTTCTTCCCACCCAAGTGGTATCCTTTTTAGCTTGTCAAAATGTATTTTTTGAGCAAATATCATGTAACAAGATTCCACGCGGCAAGGGCCGCACCCTGCCGTAAGCGCAGCATTTAAGCTGTGGCGTGAGAATATTCTTTGTTGTTTTTTTGACGCTGGTTGATTGCTCAATTCGAACGGCTTTTTTTGTCACAGCGCCGGCGACTGCGTGAACAAGTAGTTGTCGTGCTGGCGTAAGCGTGCGAGCCACGTTGCTGCGAAGATCAGAGCAGACGTTTTACAGCGTTGAAAATACTGTTTTGGCAGGCGAACAGCCCTGGCATCGGGCGCTTTCCGGCTGGACGACCGTTCAGACAGCCATATCTGTAAAAAAGGCAGAATGCTTCTGCATGGGCAGATTTGGTTGGCGCTTCCGGTCATGAATATAATTCTCAGGCTTTCAATATGATATTGTTTTCCAAGCAATGTTTTTGCCGTCGGGCTGTGCGTCTGGTTTGCGTGAAGCTCTGGCGTCAAACACACGCATGAATACTGTGAAAATACGTATATAATACTCCGGCAGAACATGCCGATATGGTTGCACTATGATGCAAGGAGACAAATAGAAGATCATGACTACCGCAAATACGAACAGCAGCAGCCCTGAAAGGCTGCAAGGCAGACGGCGCAGCATTCAGCGTCCGCGGGTGCATGTTGAGGTGCTGTCCTGTCTGTTGGAAGATATACAGTCCGGCGTATACCAGGTGGGGCAAAAACTGCCGTCCGAGCGTGAGCTTATGGAAGAATTTGGTGTCGGCCGTCCGGCTGTGCGTGAGGCCTTGTCGGCGCTGGCGCGTATGGGGCTTATAGAAGTTTCGCCCGGCATGCGGGCGCGGGTTTGCAGGCTTACACTCAACCCGCTGCTGCGCGAAATGCGCGCTACCATGGAAATATATTCGAGCACCCATGACGGCTGGCGGCAGATGCACGAACTGCGGCAGTTCTTTGAGACGGCCGTGGCCCGTCATATGGCGCTCCATATGACGGACGAGCAGATGGTTGAGCTTGAGCGCATACTGCAAAAGCAGCGCGGCCTGCTGGACGATTCGGCCATACGGGAATTTTCCGAAGCCGATATCGAGTTTCACCGCTATCTCGTGAACTGCGTCGGAAATAATTTTCTGAATATTGTTTCCGATGGCTTTGCGGGCTGGTTGATTACGCCCCTGTACGCCTCCATGCAGGTACGGCAGCAGAGCGAGCTTGCCTATGAGGCCCATGTGCGTATTTTTGAAGCCCTGAAAAAGCGCGATGCTGATGCTGCCGAAGAAGCCATGCGGGCGCATCTGGAAGAAATGCGCGGTATTTATCAGGTGGACGTCATGTCAGGCACGGAAAAAAAATCGGGCAAGATGTAGGGGCGGTCGAGCCGGAAAGAGCGCACTTTCGGGAGCGACGCCTTGCGGCGTCGGCGTGAGCCGTGCTCTCTACCGAGCCGTATGGTGGCCGGTCTGAAGCCAGATATTTCACGAAAAATCTGAAACGCCCCGTAGCAGGGAGCGTACTAAAAAGAGCGGCGCGTCCTTACGGCATGCCGCTCTTTTTTTATGCGTGCAGCGCCGTGGAACGTCGCTATACAAGCTATGTGAAGCATGAAGCAAACGGTTACGCGGAGTGCACGCACCAGGATTCAGACCTGGCGCAGCGCGAGGCCGCGCAAACGCAAAAACCGCAACGGGGATTCCGTTGCGGTTTTCGTGGGCCGGACACCCGGCAACTTCTGTTGCCGCTGCTTCCTTTCGGACCTGACGGAGTTGGCAGTGCTGCCGCCGTCCGGCTTGGCAAATGCTTTACTTGGAAAGAGGGTGGCTGTCAATGCCTGATGGCTTGTTCCGCCTGTCCGGTCTGTGGGGGCAACAGGCCCGGTATGGCTGTGGCGTTGCTCATGAGCCGTTCCAGCATGCTATCGCTCAGGTTGCCTTTTTTCTGAAGCCTGCGTTTTTCATCCAGGGGATCATACAGCGGCCAGTCCGTGCCGAAAAGTATCCGGTCAGCGGGGTAGGCGGCCAACAGGTTTTTTATGAGCATGGGCGTGGCAAAAGGTGTGGTGCTTGAGCTGTCAAACCACAGGTTGGGGCGCTCCTTGCCGGCAAAAGCCTTGAGTGCGTGCGCCCACATGCGGTAGCCGCCAAAGTGTGCAGCAATGACCTGAAGGCGTGGAAAGGCATCCAGAATGGCAGCCAGCTTGTATGGGCAGGAGGGGTTTTTTTCAGGAGAGATTTTGTCCCCAATGTGCATTTCAAAAATAAAACGTCCTTGTGCGGCCTCAAAAATGGGCAAAAGGCGTGGATCGCTGAGCCAGAAACCCTGAAAGTCCGGGTGCAGCTTGATGCCGCGTATGCCTGCGGCTTCTATGCGGTCAAGTTCGGCCTCCCACTGGGCGTAGCCGGGGTGCACGGTGCCGAAGGCAATGACATTGTCCGGGTACGCCCGTTGCAGGCTGATGGCGTAATTGTTGGCCGGAATGACCTGCGCGGGAGCCGTGGCCGCGCACAAGACCACGCACATGTCGATACCGGCCTTGCGTTCATTTTCCAGCAGGTTGGTTATGGTGCCGTTGCCCGCACAGGCAACGTCGTAATGCCCGTTCAGATGTTCCACCGCCTTGTGCGCAATCTTGGGATGAAAGGCGTGGGTGTGGATGTCGATATGCATGGCTAGACGCTGCTCACCCCGTTGACAACGTTGACGGGCGTGCCAGCCTGCCAGCGACGGATATTTTCCGCCGTAAGGTCAATAATATTCTGTCTTGCCCTGGTGGTGGCCCAGGCAATATGCGGGGTGATGAGTGTATTGGGAGCGGAGAGCAGGGGATTGTCGGGGCTGGGCGGCTCTTCCGAGAGCACGTCTGTGCCGAGTCCGCCCAGTTGGCCGCTTTCAAGGGCCGCCGCCGCAGCAGCCTCGTCGACCAGCGGCCCACGGGAGGTATTAAGCAGAATGGCGCCCTTGCGCATGTTGGACAGAGTCTTGGCATTGATGATGTGCTGCGTTTCCTTCGTCAGGGGGCAATGTAGTGAAATGACGTCCGAAGCGCAGATGAGATGCTCCAGGGTGGCGAAGGCAAAAGGGCTGTACGTGGGCGGATTTTTGGGGGTGCGGCATTGGGCAAGAACATTCATGCCGAAGGCATGCGCCAGTTCACCCATGCGGCGGCCAATGGAGCCAAAACCGATAAGCCCCATGGTCATGCCTTCAAGGCAGACCGGAGGCTTTTTCCAGTAGCACCATTGCTTTGATTTTTGCCAGTCGCCGTCTTTGACGCTCTGGGTATGCAGGCTGGTGTGGCGGCACAGCTCAAGCAGCATGGCCATGGCATGCTGGGCCACATCACTTACCCCGTAGGCCACCACGTTGCATACGGGTATGCCCCGCTGGGCCAGCGCTTCGGTATCAATGATGTTGTATCCGGTTGCCAGCACGCCTACCATACGCACGCTTGCAAGGGCGGGCAGATCTTCCTTGAGCAGGGGAGTTTTGTTGGTGAGCAGCACATCCGCGCCCCTGGAGCGCTCGGCCAGCTGATCCCTGCTGGTTTCGTCATATATGGTCACATCGCCCAAAGCAGTGACAGGTCCCCAATCCACATCGCCGGGGTTGAGCACCCCGCCATCCAGAATGACAATCTTCATGAAAATATCCTCGCTTATGCGCAGTGTAGCCTGAGCCAGTACCCTTCGCAAGGGCTCTGCCCGCGCGAACAAGGCACATGCCCGCAAAAATGCGGTACGCACGTGGAGCAGGGGCGCGGTTGCAGCAGGAAGCTGCCGCCACGCAGGCTGCACAACCTGCCCGAAAGAAAATAAAAAAGGCCACCCTTGCGGGTGGCCTTACATTCATCGCACAGACCGAGGTCTAGTGAGCGATAACGCGGAAGTCGTCGCGGCGGTTCTTGGCCCAAGCGGCTTCGTTGTTACCCTGCACGGCGGGGTTTTCCTTGCCGTAGCTGATCATTTCAAGCTGGTTGGGGTTCACGCCCATCATGACCAGGTACTCATACGCAGCGCGGGCGCGGCGTTCGCCAAGGGCGAGGTTGTATTCCTGGGTGCCGCGATCGTCGCAGTTGCCTTCGATGCGAACGCGGATGGCGGGGTACTGCTTCAGAAGGTCGCCCTTCTGCTTCAGCATTTCTTTGTACTGGTTTTCAACGTTGAACTTGTCAAAGGCGAAGTACACGCGGCCATCAGTGATCTGCTGGACGGCAGCGCGCATTTCAGGGGTCATGCCATCGTCATAGCCAGGTTCGCCAGTGGTTTTTTTTGCACAACCAAAACCGGCAGCCAGAGCCATGACCAAAGCGAGAATAAGAGCGTAGCGTTTCATTGTGTCCTCCTGAACAGCTCATTCTCCAAGAAATTAAATACCTTTCCTTTCTGCACACGTAAGGGCGCATTGCCCTTGCATTACAGATGGTATCCGCACCGTAATTTTTGTCAAGGAGTGTGCGGGGGGTTAGGCGCACTTTCGTAAAATATTTTTTACCCGGTTGGCTCGAAAAAAGCAACAAACCGGGTAAAAAACATTTTTTTAAAAACTAATGCATTGAATTTATTACTTTTGTTGTCCTGGCATGCCCCAGCGGGGGAAAGACGAGTCTCCGCCGCCTGTGGGTACTCTTTTGGCGTCGCCGCCGTGCCTTGTGGTCAGGTAGATGCCGCGTCCGCCTCCGCGCGAGGAGGTGAAGGCGATAAAGTAGCTGTCCGCGCAGAAAGAGGGCTGTTCGTCGCTGCCGGGACCAAAGCTGATCTGGCGTTCGGTGCCGGTGAGCATGTCCTGCACGAAAATGCGGTGGCCGTATTCTGTCATGCGGCTATAGACCACAAGCGTGCCGTCAGGGGACAGGTTGGCCTCGGAATTGTACGTGCCGTTTTTGCTCACGCGGACAACGGACCCACTGCCGAGATCCTTGAGGAATATCTGCGGGCCGCCCAGACGGGACGAGGTAAAGGCCATCTTGGTGCCTGTGCTGTCAAACGTGGGCGACACGTTGATGGAATCGTTCTGCTCAAGCACCCGCTCTTTCTGGAACACATGATTGAGCTGGAAAATGACAGGATACTTGCCGTTGGAAAGAGCCACCGCCACCTTGTTGTCGGGCATAAAGGCGGGGCCTATGACCACGTTGCCGGGAAAGCGGATGCGCTGCACCTTGCCGGTGGAGCGGTCCCACACGCCAAGGGCGTGCGATTTGGGATCTATCTGGGTGAAGACCACAAAGCGGCCGTCCGGCGACCATGCAGGCGACATGGCTTCGCCGGGCATATTGGTTATCTGGCGCAAATCGCGTCCGGTGGGCTTGACCAGCCAGACGTTGGAGTCCATCTTGCCGTTCTTTTTGATGAAGGCGAGAGTGGAGCGGAAAAAGGCTCCGTTACCTGTCAGGGCTTCAAGCAGGTCGGCGCAAAAGCGGTCCGCCACTTCGGGCAGGTCGCGGGCGTTGACCTTGGGGTATTCCTTGCCGAACAGGCGGCCGCCGGTATTGGTTTCAAATGCGCGAATCTGCACAGGGCGTGTGCCGCTGTCACCTTCGGGCCAGAACGTGGTCACCACAATGTCAGACCCGGCAAGCTGAAACCGTTTGAAGTCCAGGGTGGGCGGCTCATATCCGGCCAGCACCACGCCTCCAAGCACGGCTTTGGGGTCCGTCAGGCGCATGAAAGGCAAAAAGCTCAGGTTTTCCTGAACAATTTTTTGCAGTTCTGCGCCCATGCCCGTGGCCTGCACCTGCGGGCCTTTGAGAGGAGCGGCCAGGGCCAGATTGACGATGTTCTGGCCCGGACCGTAAATATCCACGCGCATGGCGGCCTGTGCTCCGCTTCCCAGAGCCAGCCAAAGCCCCAGAGCCAGGAGAAGAAGCAGTTTTTTCATGGCGTCAGCAGTCCTTGTTGGGTCGGCGCGCTAGCGGCGCACCAGTGTAAGAGTTATGTCCAGCGTTGCGCCAAGGTCCGCGGGCGGCGGCGGGATGCTGCCTGCCTTCCGGATGCCCCGGCGCACGAACGGATCAAGATACTTGTCGCCGCTTTTTTCAAGAAAAGCGACGTCTTCAATGGCTCCGGTCGCGGGGTTCACCGTCAGCCGTACAGTAGGATAATAGGTCCCCGGCGTCGTTTCAACCGGTATGATGATGGCGTTGGCAAGCTGCCAGCCCAGGCTGGAAAAATATTTGCCGTGCTTTTTTCCATACTGGTACTGCGCCTTGTTATCCGGCCCGTAGGTGCGCGGCTCGCCCGGCTGCGTGGCGGTTCTCGCCGCCGTGTCGGCCGCCGTGCCGGCAGGTGTTGCGGGCATTGCCTGGGCCGCGTCTTCCAGTGCGCCCGCCGTTGTACCGGCTGCCTCTGACGAAGGCTGCGCGGGCAGCGGAGTCGGGGCAATGGTCAGGGGCGGAGCTTTTTTCGTTGCAGCCGCAGGTTCGTTGCCAGTGTTTCCGGATGCACCGATAGCCACGGTGGCCGGGGAACTGTCCTGGCTGTAGCCGATTACCCGGGCGTTCTTGCCGGATTTTTTCCTGCCCTTGCCGCCTGCCGCAGTGGGATCCGCCGGGACCGGCAGAACCAAAGCCGGGGCCACGGGGGCGGGCCTGACGGCGGGCAGGTCCATACCGGTGGCCTTGGCAGCCTCTTCGGCACGTTCGCGGGCGCGTTCTTCGACGCTGGCCGCCCGGCTGTCGCTCATGGCTGCTTCGGCCTTGGTGCGCGCGCGCTCTTCCTGGCGCATGGCTTCCACATCATCAATGGGCGCAGGCCGCACCTTGCCTCTGGGCATGCCCGTCCAGAACGACAGGTGTACCTCAATGGCTTTGCCTTGAGGCGTTTTGCCGAAATTGCCGATCTGGCGCACCGCGCCACAGGCCGAACTGTCCAGGGCTTCCATGCCGGATGGGCGCACCGGGCTGCAGTCCCGCACACGCCCTGTGCCGTCAAGGGCCACTTCTATCTGTACCTGAAAATCACCTCTGAGCGCCGGTGGGGGCGCCCATATTTCCACAACCTTGTTAAGCATCTTTCCGGCGTAACCGCCTGAGGCGTCAGCAGTGGCCATGGCCGCCGCCCGCGCGCCCGGCGCCGCGAGGCACAGGGCCGACGCGGCGGCAAGCAGAACTGTTACGGGAAGAAATGAGAGAAGCAACCTGCGCTGCGGGGAAGGCATTGTATCCTCCTGTGGGCGCAAAACAGCCTATATTTTAAGGGCTATCTGCCCATGAGTTCGTTGAGGGTAAACACAAGGTCCAAATCACAGTATTCCGCCGATGGCGGCGGGGGAAAGTCTCCGCTCTGGCTGGTGCGAATAACGGCATTGACTGCCGAGGCGTCAAATTGCGAGTTGCCCGAGCCTTGCGAAACAACAGCCTGCTGCACCTTGCCCTGCATATCCACGCGCACGCGCACGATGCAGCTCAGGTTCAGGCGCCCTGCCGAGGCAAAGCCCCAGTTGGGGCGCACCGCCAGCATGACCTGCCCCATGTATACATCACCAAGGCCGCCGCCGCCAGCACCGTCACCTTCACCGCCACCGCCGCCGCGATTGCCCCCGGCACGTTTCTGGGCCTGGGCCAGGGCCTGCTCCACAGCATTGCCCCTGTCGCCGGAATCAGCGCGGGAAGTGGCCTTGCGTTTGGCCTGTTGCAGGGCCGCAGCCACCGGGTCTTCAGCGGACTTCTGGGGAGGCTTTTTATCATCCTTCCGGGCCTGCTGTTTGGGCGGTTCAGGTTTTTTCTGGTCTTTGGGCTTCTCGGGTTCCTTGGGTTTTTCCTGTTTTTGCTGCTTTTCTTCTTTTTTTGCTGCTACAGGCGTTGCCTCGGGCTTTGGCTCGGGTTTCGGTTCCGGCTTTGGCTCGGGCTTCGGCTCGGGTTTTTTAATGGGGGCGGCATCCTGCCTGGGCGTTGGCGGCACAGGAGAAGGCTCTTTTATTTCCACCCGTTCCGGTGCGGCCACTTCAGCCTTGGGCGCAGGGGGCGTGGGCGCAAGAGGTCCGTCGCCCGGCGTGCCCATATGCCCAAGAATGGGGGATGGCGTGCGGTTGCCGCCCGGCGCGCCTTCCACCAGGCT
>NZ_JAHZAA010000046.1:0-6941 GCF_019424165.1 Desulfovibrio sp. | reverse complement strand
ACGGGCGGCGCGTCCAGCCGTATGGGAGGGGGGCTGGGCCAGAACCAGATAAGCAGAAAAACTGCCAGGTGCAGGCACAGGGAAAGAACATAGGAAGCCAGGCGCATAGGAACCTACTTCGGGGCACGGGCAGGGGCGTTTTTGCCGCCCTTGGCCGGGGCTTCGTCGGGCTGTTCGGCTATCACACCGAGCTTTTCTATGCCGACGGCCTTGATATGCCCCATCACTTCCACCACTGTGCCATAGGGTACGGCCTTATCGGCCTGGAGGAAGAGAGTTTTGTTTTTTTCTTTGACCAGGCGCTGCAGATAGCCTTCGAGGTCTTCCATATTGTCAACGCCGTATTCATCCAGGTATATCTTGCCGTCACTGCGCACGGTCAGCACCATATGGTCTGCTTCTGTGGGCAGCACTTCCACCTGCGTGGTTTGCGGCAGATCTACCTCAAGCCCCTGGCTCATCATGGGGGTGGCTACCATAAAGATGATGAGCAGCACCAGCATGACGTCCACAAAGGGCGTGACGTTGATTTCCGAAACGAATTTGTTGCCGTTGCCGACACTGGCGCCCATATTACATCTCCGTTGCGCCCGTGCGCTGCACGGGGCGGTGGGCGTTAAGCTCGCGCTGGACGCGGTTCAGGAAAACGCCCGCAAAGTTCACAAGCAGGGTATCCACCTGCGAAAGTTTGCCCATAAAGATGTTGAAGCCGATGGTGGCGGGAACGGCCACGGCCAGGCCGATGGCGGTAGCTACCAGCGCTTCTGAAATGCCCGGGGCCACCGTGGCGAGCGAGGCGGATTTGAGCATGCCGATGGAGTGGAAGGAGCTCATAATGCCCCAGACCGTGCCGAAAAGACCGATAAAGGGCGCGGTATTGGCCGTGGTAGCCAGAAGGGAGAGCGAGCGCTGCAAGCGCGACAGTTCACTGCCCACACCCTGACGTAGCGCGCGGCGAACGTTGTCCACCACTACTTCGCTGCTGTTGCCGAGCTCTTTGGAGCGGTTAAATTCCAGCACACCCTGATGGGCGATGTAATAAAGGGGCGAAGACGGGTCAGACCCCAGCGACTGCACGGCTTCGCGCAGGTTGGGGGCCTTTTCGAATCCGGTGGTGCCTTCAAGCGCCTTGTTGTTGGCGGCGCTGAGGGCAAAAAACTTTTGAATCATCAGACCCCAGCTGGTGATGGACATGACCACCAGAAGCGCCAGCACTGCCTTGGCCACCAGGCTTGCCTGGGCAATCATTGAAAAAAAGCTGAATTCCATAAGGTTCTCCATAAGTGCGCAGCAGCCTTGGTTTTCACAAATCGCCGCAAGTAGTGCCGGAACGCAGGGCGCAAAAAAGCGCCGGCCATGACGGCAGCGCCGCCACAGTCGCATACGGCTCTGGGGCGGAGAATGCAACGAGTGGGGCAAATTTTCAAGATTTTTTTTAGACCTTTTGCCCCAGATCCGCTTTGGACGGGGATTTCATCACCCGCTGGTGGGCATGCACCCGCCGGGAGGTTTCGTCAAGTCCGGTCCTTTTTCTGTAGGCAGTTTTTCTTGCGCCGGGCGCGCGGCCCACTACTTTTCCGCCCCAGTGCGGAGCTTGGGTGTACCTGCTCGCGCAATGCCCTCTGGTGTCGGCGATGCTGCGGGAGGCGCTGGTTTCTTTTGTTGCCCAAGGCCCTTCCGCCATAGTTCCATACACAGGGGCAGAGCGCCTTGCCGCGGGCGGATGAACCGCTTTGCCGCCAGCGCACACGCGTTCGGCCTGGGGAAAGCCTCACAGGCTGTGCGCGACACGTCATCTTATATGAAGGCAGGTTTTTGGCAACCAGAACGGCAGTGCGGCTGGCGCCCAGCCTTGTTTCAGGTTTTAAAGTACGTTGCATTGTCAAAAGGTATGGATACGTTTGATGCTTGGTGATGTCAGCGGGGATGCGACGCATGCCCCGGCGTGCTGCGCGCTGTTTTTTTCCGGTTTGTTCGGCTAACAGCAAGAAAGATTCTTATAAGGTGGCGGTTTTTGGAAATATATGGGCGTAAATGCGGGAATATAATTTATATTTATTTTTTGTTTTCAATAGGATATATATCAGGACGTCATAAGGAAAAGCATGGCCTGACGCGCTTTTGACGATATGGGCCGCAAGAGCGCAGGGACGGGGATAAAAGGCTGGCAAGGCTGTATTGCCAATGCTGTGCCGGGCGTTGTATGAAGAGTCATGCGATGTTCGTCCTTCCCATGCGCCTGCCTGAAAGCGCGTGCCACTTTCTCAAGAACGGCGGTTTCAGTGATTCGCTCGTCTGCTTTTTCTCTTGTTATTCTGGCTGTCTTTCTCTGTACCTCTTCCGTTGCTGCAAGCCGTAATACGGCTCCCGGAGCTGCGGTTCCCCTTTTTCAAGGGCAGCGTAGCCTTGGCGGCCAAAGTGGAGCAGGGGCGGAAGCCGCGGGCGGCCAGTCTGGCGGCGTACACGCCATCACCATGCCGGATGCGGTGAATCAGGCCCTGGAGCATAATCCGAGCCTGGGATCGCAGGAGGCGCAGGGCCGCTCATCTGAAGAAAGCCGCAAGTCTGCCCGGGGAGCCTTTGGTCCCAGGCTTGGCATGTCCTACTCGGTTGCCAAGCAGGAAAGAGACAGCACCGTGCGCAATACCGACCCGCCCAAAATGGGTACATACAGTTGGGGCGTGGAGGTTTCTCAGCCGGTTTTTCAGGGCTTTCGTCTGCTGGCAAATTACCAGAAAGCGGCCTTGCAGGCTGACAGTGACAAGGCGGCATTGCGCAATGCCGAGCTTGCCATGACAGAGCAGGTGCAGACCCAGTTTCTGAATTTCTTGCGATATGAAGAAAGTGTGCGCAGTGAGCGTGACGCCCTTGCGCGTTTGCGTGACCAGTTGCGCATCACCACGGCTTTTTTTGATGTGGGGCTTCGCCCACGTCTGGATGTGCTACAGGCCGAAGTGGACGTGCGGCAGGCTGAAAATGCGGTGATCAAGGCAGAAAACAGCCGCGACACAAGTCTGGCAAAGCTGAACACCCTGCTGGGCTTTTCGGCCACGGCGGGGGTGGGGTATACGGGGCAGCTCGCCCATGTGCCGTTCACACGCTCCCTTGAGCAATGCCTTGAAGCGGCGTACCGGCAGCGGCCAGACCTTTATATGGCTGCGAAATCTGTGGAAATTGCGGGCAAAAGCCAGCAGGCCGTGCAGAGCGACTACTATCCGCAGGTTGAGGCCTATTATAATGTAACCCAGAGCGGCAATACCCCTGATCTTCAGAAAGACGGCGCCAGCGGCTCCCGCACACAGACCTGGGAAGTGGGCGCACGTGCCACCTGGAATGCTTTTCAATGGGGTACAACCTATTATGCCGACAAGGAAGCCGGCTGGCTTGTAACCAAGATGCGCTATGAGGCTGAAAACCTGAAGCTCAATGTTGGTTACGACATCAAGTCCAAACTTCTTGCCGTGCATGAAGCGGAAAAGCGCATCAATGTGGCGGAAAAAGCCGTAGAGCAGGCCACCGAGGCGTATAATGTGGCTCTGGCCCGCTACCAGGAGCAGGTGGGCACAAACTTTGACGTGCTGGACGCCTCATCCAAGCTTACTTCGGCCCAGGCTTCGCTTACGGGCGCCAAGGCCGACTATCTTACAGCCCTGTCCCAATTGTATGTGGCCATGGGCGAATTTAAACCTGACCTGATGCGGCGCGACCGGTAACCGGCTTCGCGCCCAAGCACAAGCGATAGAGGAATGAAAGAACCCTACCTTACCATCACGCCCCTGGGGGGCCTTGGAGAAATCGGCCTTAACTGCCAATTGTGGGAAACCGCCGGCGGCGTGGTCATGGTGGACTGTGGCCTCATGTTTCCCGACGACGCCCATCTGGGCGTGGATGTGGTCATCCCGCATTTTGGCGCGGTAAGCGCCATCAAGGACAAACTGCTCGGCATCGTGCTCACCCACGGCCATGAAGACCATATCGGGGCATTGCCCTGGCTTGTGCCGGAGCTTAAAGGCACGCGCATCTACGGTTCGCGCTTTACCCTTGCCCTGGTGGAGCACAAGCTGCGCGAGCGCGAAATTCTTGACTGGGTGGAACTGTGCCCGGTGGACGCCAAGACGGTTCTGCCCTTGGGCGATCTGACGTTTCATTTTTTTCCGGTCTGTCATTCCATTCCCGAAGGCTTCGGCCTGGGGGTGGAAACCCCTGTGGGGCGCGTCGTGCACAGCGGCGACTTCAAGATTGACACGCATCCTCTGGACGGTACAGGCACGGACCTTGATGTCTTCAGCAACTTTGCAGGCCCGCAGGGCGCGCGTCTGTTGCTTTCAGACTCCACCAACGTCATGCGCGACGGCCGCTCTCTTACGGAAAGAGAAGTGAAGGACTCGCTGGAAAAGATTTTTTCCAGCGCGGAAGGCCGTATCGTTATTACGCTTTTTTCAAGCCACATTCAAAGAATCCAGGAAGTGTTCGATCTTGCGCGTGAATACGGGCGCACGGTCGTCATAAGCGGCAAATCGCTGGCCAATAATATCGAGATGGCCCGGGATCTGGGTTTCGCCAAGTTACCGCCGTCTTTTTTCAATGCCCATAACGGTGTTCCCGATCTGCCTGACAACCAGCTTGTTCTGGTGGTTACAGGGGCGCAGGGCGAGCCTTTGTCGGCCCTCTCACGCATGGTGCTCGGCGGGCACAGGCAGCTTGAGGTGCGCAAGGGCGATACGGTGGTCATGAGTTCGCGCATGATCCCGGGCAATGCCAAGGCCGTGGCCAAACTTATTAACGAAATGTACCGCATCGGCGCGGAAGTGCTGTATGAAAGCGTGCATGCCATCCATGCCTCGGGGCATGCCCAGCGCGAAGAGCTGCGTGAAATGTTCGAAGCCGTAAGGCCGGAACTTTTTGTGCCGGTGCACGGCGAATACCAGCATCTGGTCAAGCACGGGCGTCTGGCCGTGGAGTGTGGGGTAAAAGAAGAAAACGTTATCCTGCTGGAAGACGGTCAGCCCCTGACCCTGCTGGAGGACTCTTTCAGGCTTGAGCAGAAAGTACCCGTGGAGTGTACCCTCGTGGACGGCAAAGGTGTTGGCGACGTGGGCTATGCAGTGCTGCGCGAGCGCCGGATTCTTGGCGACGAGGGCATGGTTATCGTGGTGCTGGTGGTAGACTCTGAAACGGGCAGCGTGCTGCACGGGCCGGAAATGATCTCCAAGGGTTTTGTGTTTGAGCAGCATTACAGCCACCTGCTCGAAGATGCCAAATGCCTTGTGCTGGATGAAATCGAGGCCGCGCGTCCAGGGCAGCTCAATCGTATGCAGGAAGGCATACGCTCTTCGTTGCGCCGTTTTTTCCGCCGTGTGCTGGAGCGCGATCCCGTGGTTGTACCCATTATCAGCGAAGTTTAAGGGCGAATTTTTTTGGGGGGGGGGGCGCTGCCGCAGTTCAGCAAAAAAATGCGGCATGCCCAGCCCCGCCAGCCCGGCAAATATGGCTGTCGTGCCGCGCGGCTTTGGCGGTGTGACGGCAATCCTGACGGCTATCCCGCCAGATGGCTGACGGGCGTTGCCAGATGCTTGCCAGGTGTCTGGCAGGCGACTCTGAAGCCGCACAGCACCAACGGCGGCACATATCTTGCTTTGTTCATGACAAGCACACAGCGGCGGTAAAAACTGCCGTAAGGAGAAGTCATGAACAAGGCAATCGGTGCCGCCGGTATCCCTTATATTGTGTTAAGTACCGCTTTGGCAGGGTGCGCGCTATTTTTCGGGCTTTTGCTATGGCAGGGCGGGCATGACTCCGTCCGTCAGGACTCTCTGGCCTACGCCCCGGGTTTTGCCGTTCAGGCCGACGTGGTGGAAGTGGTCAGGGTGGTTCCGCTGGCCGGAGCCAAGCTCCGCAGCCCCAGCGTTGATGCGCATTCAGGTGCTGTGGTGCAACTGGTTTACTAGGGGATTATTTAAAATGGCTTTTTAGCCAACCGGCAACATAAAAGAATTGTTCAGGGCAGCCATGTGCCATGCGGGCAGGCTGTCTTCATGAAGATGCTCTTTGTTTTTGGCGCAACAGCATTTGTTGACAATCAGCCCCCCGTTTGAGCGTTGAGGCCCCAGGCATCGCGCGTCTCCGGTTTTTTCCCCTGCGGACGTTTCAGCGTTGCGATGGGTCAACTCCTTTGGTCACAGTGACCTTGCGCAGGCCTGCCCGGCTGCCACCCCTGGCGCCAATGCGTGTGCAGACTCGACCCCGCGTGCTGTTCGCACTATTGCCGATCTGCCCCCCCCTGAGCGTGCTTTTTCGCGATTTCCGGCGCATGGTCACTTTGAATGCTTGCGTAATGGCCGAAGTATCGTTGCTGCCTTCACCCGCAATTCCTTCGCCGTAACAGTCAAAGCGGACTCGTCTTGCACACGTAGCTGCGCGGCCTTTTTCTTCAGCCCCCTTGCGCCCGGGAGGGAACGTTCGGCAGGCCGGGCATACCCCTCCTGCCCCGTACCCGTGTGCCTGCGGCGTGTATTCTTCCTGCGATGACAACCGATGTCCCATTTCTCGCTTTTGCATACGCGCGTTGTTTACATCAGGCTGAGGCAAAACCGTACCTGGATATTCCCCTTGCAACGCGTGCTCGCTGTAATTTGTTTTTAAGTTATGGTAATAGGTTTTTTTACTGTTTGTGTCTTGTTTTTCCATGTTCTTGCGAAAAATTATTTATCGAGTACAGTTTCACGGAAAATCTGAAAATCACTCTGGGCAATCAGATACTTTATTGGCATGTGGAGCCGTATCGACAATGTACATTTTGGTCATGCCCGGCAGTGACGGCATCGGGGCTTACAGCGGATGCATCCGAAAAAATGTGCAGATTTCATGAACTTGTTTTTACTTTTTATACCGATTTTGATGCAATATATTGCCTACATTGCTTATAAATATAGAGGGATATA
>NZ_JAHZAA010000045.1:6782-17338 GCF_019424165.1 Desulfovibrio sp. | reverse complement strand
CCATTGAATTTAAGGCACAGGGCGAATGGCTCATGGGCTTCGGCGTGGCAGATGCGCCCTTGGCGTCCCACGAACGTACCCCTGGTGGCAACTACGCAAAAGAAAAAGTTAACGACAACGATATATTCGGCGCTGCGCAGCGTCTGCGTCTGCAATTGGATGCCGTTGCTTCCGAAAACCTGTCCGGTACCGTTTTCTTTGAAATCGGCACCCAGAACTGGGGCAAAGCCGATGATGGCGGCGCTCTTGGTGCGGACGGCAACAACGTTATCAAACTGAAAAATGCCTACCTTGACTGGATCATCCCCCAGACTGATGCGCGCATCCGCATGGGTATCCAGGGCTTGGCCCTGCCTGACATGGCTGGCGGCTCTGCCGTACTCGACGGTGACGTCGCGGCTATTGTCGGCAACTACAAATTTAATGAAAATGTCGGCCTGACCGCTTTCTGGGCGCGCCCGGTCAATGACAACTTTGATGCCGGAAAATACGGCAACGGCGATGACAAGGCGAAAAACAACTATCTGGATAACATTGACCTTTTCGCCATAACCGTGCCTGTGACCTTTGATGGCGTGGAAGTAACGCCCTGGGCCATGTACGGCATGCTGGGCCGTAACGCCCTGCGCGGCCTGACTGCAATCAACGATAACGAACCTTGGGAAACCAGTGATGGTATCCTTGGGCAGAGCCTGCCCGGCCTGACGGAAGGATTCAATTTCGCTGGCGCTACTCCGCTTGATTCCCGCGCAACGAGCAAGCAGTACGGCAACATGTTCTGGGTCGGTCTGCCCATCGGCATTACCATGTTCGACCCGCTCAATATCGAATTCGACTTCAACTACGGCTATGTGGAAAGCATGGGCCGCTATGATGTGGTGAAGCGCGGCAACGATAGTGATGTGGTTCGCGGCAGCACCGAACGCCAGGGTTTTGTTGCCAAGGCTCTTGTGGAATACAAGATGGACTGGGGTACCCCCGGCATCTTTGGTTGGTACGGCTCCGGCGATGATGGCGATATCAAGAACGGCTCCAAGCGCATGCCCTCCATTGCAGGCGCGGGCAACTTCACCTCTTTTGTGGGTGACGGCAACCTTGCCTGGGGTGCCGGTCCCGGCGACATCTGCGACTGGAATATGACCTACGCCGGTACCTGGGGTATCGGTGGCCAGTTGAAAGACATGAGCTTCATGGAAGACCTCAAGCACACCCTGCGCGTGGCCTACTGGGGCGGCACCAACGCTCCCTCCATGGTCAAGTATATGGAATCCGCCTCTTCGTGGAACAGCGGCTTCGGCGTGGATGGTCCTTACCTGACCACCAACGATGGCCTGCTGGAATTCAACCTGATCAACCAGTGGCAGATCTACGAAAACCTGGAAGCCAACCTGGAACTGGGCTATGTTGTCAATATGATTGACAAGGATACCTGGAAGAAGGACGGCTACTACAGCGGCAGCGGCAACGGCTCGTTTGAAAAGCAGGACGCTTGGAAAGCGCAGCTCGTCTTTGCCTATAGCTTCTAGTTTCTGACAGGCCGGGGCTTGGATTTCAAGCCCCGGCTATATAAGGCCCACAACCGCGCGCGTCCCCTTCCCGCGCGCTTATTGATCCGCTGTCTTCTAAAGAAGGCGGCGGATTTTTACCATAACCTTCCCCCCTCCGGACGCTAAGAACACCTCCGTATGCCATGGCAGCAACGGATTCAAACAGCTTGACACTGTACGAAAGGATAAATATAACAACACGATTGCGCGCCCGTAGCTCAGTTGGATAGAGCGACAGCCTCCTAAGCTGTAGGCCACAAGTTCGATTCTTGTCGGGCGCACCATTATTTCAAGCACTTACTGCTCAACAGTGGGTGCTTTCTTTTTGGGACACACGTGGTGAACACATTGGGCATGTTAAGCCACAGGCAGGTCTGGAAAGTGCAGAAATATAAAACTCTATGCCAGAGCAGAAGGCACTTGTCTGACAAACTTCATGCGTATTTTAAGGCCGTTGGCCCCACTGCTATGATTTTTTCAAGCATGTATTCTTTTTTGTGTCCCCTGCATCAAGCCCGGCAGACGACGCAGATTTTTTTACCTGCTTTTCATTAAACTGACAGGCTCCGATACACCGAACACCTCCGCAGTGAGGGCACGCATTGCGCGATTGAGGTAGAAAAAGATCGCGAACAATCCCCAAAAAAGTTGTTACTTTCATAGAAAAATCCTACCCTGCAAATACGGTTGCCGCAACAGGGTGCGTGAGCAAACCTCCTGCGGGTTGCGTCTTCTGTACAAACGGATAAAAAGAACACGAGCAGAAAAGGAATCAGGGAGTCGGTATGGAAAACATGCATTTTATGGAAAGAGCCGTTGCTCTCTCCAGGCAAAGCATGGCAGCCGGTGGGGGACCGTTTGGTGCGGTGGTTGTGCGGGACGGAAAAATCATAGGTGAGGGTATGAATAGTGTCACACCTCATAATGACCCTACAGCCCATGCCGAAGTGGAAGCCATCCGGAATGCCTGTCGTGCGCTTGAAACGTTCGACCTTTCAGGCTCTGCCATATTTACGAGTTGCGAGCCTTGTCCCATGTGCCTTAGCGCCATATGGTGGGCGCGCATTGAAAAAATATACTTCTCCAATACTAAAGAAGACGCTGCTGGTGCCGGTTTTGACGATGCGGCCATATATTGCGAAATTTCAAAAAAATTGAATGAACGCACACTGCCTATAGAACGGCTTTATTGCAAAACCAGTTCCGAGGTCTTCCAGTTGTGGCAATCCTGCGAAGAAAAAACAGAATATTGATGCACGAAACCTTCTGTCGCATATTTTTTCCACGGTGTGCTGCAAAAAAGACTTTACGCTGTTCACCCGACCGTTTTTCTTATCTGACGCAAAGCCCTGCCCTACATGCTTGAGACAAATAGTGAACTTTTTCTCCTGCTGCCGAGATCTTGACAATATCCTTCGCGGCAGCTATGTAATCCAGATTCATAACCTGAGGCGCAGCGTGTTTTCGCGCAAAGTCAATACAGCGCGCCAATAGAGTAGGTACAAAAACATCTTGTCGGTATCGATCAAATTTCTTTTCACGCCGGTGTTTTTAGGCGCTTTCTCTGCAGAGCAAGAAAGTGCCTTTTTTTATGGTGAGGAACATTCATGCAACTAGCTGAATTAATTAAGTCCATAGAAGAAATTGCTCCGCTCAAGGCTGCGGCTTCGTGGGACATTTCCGGCCTTCAGGTGGCAGCCCTGCGCCAGAACATCAGCATTGTTGCCGTCTGCCTTGATCCCACGCCCGAATCTGTCAGGCAGGCTCTTGACCTTGGCGCACAGTTTATTCTGAGCCACCATCCGCTTTCTCTCAAGCCTGCTCTGCCGTCGCAACTTGACACATACCATGAAGTTTTGCGGCTGCTCATACGCGCAGATACCCCCCTCTACGCCGCCCACACCTCACTGGATGTGAACCCACAAGGCCCCGCAGGCTGGCTGGCTGCAGACCTTAACCTTGCGAACACAACAGTGCTTGAGCCGGTCAGCCCACAGCCATCGGATAAAAAAACTGCTCTCGGCTACGGCCTCGTAGGCGACCTGCCGCGGGCTCTGGCTATCAGCGATATTATCCACGCCCTTGAAAGCGTGCTTGATCTTTCCACAGCGACCCTCAGCGGGCCGCCTCCCGGAAAAATCCACCGGCTGGCCTATTGCACCGGTTCCGGTTCATCATTGCTGTCCGCGGCCCGTAATGCCGGAGCGCAACTGTTCATTACCGGAGACGTAAAATACCATACTGCGCTTGAAGCGGAAATTCCCCTGCTGGATGTGGGCCACCACAGCCTTGAAGAGGAAATGATGCGCCGCATGTGCCATTTGCTCCAGCAACAGCTTCATGGCGTTGCCGTTCACTTCGTGCCTTCGGCATCGCCTTTTCGCGCTGTTGCCCTGTCATGACTATCAGGAGGTCTTTTTATAATGAGTAATGCCGTTTACTTTGATCAGATAAAACAGCTTGTGGAACTGCAAAAGGTTGATGACGCCATTTATGCGGTACGGCAGGATATGGAGCGTGCCCCCACTGAACTGAACTCGCTTGAGCAGCGCTTCAATGCCAGCGAGACACAGCGCAACTATATTGTGGATAAGCTGACCCATCTTCAGGAGCAGCAAAAGCGCCTTTCACTTGAAATTGATGATGATGCCGCCCGCATTAAAAAGAGCAAAAACAAGCTCATGCAGGTAGAAAACACGCGTGAATATCATGCAATGATGCGCGAAATGGACGGCATGGAAAAAGTGAACCGCTCCCGTGAAGAGGAAAAAATGACTCTCATGGAAGAATTGCAGTTCCAAAAAGATGCTCTGGCCGAACTTGATCTTACACACTCTGCCGTCAAAGCCGAACTTGAAGTCAAGCGTGATGGTCTCGAAGAAAAGCTGCAAAAATGCACTGCGGCCCTTGCTGAACTCAATGCCAAACGGGCCCAGGTCAGCAAATTCATCCCCCAGCCTGTTTTCATGCGCTATGAGTTCATTCGCGAACGGTTGGAACACCCGGTTATCGTGGCCGTCAAAGAAGGCATCTGCTCGGGCTGCCACATTGCCGTTCCGCCGCAGTCTTTTATTGAACTGCAACGCGGTCAGCAGATTTTAAGCTGCCCCAACTGTCAGCGCCTCATATTCTGGTGCGAGCATTTCACCGTTGCTGAAGCACCCCAATGCGCTCCCAAACCGCTGACTGATTAATACTTTTCGGCGCATGAAAAGGGCCGGACCGCATTGAAACACATGCGGCCCGGTCTTGTGTGACGCGCTCCGTCACCCATGTGCCTCCATATTGCGGGAGTCGGACGGATCGTCGCCGCGGGGGTAACCCCGGGGAGGAAAGTCCGGGCTCCACAGGGCAGAACGCTGGATAACATCCAGGGGGGGCAACCTCCGGACAGCGCCACAGAAAGCAAACCGCCCGGCCTCGGCCGGGTAAGGGTGAAACGGTGGTGTAAGAGACCACCAGATGCCGTGGTGACACGGCATGCTCGGCATACCCCGTTCGGAGCAAGACCAAATAGGGAAGGCGGCCGGCCCGGCCGAAGCCTTCCGGGTAGGTTGCTTGAGGGTGCGGGCAACCGCACTCCTAGAGGAATGACGGTCACACACGGGCAACCGTGTGGACAGAACCCGGCTTACAGTCCGACTCCCGCATACTGTCAGCCAGAGGCCAGCCATGTCAGAAACTTCCGCGCCCCCTCGGGGGCAGCCTGTAAAGCCATGGGCCATACTGCTTGCCGCAGGACAAGGCCGCCGCCTTGCCGCTGCCACAGGTGGGCTTGCCAAGCAGTTTTTGCACTGGCAGGGTACCCCCCTCTATTGGCACGCCGCCGGAGCCATGAGCCGCAGCGCCGCGGTGGCGGGCATTGTTTTTGTTTTTCCCCCCGCCGATTATGACGCCCACGTTGAAAACCTGCGTGCGCTTTTTGCTGTTGATGATCTGGGGCTGCCCTACCTTACCGCGGCCGGAGGAACGCTGCGCCAGGACTCCGTACGTCACGGGCTGGCCGTGTTGCCCGCAGATGCCCGCCATGTGCTCATTCATGACGCGGCCCGGCCCTTTGTCAGCCCGAAGTTGATACGCAAAATATGCACGTCCCTTGAATCCGGCGCACCGGGGGCAATCCCCGCCCTGCCGGTAACAGATACCATAAAGACCGTATCGCACGGCCTGGTTACAGGCACCTTGCCTCGCCATACACTTGTGGCGGTCCAAACGCCTCAGGGCTTCAGTCTTGACCTTCTGCTTCAGGCCCATCGCCATGCGGAAATACAGCAACTGAATGTCACTGACGATGCCTCTTTGCTGGAAGAACTCGGGCATGAGGTCCATGTGGTTGAAGGAGAAGCCGCCAACGTGAAAATTACCAACCCCGAAGACATGGATCTTTTACGAAACACCGCTGTCCTGCCCCGTCCTTGTACGGGTATGGGCTACGATGTGCACCGTTACGCTCCGGGTGGCCGTCCCATGCGCCTTGGCGGTGTGCTCATTCCCGCAGGGCCGGAGGTGGCCGCACATTCCGATGGCGACGTGCTGCTGCATGCTCTGACCGATGCACTACTTGGCTGCGCCGGTCTCGGTGATATCGGTCAGCATTTTTCTGATAAAGATCCCCGCTTTGATAATATTTCTTCAGCGCTTTTGCTGGATGAAGCTCTGGATATGGTTCGTCAAAAAGGCGTGCAGTTGTGTCACGCCGACCTTACCCTGATCGCCCAGACGCCTCGTCTTGCGCCACATCGCGAAGAAATCAGAAAAAACATCGCCCGCCTGCTGGCTTTGCCCGCCGACTGCGTCAATCTTAAGGCCAGCACAGAGGAAGGGCTTGGGTTCACGGGCCGCGCTGAAGGTATCAAGGCATATGCCGTTGTTACAGCGTGGGCAGGTGCCCGCGCCGCCTTTGCGCCGCCGTCTTCTTTGCAACGCGACATCTGATTCACAAGGATCGCCATGAACACAGAACAGTATCGTCCCTGGTTCGCTCACTACGACGCCTTTGTGCCGCGCATCACAGAGGCATGGGATAAACCCCTCTATGCCATGCTGGACGAAGCGGCGGACAAATACCCCAACCGCCCGGCGGTCATTTTTCAGAACACTCGTATTTCCTACAAAAAGCTGCGCGAACGGGCAGAGCTTTTCGCCGGGGCGCTCAAACGCCTCGGGGTAAAAACAGGGCAGCGCGTGGCGCTTATGATGCCCAATATGCCCCAGACCGTGGTGGCCTTCTGGGGTATCATCAAGGCAGGGGGGGTGGTTGTCATGACCAATCCTCTGTACATGGAGAAAGAGATCATTGCCAATATGCAGGATTCCGGGGCAGAGCACATTGTCATGCTTGACCTGCTCTGGCCTCGTGTGTCTGCCCTGCGTGACCGCCTGCCGTTGCGCAATTTCATCGTCACCGGTGCGGCGGATGCGCTGTCTTTTCCGCTTAACTGGCTGTACCGGCTCAAAAAATCTCGTGGCAAAAAGATTTCCATACCGTATGACGGCAAAAGTGTTTTTGAATGGAAAAAGGTATTCAAAGGCGCAGAGCGGTATTCTGCCCCCATTGCCGATCCGCACACCGCTCCCATCATGCTCCAGTACACGGGCGGCACCACGGGCCTGCCCAAAGGCGTCACCCTCACGCATTCCAACCTTGGCACCAACTGCCGACAGGTTCTCGACATTATCAATGTAAAGGCTGAAGACCACCACTCCTTCATCTCGATTCTGCCTTTCTTTCATGTCTACGGCCTCACTACCGGCCTGATTATTCCTATCGCGCTGGCGGCCACTACCCTGCCTTTGCCGCGTTATGTTCCCCAGGACGTGCTGCGCCTGATCGGCAAACATAGGCCGAGCATCTTTCCCGGTGCCCCTTCGGTGTATATTTCGCTTTTGCAGCAAAAAAATCTTGCGCAGTACGACCTGCGCTGTATCAAAATATGCGTTTCAGGCTCAGCCCCCCTGCCGCGAGAAATTTTCCGTCAATTTCAGGACACTACGGGCGCTTCCATTCTTGAAGGCTACGGCCTTACCGAAGCCTCGCCCATTACCCACTGCAACCCGTTGGGCAAACAGGGGCAAAAGCCCAACTCCATCGGTATGCCGCTGCCCGGCACTGATGCCCGTATTGTGGATATGGAAGGGGGCTCCCTTACCCTGCCGCCCGGCAAGATGGGCGAACTTATTGTTTCCGGCCCCCAGGTCATGAGTGGCTACTGGCGGCGTCCGGACGAGTCTGCCAGCGCGCTGCGCAACGGCTGGCTGTACACCGGCGACCTGGCTACAATGGATGAAGACGGCTATTTTTATATCGTGGACAGAAAAAAAGACATGGTGATTGTCAACGGCTACAACGTCTACCCGCGTGAGGTGGATGAGGTGCTGCTGGAGCACCCCAAGGTGCAGGAAGCCGTAAGTGTGGGCATACGCGATGACGTGCGCGGCGAAGTGCTCAAGGCTTACGTGGTCACCCAGGACGGGGAAGAACTCACCAAGGCCGACATCGTTGCCTGGTGCCGCCAGAAGCTGGCCGGCTATAAGGTTCCGCGTCTTGTGGAATTTCGTAAAGAACTGCCCAAAACTATTGTAGGCAAGGTGCTCAGGCGCGCCCTGCGCGAAGAAGAAGAAAGCAAGGCCGCCAAACGCAAGCAGCGCAAGGCAAAAACGGCGACTGCGGAAAACAGCCAGGAACTAACTCAAGAGAATGCCTGATGCGCATACTGGTTCAAAGAGTTACTGAAGCTTCCGTGAGTGTCGATGGCCGCCAGGTGGCGGCCATCGGCCCCGGCATCACGGCTCTGGTGGGCTTCGGGCAGGAAGATGGCCCGGATTTTCATTCCAGACCGGCTTTCCGGGGTATGGCTCAAAAATTGGCTGGCTTGCGGATTTTTCCCGGCCAGGGAGAGCTTGCCAACAAGTTTCACACATCGCTTGAAGAATTTGGCGGGCAGCTTTTACTCGTGCCGCAATTTACCCTGTACGCCGACTGCCGCAAAGGCCGCCGCCCGTCCTTTACAGATGCGGGCAACCCGGTATGGGCCGAACCAATGTTTGAACATTTCGTGAAGATAGTTGACGAATCTTGCAGCGTCAGCGTATCTTCAGGTATCTTCGGCGCCGACATGGCGGTGCGCCTTTGCAATTGGGGTCCTGTCACCATCTGGCTTGACTCGCTCAGCCTGTTCGGCAGTTGATGCCCGCCCACCCAGGAGGCCCGGCCCCGTGTTTACCCTGCAAGCGGAGTCTCATAAAAACGTTACAGTCCTGCGCTATCTGGGCGATATGCTGTTGCCTGATGTTCCTCAGTTCAGCCGCCAGCTCGAAGCCTATCTTCTGGCTCCGGGCATCAGACAGGTTGTGCTGGACCTGAGCCGTGTAAACAAGGTGGACACATCCGGCCTTGGGGTGCTCGTCAGCGCCAGTACCAAAAGTCGTGGCCACGGCAGAAGGCTTGTGCTGCTCACACCGGCTCCACACGTTGTTGAGCTTCTGAAAAAAGTGGAAATCGAAGGTTTTTTTCCCACCTTTGACAGCGAAGAGGAATTGAAGGGTTTTATTCCCGACACTGCGGACTGACCACGCCTGAACGTTTAGTTGCGCAGGTCATTACGGATGGTGCATGGTGCAATACTATCTGCGGCATTACTTCAATCCCGATTTTGACTACCTCCACCTGAAGCCCGGTGGGGAGAACGGCTCTTCTGACGTTTACAGCCTGGGCTACGTGCAGAACGCCATCAACGGGCAAGTGCTGGCCGAGATCATCCCTCTGGAGGATGCGGGGCCGGAACCGGACCCGCGTTTTATATTGGATAAACCCCGTTTTCCTACCGGCTCAAACACACGCGTAGATCCTCACTACCCCAACTACCTGCTGGCCGCTGCCAACGGTTATGTTTTCTATCTTGATGGAAAAATCACTGTCAAATGTCTGCTCAATGTACGGCAGGACGTGAGCTTTCAGACAGGGAACATTTTTTTTGTGGGTGACATGGCCATTCATGGCTCCGTGCGTGCAGGCTTTTCCGTACAGGCCAACAACGTGCGCATCATGGGCATGGTCGAAGGCGGCGTGGTGCGCGCCCGGCGCAACCTGCTGATTGACGGCGGCGTGCGCGGTGGCGCGGGGCAGCACAGCCTCGTAGACGCCGGGGGCAAGCTGTTGTCTCCTTTTCTTGAAAAGGTGGAAGCACGCGCCCGGGACAACATCGTTATAGAAAAAAGCTGTCTCTACTCCACTGTGTACGCCGGAGCCAGCATGGTGGTGCGGGAACAGGCGTACGGCGGTATTATCAATGCCTACGGCAGCATGTATGTGGGCAGGCAGCTCGGTAACAAGGCGGGCATTCCCACCAAGATATACCTTGGATATGATCCGCTGAGCATACGCCAGCTTGAAAAAATTGATCATATCATTGCCCAGCAATCGCAGACCATTACCCACCTCAATGCAGTGGCCGGACACCTGCCGCCGGATACCAATGATGTAAGCCGAAAACTGCAGGCCCTGCGGGAACAGCGCAAACAGCTGATCCGGCGGCGTGACGAACTATGGGCGCGTCTGTCCATGGATGAAAGCTACATGCACAACTGCCGTCTTTTGGTTCCGGGGCGCATCTACCCTGGTGTGGAAGTCTCCATTGGCCGTGCCTTCCTGACCATTGACCGCGTTTATGAAAAAATCACATGCCGTCTGGTGGAACACGATATCGTTATTGAGCACATGCAGCACTCGCATCTGGGCACTTCTCGATGACTCAGACACAACAGCCCGTTTTTCAAGCCATCTTTTCTACAAAAACAGATCCCGGAAATACTGTCGCGCAGCCCCCTTGCGATATTGAAGCCAGAATCAACGGCCGCAGCTTTGCCATGCTGGCTCCCGGCGGACCGGAGAGAGAACAGGCGGCTATTACTGCTCTGCATGGCGACCAGCTAGACGACTCCCTTCCTGTTCTTCTTGGTTGCGGCATGGGGTACGCCTTGCGCCTTTTGCTGCAACGCTGCCACGGCCCG
>NZ_JAHZAA010000045.1:0-6772 GCF_019424165.1 Desulfovibrio sp. | reverse complement strand
AAAAGAGCAGGAAATACAGAAAATCAGTGGTGTTCTTGCGGGCTTGCCTGCTGAAGAACGCCAACGTATTCACCTGGTCTGCGCAGAAGAAGTAGATGAAGCCCTGCGGCAACTGACCCGCTGGCAGATGCGCCACAGCGGACTGCGCCTGCTGCCTGTGGCTCTGCCCTTCTATCTGCGGCTGGACCGTGCCTATTACGGTCCCCTGCAAAAAGAGCTTGCAGCCAGCACCCGTTTCGATTTCTGGGGCCGTGCTGCCGGCCCCCGCTTCACAGGCGACCAGCCGCGCGTCCTTCTGCTCACAAGCAAATATTTTCTGATGGGCGAACTGGAAGGAGCCTGTCGTAAACTTGGCATTGAGCACAGGCTGGTTCGTATCGAGGACAACAGCGTTGCCTGCACAGATTTTGTGGAGCAGCTGCTTGAGGCTGTTATTTCTTTCCGGCCTGATTGCTGCATAACGCTCAACCATATGGGCGTGGATGTGGAAGGCGTTCTCATGGACCTTCTTGCAAGGTTGCAGTTGCCTCTGGCCTCCTGGTTTGTGGATAATCCCCACCTCATTATTCATCTCTATTCACGTTGCGTCAGTCCCTGGACAGCCCTGTTTACCTGGGATGCGGACAATATTGATAGTTTGCGTGACACAGGCTTCAAACATGTTTTCTATCTGCCTCTCGGCACGGATCCTGACCGTTTTCACCCCGGGCGCGGGGCAGAAGCCCCGGATTCGTGGCAGGCTGACATTTCTTTTGTAGGCAACTCCATGCTGTACAAGGTGGGTGGCCGCCTGAAACACGGCCGTTTCCCCCGCCAGTTGCTGCTGCCTTTTCTTGAGGTGTCCCAAGCCTTCATGGAAAGTGACCAGCGCTCCGTAGCAGATTTTCTGCGCGATTCTTTCCCTGCCGTTTTTGCACACTATCAGGCCCTGCCCGACAACGAGGCACGACTGGCCTACGAAACCGCCATTACATGGCAAGCCACACGCCTGTACCGCAATGGTTGTGTACGCCGCCTGCTGCCGCTGCACCCTCTTATTGTGGGCGACAATGGCTGGCGGTCCGAATTCCGGCACGAAGCCTCTCAGCCGCGCTACATGGATGCCCTGAGTTACTATACGGACTTGCCGCGCTTTTATTGCTGCTCGCATATTAACTTCAACTGCACCAGCAAGCAGATGAAAGGGGCCGTAAACCAGAGGATCTTTGATGTTCCCGCAGCCGGAGCTTTTGTGCTGACCGACTGGCGGCCACAGATGGAACAATTGTACGATCCGGACGAAATGGTCTGCTACCGAGACCCTGATGAAGCCCCGGAGCTGGCGCGTTATTATCTGGCCCACCCGCAGGAGCGCCGTCACATAGCCCGGCGGGCCAGACGACGGGCACTGGCCTGCCACACCTGGACTCACCGGCTGCAGCGCCTGCTTGAACAGATGCGTCAGGTCTATGGAACCCCCGCGACAAAAAAAATTATAGAACGCGGACCAGACGCATGAGCACGGACCCTGTTCTGGTTCTTCAGATGCACCGCATGGGAGACCTGATCCTCACCATGCCCCTGCTTGGCTTCCTTCTGCGCCACTGGGCCGGACACGAGGTATGGGTTGCGGCTGAACCGGATTTTTTTCAGGACCTTATGCCACTGGCTCCCAATGTGGTTTTTTTTCCACCTGCTCACTGCCACGCTCTGGAACAACGCCATTATGAGCTGGCCCTGAACCTGAGCAGCCGTCCGCAGGCTCTGACCTGCCAGGCAAAGCTGAAGGCAAGGCACAAGCTTGGCCCGGAAGCCATCGAAGCCGGCACCCTGCCGAGCCATCAGCACATCAACGGCTACTGGCAACTCTACCGCGCCGCACTGACCCACAACAATCGTAACAATGCCTTTCACTGGGCCGACCTGTATATGTTGGACCTTTCGCCGCAAGCCGATCTTACAGGCGTGTTCCGACCATCTCCCCGCCCGGCGGGAACAGGCCGTATCGGCATGGTTCTCGGGGCCAGTGAACTTGCCAAGCGGCCAGATGCGGACTTCTGGGCGCGGCTGGCACGGCGGCTGGCCGCCGAAGGGATGTTGCCGCTGTTTTTAGGCGGCCCGGCGGAACAGAGCCTGGGGCAGGAGGTCGCCCAAAAATCCGGACTGCCGGGAGCCAATCTTTGCGGACGCCTCTCGCTCAAAGAGTTGGCTGCCCTCATGCGCACGTTGGACCTGTGCGTTACGCCAGACACAGGTCCCATGCATCTGGCCGATTTTGTGGGCGTACCTGTGCTCAATCTTTCCATGGGGCCAGTTCATGCCAGAGAAACGGGACCGTCAGCTCCCGGGCAACATGTTCTACGCGCAGCCATGAGCTGTGTGGGGTGTTGGCAGTGTTACCGTGGAAAGCTTTACTGCAAACAGGCATTCACGGCTTCTGGGGTTGCCAGGCTGATCCTGAGCCTTTTGCGCACGCCTGACCACCCGGCAGTGCCATCGGGCTTGCGTCTGTACAGTACCGGGCGCGATGCCCTGGGGTTATATACCCTCGAGCACGTAGGCCTCGGAACGGATATAAGCTGCCGGCCTTTGCTTGAAGACCTTTGGCAGGCCGTTTTTCTTTTTCTCTACAACCCAGCGCAGCGCGCCTTGCTGATCAGCAGGCTGGAACGCCTGCGCGCGGCTTTTCCCCCAATGGCTGAAAGTGTGGCAGCCGGACTTGCCGGACTTTGTGCCAGTTTTTCACGCCATCTCAAACAGGGCGCGCGCATATTGCCTGATGATTTCTGGCGCTCCCAGCCTCCCGTAATCCGCCTTTTCAGCGGATATTTACACATGCGCATGCAAAATGATGATTACTCCCCCAAAGCATGGCGTATGGCTCTTGATAATCTGGAAGAAATCAGCGCCCTGTTCATGAACCATTCCTGATTTTTCACTTCCTCCCTCCCCTTTCCTTCCTCCGCTCTCCGGTCTTTCTTTTTGCACCCCCCGGCAATACTTGCCTTATTGTTTTTGATTAACCACATAATATATTAAAATAAATAAGTTTTATTTTTTGGAACACTCTTTGTATTACACCGGGTGCAAGGAGTGCATGATGCAGATTATTCCCACAAGCGCCGCCCCGTTCGACGCCCTCTTTACCAGCAGCAAGGATAGCTCATCCTTTGCCGATTTTTTCTCCGCCGTCCACGGTGCTATCGACAGTGTGGAACGGGGGGAGCATGTTTCTGCAAGCTCGGCCATGCAGCAGCCCACGACGACATCCGAAGCGCCGCGTGTGCAGAGTCCGTACAGCCGCACCACTACCAATGGCGTTACCTATACGCTTGACGAAGTATGCTTCACCAAGCAGGAAATAGCTGAACTTCGGCGCGACCTTATCAAGGCAGGCGCCCCGCTTGACGCCCTGAAAAAATTTGATGCCCTGGCAGATCAGCCGGACGGCGCAACTCTTGCCCAGATTATGGCCAGTCTGCAAGGCCTCGGGGGCAGCCCCATTCTCAGCGATGACGACAAGACGCACATCAGCGCCCTGCTCAAGAAAATAGATCCTTCCGGCGTGCTCGAAACCCGCGTGCAGCAGCTCATGGGCGAAGGCAAGGGCGAGGCTGCCCTTGACACTATCTACTCTTTCATTGCGCACCTTGATCCTACTGCGACTATTGATGTGGAAGCAGCCGAAGCGATGGCACTGGGCCGCGGAATCGGACTGGATACAGCAAGCCTGCAAACCCTGCTCAAGGGCTTTGGCGGCAATGATGGCGTGAGCCTGCTCCTGGGACAGTTTTCTTCTCTTATGGCCCCTGCGGCCCATCACTTTACCGCACAAAAAACTGCACAAAAGCAGCTGGATGCAGCTCTGCAACAAACATTGCAGCCTCTTGTAAACAAGGCTCGCGCCCGCACTGAAAAAGAACTTCAGGCAAGTGCTTTGCGCAATAAAGAAGCGCAACAGAGCAAAATTCTTATAGACCAGACCGTTCAGAAAAACACTCGGCATATGCTGGAAGAAACGCTCACCGCCACAGGCCAGGATGGACAGAAGGCCCAAGACCTCGAAAGTTTCGAACGCCAAAGTCACGCCATAAGCAGAAAGCTTGACGGCAGCCAGAGTGCGGGGGTGGGACATGCGGGCGCGCAGGGCAGCAAGGCGGAAACAACCTTTACCCGTGTTTCGGCGAATACTGAGCAGGCATCCAACCAGCAGAGTACAGCGCAACAGCATGCTGAAGGCCCCATGCCAAGCGGAAAGCAAAATGACGGCGGCAAGGGGGGACAAACCGGATATCAGACGTTCGGTGAAGATGGGTCAAACAACAATAAGGATACAGGACGTGATGCCTCGTGGGGAGAAATGACCCGCAAGGTGGAAGCGCAGCCGCTTTTCAACAGCCGGCAGGACAATCAGGCGGCAGCCGCTGTGCTGCAAACACTGGATGCCGCAAATCAGGCATCTCCGGAAGTTTCGCGCCCGGCTCCAATCCCCCGTTATGTGGCACAGCAGGTGGAACAGGGGCTGCTCTCCAACTTCAGAAACGGCACGACCCGGCTGGATCTGCAACTGCACCCCCAGGAACTTGGGGCCATAACGCTCAGCCTCAGCCTGCGTAATGGCGAAGTCAGCGCCACTATCCGCTCTGAAAAGACCGAAACTGCCGAAATGGTCACCCGCCAACTGGAAGCAATCCGCATCAATCTGGAACAGCAGGGGCTCAAGGTGGACAAGGTTGAAGTGCAGCTCAACTCACGCCAACAGGACGAAAATGCCTGGCAGAACCTGAACCAACATAACTCCTGGCAGGAAGAAGATGCCCGGCGCGAAGAACTTTCCCGGCTGAAAAATCTTTCAACAGCGCGTAATAAAACAACTAATTCTGAAGATACAGCTTTGGAACAGCCTGTGCATTCCCATACGCATGCGGCAAGATATGCCACCCGCTCTTTGCATGTGGTGGCATAAAAACAGCCCGGCGTGAGGAGTAGTCATGTCCAGCATTACACAGTCACTGAACAGAACCAATAATGAGTTCAATACCGCCCTGAGCAAGCAAAAGGGCAGCAATCTGGACAAAGATTCCTTCATGCTGCTGCTGGTTACGCAGTTCAAGTATCAGGATCCGCTCAACCCTATGGAAGACAAGGAATTTATTGCCCAGATGGCGCAATTTTCCAGTCTTGAGCAGCTCATGAACCTCAATACGAGTATGGAAGGCCTCACCGACGCCACCAACAATCAGCAGATGATCAATGCCACGTCCTACATCGGCAAGCAGGTCACTGTCAGCGGCAATACCATCGGCAAGGTCACTGATGAAACCACCAAGGAATCTACCATCACGCGCTTCCGGTACGCCCCTGCGGACAATACCGTGGGCGGAACCATCACCGTGCGCGATGCCGACAATAACGTCGTATACGTTGAAGAAGTCAGTCCCAAAAACAAGGGAACCACATACGAATTCCTGTGGAACGGCAAGGCCACTGACGGCACGGTTGCGGGCGATGGCGTATATACGGTCAACCTTGTGTTGCGAGACTCCAATGGCGATGCAGTTCTTTCCGACCAGGTGGTGGACGCCAAGGTTACCGGTGTGGTCAACGATGGCGGCGTGGTCTATCTCGGTCTTGAGGGTGGTCAGCTCATGCCGCTTGCCAATGTGCGGCAGGTTGCTGAACCCGCCACCGTTGCCGCCAAGCCGGACGACAAAGACAAGGACGGGGAAGACGGCGAAGACAAGGAACCTGAAGACGATAAGGACAAAGAGCAGCCCGAATCCCGTGCGAGCACGATGAGTATCGGTGATGTCAATGTCAGCAATATTAATTTTAACGGCAGACTTTTTTAACAGATAAACGCCTAAATACGGCAACCTGACGACAAACAGGAGCCAGGGCTGCGCCAGTAGCGCGCCCTCTCTGAAAATAGATATCCCCCTATCCCGAGACACGGAGGAAATTATGGGTCTTTCAGCAAGTATGTGGACAAGCGTTTCAGGCTTGCTCAGCCACGGTCAAAAGATGAACGTTGTCGGCAATAACATCGCCAACGTGAGCACGCTGGGCTTTAAAAGCCAGCGCATGGACTTCAATGACTACCTGTACCGGGGCATCGGAACCACCAGCGGTCCCAGCCAGATCGGCGCCGGAGCCAGCGTCTACGCCATATTGGGCGACTTTTCCCAGGGTTCGCTTGAAAGCACCAACTCGGTAACAGACCTTGCCATCGACGGTAACGGTTTTTTCCAGGTGCGCAAGCCCAACAGCAAGCAGATGTACTACACGCGCGCAGGTGACTTTTATTTCAATAAGGACCGCGAGCTCCAGAACCCTGAGGGGTATCTGCTGCAAGGCTGGAAGGTGAACAACGAAAAGAAGCTCACCTTTAACAGTGGCGCAACCAACCTGGGCAATACCGACCTTAGCAAGTCCGCCTATGTCGGTTCAGGCACGCCCACTGACATTGTGCTGGACAGCTGGAATATTATTCCCCAGCAGACCACCAACGTCACCTTTACCATGGGACTTACCAACGACGGCAAGGGGGATCGCACTACCAGCAACACCAGCCCCATGACCGCCCTTTTCGACCTGTGGGATGCCAGCAGCAAGCCGCCTCTGGCGGATACGGCCTATGCCACGCAGTCCAGCATTGACGTCTACGATGAAGGCGGGGGTACGCATACCCTTACGGTCTATTATGATCAGGTTGATGCCAGAAAGACCGACAGCAACGGCAACACCATCTATGACATCAAGGGGCTGCCCGCCGGATACACCATATATGAAT
>NZ_JAHZAA010000044.1 GCF_019424165.1 Desulfovibrio sp. | reverse complement strand
CCACGCGGGAAACGCCGATGCCGTAGCAGCCCATGATCATGGTCTGCTCCTTGCCGTTTTCGTCCAAGAATACCGCATGCATGGCTTCACTGTACTTGAGGCCGAGCATGAAGATATGCCCCACCTCAATGCCTCTGGTCAGTTCCATGCGGCCGCCGCAGCGGGGGCACTGATCGTCGGAGGTGATGGCGCGCAAGTCCGCCCAGGCAGTCACTGCGGCATCGCGGGCAAGGTCCACATGCTTCAGGTGGGCATCAGCGGCGTTGGCTCCCACCACATAATCCGTACCGCCCTGAAGTTCGGCATCGGCATAGACAGGCACATCAAGCGCCACAGGTCCGGCAAAGCCTACAGGAGCGGCTGTAACGGCCTGCACTGTTGCAGCGTCGGCCAGTTCCACGTCCTGCGCCTTGAGCAGGTTTTTCAGCTTGATGTCGTTGACCTCGCGATCTCCGCGCACAAGCACGGCCACCGTCTTGCCATCCACCTTGAAAAGCATGGTCTTGACAATAGCGCTGGCGGGAACACCCAGCAGGGCCGTCAGCTCTTCCACACTGTGCGCGCCGGGCGTGGCGATTTTCTCCATGGCCGGGCAATCCCCTGCTGAGGGGCTGCCCCGCCAGACGACCTCGGCCCGCTCCACGTTGGCGGCGTACTCGCAGTCGTGGCAAAAGGCGATGGTATCTTCGCCCGTATCGGCCAGCACCATGAATTCATGGGAAAAATTGCCGCCGATGGAGCCTGTGTCGGCTTCTACCGCGCGAAAACGCAGGCCAAGACGGCTGAAAATACGCATGTAGGCATCGTACATGATTTTGTAGCTTTCTTCGGCCCCTTCGGCAGTGGCATCAAAAGAATAGCCGTCTTTCATCATAAATTCGCGCCCGCGCATAAGCCCGAAGCGGGGGCGTATTTCGTCGCGGAACTTGGTCTGAACCTGATACAGGCGCACAGGCAACTGACGATAAGAACGCACCTCGCCGCGCACAAGATCGGTGATGACCTCCTCGTGGGTGGGGCCGAGGCAGTATTCACGCTCGTTCCGGTCCTTGAAGCGCAGCAGTTCCTTGCCGTAATGCTCCCAGCGGCCTGTTTCTTTCCACAGGTCGCCAGGCTGCACCATAGGCATGAGCAGTTCGCGAAAACCGGCTTTTTCCATTTCTTCGCGCACGGTGCGGGCGATCTTGTTTATCACCCGCAGGCCCAGGGGCAGATAGATATACAGGCCGGATGTAAGCCGCCGCACCATCCCCGCCCGCAGTAACAGCTTGTGGCTGACCACTTCCGCATCGGCCGGAGATTCCTTGAGCGTGGGAATATAGCAGGAGCTGAAACGCATTAGGTATTTTCCTTTTCGTTAAGCAGTGATTGCAGTTCTTCCATAAAAGCCGCCAGCAAGGCCTCCTGCCCCTTCACGGAGCGGATGACCTCGCCCTTGCGGAAAATAATGCCCTTGTCGCGGCCCCCGGCCACACCCAGGTCAGCTTCACGCGCTTCGCCGGGGCCATTGACCACGCAGCCCATAACCGCCACCTTTATGGAGGCCGTGGAGGTTGCCAGACGGTCCTCTACCGCACGCGCCAGAGAAAAAAGGTCTATCTCGGTGCGGCCGCAGGTGGGGCAGGAAATTATCTCCGGCCCGCGTGAGCGAAGGCCCAGAGCCCGCAGAATTTCCCAGGCCACGGTCACTTCTTCGGCGGGGTCGGCCGTCAGCGACACGCGCAGGGTGTCACCTATGCCCTCGTGCAGCAAAATACCCAGCCCTACGGCAGATTTGACCGTTCCCCGCATGAGGCCCCCGGCCTCGGTAATGCCGATATGCGCAGGATAATCGCAGGCATCGGCCAGCAGGCGGTAGGCTGTTATGGTATCCAGCACAGAGGAAGACTTGAGGGAAATTTTAGTATCGTAAAAAGCGCGGGCTTCCAGCAGGCGCACATGCCCGAGGGCGCTTTCTACCAGAGCTGCGGGGCAAGGGCCGCCATACTTGCGCAGGATGTCTTTTTCCACCGAGCCGGAATTGACGCCCACGCGAATAACCGCGCCGTGCGCTTTGGCCGCATCTACCACCCTGTCCACATGCGCCTTGGGGCCGATATTGCCGGGATTGATGCGCAGCCCCTCAAGGCCTGCCTCCAGCGCGCCAATGGCAAGGCGGTAGTCAAAATGTATGTCGGCGATGAGCGGCAAGGATGTACCCGATCGTATGGCGGGCAGGGCCGCCACGGCTGCCGCATCAGGTACGGCCAGGCGCACCATTTCACAGCCCCGGGCCGCCAGGCGGGCAATCTGCCCGAGGGTGGCCTGCGGATCACGGGTGTCCGTATTGGTCATGCTTTGAACAACAACAGGCGCGCCGCCGCCCACAGTAACGCCGCCAAGGCGTATCGCTCTGGTATTCCTGCCCATGCCTTCTCCAGATGAAAAACTTGGCGGCGCTGCGTCGCCATATCCTTTAAAGGCGTCTTGTAAGCTATTTCATGCTGCAAGCCAAGCAGACAGCCGGTCATGCTGCTGGAACGTGTTTTGCATGTTTTTGGGCACCAGGACGGCAAGCGCCCGATTTTTCATCCCCCGCACTGAAGTTTGCCAGACGGGGGCCGATAAGTATGACAGAACACTACCTGAGGTTGCCATGCACGGTTTATTGCGTTTTATACTCATCTGCGCCCTTGCGCTGCCCATGCTGCCCGGCTGCTCCAAAGCACCGCCTTCAGCCAAGGATCCCGGCTATACAGATGCCGTGGAGCTGAAGCTCAAGTTTCGCGAACTGGCAGACCAGATGCTCGCTACAGTACCCAATGACGCCCTGCAGGGCTTTGTGGCCATGCCCACATCCTTTGTGGATGAAAACAGCACATCACGCAGTTCTCCGCTGGGAAGACTCATGGGCGAAGCCATGTTTTACGAATTCAACCAGCGGGGCTTTCCCGCGCGCGAGTACCGCCTGACGGGCAATATTGCCGTTGTCGGCGGGCGCGACGACCTGGCCCTTATTGAAAATGCGGTCATTCCCGTCGGGCAGAAATGGGCGGCGCTGGTAGTGGGAACCTATTATGTGGACAAAGACGCCACCTTCGTCAATGCCCGCCTTGTACGGGCTACCGACGGCCTTGTCATGCGCACGGGGCAGCTTGTGCTGGTCAATACGCCCATTGTGGCGCGTATGGGCAAAACAGATCCTCCTGCGCCCAAACCCACGCCACCGGCACAGAGTGCAAGCGTATCCACAGCTTCGGCCGCCAAGCCTTCCCCCCCGCGCGGAAGCCTGTATCCTTCGCTTTATACACCGGCCAGTTCCATCAGCAGCGGCAACGTAGCCATCAAACAGGGCAAATAATGCCGGAAAGCAGCCATGCGTTTTACTTGTACCTTGCGTATTTTTGGACTTGCACTTGCCGCCCTGGCGGCAGGGCCGCTTTTTGTGGCGCATCCGGATGGCACGCGGGCCATGGCCCAGACCCCCTCGGCCTACGAGCGCGCTTCGGAAAAATCCGCCGCGCAGCCCCAAAAATCAGCAGACCAGGGGCCGAACATCAGCGCCAAATATCTGAAACAGGCTCGTGCCTACCGCGATCAGGGCCGGTACGAACTGGCCCGGCAATCCTATGCCCAGGCTCTTTCCACCTGCCGCTCTGCCGCGGAGCTGGAGGTGATTGAAAGAGAAATGGGTGGTATTGAACTTTTGCTGCGCACCATGCGCTGAGGATTGTGTCATGAGGTTTTATTTTGTTATAATTCTTGTCATGGCTGCCCTTCTGCTTCCCCTGACCGCCGCTGCCGCAGGCAATGTACCCACGGCGGCCACCAGGATAGCCAAGCAGATCGACGAACAGCTCATGATGCGCTATGCGGGAACTGACCCGGCCGAAAGCAAAAAAGAACAGCAGGCCGTGGCCCGCGCCAATATAATGATCATGGGCACAACCCCCGCCAACCTCAATGACCTCAACGAAGCCTCGCCCCTGGCGCGTCAGATGATGGAAGAAGTCTCGCGCTGGCTTATCAACGCGGGCTACCGTTTTCAGGAACTGCGCAAGGGACGCGACATCTATTTTGACAAAAAGAAAGGCGAATTCATCCTTACGCGCGACGTCAGCCGCCTTGCTAACAAAACCGGCACAAGCCAGGCCATAATGGCCGGAACCTACGTAGTCAGCGGCGAACAGGTACGCTTCAACATGCGGCTTATCCACACCACCAGCAACGAAGTGCTGGCGATGGGTTCCAGCACGATTCCCATCACCGAAGACCTGCTGCCGCTGTTGCGAGACCCCACGCCCGGCGGTAAGGGCGGCGTCATGCCCTCGGTGAATACCCGCTTGCAGTAAGCTTCTTGCCTTGGCGGCCCGTTCTGTCTATAACAAGCCCGGCCCGGCGCATGCGCCGGGCCTCGACTTGTTGGCAAGGCCCGCTGAAATCTTTCGCCGCCGCGCCAGCCCCTGCCATAAGACAGCCTGCAAACAGCACGGCTTCATGACGGCAGGTCAGTACGGATACCGACCCGAAAAACACTCCTCCGGAGCAGCCGCGCATGTGCGGTCCGGACGCCCGCCGGGTCTTGACTGGTGACAATTCAGGAGAAAGCATGGCCCTCAGCATAGGTATCGTCGGTCTGCCCAACGTGGGCAAGTCCACCCTTTTCAATGCCCTTACCAAGGCCCAGAACGCCCAGGCCGCCAACTACCCCTTCTGCACCATCGAGCCGAACAAGGCTACGGTGGCCGTGCCGGACACGCGCCTGCAGGACCTGACAAACAAGGCCAAACCGCAAAAAACCATCAACGCCAGTGTGGATTTTATCGACATTGCCGGTCTTGTGCGGGGAGCCAGCAAAGGTGAAGGCCTCGGCAACCAGTTTTTGGGCAACATCCGCGAATGCGCGGCCATAGTCCATGTGGTGCGCTGCTTTGAGGATGAAAACATCACTCACGTTGACGGCGGCGTTGACCCCCTGCGTGATGTGGACACCATTGAGACGGAGCTTTTGCTGGCCGACCTGCAAAGCGTTGAAAAGCGCCTTGAACGCCTGCAAAAGATGTCCAAGGGCAGCAAGGACGCCAAGGCGGCCGCCGAAGTGATGCAGACCCTGCTGACCCACCTCAATGACGGCAAGGCCGCCCGCGAATTTGTCCTGCCGGAAGGTAACGAGGCTTTTCTGACTTCGTGGCGTGAACTGGGCCTTCTCACAGCCAAGCCCATTATTTACTGCGCCAATGTGGACGAAAACGCCGTGGCCGAGGGCAACGCCTTTGTGGAAACCCTCAAAAACTTTGCCGCCGGGTGCAACGCGGGCTTTGCCTGCATTTGCGCCAAGCTGGAAGAGGAGCTGCAGGGGCTGTCCGATGCCGAACAGGCCGAAATGCTTTCGTCGTACGGCATTACCGAAAGCGGCCTTGTGCGCATCATCCGCACCGGCTACGAAACGCTGGGGCTTTGCAGCTACTTTACGGTCGGCCCCCAGGAAGTGCGCGCCTGGACCATTCACAAGGGTTGGAAGGCGCCCCAGGCTGCCGGAGTTATTCATACGGACTTTGAACGCGGATTCATCCGTGCCGAGGTCATTTCTTACCAGGACTACATGAGCCACGAAAACGAGGCCGCCTGCCGCGCCAGCGGCGTGCTGCGCGTGGAAGGCAAAGAATATGTGGTCAAGGATGGGGATGTCATGCACTTTCTTTTCAACGTTTAGCGCAACTGCCTGTCTGAAGTGTCCTGACTGTCCGCACCTGGCCTTCTGCGCTGCGGGAGTTTGTGCACCAGAGCCACCAGACATGGCAGCAGGGTAAAAATTGCCTGAATTACCGGGCGCTTTCGGTCCGGCAAGAATCACGGCCACTGTGGTTCTGAAAAGAGCCCCCTGTACAAAAAACAACAAGCGCCCCTTCCGCACAAACGGAAGGGGCGCTTGTATTTTTCTATGGGGCCGCATGGCCCCTGACACTGCTAGGCGTTTTTCATGTGTTCAATCAGTTCCACCAGACTGTGGGCCTGCTTGCGCAGGGCCTCAAGCTCGGTCATGGCCAACTGCATGGATTCAGAGGTTGTGGCGGCAATATGGTTCACATCAGCGATGGATCTGTTGATCTCTTCGCTGGTGGCGGACTGCTGCTCACTGGCGGTGGCAATGGCGCGCACTTCGTCCGCGGTCTGGTCCACCATGCCCACGATTTCCTGCAACGCCTCGCCGGACCTGTTGGAAAAGTCTGTGGCAGAAGCGATATTGTGCACAGCCAGCTCCACTTCCTGAATGCTCTGCGAGGCACTTTGCTGGATGGCGCGGATGGCGTTGCCCACATCTGTGGTTGAGGCCATGGTTTTTTCCGCAAGCTTGCGCACCTCATCGGCCACAACAGCAAACCCCCTGCCGGCTTCACCCGCACGGGCCGCTTCAATGGCCGCGTTGAGCGCCAGCAGGTTGGTCTGGTCGGCAATATCGGAAATGACGCTCATGATCTGGTTAATGGCCCTGGCATGCTCATCAAGCTGGGTCATGCCGTCCTTGAGGGCCAGGGACTGACGCTGCACTTCCTGTATGCCGTCCACGGCCTTGTACACTACTTCGGAGCCTGCCTGCGCTTTGAGCTTGGCCGAGGCCGAAACATCCGCAGCGCCGCCGGCATTTTTGGCAACCTCAAGCACGGTGGAGTTCATTTCTTCCATAGCTGTCGCGGTTTCCGCCAGCCTGGCCACGGCATGGCTCAGCGCGCCGCCGGTATTGTCCACCTGTTCCGCAATGTCGTTTATGGAAGCATTAAGGCGTTCAACCACGCCCTCTATCTGGGCAGCAGCGCTTATCATGCCTTCACGCTTGGCAATTTCAGCCTGGGCCTGGGCCTGTTTGGCCTCTTCCATGGCCTGCTGCGCCTCTTCGCCCATCCGGCGTGCCTGTTCGGCCTGTTCGCTTGCATCCTGAACCAGACGGCGCAGGTTTTCTTCCATCTGGCGCAAGGCGTTGGCCAGTTGGCCCATATCGTCCTTGCTGTAAACATCAAGGGTGAGATCTTTCTTGCCTTCGGCCACACCAAGGGCGTAGCGGGTAATTTTACCCACAGGAGCGCTGACCCGCAGGCCCAGGATCACCGACAGGGTAAGCTGCACCACAAGCAGGCCACAGGCCACCAGGATGGCCTTGTCCATCGCGTCGTGCTCAAGCTTTTGCAGGTCGCTCATGGGCATACCCACAAACCACATGCCGATGATCTGGTTGTTGGCATCTTTGACCGGCCAGTAGGAAGAGTTATAGGCTACCCCAAGAATAGTGTTATGGGTGTAGTATACTTCGCCCTTTCTCAGCACGGCATCGATAATTTCCGGCGATTGCAGCTTTGTGCCCACGGCACGCTGCCCGTCACTCATGATCGTGGTCATGATCCGGGTATCGCCCTTGAAAATCGTAACGTTGACGCCCGAAAGCTGCTTGAGCCAGTCAAGATAGGCAGGCGTTACCAGAGAGGTGCCGATGGAAATGGAACCCACTACCCGCCCCTCATAAACCACGGGCTGGCTGGCCCGGATCGTGAAAGGAACAACAGTACCCGCCACAACAGCCGCAGCGGGCTGCCCTTTGAGGGCAATAACCACTGTTTCCTGATTGGTCACACTGTCGCCATATTTATCGGAGTGGCCACGGGCGATGACCTTGCCGGACTCATCAGTGATGGTCATAAAGTCCGACCCGGCCATTTTCATGCTTTTTCCGCCCAGCTCTCTGGCCAGTGCATGATCCTTGTGCACAATGGCCTGTACCATGCTGCTGTCGCTGGCAATAAGGGCGGCGCTTTGCGCAAAGCGCTTGCTGGTGACCTCGTTGGCCTCCAGAATGACATTCTGCATACGGCGGATGCCCTTATCCAGCTCATCTTCAATGGGGACCTTCATAAAATAAATGGAAACAAATAACACCACCCCACAGCAGGTAATCAGAGCGCCGAATAGCGAACCCACATACTTGTGCGTGAGCGTTATGCGCATGCCCCCTCCTTGCAACAAAAAGTTATTTTATAAATATATATGATTCACAAAACGCTATACCCTGCCACACGACAGGGCATTGTTTTACAAAAAGGAGCAGAATTCACGCAAAGGCCCCCCAGCCTTGACGCCGCTCATCAGCACATCTCAAAAACCCGCCATTGGTTTTATAAATAACAAGGCGGGCATATTCAGTATTACTATATTCTTCGGCACGAACTTAAAAATAAATAGAGCAGAAAGCAAACCAAGATTTCACACAAGCCAAAACATGCATATCCGTTTTAAAAATTTTACCAGCAAATACAGTGTATTGAATTTTATATTCAAAAATGTTTAAATATTACATTAAACATTTTTTCAAAGTAAAAATAAAATATAATTATATAAGCATATTAGGCAACAGAAAACACACCATCAATTGTGAAAAAAAACTTTTTATAACGGATTTTTCTGACCCCACACCTCGCCCCAGGCCCTCTATCAGCAATTACAGGGGCATGCTCGGCAGGCTGCATCAGGTGCAGGTGGAGCCTGCCGCAGCATAAAGCCGTTCGCTCCACACCACTTCCCTTGTTCCAGCCGTCATGTAACAGTCCGCCCCGAAAGGTCTTCGTTTTGCGGTCATGTTCCGGGTAAAAACAGAGAGGCCGCAATTCCGGAACAAGGAATTGCGGCCTTCTTGACATGGCCCGCAAAAATCAGACGAGGGTCAGGATTTTTTCAGGGCTTCCACCAGATCCATCAGGCTCTGGGTCTGATGACGCAGCTCATCAAGCTCGCGCAGGGCCACCTTCATGGATTCAGAAGTGTTTCCGGTCAGATAGTTCACATCACTGATAGATTTGTTGATCTCGTCGCTTACGGCTGACTGCTGTTCGCTGGCAGTAGCGATGGCGCGCACTTCGTCAGCGGTCTTGTCCACCATGCCCACGATTTCTTGCAGTGACTGGCCGGATTTATTGGAATATTCTGTGGCTACAGAGATATTGCTCACGGCTTCATCAACCTGCTGAATGCTTTGGGCTGCACTGGACTGGATAGCACGGATGGCGTCGCCCACATCTGTAGTGGACGTCATGGTTTTTTCCGCCAGCTTGCGCACCTCGTCGGCCACAACGGCAAATCCGCGGCCTGCATCGCCTGCGCGGGCCGCTTCAATGGCCGCGTTAAGAGCCAGCAGGTTTGTCTGATCGGCAATATCGGAAATAACACTCATGATACGGCTGATGGCCCTGGCGTGCTCATCGAGTTGCGTCATGCCGCCCTTGAGGCCCAGTGATTGCCGCTGCACCTGCTGGATGCTGGATACGGCCTGCGAAACCACGCTGGAACCCGTTTCTGCCAGATTGCGCGCCGCATCTGAAATGTCCGCAGCGCCGCCGGCATTGCGGGCAACAGCAAGCACAGTGGAGTTCATTTCTTCCATAGCCGAAGCTATTTCGGCAAGCCTGGACACAGCCTGGCTCAGGGCAACATCAGTATTTTCCACCTGCTCGGCAATATCCGAAACCGAGCTGCCGAGCTTGGCGGCAACCTCTTCAATACGCGCTGCCGCGCTTGACATGCCGTCGCACCTGGCCTGCTCTGCCTTTGCCTTGGCCTGCTCCGCTTCATTCATTGCCAGCTTGCATTCCTCGCCACACTTTTCGGCTTCTCTGGCTTTTTCCGCGGCCTCAAATACCAGCGTGCGCAAATTTTTTTCCATGCTGCGCAAGGCATCGGCGAGCATACCCATATCATCAGAACCGCGCACCGTGAGCACGCTGTCCTGCTTGCCATCGGCCACTTCAAGAGCGTAGCTGGTTATTTTGCGTACCGGCGCGCTTACCCGCAAGCCCACAAAGACTGAAATGCCCAGTTGTACCAGCAGCAATGCCGCTGCCACGCTGACGGCTGTGACAATGGCCTCATTTTCAAGCTTTTTCAGTTCAGCGATTGGCGCTCCCGTAAACCACATGCCCACAATCTTGCCATCGGCAGCCTTCACCGGCCAGTATGCAGACTGATACGGAACACCAAGAATGGCATTTTGCACAAAGACTGTTTCGCCACGCTCAAGCACGGCGTTTATGACATCCGGCGCCTCCAGCTTTGTATCCACGGCACGCTTGTTGTCAGAAACAATGGTTGCCATGACGCGCGTATCACCCTTGAAAATAGTGACCGCAGCCCCGGCAAGCCGGCTCAGCCAGTCCAGATAATCAGGGGTGGTGAGTGATACGCCGATGGAGATGGTTCCCACCAGTTGCCCTTCATAAAGAACCGGCTGCGATGCGCGTAACGTAAAGGGATTGAGCGGCCCGGTCACCACAGCCTGCGCCGGAACCCCCTGCATGGCTTTGGCAACTGTTTCCTGCTTGGCGATGCTGTCGCCGTATTTACTTTTGGAATGCCCACGCGCAATAACGATCCCCTGGGCGTCTGTCACAGACATAAAGTCCGATCCGGCCATTTTCATGGCCTTTTCAGCAAGGGTAAAAACCTCGGCGTGATCCTTATAGGCCATGGCCCGTGCCAGTCGGTCGTTGGTGGCGATAAAGGCGGCGTTCTGGGCAAAACGCTGTATGGTCATTTCATTGGCGGAATGAACGATATTCTGCATGCGATGTATGCTGTTGCTCAATTCTTCATCTATCGGCTTTTTCATATAATAGATGGATACAAACAGAACAACGGCACAGCAGGTAATGAGAGCTGAAAACAAAGATCCGACATATTTGTGGGTAAGGCTCAAACGCATCTGCCACTCCTCATGCTTACGGCATATTGAAAGTATGTTCATTGCCTCTATAAAAACACGCTGGAGATACACATCGCAGAATAAAAATTGTTACAAAAACAACTCCTTATTAAAATATATGCATAAAAAACAATCAGATACATCATAAAGAAGACATATCTTGTCAGGTATCATCAATCATTCTGATGAACGGAGCATTTTAATAGCATATCGGATGGCTGAGATAATTATTTAGACAAGACTATAAATTGCATTATTTCCAGAGTCAAAAGGATAGATAAAAAACTGAACAAAAATATTGCCGTCTTCACGCAACGGACGGAAAAACAAAAACGCGATTTGTCGGTAATTGCCGACAAATCGCGAACACGACGGTAACAGGGTGGCATGAATACCCCGCGACATCCGTTCTTTATGTGCTCTTTATGATCAGGGTGGCCGACTGCGTTACAGTGCGCCCTGAGCCGTCATCTTGGCCCCACAAAACAAAAACCCGCTGACGCAGCGTCAGCGGGTGAAACATGAGACAATACACAGCCTGCAAATCAACCCAGTTTGTGGCGCACCTGACGGCACAGGCCCATCAGCGCGTCATACTCATGACGCCGTAACCCGGCCCTGCTGAAGAGCCGCCGCCAGGGCATGATAAAGTAGTCAGGATTATCGCCATGCAGATAATCGAGGCGCAGTAGCATATCCTTCAGGGATTCCATCAGGCGCTCCTGCTCTGCCGCTGTTACCTGCCTGCCGCTGCCGGGATGGTTTTTTTCTGCATTTCCGGCGTCTTTTCCGGGCCGGTTGCGCACGGCATTGGCGCATTCATACAAAAGCAGCAGCACGGCCTGCGCAAGGTTAAGCGAACTGGCCGCAGGGTCCGTTGGTATGGTCACAAGCTTATGGCAATGGGTTATTTCTTCATTGTTCAGGCCACGGTCTTCCGGGCCAAAAACAAGGGCCACCCTTTCGCCGCGCGCCAGGGCCTCCGCCACATCCGCAGCGGCACGGCGCGGCGAAAGCAGGGATTGACGCCAGCCCCCCACCCGCGCGGTGGTCCCCACCACAAGGGTTACAGGGGCCACAGCTTCCGGCAGGTCAGTATAGACCTTTACGCCGTCCAGCAGATCCTGCCCCTTGGGCGTGGCAAGCGGGCGGGCCTTTTCCCTGTCCCACCGCTCGGGGTCCACAAGGCATAGTGATGAACAGCCCATATTCACGCAGGCACGCGCAGTCATGCCGATATTTTCGGGAAAGCGGGTTTTGACCAGAACAATATCCAGCCCGTCAAGCAGAGAAGTCATATCAGCACACGCCTCCGGCCAAGGCCAGCACCAGTTGCAGCGGGTCGGAAGAAACCGGCAGCGTTTGCGCCGGCATTTGCGGCCAGATACGGCTTGCCGCCAGAGCCAGCATGGCCCCGCCAACACCGCACTTGCACACTGTGCCTAAAAAACGCCCCACCATGGCCCCGAAGGCCGCATCCAGCGATTCGCCCAAGGGACGGCCCTTGAACATTTCCATAACAAAACAGCCGAGCCATGCTCCAGCCACTGCGCCAATGAGCGCCCCGAGGCCAAAAAACAGCGGCGCCAGTAAAATGGCCCCGGCAATGGCCCCGACCATACCCGCAAATGTTCCTGACGAACTTGAGCCATACCGCTTGGCCTTGACTATCTGCATGCCCAGTTCCAAAGCTTCGCCCACAAGTGCCAAAGCTATCATCATGACCCAGAACCAGACGTTCATTGCGTCCGAGGCGGGATGCGCCATCTTCCACAGGGCCACAAGCCCCAACAGCACCCAATTGGCGGGCAAGCCGAAAACATTGAGCAAAAGCACAAAACCCAGCAAAGTGATGAACGCGCCCGCCAGCAGGCTGGCAAGGGGAAAGGGCAAAAAATCCATACAGTTTCCGGTATTATTTTTTTTCGCGCATGTCTTGCAGGCGAACGGCCTTGCCTTCGGCGCGCGGCAGGCTGTTGCTCTGCACAAGCTCTACCCTGGGCGTAATGAGAATTTCATCACGCAGGCGCTGGGCAATGGTTTTTTGCAGGCTTTGCAGAACGCGCATGTCCTCCACAAAGAACTCGTCGCGCACTTCCACCTGCACCCGCATGACATCGCCGATACCGTCGTTCTCCAGGAGGATAAGGTAGCTCTGCCCCACTTCGGTAAAGGTCATGATGACCTGCTCAACCTGCATGGGGTAAATGTTGACGCCCTTGATGATAAACATGTCGTCCGCGCGGCCGAGGATACGGTCCATGCGGCGGTGCATGCGCCCACAGCCGCATACGCCAGGCAAAAAGCGGGTGAGGTCGCGGGTGCGGTAGCGCAGAATGGGCATGCCCTGGCGGCAGAGGCAGGTCATGACCAGCTCGCCCACCTGGCCGTCTGGTACGGGCTGGCCTGTTTCAGGATCGACAATTTCAGGAATATAGGCGTCTTCCCACAGGTGCATCCCGTTCTGCTCAAGGCATTCAAAAGCCACGCCCGGCCCGTTCATTTCGGAAAGCCCGTAGGAATTATACGCCTTCATATCAAAGAGGCTTTCAATACGGCGGCGGAATTCTTCAGTATACGGCTCCGCGCCCACAAGAGCGATGCGCAGGGGGAATTCACGCGGGTCTTCGCCCATATTGCGCAGGTGTTCGCCAAGAATGAGCGCATAGGAAGGCAGAATATGCGCCACCGTGGTACAAAAATCCTTGGCCAGCTTGATCTGGCGGCGCGAGTTTCCCGCACCGGCGGGGATGGTCAGGCAACCCAGGCGCTCAGCCCCGAAGTGGATGCCCAGACCGCCCGTAAACAGACCGTAACCGGACATGTTCTGAAACACGTCCTCACGGCGCACGCCTACCATATGCATACAGCGCGCCATAAGATCGGCCCAGGAATTGATGTCGTTCTGTGTATGGCAGATGGCTACGGGCGACCCGGTAGTGCCGCTTGAACAGTGCATGCGCACAATTTCGGCCTGAGGCACGCAAAGCATGCCGGTGGGATACTGGGTACGCAGATCGTCCTTGGTGGTGAAGGGGATGCGGCGCAGGTCATCAAGACTGTGCAAAGAGTCCGGCCCGACTCCCGCCTCGTCGAGCCGCTGCCGGTAGAAACCGCACTTACGGGCCTGAGCGACCATATTTTTCAGCCGGACAAGCTGGGTTTCCTCTATGCGCTCCCGGCTCCACAGTTCCGCTGGATCAAAAACTTCCATGCCTCTCCTCACCTTACTGGAGCATTGTCAAAACTGCCGGAGGCCAACCTCCGGACCAGATCAGGCCGCGGGCTGCGCCTGAAAATCAATCGGCATGCGTGCGCGCCCAGCCCCACAACAGCCCCAGGCTGCCGGCCAGCATCATGTCACCATGCGGGGCCAAAAAACGACCGTACCCTTGCAGTAAGGCGCGCCGTGGTCCTGTAATAAAGGTAGGCTCATAGCCCCCGGCCTCTTCACAGTACGGGCCAAAAGCCGTACCGTGACCACCGGTGGCCTGCACTTCTTCAGCGGGCAGCCAATGCTTGCGGAACTGTTCCAGATCAGCGAGCAACTGCTCCAGACTGCGCATACCCGTATGATGCTCGTAAATGCCGCGCACCAGTCCTTTGTACACAAGAGCCGCCACGGTATGCCCGTTGCCCACGTTTATGACGGTTATGCCCTCGCGATAGCTGCGGTTCATAACCTCGCTGTCACACAGCGCGCCAAGCAGGGCGCTGGCGCCGGTATCGGCCACAGGGCCACCGGTTTTGTCATGCAGAGGCTGTAACCGGGTAAGCGAAGGGGGCGGCGTGGAATAAATCCAGGATGCAGGGTCCGCGGACTCGGCAAGAAGCCGGTTCCACATGAGCATTCTGCCCTGCCGGTTTCCCCCCACATGATAGCCGTGATCCTGGGCGGCCGCGAGCACCATGTGTGGTTGCGGCAGGCAGGCCATACGCAACAGCCCGGCCCAGAAGTCCGGTCCGTAGTCCGACAGAAAAACAGGAACGCAGCCCTCGGGACAGGTAGCGCAAAACTCCACCCCCATGGCGCGTACCACATCCTCACTGTCGTGGATGCCACGCGAAGCGGCCGGAGTAGACCATACCTTGAAGCCGGCGGCCAGGTGCTCTTTGATGGCCTGGCTGAAGCCGCCACCCATATTGCTGCCATGCAGCCACAAGTCATGCCGCAGCAGAGTCAGTTCGCGAATGCGCTGGGCAACCATGCGGGCCGGTGACGGCAATACAAAGCGCGGCCAGTTTTCACATTCAAGCCCGGGCCGGGCCAGCAATGCGTCCTGAGTGCCGCTGCCGATATCCAGGCACAATACAGGGCCCGTACGACGCAAAAATTTATGTACGTTTTCGTCCATTGGCAGTCTCCAGTGAGCGCCTGAAGTTACTCGCAACACGACGTAAGCGCAAGCCCCGACAATTTTTTTAAAAAAATGCTTGCCAAGACCAACGCAATACGCTAATTCATTTCTTCGCGCCGAGGTGGTGGAACTGGTAGACACGCTATCTTGAGGGGGTAGTGAGGATTCTCGTGCGGGTTCGAGTCCCGCCCTCGGCACCATAAAAACTTCCAAAGAAGTTCACAAAAGTCCGCAAGGCTAACAGCCAAGCGGGCTTTCTGCTTTTTTAGCTTCCGTTTAAATTCGGGAGTGTTCATTGACGGTAATCCCCCCAGCGGGCGCCGATACGCTGCCGGAAGCAGCCATGCCACTGGCGCCAAAACCAACGCTAAGGTTTATCCCCCCGGAAGATGAGAAGGCAGTTTGTTCAAATTCATTGATGTTGGTGGCAGCCACAATGTTCAAATCACGCCCTGCGTCTAACGCGATATCCCGTCCGGCCTGGACACGCCCGCCTCAATGGTAATATCCCGACCAGTAATAGCCGTGAGGTCACGCCCGGCTATCCACTTACCTTCTCAAGAAATCACATGACGGCTTCCAGTGCTGCGCGAAGCTGTATCCTGAACGGAACAAGCGCCGGGTCGTCAACATCTCTGGGCCTCGGGGCCTCGACAGCCCATGTTCCCACAATCCCCGCGCCGGTTCCCATCAGATGAACAGTATCTGCCAAAAGGCAGGCTTCTGCCACATCATGGGTGACCATAAGCACGGTGTCTCCGGTTCCAGCCTGCAGCTTCGTCAAAAGTGTCTGCATGCGCGAGCGTGTAATGGCGTCCAGAGCGGCAAACGGCTCATCAAGCAGAAGAAGTTTGGGCCGGAGCACCAACGCCCGCGCCAGTGCCGCGCGCTGCCTCATGCCACCTGAAAGAGACGCAGGCAAAGCATGTTCGCACTGTTCCAAGCCCACCAGCGCCAATATTTCTCGCATGCGTTCACGGCAGCGATCTGGAGGCATGCCAACATGTTTAAGCCCAAAGGCCACATTTTCTCCCACGCTCAGCCAGGGAAACAGGGCATCATCCTGAAACACCATAACCCTGTCCATTCCCGGCCCGTCGCACGGGGCGCCTTCAAGCCGCAGATCTCCGGCATCCGGCGGCACAAAACCAGCTATTACGCGCAGAAGAGTACTCTTTCCACAGCCGCTGGCTCCGATGAGCGCCGTCACCGAGCCGCGTCGCAGCGTCAGGTCAATGCCGGGCAGAACAACATGGCTGCCATAACTTTTGCGCAGATTCAGACACCTGAAATACGCGCTCATCGCACAGCACCAGGCAGGCGCCGCAACAGCCTGACAAGCAACACATCGCAAATGCTGCCCAGGGCGGCAACCAGCACTATGCCGCTTAAAAGAACATCTACCCGACCATTCATGCGGGCGTCCATAATGAGCGCGCCCAGGCCGTCCGGCACGCCAGTCAGCTCGCCCAGCACCAGATAGGCGAAGCTCATGCCCAGAGCCACGCGCAGCCCCGCACACACTTGCGGCATGGACCAAGGCAGGATGACCTTTATAAAAAGTGTTACACGGGAGCAGCCAAGCATACGCCCGGCATTGAGCAGGTCTTGCGGCACAGAAGCTGCGGCCGCGGCGGCGCTGAAGTATACGGGAAAAAATCCCGCCAACGCGATGAGGCTGACAGTGGTCATAAACCCCACCCCCAGCCAGATGAGGGCCAGCGGCAGCCAGCTTATGCCGGGAACGGATTTTATGCCGTTGACCGTAACCGACAACAGACGCGCCACAACCGTGCTACGACCTGACCACAGCCCGAGAACAAGGCCGGGGCCAACGCCCAGCGCATAGCCGCAGGCGACGCGTCCCAGGCTTGCAGCGGCATCGTTCCAGAAGCGCCCGCCATACGGGCCGCCACCTGTTCCCGCCACATAGGCAGCCATGGTACGCGCAACCTCCACGGGCGAGGGCAAAAGCCAGCCCGGCACGGCCTCAAACGCCGAGGCCCCCCACCATACAGCCAACGCAAAAAGCGGCAAACACCAGGGCAACATCCACGAGTTGCCCTGCCTAGTCATGGTGACGATTTCCGGTCCGCAAGGCATCCACAAAGCTGCGGTCAACAAGCTTGGTGTAGTCCGGCTCCTGCGCAATGATGCCAAGGTCTTTCATCCGCGCGCCCAGAGCCGCCAAACGCAGCATGAACGCATCATCCATATCCCAGGCAAGCTCCATATTTTCCGCGGACGCTTCGAGCAGGCCTCTATCCACGCCAAACAACGACGACGCCGAATCAAGCCACAGCTTTCTGTCCGCGGTTAGCGCCTCTGTAACAGCCTTGTGCGCGGCGACCATGCGCATGGCCGTATCCGGATGTTCCTTGATAAACCCGGCCCGCATGAGCATGCCGCTATTGATTGTTCCGATGCTGTCGCCATAGTATGGATAGGCAAGAATGCGACCATAGCCATGCATGACCGCCTGCGTGGGGAAAGGCTCGCCGGACAGAAAGGCATCTACATTACCCTTGGCCAGTGCCGTACCCATATCAAAAAAATCAATACGCATAAGCGTAACATCCCGGGCTGGATCAATTCCCTCACGGTGCAATACCTCACGAAGCAATATTTCGTGCATGGTTCCCGGAACATAGGCAATACGCCGTCCCCTGAGATCGGCTGCCGTCCTGACAGGCCCGTCTTTTGCCACCACAAGGGCCGAGCATTTATTGCCCAACGCCGCCACCAGTCGCACAGGCTCGCCCCGTGACGCCGCCTGAATCGCCAGAGCCAGTGTGGTTCCCGTCATGTCCAGACTTTCCGCCAGCAGCGCGGCCTTCTGATCGGCAGGATTGGTGAATGGGCGTACGTCCACCTTCAGGCCTGGGGTCGCAGGCGAAGCATATTTTTCATACAGAAAAGGCTGTATGGTCTGGGCGGTTTTCCACGTGCCCACGCGCCATACTTCAGCCGCACACGTCATTTTTACCGTAGCCAATATAATAATGCCCGCAAGGCCCGCTCCAACAAAAATCAGGCATATGCCCCGCAGGGCCGCGCCGGGTATGATATTTTTCCATGTCGCCACGTCGTCCCCTCCTGTCAAAGCATACACGCCATTACTGTGCCAAGCCGG
>NZ_JAHZAA010000043.1:12788-19362 GCF_019424165.1 Desulfovibrio sp. | reverse complement strand
CCCGTTCGACGGCGCATCGCGAAATGAACTTTTTTGCGGCCTCTACGGCTGCTGCTATTTGCAGATGTGAGGAGTCATTCCGATGAAGACGTTCAGCCCCACCCCCAAAGACATCAACCGCCAGTGGTTCGTGGTTGACGCTCAGGATCAGGTGCTTGGCCGTATGGCCAGCCAGATCGCCCACCGCCTGCGCGGCAAGCACAAGCCGGAATTTGCCCCGCATATGGATAACGGGGACTTTATCGTGGTAATTAACTGCGAAAAGATCAAGGTCACCGGCAACAAGCTGGCTGACAAAAAATATTACCGGCACTCTGGCTGGGTTGGCGGTCTCAAGACCACCATTCTCGGCGACGTGCTGGCCGACAAACCTTCCCGCGTCCTGATGGCCGCCGTGAAGGGTATGCTGCCCAAAAATCGCTTGGGCCGCGCCATGCTGAAGAAGCTTAAGATTTACGCCGGGCCTGAACATCCGCACACGGCCCAGAATCCCCAGCCGCTGACGCTGCCGCATTAAGGAGTAGAATGCCATGAGCGAGAAATTTGAATACGGCACCGGCCGCCGCAAGACCGCCACGGCGCGTACCCGCATATATGCCGGTTCCGGTGGCATCACGGTTAACGGGCGTTCTTTTGAGAACTATTTTCCCCGTAAGACCTTGCAGATGATCATTCGTCAGCCCCTGGTACTTGCCAAGCTGATTGACAAGCTTGACGTGCGCGTCAGCGTGGCTGGCGGTGGTGTGACCGGTCAGGCCGAAGCTGTGCGCCACGGTATTTCCCGAGCCCTTCTGTTGGTAGACCCGGCCCTGCGCCCTGTGCTCAAGAAAGCCGGCTTCCTTACCCGCGACGCCCGCAAGAAAGAACGTAAAAAGTACGGCCTGCGCGCTGCACGCGCCCGGTACCAGTACTCCAAGCGTTAATGCCTTTTACGAAAGCCCTGCCTGTCAGGGCTTTCGTGTTTTTCCGGCGGGTCGCCTTTGCGGCCCGCTTTTTTTTACACGCCGCGCCATCGGTGTTTTTATACAGGTTTTTCCCAGTAAAACTGTATGATCTGTGGCTGCCGGGGTTCCGCATGTTCACATGCCAAAGAGAGTTGCCATGACCGCTATGACCAGAGACGGCCAGTCTTCAGGCCGGCTGCCTGTCCTTGATTACGCGTACACGCACGAACAGACACAGGCCACCACCGGCTATTTTTCCTGTGTGCCGCCTGAGGATCTGGGGTTCGAGGCCGCCCTTGAGCGCCTTGAGACCGCCCCAATGGATGATTTTCTTCACCTGCATCTTCTCCGTCATCTGAGTGCGCAAAACACTGATTATCTGACCGGGCTAGCAGCCCTGTGCCACGATGGGGAAAAAGGTATTTTCGTGCGTCCTGTTCTGGCTGCCCTGCTGCTGGAGTGCACCATTCTTGTACCGCAGCATGAAAAAGCCTGCGCGGGCTTTCCCGCCGATGCGGCGGCTCGCCTGGCGCATGCCAGCCCGGCATTGTATCTGCGGGCGGTTTGCCGTTCCGACATGGGGTCTACAGCAGCATGGAGCGAACTGTTCCGGAACAATATTTGCGGGCATCATGCGTTGCCGCACCCGGAAGAAGCCGGCATTCCTTTGCTTTTCAGTCAGGAAAACATTGAGGAAGCCGCCCGGGGCATGGCAGCCGGGGCAGACTCCATCGCCGTGCACCATGAGCGCCTTGCCGCGGCGGCTGGCTCTGCATGGCAGCGGCCTCCGGCCCAGGAGACGTTTTTGCGCGCCCTGGATGCCCTTATGGAGACGGGCATTATTGCCGGCCCGGAGATGCGTCACGAAGCATCGCTTTCACCCATAGCCCTGTTGCGGGCATGGCAAGTAGATATGGAGGTGTGCTGCGGCGCGGCGCGCCACCGTTTGCGTGGCCAGGCCACAGCTTACGGCCGGGGACTGTCGCTTGCTGCGGCGCGTGCCTCTTACGCCATGGAGATTGTGGAACGTGCCAGCGCTTATGTCAGTATCGGGGCATCCAGTGGCGGATGCGATGGTGACGGCGGGCGGGAGGAAGCAGGGCAAGTGCTTAACCGCAAGCAGCCGATGCCGCTGGTGAAAGCTCGTTTTTCTGAATTGCAGGCCAGGGGCAGGGCAGCTCTGGATCCCAATATGTTGCCGGTGGAAGTTCCATATGAGGATTCCCCTTTGCACTGGCTGCCAGCCACAACGCCAGATGGGAGCGAGGTGCTGGTTCCGGCTCAGGCAGTATTTTTGTTCTGTAACCTTGATGAGCAGGCTCTTTTTCTGGCTGGTGGCTCTACTGGGCTTGCATCGGGCAACACGCTGGAAGAAGCCCGGCAGGCAGCGCTGACGGAGATATTCGAACGTGACGCCGAGGCCACCACGCCCTATAGCCGCTCCCGTTGTTTTACCCTGAAAAGCCGTGATGCGCGTCTGCAATCCCTGTTGGATGATTACGCCGCCTGCGGCATCAACGTGCAGTTTCAGGACATTACTACGGAATTCGGGCTGCCCGTATACCAGTGTTTTGTTATGGGCCGTGATGGAGTGCTTGCCCGGGCCACGGGAGCGGGATTGAGCGGCCCGCGGGCAGCGCTTGCCGCCCTGACGGAAACCCCCTGGCCCTATTCCACCTCCCAAACCGTTCGGCCAAAACCTTCCGGCCCCGGTCTGGCCGGGCTTCCCGTGCGTATGCTGGAAGACCTGCCGGACTACAGCCTGCCGTCACCCGCCGACAATTGCCGTCTGCTGGAGGCCGTATTGGCCGATCACGGCAAAAGCCCTCTTTATGTTGATATAAGCCGTGCGGATCTTGATCTGCCTGTTGTGCGGGCCATTGTTCCCCACCTTTCGCTCACTGGAGAGTGGGACCGGTTTTCGCGGCCTGATATTCGGATCTTTGCGCGATACCTTAATCTGTTTACCTGATTTTGCGGGCTCATGGTTTTTCTGAATTGCAGGCTCATGGTTTTTCTGAATTGCAGGCTATGCTCAAGTTGTTTATAGTGCAGGCCTGATGGCCACGTCCTTGTGGCGGGGCCTTGTGAAAACAAAAAACTGGAGGGAAAGGATGAAACTGGGCAAACTTTTTGCGGCGCTGGCCGGGCTGGCGCTCACCTTCGGCTTTGCCGGACAGGCTCTGGCCGCTGATGCCGCTCCTATCAAAATAGGCGTATACCTTCCCTTAACCGGGCAGAATGCCTTTGGCGGGCAGCTTGAGCTTGAAGGTGTGCGTCTGGCCCATAAGGAAATTCCTACCGTTCTCGGCCGCCCTGTTGATCTGGTGGTTGTGGACAACAAATCCGACAAGGTCGAGGCTGCCAACGCCGTAAAACGCCTTGTGGAACGTGACAAGGTTGTGGCGCTCATCGGCTCCTACGGTTCTTCTTTGGCCATGTCCGGCGCAGAAGTGGCCGAAAAGGCCACGGTTCCTGGCATCGGCACCTCCTGCACCAACCCCCTCGTGACCCAGGGCAAGAAGTATTACTTCCGCGCCTGCTTCATTGATCCCTATCAGGGTGCTGCCGCGGCCACCTATGCCCGTGAGAATCTGGGCTTCAAAAAGGCCGCCGTGCTTATGGACATGACCAATGACTACGCTGTTGGCCTGGCCAGTTTCTTTTCCCGCTCGTTCAAGAAACAGGGCGGAGAAGTGGTCAGCACCCTCAAGTACAGCTCCGGCGACCAGGACTTCACGGCCCAGCTCACCGAACTGATTTCCAAACAGCCCGACATTGTTTTCATGCCCGCCTACTTTGCTGAAGGCGCCATCATCATGAAGCAGGCCCGTGAACTGGGTGCCAAGTTCCGCCTTATGGGCGCGGACGCCATGGATAACCCCGACACCCTCAAGCTCGGCGGCAAGGCTGCTGAAGGCTTCCTGCACACCACCTTTCCCTATGATCCGGCTATGACCAATATGAGCGAAGCCGCACAGCGGTTTACCGACGCCTGGAAGGCCACCTATCCCAACAAGGAAACCAACGTCAACGGCGCTCTTGGGTACAATAGCTACTTCATCATCATTGACGCCATCAAGCGCGCCAATTCCGCCGAGCCCCAGGCCATTGCCAAGGCTCTGGGCGAAACCAAGGACCTGTCTACGGCTCTTGGTGTGCTGTCCATCAACGAATCCCACGATGCTGAAATGCCCGTGGGCATCATTGAATACAAGGATGGCAAGCGCGTGTACGTGGGCGAAGTGACGCCCAAATAAGTTGCCTTTTCCCTGCCCCGCAGCCGCTGTGGCTGCGGGGCGATTTTTCTCTTTTTTTGCCGCCGTCCGCGCGGAAAGGCCCGTTGTGGCCTTTCTTTCGTCGCGATCCAGTACGGCTGCCGAGGTGGCCACATGAGCCTTGACATGTTTTTGCAGCACTGCTTTAACGCCCTTACCTTGGGATCGCTCTACGCGCTTATCGCCATTGGCTATACAATGGTCTACGGCATATTGCGCCTGATCAACTTTGCGCATGGCGACATCCTGATGGTTGGCGCCTACTTTGTTTTTTTCGGCACGTTCGCCTTTGGCTGGCCCTGGGGTGTGGCCGCCGTGGTTTCGGTGGCGGGCGCAAGTCTGCTCGGGGTTTTCATTGAAAGGGTCGCATACCGGCCCTTGCGCGATGCGCCGCGTATTTCGGCGCTTATCAGTGCCATTGCCGTTTCATTTTTTATAGAAAGTCTGGCTGTCGTTGTCTTTACAGGTCAGCCGCGCCCGGTGCTCCAGCCTGAATGGCTTGTTGCCGAGTGGCAGATAGGCAGCCTGCGCATTTTACCGCTCACAGCTTTTGTGCCTTTGATGACCATAGTTCTTGTGGGTTTTCTGCTGTACGTGGTTTACCGCACCAAGCCGGGACTGGCCATGCGCGCCATATCCAAGGATATCGAAACCACACGCCTTCTCGGTGTGCGGGTGGACAACATCATTGCCCTGACCTTCTGCATCGGCTCGGCTCTGGCCGCGGCTTCGGGCATTATGTGGGCCTTGCGCTATCCCCAGGTGCATCCGTATATGGGGATCATGCCGGGGCTCAAGGCCTTTATTGCCGCCGTGTTCGGGGGGATCGGCTCCATCCAGGGCGCGGTTATCGGCGGAGTGGCTTTGGGCTTTGTGGAAATCATGACTGTGGCCTTCATGCCTGAGCTTTCGGGATACCGTGACGCTTTCGCCTTTGTGTTGCTTGTGCTTGTGCTTTTCTACAAGCCCACGGGCCTTCTGGGTGAACGCATGGAGGAGAAAATCTAATGCGCCTGAACAGCAGCACGCTTTTGAGCATACTGGTCATGGTTCTGCTGGGCTGCGCTGTCTGGCAGGCTGAAGCCTTTCTGGGCGATTACCAGATTTATATTGCCAAGCTCATCTTCATCAACGCCATTCTGGCCCTTTCACTTAACCTCATTTATGGGTTCACAGGTCTTTTTTCTTTGGGGCATGCGGGCTTTATCGCCGTGGGCGCTTACGTTTCGGCCCTGTGCATTCTGCCGTTGGAACAGAAAGAAATGATGTGGATTCTTGAACCCATCATGTGGCCTTTTTCCGAACTGTTCACGCCGTTCTGGGTCTCTGTGCTGGCCGGGGGCGTTGTAGCCACCATATTCGCCTTTTTTATAGCTGTTCCCGTTCTGCGCCTCGGGGATGACTACCTGGGTATAGCTACGCTTGGTTTTGCTGAAATCATCCGGGTGCTCATCGTCAACGCCACGCCCATAACCAACGGCTCTTTGGGCATCAAGGGCATACCGGGGCACGCCACGCTGCTGGCCTGTTACATATGGGTACTCTTTACCCTCATTGTGCTCGCGCGGCTTGTATTCAGCAATTACGGCAACGTGCTGCGCTGTATACGTGATAACGAGATTGCAGCCAGAGTCATGGGCATCAACGTGTTCTGGAACAAGGTGCTTTCTTTCTGCATCGGTGCGTTTTTTGCCGGTGTGGGGGGGGCCTTGCTTGGCAGCCACCTTTCCACCATTGACCCCAAGATGTTCAACTTTTTGTTGACCTTCAACGTGCTCATGTTTGTCGTGGCCGGCGGGCTTGGTTCTCTGACGGGCAGCCTGCTTGGAGCTACGGTCATCACCATCCTGCTGGAGTGGCTGCGGGCGATTGAAGAACCCATGGACATCTTTGGCCTGTTCGAGTTGCCGGGTATTCCCGGCATGCGCATGGTGGTGTTTTCTATGGTCTTGCTGGCCATCATCCTGTACCGGCGCGAAGGCATCATGGGTACGCGAGAACTGACCTGGAAGCGGATCGGCGCATTCCTGAGGAGGCACAAGGCATGAGCGAGTTTATTCTGCCCCGCCCCCCGCATTATGAAGGTGCCTTGCTTCTCGCCAGGGACGTGACCATGCGCTTTGGCGGCGTCACTGCCGTGAACGAACTTTCGCTGGCCCTGCCCAAGGGAAGCATCACAGGCATCATTGGGCCGAACGGTGCGGGAAAAACAACGGCCTTCAACGTACTCAGCGGGTTCTACACGCCGCAGGGCGGAGATGTCATTTTTGACGGACACAGCATCAAGGGCCGGAAGCCCTATGATATCTGCCGTCAGGGAATGGCCCGTACGTTTCAGAACATCCGCCTTTC
>NZ_JAHZAA010000043.1:6887-12778 GCF_019424165.1 Desulfovibrio sp. | reverse complement strand
TGCCCCTGGTGGATGGCGCCGCTCGGTTTGCCATCCTTTTACCGTGAAGAAGCCGAAATCAAGGAAAAAAGCCGTAAGCTGGCGGAACGGGTAAATCTTGGCGAGCATCTCGATGACATGGCCAGCAGCCTGCCTTACGGCGCACAACGCCGGCTTGAGATTGCCCGCGCTTTGGCTACCGAACCACGTCTGCTTTTGCTGGACGAGCCCGCTGCGGGGATGAACCCCCAGGAAAGCATTGAGCTTATGCATTTCATTGGTCATATCCGCGATGAATTCGATCTGACCATTCTGCTCATCGAGCATGACATGAAAGTTGTCATGGGTGTATGCCAGTACATTTGGGTTATGGAGTACGGCGCGCTCATCGCCGAAGGCGGACCGGAGAGCATCCGCAATAACCCCGTAGTGATCCGCGCCTACCTTGGCGAGGACATGGGCGCTGGCGGCATGTTTTGATGCGTGGTCACAGTATGGCCGTAATGGCTGAAGATATACTGGATATGGTGCAGCATGCTTGAAATTCGTGACCTTCATGTGCGCTACGGCGGCATTCAGGCCGTGCAGGGAGTGAGCCTTATCATCCCGCGCGGCAGCATTGTGACCCTCATCGGAGCCAACGGCGCAGGCAAGAGTAGCATTATCCGCTCCATTGCCGGGCTGAACAAAAATGTTACTGGCGAAATACTGCTGACCAGGCACGAGGGCGAGGCTCCCGCTTCTCTCATGGGCCTCAAACCTGAAGACATGGTGCGGCGGGGCATTTCGCTCTCTCCCGAGGGGCGGCGCATTCTGCCCCACCTGACAGTTGCCGAAAACCTGATGCTTGGTGCGTATTCACGCAGTGACCGCCAGGAAATTGCCGATGATATCGAGTGGGTATACACGCTTTTTCCCCGCCTCAAGGAAAGGAGCTGGCAGAAGGGCGGTACGCTTTCCGGCGGCGAGCAGCAGATGCTGGCCGTGGGCAGGGCGCTCATGAGCCGTCCTGATCTGCTTATGCTGGACGAGCCTTCTCTGGGCCTGGCTCCCTTGCTGGTGCGCGAGATCTTTGAAATCGTCAAGCGCATCAATGCCGATGGAAAAACCGTACTGCTGGTGGAGCAGAATGCTTTTGCGGCTCTTTCTGTGGCGCACTACGCCTATATTCTGGAAGTGGGCCGCGTGGTGCTGGAAGGCCCCGGCAGACAATTGCTGGAAAACCCCAAGGTCAAAGAAGCTTACCTGGGGGGCTAGCCCGATAGTGGGAGTGACGGGGCATCCCCCTTGCTTCCCGGCGTTTTGAGAACTACTATAAAAAGCGGGACTGAAAAGTCCCGCTTTTTTGTATCCCTGCAAGGCCCATCGCCGTGCGCGTTTCACAGGTGCGGCAGCGGCCCACATCATAACAGCGGGCAGACGGGAACGTCAGACCTGCAACGCAGGAGGTTTCATGCGGCGTTTTTTTTCATTTGCGGTTCTGGCATTACTGCTTGCTCTGGCCTGCCCGGCAATTGCGGCCAGTGATAAACCAGCTCAGGGGGATGACAGCGGGGTGCTTACGCGTCTGCCCAACGGGCTTACCGTCTATATCGTGAAAGATGTGCGTTTTCCTCTGGTAGCTACGCGCCTGTATGTCCGTACAGGCTCTGCCAATGAAAAGGCTGACCAGGCGGGTATCAGCCATCTGCTTGAGCATATGGTGTTCAAGGGTACGGAGCACAGGCCAAAGGGCCAGGTAGCCAAAGATGTGGAAGCTCTGGGCGGCTACCTCAACGCTGCCACCAGCTTTGACAAGACCTGGTACATGACCGACATGCCCGCCGCGCATTGGCGCACCGGCATGGATGTGGTCAAGGAAATGGCTTTCCAGCCTTCACTGGATCCAAAAGAGCTGGAATCTGAAAAGGAAGTGGTCATTTCCGAGCTTGAAGGCGATCAGGACTCGCCCATGAGCAGGTTGTTTGAAAGTCTGCAAACCTCTGCTTTGCAAAATACGATTTACGGGCGGCCCATCATCGGTTTTAAAGACACCATCCGGGCCGTCACGGCAGACGACCTGCGCGCGTATGTGCGGCATTGGTATCAGCCGCAAAACATGCTGCTGCTGGTAGCCGGCGATATTGATCCGCAGGCGGTGCTGGCGTACAGCCAGAAACTTTTTGGCGGCCTGACCAATAACGGCGACCTTGCCGAACCGCAGCCCGTAGATCTGGCCGATGCTTCGGGCGGGCCACGGGTAGAGGTTATTTACGGTCCCTGGAACAAGGTTTACATGGGCATGGCTTTTCCCGTACCCGGCCTGCGTGACCTGCGCTCTGTAGATCTGGATGTGCTTTGCTATCTTCTGGGTGGCGACGGCACTTCCGAGTTGTACCGCAAGTTCAAATATGAAAAGCAGATGGTGGACAGTATCGGCATGGGCAACATGAGCCTGTCCCGTGCCGGCCTTGTTTATCTGAGCGCCCAGCTTGATGTGGACAAGGTGGAACCTTTCTGGCGTGAGCTGACCAGGGATATGGCAACGCTCAAGGCCGGGCAGTTCAAGCCCGAAGCCATCGATCGGGCCAGGTTCAACCTTGAGGATACTATGGACAGGGCAGGCGAGACCCTTAATGGCCTTGCCTCATGGCTCGGCACTGTACAGTTTGAACTGGGGGGCAAGCAGGCCGAAATGAACCTGCGCTTTGCCCAGCGCAATGTGGATGTGCCGCAACTGGCCCAGGCTCTTGAGCAGTGGCTCAACCCCCGGCAGGCGCGTGTGCGCGTGCTGGCCCCGGAAGGGACGAAACTTCCTGACCTGGAGGCCATCCTGCAACAGAACTGGCCCGGGCCTGAAAGTGACCATGTGCGAACGGCGCGGGCCGCAAAGGCGGGCGAGCGCGAAGTGGTGCAACTGGGAACAGGCCGCACCCTTATTTTACAGCCTGACGCTACGGTTCCCTACGTGGCCGTTGACATGATGCTGCCGGGCGGCAACGCGCTGCTCAAGCCCGACCAGCAGGGGCTTGCGGGGCTTACGGCCCGTGCGCTTACCTCGGGCATCGGCAAACTGGACGCCCAGGGCGTGGAGCGCTTTTTTTCCGACCGCGCGGCGACCATAGATGCCAGTGCCGGGTTGCAGAGCTTTACTGTTTCCATTACCGGCCCGGCGCGGTTCAATGCAGATTATTTTTCCATGCTGGGCGAAGCGTTGCGCAGCCCGAGGTTTGAGGAAAAGGAAATACGCCGTGAAGCGGACAATATGAAAGCCGCCATACGGCAACGGGCCGACAGGCCTTCGTCCTATCTGTTTTCCAAGCTTAACGGCTTCCTTTTCCCCGGCGGACAACCCTATGGCTATGACGGCCTGGGTAATGCAAGCAACCTGGATCGCTTCGGGGGCAAGGATGTACGCGCCTTCTGGCAGGAACAGATGGGACAGCCCTGGGTTCTTTCCATAGCCGGAGACTTCGACCGTGAGGCCGTGCTGGCCTTCGCCCGGTCCCTGCCTGCGCCTCGCGCCGATATCCCCACACCGGGCGCTCCGGTATGGGGGCATGATAAAAAACTCGATCTGCACCTCCCCGGCCGCAATCAGGCGCATGTGCTCCAGGTTTTCAGGGCTGTACCGCCCACCCATGAGGATGCTCCGGCCTTGATGCTGCTTCAGGCCGTGCTTTCCGGCCAGAGCGGCCTGCTGTTCAGTCAGTTGAGAGATGTGGAAGGCCTGGGCTATACGGTAACGGCCTTTTACCGCAGCATGCCCGAGGCAGGCATGATGGCCTTTTACATCGGCACGACCCCGGACAAGGTGGAGCAGGCCCGTAAAGGTTTTGGCAAGATCATTGCCGACATCAAGGCAAAGCCCCTGTCGGCTGCGCAACTGGAGGCCGGGGCAAACCGCTTGCTTGGTGCATACTTTCGCGAACGGCAAAGCCTGGGAGCACGAGCTGCGGATGCCGCCGGCGATGCCCTGTTGCGCCGTCCCTACGACTTTGACCGCCAGCTTATTGAAAAGGCCGCGACCCTGACGCCTGCCCAGGTGCAGGCCGTGGCCAGGAAATATCTGGAGCAGGAAAGCGCTTACGAACTGGTACTGTTGCCCTGACAATGCCTGTAGCCCCGTGAATACACGTGGCTACAGCTTGCTTTGAACCCCCATCCGGCCCCCAGGTGACGCCTCTTGCGCGACCCTGGAGCCTGATGGGGGTTTTGTATGGCAAAAAGAAAAAGGGCAGGCCTGCTGCAAAAAATGACTGTGATCAAAAACCGGCACGTACCGTCAATCTTGGCGTTTCTTGCTGCCCGTGGAAGGAGTAAAAGTACCGGCGACAGCTTGTCAGGAATATTTATCGAAAAAAAATGACCTGGAAAAAACGGCCATTAGCGCGGGTTTTTAGCCGCCAACTTCAGAAATCCGCTTGTATCAAGGACTTGATCAGCCTTGAAATCATCTCCGCAGTGCGCTAGATTGCAATTCCGCACTGAGGGAAGTCACCAGCCAACATATCAAGGCTGCGGAACTTTCAATAGCGGTTCCGGCAGTGTTAAGCAGGGCAGAGCCCCCGTTCTCGCCCTGTGCTCTTTTGCGGTCTTTTTTCAGCCCTGCTTAACGAGCGTAATTAAAAATTTTTCTTAATATAAACTAACCTGTTCCCATGCACCTAGGAAGTCTTTTTTACCAACCCCAATTGACATGAAGCGGTTCTTTTGAGATTTTCTAGACATTGAAAGTGCCCCACCGGGCTTAATCGGGAATCCCGTGAAAAGCGGGAGCGGACCCGCCGCCGTAAGCCGGGCAACAAACTGTCTTTCACCATGCGCCACTGGGTTCAACCCGGGAAGGCCGAAAGATGGCCGGCAAGCCGGAAGACCTGCTTTCAACTTACCTTGAAAGGGTGATGTATATCCCCTGTAAACCTAATGAGAACAACCGGCACGGGGCTTTTGCCGGTAGTTCCCCTGCTGAGGGCGGTCTGCCCTTGGTTACAGGCATGTTCCTGTTATTTTGTTTGCCCCTCCATTAGGTATCGGTATTTGCGTCCATATTCCGGACGGCCCTGTTCACTATGTTCCGGGAGCTTTCTTTCATGCCCGCCAGCATCATCAAACGCGATGGCACGGCAGTGCTTTTTGATTCACTCAAGATCCTCAACGCCATCACCAAGGCCAATCAGGCCGTGGGTGGCGAGGATATGTCCCCCACTGACCTTTTATTCGTCACCGAAAAAGTTTGTAAAAAACTGAATGAACGTGATCTGAAGCACGTTGAAGAAATTCAGGACGTGGTTGAAGAATCGTTGATTCAGTACGATTACGCCAAAACCGCCAAGGCCTATATCCTGTATCGTGCCGAGCATACGAAAATTCGCAATGCGGAATCGTATCTCATGGATATTTATAAGAAATTGACGTATTCTGCCGCCATCCATGAGGATATCAAGCGCGAAAACGCCAATATTGACGGCGATACGGCCATGGGTACCATGCTCAAATATGGCTCCGAAGGATCAAAGTTCTTCATAGATAACTATATCTTGCCCAAAGACGCTTCGGCAGCTCATATTCACGGCGATATTCATATTCATGACAAAGATTTCTATATGCTCACGGAAACGTGCTGCCAGATAGACCTTATCCCTTTGTTTAAAAATGGTTTTTCCACTGGGCACGGGTATTTGCGTGAGCCTAATTCCATTGAAAGCTATTCGGCCCTGGCCTGCATAGCCATTCAGGCCAACCAGAATGAAAGGCACGGCGGCCAGAGCGTACCTCATTTCGACTTTGCCATGGCCGAAGGGGTCGTGAAGACTGACCGCAAGGAATATGAGCGCGCCTTTTCTTCTTTTGTGCGCATTGTCTTGCATGTGGACGCTGGAGAAGCGGCTGCCTTTACTGAAAAACTTCTTGCTGATGCTGCGCTGTATCCC
>NZ_JAHZAA010000043.1:0-6877 GCF_019424165.1 Desulfovibrio sp. | reverse complement strand
GGGCCGCAGGCTTGGCGAAGTTGCCCCCGAAGGGCAGGAGGCCACGGTGGCCGGGGCCCACGCCTATGCTGTTGAAGAAGCCCTCAAGTACACCGAGCGCCGCACATATCAGGCCATGGAAGCCCTTATCCATAACCTGAACACCATGAATTCCCGTGCGGGCGCCCAGGTGCCTTTCAGCTCCATCAACTATGGCACGGACGTTTCAGCCGAAGGGCGTATGGTCACCAAAAATCTGCTCAAAGCCACCAAGGCGGGGTTGGGGAATGGAGAAACCTCCATTTTCCCGGTGCAGATTTTCAAGGTCAAGTCCGGGGTCAACTATAACAGTGAAGATCCCAACTACGACCTTTTCAAACTGGCCATAGACGTTTCAGCCATGCGGCTTTTTCCGAACTTCAGCTTCCTGGACGCTCCCTATAACCTTCAGTACTACAAGCCCGGCGACTACAATACCGAAGTGGCCTATATGGGCTGCCGCACGCGTGTGCTCGGCAACGTGTACGACAAGGACCGTGAGGTTACCTGCGGACGCGGCAATCTGAGCTTCACCTCCGTGAACCTGCCCCGTCTGGGGTTGGAAGCCCAGGGTGATATAAAGAAGTTTTACGCCTTGCTTGACGACAGGATTGACCTGGTTTTCCGTCAGCTTATGCACAGGTTTAAGGTGCAGTGCTCAAAGAAGGTGCGCAACTACCCCTTCCTGATGGGCGAGGGCATCTGGCTCGATTCCGACAAGCTTGACTGGGATGACAGTGTGGAAGAAGTGCTCAAGCATGGCACGCTGACCATGGGCTTTATCGGCCTGGCTGAAACCCTCAAGGCTCTGCTTGGTGTGCATCACGGTGAAAGCGAAGAGGCGCAGAAGCTTGGCCTGGAGATCGTTCGCCACATGCGCAAGCGCTGCGATGAAGAAGCGGAAAAAACCAAGCTGAATTTTTCTCTTATTGCCACCCCGGCGGAAAGCCTCAGCGGCCGCTTTGTGGGACTGGATAAGGCCAAGTTCGGCAGCATTCCCGGTATTACGGATAAAGATTACTACACCAATTCCTTCCATGTGCCGGTATACTATCCGATCAAGGCGTTCAAAAAGATTCAGATCGAGGCTCCTTACCACGCCGTAACCAATGCAGGCCACATCACCTATGTGGAACTGGACGGCGATACGTGCAAAAATCCTGAGGCTTTTGAAAGCATTATCCGCTTTATGCACGATAACGGCGTGGGCTATGGTTCCGTCAATCACCCCCTTGACCGCGACCCCCTGTGCGGCTACGTGGGCGTGATTAATGGTTGCTGCCCGCGGTGCGGGCGCAAGGAAGGCGAAGGCATCAGCCAGGAATTGCTGGAAGAACTGCGGAAAAAATATCCGCATATTCCCAAATGGAACTAGGCCGGATCACCCATTGCAGCGTCATGCGTTGTAACGGCTAGACAGCCGGAACCGGGTTTTTCGGACGTATCCGCGCCGCACGGAATGAACACAGTTGATTTGCGGCGCTCTGTAGCTACGGCGGCCGCTGTTGCGGCCTGGAATATTCACTGTATTGTTTCAAGACCAAGGAGAAAACCAATGTTGATGAAGTCGCGTCTGTACGAGGAAGTGAAGCCCACACAAACGCTGGTGGGGCAGGGCGTGGGTTTTGAACGCACCCGCCGTATCACCGGCTATCTCGTGGGTACGCTTGATCGCTTCAACAATGCCAAGCGTGCCGAGGAGCGCGACCGGGTAAAGCATGCCTGAAGATATGATGTCGCAGCCCCTGCGCCTGTCCGGCATTGTGGAGGAATCCATAGTGGACGGGCCGGGGCTGCGATATGTGCTTTTTACCCAGGGCTGTCCCCATCGTTGCCGGGGTTGCCATAATCCGCAAACACACAGCCTTGAGGGCGGCTTTCTTTTTACCGCAAAGGCCGCTCTTGAGCAGTTTGATGGAAATCCGCTGCTTGCGGGGGTGACCCTTTCCGGCGGAGAGCCTTTTTTACAGGCCGCTTCTTTATGTGCCGTAGCTCAGGGCGTGCACGAAAGGGGTAGAACAGTGGTTACCTATACAGGGTATACATTTGAAACCCTGCAGGAAATGGCTGTTCGTGACCCTTGGATTGCACGCTTGCTGGACCTGACGGACCTGCTGATTGACGGGCCGTATATGGAAGAGTTGCGGGATATGGAACTACGCTTCAGAGGCAGCTCCAACCAGCGGCTTCTGGACAGGTCTGGGCGCAAACGCCTTGTGGCGGCTTTGCCTGTTTCTGCAATATGACAAGTATGTTCGCGCCGGCTTGAAAAGGCGAAGAACAGGCATGCAGAACCTGTAAGTTTTAACAGATGCTTCGGGCCGGATAGTCCTGGTTTTACTGCCAGTTGCCCGGAATACGGTGCGCGGCTCCCCATGTTGTTACGGATGGCCTGGGCGCAGTCAGACTGCGCTGCTGATCGCCGTGAGTGTGTGCCGTAAAAACATATATTCTCTCAAGGTAACATACGTTAAAAAGACAGAGCCTCCGCTCAAAAAGCGGAGGCTCTGTCTTTCTGCCGCCTGGAACCAAGGCTCCAGCTCAAACGGCCTGAGCTGCTGCTTCCATATCTGCTGCGGTCTCTTCTTCATCATCAGATTTTTTCGTACCATGCTTCTGGGCTACGTAGGGAGCGAATGAGACGTCCATACCCTGTATGTGTTCCACAAGCCATGTCTTCAAAAAGTCCAGCAGGGCAAGGTCCACACCCGATTTGCCTTCAAGCACGGATTCGCGGAAGAGAAGAACTTTGTCTCTGAATTGCTGATGTATTTCAATATGCGCCTTTGCCGCCGGGTAATCGGAATGGGCGAAGAAGATTTCTTCCGTATTGAAGTGCGTAAAAGCGTAACCGGCCAAAGCATCAAGTATTTCCAGCAACAGATCAGAAGCTTCAGCCTGCATGATGCCACGGTGCAGCTTGTTAATGTATGAAAGCAGCAGTTTGTGCTGCCCGTCAATAACAGGAACGCCGGTGGAAAAGTTGTCCGACCATTGAACATACTCTTCCTTCTGTTCCACCTGATTGGTAACCGGATCTGTTTCCGGGTCGCCCAAAAATGCGGTCATCTGTTCCACATAGCTTTCGCAGTATTCAAGTTCGGCAATGATTTTGTCCAGCCACTGCACAGTAAAACCGTTAAAAAGCGATTCTTGTGCCAATTGGGGATGCACTTCAAGAAATTTCCTGATCTGTTCGGCCTGATCAGTAGAAAGCTTGTGCATTTTGCCCACCACTTCGTGCAGGCTGTCTCTAATCATGATTTGGCCGGTCATGGCGATTTTGTATTTTTCGCGCCATTCGGCGGATTCATGCTGAAATTTTTCAAGGTCGCGCAAGTTTGCAGTCAGAGTACGTGAACGCTCTTCACCGTGAGCGGTCATAAGGTCCGCCAGTTCGCGCAGGATGCCACAGTCCGTATCGTGAGGCAGATGGAGCGTCCCGGGCTGCTGAAGACTGTGGGAAATGTTTTTCATGGGCTTGAGCAGGTCTTGGTAAAGAAAATAAAGCCCGCTGAAGCCGCAGAGCAGACCCGCGCCGCCCGCCATGTATGATATGGGAAAGGGCATGAGCAATCCGGCCGCGCTTACGGCGGGAGCCAGGGCCAAAAGTATTATGAATACAGGCATACGGCATCCTTATATCTACGGGTGTGGCCTTTGCTGCGGGCTGACCGTCAGGCTCCGGCCGGGGGGGGCTACGCTGAAAATGTAGGAAGCTGCCGGGTGGCAGGTCAATAGATAAGGAAAATATTTGATTTTTTGAGGCTTGAGTCTGGCGAAGTCCCGCCGGGGTTTATCTGGAATTGTTCCAGTCCCCGGCGGGGTGAACGTTCGTGCTGTCTTGTTCTTATCAGATAACTGTTAGTCTTTGAAGGGCGAGATGGCTCTGAGGGTTTTGATAACCTGAGGAAAGTGCTCAATAACAAAATCTACGTCATCTTCGGTGGTGTAGCGTGACAAGGAGAGTCGTACAGAGCCGTGGGCATAGTTAAAGGGTACACCCATGGCCCTGAGCACATGCGAAGGCTCAAGACTGCCTGAAGTGCAGGCCGAACCAGAGCTTGCGCAGATGCCCAGCCTGTCCAGCATAAGCAAGATAGCTTCGCCTTCCACATTTTTGAAGGCGATATTTGTCGTGTTGGGCAGGCGGTTTTCCACATCGCCGTTGACCATGCAGTCCGAGATGCGTTCCAGAATACCGGCTTCAAGCTTGTCGCGCAACATGGCTACCTGTACGCGCTCTTCCTGCATATGATCCAGGGCCAGCTGGGCGGCTACGCCCATTCCCACAATATAGGGTACGTTTTCTGTGCCTGCCCGGCGTCCACGTTCCTGATGCCCGCCGCGCAGGAAGGGGCGGAAGCGCACCCCCTTGCGGATGTACAGGGCCCCTATGCCCTTGGGCGCATGCAGCTTGTGGCCGGAGAGCGAGAGCAGGTCGGCAGGCAGATGTTCAAGGTCTATAGGTGTTTTGCCCACAGCCTGCACAGCATCGGTATGAAAGAGTATGCCTTTTTCGTGCGCCATTTCTGCCATGCGCTGTATGGGATAAATGTTGCCGACCTCATTGTTGGCAAACATGATGGATACAAGCGCAGTGTCGTCGGACAGAGCCTGTTCGTATTCGTCTATGTCAAGCCTGCCCTTGCTGTCCACGGCAAGGTAGGTGACGCGGTGACCGTGCCGCTCCCAGTGTTGTATAACGTTAAGCACGGCAGGGTGTTCAACACGGGTGGTGATGATGTGACGTTTGTCGGGCTGGGTCTGCAGGGCCGTCCATATGGCTGAACTGTCACTTTCCGAGCCGCACGAGGTGAACAGTATCTCATCGGGGCTGGCCCCGAGAAGGCTGGCCAGGCTTTGCCTGGCATTTTCCATCGCCTCGGCCACCTGCCCGCCAAAGGTATGCATGCTGGAGGGGTTGCCGTACAGTTCGGAAAGGTAGGGCAGCATGGCATCCAGCACTTCGGGAGCCACAGCGGTGGTGGCATTATTGTCGAGATAAATGGTTCTCATGTCCCTACGCCTCCTCAACCACAATATCGGGTTCCACATGTTCACGCAAGAGGCGCTGCACAAGGTCGCGAATGGTCACATCACTGGCGCGGCACTGTGAACAGCGCCCGCGCAGGGACACGACTACCCGCAGGCCGTCCACATCAACAAGCTCGATATCACCGCCATCGGCGGCAAGAACGGGGCGGATTTCTTCTTCTATGGTCTTGAGCACCAGTTGCATGCGCTGCACGTTGGTCATGCGCGGCTTGGGCTTCAGCTCTACCATCGGCTTTTGCTTGAGCTCGGCAGCAAGGATTTCGCCGATTTCGTCCAGGCATTCGCCGCAAGCACCGCCGGCCTTGGTGTAGTTGGTGACCTCTTCCACGGTCTTGAGGCCGTTTTCGCGAATGGCGCGGATGATTTGTGCATCGGTAACGCCGAAACACTTACAGACCAGCTTGCCCTCTTCGTGCGCGTGCGGCACGGGTGGCTCGCCCCTCCACTGGCGGATGGCGGCTTCCAGCGCTTCCTGCCCCATGACGGAGCAGTGCATTTTTTGCTTGGGCAGACCACCCAGGGCATTGGCGATGTCCTTGTTGCTGACCTTGAGGGCGTCTTCAACAGACATGCCCTTGATCATATCCGTGAGCACCGAGCTGGAGGCAATGGCGCTGGCGCAACCAAACGTTTCAAAGGTAGCGTTTTCGATAATGCCCTTGTCGCTGATCTTGAGATAGAGCTTGAGCGCGTCGCCGCAGGCCAAGCTGCCTACCTCGCCAATGGCATTGGCTCCTTCCAGCGGCCCCACGTTGTGCGGGCGCAGAAAATGATCATGAACGGCTTCAGTGTAATTCCACATAATTGCCTCCCGAAGCGGAGTGCTTCTCTGATTCTATGATTTCCTGCAGGGTTCTTTGCTGCAGAAAGCTGCGTATATGTCCGTCAAGTTCGCTCCAGAATCCACGGGTGGAGCACTGTTTTTCCCTCTGGCATGAGCGCCCCTTGCTGAGGCAGCGCACTGGAGAGATTTCACCTTCAAGGTGCTGAAAAACTTCTTCCATATTGATGTCCGCAGGCGGTTTTGCCAGGGCGTAGCCGCCACCGGAGCCGCGCACGGCCCGGAGTATGCCCATGGGCCGCAAAGCCCGGACGATTTGCTCCAGGTAGCCCGAAGAAATGTTTTCCTCGCGGGCTACCTGCCCCAGTTGCAAAAGGCTGCCCTGGGGCTGGGCTGCCAGACGCAGCAGAAAACGCAATCCATAACGGGTTCTGGTCGAAAATCGCATAAGGTTCCTCGTTTCGGCAAATGGCCGGATTAGGCTATGCGCCAGCCCGCGCTTCGCGATTTTGGGCGATGGCGGTAAGGCTGAACGGAGTTTCCTGATACACGTAATAGTTAAGCCAGTTGCAGTAAAACAGATGCGCGTGCGCCCGCCAGTTCATGCGTGGCATGGTGGAGGGATCGTCATGGGGATAATAGTGTTCCGGCACGCGTGGCTTCAGGCCTTTGTCCACATCGCGGCGATATTCCGCGTCCAATGTGCCTCTGTCGTACTCCAGATGGCCGGTCATGAAAACCTGTGAGTGGTCAACCCGCTCCACAAGCGTTACCCCGGCTTGTTCCGACTGGGCAAGCAGGCGCAACTGCGGCGTTTCAAGGATGTTCCCTGCGCGCACTTCGGTATTGCGGGAGTGCGGCGCGGTAAATGTGTCGTCAAAACCGCGGAAGAGGCGGCAGTCCGGCTGCAGAATGTCGTGGCTGAAGATTCCTGAAATTTTTTGCGGCAGACCGAATTTGGGGATGCCGTAAAAATGGTACAGCGCAGCCTGGGCCGCCCAGCAGATATACAGGGTGGAA
>NZ_JAHZAA010000042.1:11597-19847 GCF_019424165.1 Desulfovibrio sp. | reverse complement strand
TTTGTACAAATTACATGGAAAAAACAGCAATGGCATAAAACTACATAAGTGTAGTTTTATGCCATTGACGACGCTTTCAATCCACGCACGAAACAACGTGAACCGCCAAAGAAAGCAACCAGCTTGCAAAATATAACAACAAGGCAGACAGACATATCAGCCTGCTCTTTCAGACGTGCATGCTCCAGTGCGTATAAAAAATTTACCGGTGAAGGCCAAAGGCGGCAGGGCGGCATGTTAAGCCGCCCTGCTCCGAAATATCGTTTGCTCTCTGAATAGAACCGCAAATCATCTGGGGCATTGCCTCGCAGCAACAACGTCGCCGCAAAAACAATGGCGGAACTGCGGCATGTTATGAACGGCTATGCCTGGGGCGAAATTCCTTATAGTTGATATCATATTTCTTCATACGCAGCGCCATGATCCGCTCTGTAAGGCCAAGGCTCGCTGCGGCTTTGCCCATTTGCCCCTGGCTGAACTCCAGTGCTTCAACAATGGAAGCCCGTTCAAGCTCATCCAGCTGATCTTGCAGGGTGCCGGAAAATCCCGGGCGCGCTGCGCAGGCGTTCTCTCCGCTCATGCCGACGCAGTGCGCGCCATGCAGAGCCGGAGGCAGGTGCTGCGGCAAAACAAGGCCTTCGCGGCCCAAAAGCAATACCGCCCTTTCCATAACATTTTCCAGCTAACGAATGTTGCCCGGCCAGGCGTAGCGCTGCAGCATGTCCATTACTGACAAAGAAAGACGTACGTTTTCCCGTCCATTGGTCTGGGCAAATTTTCTGATAAAATGGTTGGCAAGCGGAAGAATGTCCTCAGGCCGCCCCCGCAGCGGAGGCAGATAGATGGGAAACACGTTCAGCCGGTAAAAAAGGTCGCGCCGAAAACTTTCCTTGGCAACCATGTGCTCAAGATTCCTGTTGGTGGCAGTGATAAAGCGCACGTCCACATAATGGGTTTCCATGCCGCCCAGGCGCTCAAAGGCCCGCTCCTGCAAGACACGCAAAAGCTTGGCCTGGGTCATGAGAGACAACTCACCCACTTCATCCAGGAACAGCGTGCCGCCGTGGGCCAGTTCAAACCGCCCCTTGCGTGTGGCACTGGCCCCGGTAAATGCCCCGCGCTCATGACCGAACAGCTCGCTCTCTATCAAATTTTCCGGCAAGGCCGCGCAATTGAGTGAAATAAACGGCTTATCGGCACGCGCGCTGCCCGCGTGAATGGCGCGGGCGGCAAGTTCTTTACCCGTACCCGATTCACCCTGAAGAAATACCGTTGTCACTGAAGGAGCCACCTGGGCTATCTGGGCATAGACTTTTTGCATCCCCTCGGAATTGCCTACAAATCCTTTGGGCCGCAGGGGGGATGAAATTTCTTCACCCATACGCCCCTGGGTTTCCAACGCGGCATGTCCAAGAAGCGTGGATACTATGGTCAGAAGACGCATTTCATCTTCAAGGGTAGCTTCGTCCACCAGCAAATGATCCACAGAAAGCGCCCCGACAACCTGATCATTGAGGCGAATGGGTACGCAGATGAAAGAAATACCTTCCTTTTTCAAATCGCGCGAACGGGTACGATTCAGAAACAGCGGCTCTTCAGACACATCGGAGATATACATGGGCCGCCCGCTTTCAATAACCCTGCCCGTGATGCCTTCACCGCGCACATAACGGCCGCGCCGCAATTCCGCAGGCTTCAGCCCGTAGCCCGCTTCCGTACGTATCTCGCCGGTATGCGGAGAAATAAGGGTGATGGCTCCGCGCATCATGTGCAGTTGCCCGGCCATAAGCTTTAACGCCTTATCCAGAGCTTGTGTCAAATCTGTCGTGAAATTCATGATCTGCGCAAGCTCATACAAAAGGCTGAGCTGTTGCTCGTGATGATTTTTTGCACTTTCATGAACAGTATTTGTCTGCTGCATAATTTCTTGCCCAATTTAAATAGGGTTGTTCACTCTGGAGGGTATACTTCAGCAGCTCCGGGCATGCAATGTGTTGTCGCCCTTGAAACAGAGCCGCCTGATTGACAGGACAACACCATAGACAACCACTACGGCGACTACCTTTCATATATAAAAAGGGGTTGAACGAATCACGTTCAACCCCTTGTCGTACAGCAAAGCCATTGCAACCCGGCGCTGTTTATAAACTAGGCGCTTGCCCGGCCGATACAAAAATAGGCAAAACCACGCTCGGCCATGGCGGAAGGGGAATACAGGTTACGCCCGTCAAACAGCAGAGGGGCAGTCAGCAGCCCGCGTACTTTTTCAAAGTCGGGATTGCGGAACTGATTCCATTCCGTCACAACCATAAGGCCCTGCGCGCCCTGGCAGGCCGCGTACTGGTCATCGACGATTTCTACCAGTTTGTTGTCTGCAAAGATACTGCGGGCATTGTCGGCGGCAACGGGGTCAAATGCGCGAATTTTCATCCCTTTGGCCGTCAGTTCATTGATAATGGTAATGGCGGCGGCTTCACGCATATCATCGGTGTTGGCCTTGAAAGCCAGCCCCCACATGGTCAGGGTTTTGCCTGCCACCCCACCCTGCGGCGCAAAGTACTCTTCCACGCGGGCGGCCATATATTTTTTCTGTCTGGCATTGACGGCCTCAACCGCGTTGAGCAGCCTCGGCTCGACACCAGCGTTTTCCGCAGTGCGAATAAGCGCTTTTACATCTTTGGGAAAGCACGAACCGCCGTACCCCACGCCGGGATAAATAAACTGATAGCCGATACGGGAATCCGAACCGATGCCCGTGCGCACATCGCGCACATCCGCGCCAACCTGCTCGCAGATAGTGGCAATTTCATTGATGAATGAAATTTTCGTGGCAAGCATGCAGTTGGCCGCATACTTGGTCATTTCTGCACTGCGTACACCCATAACAATGATTTTATCCCGGGTGCGGGCAAACGGAGAATAAAGTTCACGCATAAGGGTAGCGGCTTTCTCCGAATCCGTACCGATGACCACGCGGTCAGGCTTCATAAAGTCGGCAATAGCGTCGCCTTCTTTAAGAAACTCGGGATTGGAGACCACATCCACACGCAGATCAACGCCACGCTTTTTCAATTCCTTTTGAATAAGGCCGCACACTTCGTCCGCAGTTCCCACAGGCACCGTGGACTTGTCCACAACAACCATATCTTTCTGCATGTATTGGCCGATTTCGCTGGCAACCTGCCGAACAAAGCTCAGGTCGCACGAGCCGTCAGGCTGCGGTGGCGTGCCAACGCAAATAAAAGCGCAATCAGCCTGAGCAATGCCTTCTTCAAGACTGGTAGTGAAGGTCAGGCGCCCATCTGCGCGGCTGTGGCGCACCATCGGTTCAAGGCCGGGTTCAAATATATGCACAGATCCCGCATTCAGTTTTTTTACCACCTCGGGATTCACATCAACGCATGTTACGGTATTGCCCATTTCCGCAAAGCAGGCGGCGCTGACGAGGCCAACATAGCCGGTGCCGATAATGCACAGTTTCATATATGACGTTCTCCTGCGTCCAGACCTGGCTGCGCCCTTGACGTTACAGCCAGGAACGGGTCAAAATAGTTTTCCGAATGGCCGCATATACGACATTTTTTTTCATTGGGCAACCAGCCCTTTAGGGGAATATTCCCCTGAAATACACGTCTTTTCACAACGGAGAAATGAAGCATGATTGTCGGCTTGGGCGTTGATATTGTTGAACTTGCGCGTATAGAAAAAAGTCTCGCGCGCTTCGGACGCCGCTTTGCCGAAAAAATTCTCGGTCCCGAAGAGCTTGCCGCCATGCCTTCGCTGACCGTCAGCTACATAGCAGGACGTTTTGCGGCCAAAGATGCCGCCGTAAAAGCACTGGGAACGGGTTTCAGCCAGGGTATCGGCCCCACTCTTGTGGAAGCTGTGGCAACTTCCGGCGGCAAACCGCAGTTGCGCCTGCATGGGGCTGCCTTACAGCGTGCCCGGGATATGGGCGTAACTTCTTCTCATGTGTCAATCAGCCATGACCGTTCATCTGCCGTGGCTGTGGTAGTTCTGGAGGCGTTATGATGATCGCCCCAGCCTGCGACCCGCCCATCTTCCCTCCTCTGCCCTTCCCTGAAGAAATACGTGCCTGGGACAAAGGCGCGGCAGACCTCGGCTTGCCGGAAATCCTGCTTATGGAAAATGCTGCGCGGGCCGCACTGCATGTCCTGCATCGCTACTGTCCGGACCTTGCGGGAAAGAGCATATGGCTTTTCATGGGCAGCGGCAACAACGGTGGCGATGCCGCCTGTCTTGCGCGCCATCTTGTTGATGCACACGCCCGCCCTCTGGTGCTCCATACAAAGCCCCTGCGACACTGCAAGGGCGCGTGTGCCAGACACGTCGCCATTGCCAAGGCTTCGGGCGTGCCTTTTTTTCCGCTGCGCTGGAACAGGGACAAGTGGCGTCTTCCCCCGGACCACCTGCCTCATATTATTGTTGACGGTATCATGGGTACAGGCTTCAGCGGTTTGCTGCGCCCACAAACACAGGCCCTTATTGAAGCCGTCAACACCCTTGCCCCACAGCGGCTGGTACTGGCGCTCGATATTCCTTCAGGGCTGAACGCGCGCACGGGACGACCACAGCCCGAAGCTGTGCGCGCCACGGCCACCGCGAGCTTTGCCGCAGGCAAGCCGGGGTTGGCCCTTCCCTGTGCACGGCCCTGGTCAGGGCGGGTACACGTATGCGACATCGGCATACCGTCCATAGTGCGCCGCAAGTCTCCCTGCTCGGCATACCTTATTGATGCACGTTGCATTGCACGGCTCGGTACTCCTGCCAATCTGCCTGAAAACAGCTTTAAGAACACATTCGGCCATGTGCTTGTTCTTGGCGGCGCTTCAGGTTATGGCGGCGCGGCACACTTGGCTTCCCGTGCAGCCTTGAGAACCGGAGCCGGTCTTGTAACAGCAGTTGCCCCTGCCGGAGCAGTGGCCGATATCAAGTGCGGCTGGCCCGAAATCATGACGCTTGCCCTGAAAGATAATGATCATGCGTGGCCCACAAGCATTTCAGATTCCCTTGCCGCCCTGCTGAAGCGCAGCAACGCTCTGGTAGTAGGCCCTGGCCTGGGTCGTGGCCGGGATGCCACCGCCTTTTTACGCGCCCTGATGACGTTTCGCCGCCCTCCTACGGTTTTTGATGCAGACGCCCTGGCCATAATGGCACAAGAACGCGATCTCCTGGACGTCGTGCAGGATGAAGATATTCTTACACCTCACCCCGGCGAAGCCGCAATGCTTTTAGGGCTTTCCGCCCGGGAAGTGCAGGCTGACAGATGGGCCGCGCTGGACGGCCTCTGTTCGCTCAGCCGTGGAATCAACATTCTTAAAGGAGCAGGAACCTTGGTGCGGCAGAAAGCAAGTCCCACCGGCATTTGCCCCTATGACGTGCCGCAACTGGCCGTAGGCGGCTCGGGTGATGTGCTGGCAGGATGTCTGGGCGGCCTGCTGGCCTCAAAACCGGATATCGAGTATAACACCAACCTTGAGCACACCTTTCCCGGAGGGCCGTTTCTTGTCACGGCCGGGCAAGGTGTGGCCCTGCACGCCCTGGCCGGGCGCTCACTTGCCCACCAATGGCCCGTGCGAGGCAATACGGCCACAGCCATCGCGGATGCCCTGCCTCATGTTTTTCACACCGTCAGCCAAGACCAGGAAGATGACCTTGCATGGCCCAGATAACCCTTGCGACTCTTGATGATACCCGTTGCTTTGCCGACCTGCTCGTGCGCGCTCTGGGTAATGCGCCCGAAGTGAAAACCCTTTTGCTGCGCGGAGATCTCGGCAGCGGCAAAACAACCCTGACGCGTTTTATGGTTCTGGGTTTGCCCGGCGGCACAGAGGCTGAGGTCGCCAGCCCCTCTTTTACTCTGTGCAATCATTATCCTACAGTGCCGCCCGTACTGCACTGCGACCTTTACCGCTGTCCGGGATCCTTGCCCGAGGACCTGCTGGAAGCTCTTGATAACCTGCGTACTTTAATTATAATTGAATGGGCAGAATTTCTGCCGGATCAGGAGCGTCCGGAAGAATATCTGGACATCGCCTTGAAGGCATGCGAAGAAGGTCACTTATTGACGCTGCAAGCCTGCGGCCTTAAGGCCGAGGCCCTGTTGCGCCATTTGTGCGAGCAATGGACTGTAAGCAGAGTCTGAGCGCTACAGAACTGCGTTTGCACAATTGGCCTGTTGTACACTGTGAAGGATTGTGGGCAATGGATACAGGCATGAAAATTTTAGTGCAAAAGTTTGGCGGTACGTCGGTAGCCAAGCTTGAATCAATGAAGCAGGTGCGGGAAAAGGTTCTGCACGGCCTGAAGCAGGGCTATAAGGTTATAGCCGTGCTGTCGGCCAGAGCCGGCGAAACCAACCAGCTTCTTGCTCTGGCTGGCGAATGGTCGGCCACCCCCGACAGTGCGGAATGCGACGCCCTTGTGGCCACCGGCGAACAGGTTTCCATCAGCCTGTTCACCATGCTGCTCAAGGATGCCGGCATTCGCGCCCGGTCTTTGCTGGCCTGGCAGATTCCCATTACCACCGACGATGATTTTGGCCGCGCACGTATTCTTTCCATCAACAGCAAAGCCCTGTACGGCTTTCTGAAAGATCATGACGTGCTGGTAGTTGCAGGCTTTCAGGGCTGTACTGAAAATGGCCGCATCACTACTCTTGGCCGGGGCGGATCTGACACTTCGGCAGTGGCTCTTGCTGCGGCCATGGGTTCCGCCGAATGCGAAATCTACACAGATGTGGATGGCGTTTACACCACAGACCCCAACATCTGCTCAACCGCCCGCAAAATGGACCGTGTTGCCTATGAAGAAATGCTGGAAATGGCCAGCATGGGGGCCAAGGTTCTGCACATCCGTTCGGTAGAATTTGCCAAAAAATACAAAGTTCCCGTGCGGGTACGCTCCACATTCAGTAGTGATCCCGGCACTCTCGTTACTCAGGAGGATTCCACAATGGAAGCCGTTCTTGTTTCCGGCATCGCCTATGATAAAGATCAAGCCCGCGTAACCATTCGCGATCTGCCGGATGTACCGGGAATGGCCGCCGCCGTATTCGGCCCGCTTTCCGAAAAAGGCATTCTTGTTGACATGATCGTTCAGAACACGAGCCTGGATGGTCATACGGACATTACCTTTACCATCTCGCGTAAAGATCTGCAGCAAACGCTTGCAGTGATGGAAGCTGTAGCCGAAAAAACCGGCGCCTCAGAAATTTTGCACGACGTAAGCGTGGCAAAGGTGTCCGCCATCGGCGTAGGCATGCGCAACCATTCCGGCGTTGCCGCGCGCACCTTCGCCGCCCTCACTCATGAAGGCATCAACATCCTCATGATAAGCACCTCTGAAATCAAGATCACAATCCTGATTCAGGAAAAATACGTTGAACTGGCCGTCCGCATCCTGCACGATACCTTCGGGCTTGATTGGGACATCGGCTAATCCCCCCTCATATTTGAAAAACCCGACCACGGTAGTATAATACCGTGGTCGGCCATATAGGGTATTTTTAGCCATGGCGTCAGTAAAAATAACTGTTGCCGACATCGTGCCCGGGATGTATCTCGTCAATCCCGGCCTTTCATGGATCAAGGCCCCTCTATTATATATGGAAGAAGGGCTTATCACGTCACGCGAAGAAGTCGACCATATTATCAGCCAGGGCTACACTGAAGCCTACCACGACCCTTCACGCTTCCGCCAGATGGATGAGCTCATAGCTGCTCAGGAAGAAGAAATCTGGCCTGATCCCAAAGCCCCCCTGGTTTCTCTGGACGAGGAGATCCCCAAAGCCGCTGCAATCTATGCAGACTCTTTTGACCATGTGCGCAGCCTCATGCAGGCCGCACAAGGCGGCGCCATTGATGTCGCGGCTTCCCAGCCTTACGTGGAGTCTATTGTCAACAGCCTCAACCGCAATGTGGACGCCCTTGTTTCACTATCCAAGCTCAAAAACTCTGACGAATACACCTATACGCACTCTGTCAATGTGACCATTTTTGCAGTGGCCTATGCGCACTACCTTGGTCTGCCTGAAGAAAAACTTCATCTGGTAGGCATGGCCGGACTGTTTCACGATTTTGGCAAGGCATTCATTCCGCAAGAAATTCTCAATGCTCCACGCAGACTTACGCCCAATGAACAAGAGATCATGCAGTCTCATGTGATTCTGGGCTACAATCAGCTAAAAAAGGCGGACAACATGCCGCCCGAGGTTTTGCAGGCAGTTGC
>NZ_JAHZAA010000042.1:8342-11587 GCF_019424165.1 Desulfovibrio sp. | reverse complement strand
CCACGAGAAGCATAACGGCACAGGATATCCCTATCGGTTGGCAGGAAAAAAGATCGGCATCTACGGGCGTATTCTTTCAGTAAGCGACAACTATGACGCCCTTTCGGCCAAGCGGGTATACAAAACCCCCATGCCGGCCAATGTCGCCCTGGCTGTCATGTACAAGATGCGCGGCCAGGCTTGGGCTCCCGGTTATGTAGAGCGCTTTATCAAAATGATGGGCATTTATCCCGTTGGCACGCCGGTACAGCTATCCAGCGGCGAACAAGGTATTGTTTGCCGCTCAAATCCCAGCTTTCCCGCGCAGCCCTGTGTTATTATAGCCTTTGATCCGCTCGGCAGAACTATCAGCCCGGCATTTCTGGATCTGAGCAAAGAGCATGGGCTTGAAATTGAACGCTCCCTTACAGAGGCGGATGCCGAAAAAATGGACATTACAGCGCTTTTGTCCCAGGCTTGGCAATAAGAGCGTGGCGCTCTGCAACTGCTCCGGCCACTGCTCGAGCAGCTGTACGCCGCAATGGCGGGGCTGCTTCAGCCTCTGCTGGAATGCTTGTGGATGGCTTTGCCGGCACACCTGCCACGGTTGAATCCCGAGGAACTCCTTAAAAATATCGGGAGTAAAAGCCCCGCAGTAACCGCCGGAAAAAGGCTGAAGGGGCAGGAGCACAGCCGCAAGCATTTTTACATATCCCGCTCCCGGCAATGCACCCTGTTTTGCACTTCTTTACTTCAGTTCCGGTTCTGCAGAAGAGTCCGCAAGGATTTCACGTCAGGACACAGCCAATCGGCCCCAGCCTCCTTCAGCTCCACTTCCGAACCATATCCGTATAAAACTGCGGCACACGGCATTCCTACCTCATGCGCGCCGGCCACATCGTACTTGCGGTCCCCGACCATCAGGCAGGACGCAGAGGGAACGACCCCCAAGCGTTCACAAGCATAGCGCAATACAGCAGGTTTGTTAGTACGCGGCCCACTCAGCTCTGCTCCGGCTATGCACGAAAAATGGCGCGCGATATCAAAGTGTTCCACAATACGAAGGGCAAAAGTTTCGGGTTTGGAAGTGGCAAGCGCCAAAACACGCCCCTCTTTTGCCAGATCGTGTAAAAGATCGCTTATGCCGTCATAAAGACGGTTTTCGAAAATGCCCCGGTCTGTGTAATACTCCCTGTATTTGCGAACGACCTCTTCCACTTTTTCGGGATCGTTGGGGAAGATTTTGGAAAAAGAGTCGCGCAGGGGAGGTCCGATAAAAGGAATCAGGCTTTCCCGCGGCAAGGAAACACCAAAGTGTGCCAGCGCATACTGCACGGAGTTGATTATTCCATCTTCAGAGTCCGTAATGGTTCCGTCCAGATCAAAAAACACAGGGGTAAAATTCAAGAGAGCGCTCCTTTGGCGGACAGCCTGGCTGCCCTTTTGTTGCAAAGGCCGCCCCATATTGAGGCGGCCCTGTATCGCACAAGTCAAAACCTGTACATCCCCTTAAGGAATATCTGTAAGCATCGGCATTTCTTTGGAAGATGTGATGGACACGGAGTGCTTTATTTCAGCCTTGCCATCGCCGGGTACTTCTATGTTCCACAGCAGCATGTGCTCATCAGGCATCTGCTGTGAAGCCGGTGAATCATTATAGGAGACTGACACGCCCTGATCAACGATCATTGGCATGGGGCGTTCCACACGCACGCTAATGGCATCCTTGTGCGTATTCGTCAGCACATAGGTCCATGCCCAGGTCCAGGTACGGCTTTTTTCTATAAAGCCGCTTTCGCCGCGCCGCTTGCTGTTCACAATCACGTTAACATGCACACGGGGGTCGGGACCAAAGTACAGGGTTGCCTCTCCACCGCGGGGGGTGAAAAATCCTTGTCCAACGCCCTGACCATCCACGCAGAATTCGGCTGCGCCGTCCGGCCATGACTGTTCGGGCGGCAAACTGTATTTACCCATAAGCCAAACACGGCTGTCGCCCACAATGGGGCGGGCCAGCCACTGCAAAGGCGTTTTCCACATATCTTCCACAATAAGCAGCCGCGAGCGCCCTTCGGGCAGGCCGCGTACAGCCAGGCTCCAACGCGCAAAAACCGCGCTGCCGTCATGCACGACCGGGGGTTCCGGGGACACAGCATCTGCCTCGGCCGACAGCGCCACGGCCTCCCGTGTAAACGTCTTGCGCACTACGCGGACAGGCTGGGGAACCGGAGCCTGAGAATCGACCACCCATCTGCCCAGGTTCGCAGGCTCACGCGGGCCTTCGCCACGCGAAATGAGGGTGAGCTGCGCATCGCTCCAGTCAATACCGGAAAGCTGCCATATCTCGGCCATGAGCCGCACGGAAGTTTCGTTGCTCTTGCCGCTGCCGGTTCTGGCGTCAAAGCTGTAAACGGGGCGCCAGCCGCAGTTGTTCAACTGATAGCTGTACGCCACCTTCAACTGCTTGCCCGTCACGGGTTTGCGCAGGGCGATGGTGATGCGCTGCCCCATTTCAGGACTGAGCGGCATTTGATCCAACTGCTGGCGAAGCACTGCGACCAGGCTTTCAAGATTGGCCTGTTCAATAATCAGCTCGGGGATGGCACTGCTCTGCCTTTTTTCCCTTTGTGTCAGATCCTGATACGAACTGCTGCCAGGCGGGGTTTCCCACAGGGCCAGTTGCGCCTTGACGGCGGCGAGCTTGCCGTTGACCTGATTTATTTCGCCGCTCAATTCGGCCCGCAGACGGGCCAGATGCCCTTTGCGTTCCAGTGCCTGGGGCGTGGAGGTCCAGCGGGCGATGGTATGACCGGGGACACTGATCTGAAGATTCTCCGCGCCGCCGGGCAGCACAAAGCTCAGGATACCCATATCGTCATTCATAACGACGGGCAGTGTTTCTTCAACCTGCACCAGTCCGCCCGAGGGCGAAAGGATGGCTGATACCGGGCTTGCGGGAGATGTGGGAACAATGGAGGCGGAAGAGGTTTTTTCCTGGGCAGCCAAAGCGCTGCCGGTTGCCATAATTGTCAGCAGCAAGGCCAGCAGGGCAACCCTTATGCCTGGAGTGACTGCATTTGTACGAATTCTGCTTTGTAATTTTTTCCTTGTATGCATCTGCCCTCCGGAGCGATCAGCCCCCGCGCCGGATTATCCGGCGCGGGGGCAACGCTCATCGTGTCAGTTTGCGGAATTTGAGGCGGTGCGGCGTATCGGCATCTTTGCCGAGACGTTTTTTGCGGTCCTCCTCGTAGTCCGAATAGTTG
>NZ_JAHZAA010000042.1:0-8332 GCF_019424165.1 Desulfovibrio sp. | reverse complement strand
ACAAAGACCACATTGGCCTCGTCTTCAAAAGCCATGATGTGGGTAGCGACCCTGTCGAGGAACCAGCGGTCGTGGCTGATCACCAGCACGCAGCCCGCGAAGTTGTCCAGGGCATCCTCAAGGGCGCGCATGGTGTTAACGTCAATATCGTTGGTCGGTTCGTCAAGCAGCAACACGTTGGCCCCGGATTTCAGCATACGGGCCAAATGCAGGCGGTTGCGTTCGCCACCGGAAAGCACATCCACCTTTTTCTGCTGATCGGCGCCGTGAAAGTTAAAGCGAGTGCAGTAGGCACGGGCGTTTACCTCACGGTTGCCAAGCTTGATGGTTTCCGCGCCATCGCTGATAAGCTCGTATACGGTTTTTCCGGGGGTCAAAGACTCACGCCCCTGATCCACATAGGCGAACTGTACGGTTTCTCCGACCTTGAGAGTGCCGGCGTCAGGCGTTTCCTGCCCCACGAGCATCTTGAACAGCGTGGTTTTACCTGCGCCGTTGGGGCCAACAATGCCCACAATCGCTCCGGGAGGGATCAGCGCGCCGGCACCGTCCATAAGCATCCTGTCGCCCATGGATTTACCAAGACCGCTGAATTCAACAACGCTTTTGCCAAGGCGCGGTCCCGGGGGAATATAGATTTCAAGGTCAGGCGCGCGCTTTTCACTTTCATGAGAAAGCATGGCCTCGTAAGCATTAAGACGGGCCTTGCCTTTGGCATGGCGGCCCTTGGGCGACATGCGCACCCACTCCAGCTCGCGCTGCAGGGTTTTTTGTCTTTCAGCTTCGCTGCGCTCCTCATTGGCAAGGCGTTTCTGCTTCTGCTCGAGCCAGGAGGAATAATTGCCCTTCCAGGGAATGCCCCGGCCACGGTCAAGCTCAAGAATCCATCCCGCCACGTTGTCGAGAAAGTAGCGGTCGTGCGTGACTGCGATAACTGTACCCGGGAACGTGGAAAGATACCGCTCAAGCCAGGCTACCGATTCCGCATCCAGGTGGTTGGTGGGTTCGTCAAGCAGCAGAATGTCGGGATTCTGCAATAGCAGGCGGCACAAGGCCACGCGGCGGCGCTCCCCGCCAGAGATCTGCTGCACAGGCATGTCGCCGGGGGGGCAGCGCAGGGCATCCATGGCCATTTCAAGCCGCGAATCCAGGTCCCAGATGTTTTTGGCATCCATGAGTTCCTGCACCTCAGCCTGCCGCGCGATAAGCGCGTCCATCTCGTCGGGTTCCATTGGCTCGGCAAACTTGGCGTTGATTTCTTCAAACTGCCGGGCAATGGCCGTGAGTTCGCTCACGCCGTCTTCAACCACCTCGCGCACAGTGCGCGTTTCGTGGGTAAGCGGTTCCTGCTCCAGATAGCCGATTGTGTAGCCAGGGGCCAGAACGGTCTTGCCGTCAAAGGACTGGTCCACACCGGCCAGAATTCTCAGCAGGCTGGATTTGCCCGCGCCGTTCAAACCAAGCACGCCGATTTTGGCTCCATAGAAATAGGAGAGGGAAATGTCTTTCAGCACTTCCTTCTGCCCGTGGCGCTTGGTCACGCGGATCATGGAATAAATGATCTTATCCGGTTCGTTGCTCATGATGCTCCTCAAAATTTGGTGACGTTTTCGCCTTGGCAAAGGTGCGGTGCGAAAACGCGCGCCAAATGGGCGCGCTCCTAAAGAAACAGAGTATCTGCTTGGAGCAGCTTTTTCAAGTGAGACGCATGCCGAATATTTAACACGCAAGCCATGCCAATGACTTCCAACTATTTATTGATAGTAACTTTTTTATTCACACTCTTGCCATCCGCACGTCAGTCTGACAGTATGCCCATGTCCGCATACTACGCCTCAGGCGGAGGAAACACAGACTTGTTGCGCCTTGCGATCATCATCAGCGCCGCCCTCACGCGCTACATGGGCCTTGTGGTTATTGCCTGTTCCGCTCTGGCCCTCTGGCGGCCCGAGCTTTTCCGGTGGGTTGGCCCATACGTTACTCCGCTTCTCGGGCTTATCATGTTCGGCATGGGCATGACCCTGCGCGTGGGAGACTTCAGCCATGTGCTGGCGCGTCCACGGCATATCGCTCTGGGCATAGCCGCCCAGTTTGTCCTGATGTCCCTGCTGGCCTTTGTTTTCTGCCATGTCTGCTCTCTGCCGCCGGACATGGCCATGGGCCTCATTCTCGTAGGCACAGCCCCCGGAGGCACTGCCTCCAATGTTCTGGCCTATATCGCCAAGGGTGATGTGCCTTACGCTGTAACGCTTACATCCCTGGGTACATTTCTCGCTCTTCTCTTCATGCCTGCCCTTACCTGGTTTCTCGGCGGCGTGTGGATACCTGTGGATGTGGGCGGCCTTGTGGTCTCCATCAGCAAAATAGTGGTGGTCCCCGTACTTATGGGGCTTGCGGCACACCGCTTTTGCGGTGGACTGACTCGCCGCGCACTGCCTTTTTTGCCCCTGCTTTCCGCCCTGACCATTACCCTGGTGGTGGCAGGCATTCTGGCTATAAATGCCACAAACATTCTGGAAGCTGGCCTGGATATTTTTATGGCCGTCATCTGCCTCAACCTTGCCGGTCTTGCTTTGGGCAGCCTGCTCGCCCGGTTTTTCCGGCTTGACCGCAGCACCGGCCGCGCCCTGTGCCTGGCAGTGGGTACAAAAAACTCCGGCCTTGCCACTGCGCTTGCCCTGGCCCACTTTTCACCTGCGGCGGCCATCGCCGGCGCCCTTTACAGCGTGTGGCAGAACATTTCCGGAGCGCTGCTTTCCAATTTTTTTCATACCCGCCCAACAGATATCACCCCAAACAAGGAACTGTAATGGACTTCCGCTTTTCTCCTGTGCTTGGCGGCACCACTCTTGTTGCCGGTACGGCCATAGGCGCCGGTATGCTGGCTTTGCCGATGGCCTCGGCCGGAATGTGGTTTTCGTGGTCAATCGGGTTGATGCTGATTTCCTGGATCGTCATGTTGCGCTCAAGCCAGGCGCTGCTGGAAGTGAGCATGCACTTTGAACCCGGGCACAGCTTCCACACAATGGTCCGCGAACTGCTGGGGCCAAAGTGGAGCCTCGTGAATGGCTTTGCTGTTGCCTTTGTGCTCTACACCCTGGTCTATGCCTATGTAAGCGGGGGTGGGTCCATTATTGAACAAAGCATCACCTCCATAACCGGCACCGCGCCCCCCAGACTGCTCAACAGCCTTGTGCTCGCCCTGCTGCTCACGGTGTTTATCTGGTGGAGTTCCGAAGCGGTCGACAAGTTTTCCATTTTGCTTGTGGGCGGCATGGTCATATCATACTTTATTTCCATCAGCGGCATGATAACGCACCTGCGGGTGGACACACTGCTGGACCTTAATGGCAGCGGCGGAGAAATGATCTTCCTGTGGGGAGCCGTTTCCACCTACCTGACATCCTTCTGCTTTCACGCTTCTGTTCCGAGCCTGGTCAAATATATGGGCAAAGAGCCGCGCACCATTGACGCGAGCCTGCGCTACGGAACAATTGTGGCCCTGGTCTGTTATATATCCTGGCTGACTGCCGCGGACGGCAATATTTCGCGCGCGGACTTCAAAGGTGTTATTGAGGCGGGCGGCAACGTTGGTGACCTTATGGCCGCAGCAGGCAATAACCTGAGCAGCTTTTTGATTCTGCGCATGCTTGAAGGTTTCTCGCTTCTGGCTGTTTCAACCTCTTTTCTGGGGGCAGGCCTGGGACTTTTTGACTATATGGCCGACCTGTGCAATTTTGACAACAGCCGCATCGGAAGAACCAAGACCCTGCTGGTCACCTTTGTTCCACCTATTCTGGGGGGCCTTATCTGGCCTGACGGCTTTTTGTCCGCCATCGGCTGGGCCGGCTTGGCATCGGCATTCTGGGCAGTCATCATACCGGCCCTTTTGCTCAGCAACAGTCGCAAGCGCTATGGCAAGGCCGTGTACACTACGCCGGGTGGTCGCCTGACAGTGCCGCTGCTTCTGGCATATGGCTGCTTTGTCGCTGTTTGCCATACGCTTTTTGTCTTCAATCTTTTACCCATGTACCGCTGAGGAACAATCATGAATAAAGAAGTCATCAGCACAGACAAGGCTCCTGCCGCCGTTGGCCCGTACAGCCAGGCCATCAAGACGGGCAATCTCATATTTCTTTCCGGGCAGGTCCCCATTGATCCTGCAACCGGCAAACTGGTAGAAGGCGACGCCGCTGCTCAGGCCATTCAGTGCTGCAAAAATGTGCTGGCAATTCTTGAATCACAAGGCCTGACTACTGCGAATGTTGTGAAAACCACGGTTTTCATCACCGACATCAAAACCTTCGGCGCCGTAAACGAAGTGTACCAGCAGTATTTCAGCGCCCCCTGCCCCGCGCGCTCCTGCGTGGAGGTCAGCGCCCTGCCGCTGGGGGCCAAGGTGGAGATCGAATCCATCGCCACTGTATAAACTTTGCGCAATTTATGATAAAATGGTGAGGGATGCGTGTTTTGCATTCCTCACCGTTTTTTGTATGGAGCGCTGCATGAAAATTCCGCATGGCTTTCTCCCGGCAGTTTTTTTCTTGCCATTTTGACCTCTTTGCAAAATAGTGGGATATTAAAAAACAATCGAACGATCTGATCAAAAGGCAGAACCATGAAGCGGTGGCATTGGAAGACCAAGGGCCTCTCTGCCCTGAGCAAGCAGCAGAACCTTCTGCAACACAGTTTGGCGGTCTGGCCCCGCAGGGGAAAAACCCTGCTGGAGGTCAATTGCGGCCAGGGGATATTTTCGCCCTTGTTGTGGGAATGCGGTTTTGACCTGACCATAACAGAGCTCCGCCCGGAACTGCGGGCGCGGGCCGCCGCCGCAATGGGTTGCCGCGCAGAAATAGCCGCTGCCGCAGATGATCACCTGCCCTTTGATGACAGTTCTTTTGACGGGGTTGTCCTGCACCTCTCCGGCGGTGACAGAAAAAAAGTAGAAATCGCCGCACGCGAAGCCTTGCGCGTTTCTTCCGGTGGACTTGCCGTTACCTTCTGGAACAGCGCCTCTCTCGCCTACCTGCTGCACTGCCTGCAAGGCCGAAAAAGTTCCTGGCCCGGACCTGCACACAAATGGTGGAGCATCTGGCGCCTGCTCAAAGATATGGGAGGCGGCAAGGCCTGCGGCATGAGCACTCTTGCCGGACCGCGCACCCTCTGGAACAGCACGTGCCCGTTGGGCGGCTGCATCCATAAACTGCCCCTTCCGTTGGGAGCATGGTGCGTCATTCGCCTTGATCTTGGCCCTGCACGGCCCGTAACGCCCATTCCCCTCAAGATCAAGGGGCAGCGCCTGCGCAGGCCTGAACCGGTGCTGGAGTACGGTTCAAAAAATTCCCTGAACTCTCAGTGAATTAGAAAATATCAGGTGTGTCATGAACTTTCCCGCTATTTCCCGGCTGATCTCCTTTGTACGGCAGCATGTTCTTGCGTTCGCTGCGGGCATATTGATCGTGATTGTCGCAGTGCTGTTTTACAGCGGCTGGCGGTATTACCAATTCCGCCAGTCCAGCCTCTATGCCTATGAAGAATTGCGCGATGCCCTTAAAAGCGCCCATACTAACAAGATCGCGGAGATGATAGACTTCAACGCGCTTTCCCGGCAACTGGCTGCCAGCCTGGTGCGAAGCTATCCCTTTCTCAAAGCGGGGCCGGATCAGGAGCGTCAGATCAGCGACATGATACAAACCGCCCTGCTCAGGCAGCTACGTTCCAAACAAGAGGCTGCCAAAGAAGAGCCGGACCTGAAAACACGGTTAAAAACTCCGCTCTACGCCTTGCCCCCAGACTTTCTGGAGCAGCTTTCAAAAAGCATCAGCCTGCAGACCTCCAGCGAAGGCACCGCCCTGCTGACAGCCAGGATACGGCATCCTTTGCTGGATAAAAATTTTCCGCTGATCCTGCGGATGGATAAAACCGCCGAAGGATGGATTGTACGCAGCCTGGTAAACGGGCCGGAACTTACGCGCCAGTTTCGCGAAGCTCAGGTGGAGCGCATGCGCGGCCAACGGCAGATGATCGTGGACAAAAACACACAGACAGAGCGGCGTATAAGAGACATCTTTCCTCTTCAGTCCTGCTCTGTAGATGCCGGCCTGATTTCAGACGGCAGCACCCTGCTTGTGGTGGTGCGTGTACTCGCGCGCGACATCGGCACTGTGGGGGTAAACAATATGAACCTGTTTGCCGAAATCTCCAATGCTTCCGGCAGCAAGCTGCTGAGCCGCAACCTGAATGCCGTGCAGCCCGTGCGCCCGGGTGAAGATTTCAAGCGAAGCTGGACCATTGAGCTGGACGGACACAGCGAACTCGGCCGTCGCTTGCTGCAAGGATTACCCCTGAAGTGCACGGCGACATGGAAGACCCTCGGGCTCGACAACGGCGAGGTGCTGCACATTTCCGATACCCCGGAACCTATCGAAGAATTTCAATAGTTGCGGCACACTATTGGCACAAATAGGACTTTTCTCTCTGATACTTCTGTGCCATAGTAAACATTGTCGCCCAGCCTTGTCAGGGCAAGAATTTTCGTCATGGCTGTCGGTGAACAGCGCGGCCTGGCCGGTCGAATTGTTTAGCTGTACCGCGCCTCGCAAGGCCGGAAATTCCCGGCTGCCAGGACGCGTTTTGCAGGCAAGTTCCCGCAAGACGGCCAATGCCGGCCGTTTCCATCGTCAACTTTGAAGGAGCCGCCACATGTCGGGCCTCAGCCGATCCATCCATCTTACGGTGCACATTCATAAAGACCCGGCCGCCATGGCCGAGCGCGCCGCACATATTCTTGCTGCCGCCTGTGAAGAGGCTGTTGCTGAAAGGGGTGTATTCCGCATTGCCCTGTCCGGTGGGCAGACTCCCATTCCGCTTTTCCGACTGCTTGCCGGTGACGACTGGGCCGATCGGCTGCCCTGGGACAAGATAAGCATTTTCTGGGTAGACGAACGCTGCGTGGGGCCGGAACATGCCGACAGCAACTACGGTCTGGCCCGCAGGGAATTTCTCGGCCATGTGCCGGCTACGCATTTCTACCGCATGCGCGGCGAAGAGGATCCTGTAGAAGCTGCCGTCAAGTATGAAGGGCAGCTCCGTGCCGAATTCGATCTTGGCCCGCAGGATCTCCCCCGTTTTGATTTTATGCTGCTTGGCATGGGCGAAGACGGGCATACGGGGTCTATTTTTCCCCATTCGCCTGCCCTTGCGGAAAAGAAACGGCTGGTCATTGACCAGTACGTTCCGGAACGCAAGGCCGACCGGCTCACCCTCACCCTGCCGGTCATCAATAATGCCCGCTGCTGCATGTTTCTTGTAACCGGGGCCGAAAAACATGATGTGCTCTCCCGCGCCCTCAATCTGCTGGCCCCGCCCACCCTGCCCGCCCAGATGGTGCGGCCCGGCTTTGGCGATCTAGTATGGGTCGTGGATGAAGCTGCGGCCACAGGCGTATAGACTGACAAAACAGCAAGCATCTGGCTCGATTGTGTTCATAACTGCAAAATGGTGACGTCTTCCCTGCCGGGGCGACTTTCAGCAGAAACACAAGATGAATCCCCGAGGCTGGTCCACCCCTTTTCAGCCTGAAGACTGAAAGACCATCGGACACAACAACGCGCCACGCACATATAAACAATCGGCCAGCTTTTCCCGGAACAACACGGAAAAGCTGGCCGAAATGTTTTACGCCGCTGTACCCTCATGCGCGAAACTTCTGCCCGTAAGCTTTGTCGGGCGTGTCGTCCGCGCCGGGCCTTTTGTTACTGCAAGGCTTTAAGGATAGAGGCAGCGGACACAGAAGAAATCGCCTGGCCGTCCACAATCACGGCGGGCAGATGCTTTATGCCGTAATATTTGCTTATCTGTTCTGCCTGATAAAGGTTAACATTTCCAGCATCATAACAATATCTTGCCACGCTCAGTTCCTGACTTGCGGGAACCGGTGGCCGCAGGCGCGAAAGATAGGCATAGTGGATGGGATAATCCGTATTTTTTACAGTGGCGTCATATTCATTTTGAAAAGGCACCGCGTGTCCACGGGTACTTTTCTGCTCGGCCTTGACCTTGTTCCACTGTCCCAGCGCATACGTCAGATACGGCATGGCCTGTCCCGGGCGTGAATGGGTTATCCAGATAGCCAGCCCCATAAGGTCAGTTCCGTAATATTCCCTGCTGTTGGCAAAAACTGCAATTTTGCACTGCTGGGAAGAAAGGGACCGGCTGGCATCGACAACAGCCTGCCAGACTTTTTCGCTCTGCGGCGCGGCAAAATCAAGCAATACAAGAATTTCGTGCGGTGCGGTGGGATTGCCAAAAACTACAGGATAAATTTCATGTT
>NZ_JAHZAA010000041.1:14054-23088 GCF_019424165.1 Desulfovibrio sp. | reverse complement strand
AGAGCCTGCCACACGTAAGGCAATATTAGCCGTGGTCGGGCTGCATAATCGCTTTGCGCTGCCATTTGGCCTGCCACAGGCCACGGCGGAGGCTGCTCATGTGGTGCGCGATTCGGACAAGTTGGATATTTTGCGTGTTATGGACGAGCATCTGTCCGGCCCCGGCCCGTATAATCCCACCGTTGTATTGAGCCTTCCTGACACTCCGGGCCTGTATAGCGAGGCTGTACTCAAAGCTGCCCGTGAAAATCGCGTGGCAGCTTACGCTGATTTACGCAGCGTCAATGATTTTCGCCTGCTACTGGGCACATGGTTTTTTGACATGCATTTTGCGTCCAGCCGCCGTCAGTTTGTGGAAGATGGTCACGCACGCAATCTTGTTCAGGGCCTGCCCACTGATGCGGCCTATGGCACAGCGCGCCAGGCAATGCTTGAAAGAATCGGCGGCAGGTCATGATGTCTTGTCAGCCCGAGCAAAGCGCACCTCCTTCATCTATCCTGCAAAAATATAGAACTTCCGGCTCCACGCGGGCAAAAGAGGCGCATGCGGAACAGCCCTTTGACGCGTCTGCCTTTGCCCCTCAACTGCTGGCCGTCTATCAGCCTTGCTTGTCGAACAAATTACTTGCACGCACGGTGTCATGGCCTGCGGACGCCATCAATGCGCCGCTAAATGTCGCTCCGGGGGCACTTTGGCATATGGCGGATGCTCCGGTATCCCTTGTGCGCATGGCATATGAACTTTTTTACCTGCCGTCGTCCGTCGCTGAAAACCTGCTGCGCCTTGCTTTATCTGCGGCTGATGAGGTGTTGGTTGTTGACTTCAAGTGCGCCGAGCGCAATCTGGAGTTGCCTGCGGTGGCATTAGTGAATTTTCTGCCGGGCCTGCGGCGCGCCGGCCGGGCAGCTTTTATGAAAACAGGGGGGCTGGAAGGGCTTGTTTTTCGCATGGGATTGAAAATAGTCGGCAGGCGCACCCTTCTGGCAGGGGCATCTGTTATGTTGCGTTTGCGGGCAAACTGACGATTGTCTTTTGCCCCGAGGGGAGGCGAGGCAAATCTTCGCGTGTCGTCATGGGCATCTCTTAATTTTTTTTAGACTTTGGCGAGAAGTCGCTTTTTCTGGCATCCATCTTGCTTAATACCCGGCATTGCAGCTACACACGGAAAAAAAGACCACAAGCCTACCGGGGGAGCCTGTGACACCAGAAAGCACAAACCAGATAAGCAGCATGCTCCACATGCAGTCCGGCAGAGCTGCCACAGGCAACGATCAATACTTCGGGACTTCTTTACGTGAGCCGCTGGCACACCTTGATGAGGCGACCCTGCGTATTTTGCATAGCCTGGAGTGCTCGGGGAGCGGACTTGTTGAAGCCCTGGAACTCAGGCTTGAAGCCATGCAGGAGACCTTCATGGTGCAGCTTCAGTCTTGCCTGGGCGAGCAGTTCCCTGAATTTGACGAGCGTATATTGCTGTACCTGTCGCCGATGGGTGATCTTGTTATGGAAAGCAAAGAGCAGGGTGCTGAAAAACTGTGCCGCATTATTTCAGAACATCCTTCTTTACAGAAATATTTTCATACAATGGCCAAGATTGCTCTTCTTGTTCACGGTTTATCAGTAGCATCCCATGCGCAATGCGCATTAAAAGCAGATACTGAAAACGAGGATGCCGCCATATTCAGCCGTTACAGGATGTGCCTGAAAGGATCTCTTTCACATTTCTATGTTCGTTGAGCTTGCCAATCGGCAGTAACCGTCTTATATTATTTTCCCAACTACAATGGGGGCGCACTGGTTTCGACGGGGACGTGGAAGCCGTAGCGGCAGGTCGAGGCGCCGCTGGCCTCGTAAAAAGCGGCACAAAAGTAATTGCCAACAACGATTACGACTACGCTTACGCTGCCTAATAACAGCGAGGCAATGACCGTTTAACGGTCGCGCCGATCAGGGCCATGCCTGATAACCCTGATTGGCGACACTTATCAGGCTGGCGAAAACCGGCTCTCGCCGGGGTTTTTCGCGAGGAGTTTACCGGCGGGATTGCTACGTTGTGCCTGGTCAGGGGCCAACAGCGTGGTGAAATACATACTTGACCTAAACCTGTAGATGCTTCGTGTGGAATGTTCTCGGACGGGGGTTCGATTCCCCCCGCCTCCACCATCTAACTTTTCTTTAACAAGAAAGGCCAAGTCCATTTTCTGGATTTGGCCTTTTTTGTTTTTGCTACCGCCTCTTCAATAATGATTATGTGTCGAAAGCAAGATGCGCTCATTCGAACCAGGTAAAAGCTTCCAGGGTTCATATCGCACAGGCGCGCCCCAATTTTTTACATCAAACGGATATTCGCCAAGTCCAGCTTTACCCGCCGCTTTTGGGCATCAACAGGGCGCGAGACGGCAACGATATCGCAGACCACAATGTCCGTAGTCAGGCCGCGCGGAATAATGCCGATATTTCCACGCTGCTTTTCCACAACATGAACGCACTCACCGAATTCAATTGCGGCACACAGGGTGTTTTTTAGTTGTTCCATCACAGCCTCCCTGTGACACGGCTTCAAGCTACAGCTTATTTGGCCGTGCACTCGTAGATCGGTTCCATTGTCCTATTCTCAGAAGGCTTGCTTACAGTGAGCTCGTTTCCTTTGAACCAGGCTTCAAGGGCAAACTCATCTGAGTACCTGCTGCCAGACGCCGAGGGCATAAGGGGAAGAGAGTATTCCGCACCATCAGGCATGACGATTTTGGCGAACATCAGCATGCGATCGCTTGTGGAAAAAAACTGAACAGAGATATTTTTGCCGCCTGCGCAGGAGTATGCCTCAGAGTGGTTCTTTTCCACATAAATTCCGCCGCAGTATTTCTGAAAGGCGAAATGCAGCCCAACGGCAATGATTACAACGAAAATTAGCGTAAAAACAGATCGCAAAACAAAGCCCTCACGAATCTTTTTTTGTAATCAGCACAAGCACCATAGTAACCAGCGCTGTTGCGAATAGTTTTTTCAAAATCAACATGTTTACCTTTGCCTGCCAGCCAATCGTTACCCAGCCAGAACAGCCCAGAATGATATTTCTGTTTTCATCAATGCCTGTCATACCGCTTTACAGCTTTTTGTCCGTTGTGGGGATTGTGGGCGAATTCTTTGCGTTCAAAGGCCGATCTGCGTCCATTTTTCAATTTTCAAGATCAGGCACATTACGTCAGGATACGGAACGCAAACAGGGCTATTCCATAAGCTTCACGTCGTTCCCCACAAATGACAGCATTGCTTGGTCGCAGTTGTTTCATGCTGTGACCATCCATATTGAGCATGTAATTTGACACACAAAAGACATTTTGTCTTCTTGAAGATGCGTTAAACAATCATGACCAATCAGATCAAGATTGCATACCATTCTAGGAAAAAAATATTTTTCGTTTTTTATTGAATATTTTTTTTGATATGCACAGATCTAAAAGTCTGTGCAAGGCGTTTTTTCAGAATCAGGCTGCCGGTCTTTTTTATCCATCATCTAGCCCATTGGCTGATCTTCATTTTTAGCAACCATCCGGCAATTATTATTTATAATGTACTGGTTGATTTTTCATAAAAGCATATGCCTATGAAAAAACTGGCAGCTTTACAACAGGCCGAGCTGAGCAAAGGTGGATGAGTCGTGCAAAAAAGAAGAAAGCGCCTTGATGGCAGGCATGCAAAGTGTCGGGCAAATATGCGCTGAAAAGATGGGAAATGATGTTTTGCTCGTCGTGGTAACTGGCTGCCTCTTACGAGTTCTCTCAGGTATTGTTCATGCGTCGCGGCATAATTCCACGAAAGTGGAAGATCTGCCTATTTTTCAAGAACCTCGACTGATGGGGAAGGCTGTTTGGTCAAATTTCCAGGCTGTGCGCCACGGCTTCTCCCTGTGCGCCGCCACCGGCCATGCGTGCCAGTTCTGCATGTCGAGCCTGTTTGTCCAGCGGCCTGCAAAAGGTGAAGGTAGCATTATCCCGCACGGTCTTGCTGATCTGAAAGTGTTTGCGCGCCCGGGCCGCCAGTTGGGGCCAGTGCGTGATCAGCAGCATTTGTCTGCTTGCAGCAAGCGCATACAGCTTTTCAGCCAGCTTGTTGAGAGTAAGGCCTCCCACCCCGGCATCCACTTCGTCAAAGATAAAGATAGCATTTTCACCATCCTGTCGTACGCTGGCCAGCGCCAGCAAAAAGCGGGAAAGCTCGCCTCCGGAAGCAATCTTGTCCAGAGGTTGGGGAGGTTGCCCAGGGTTTGGCGCCCACAGGATGCGTCCGCGCTCATCCATAACGCCGGGCCAGATTTCCTGCTTTTCAAAATGGGGAATCACTTGCACCTGTTCAGAAAAGCCAAGTTGCCGCAATTCTTCTTCCAGGGCTGAAGCCAAGGCCAAAGCCGCTTTGCGGCGAATGGGAATGATCTTCTCCACCAAAGTGGAGAGGTCCAGAATCAGAGCTTCTTCTTCCCGCCCAAGGCGGGCCAGGTCCAACGCACAAACATCAAGAAATGAAAGGTTTTCTGTTATTTCATCCCGCAAAGAAAGAATTTCCGGCAACGTCCGGTGCAGTTTGCGCTTAAGCTGAGCCAAAGCGAAAAGCCTTTCTTCGACCTGGTCCATATCGTGCATATCTTCCATTTGCGGTGGGCGGCGCAAGCGCCCACCCAGATGGGACAATTGTTGGCGCAAAGCAGTGACCGCATCGGCATCAGGTTTGAGCGATTCGTCCTCTTTGGCCATGCGCGTCAGCACTTTTTCAAAGTTACCCAACAGGTCCAGCAACCCCTCGCTGTCATCGCCATGCAAAAGAGACAGGGCCTGCTCATAGTTTTCGCGCACGCTTTCAAGTGAGCGCGCCTGGGCGCGCACTTCCTCCAACCGCTCCTCTTCACCATCTTCCGGCGCGACCTTGTCAATTTCCTGCTGTTGCATTTCGAGCAGTTCGCGCTTTTCGGCAAGCCCGGCCTGACGCTCAAGCAACGCTTTACGCTGTGCTGCCGTTTCTGTCAGGCGGGAGAGCAGGGCGTCACGCTTGAGCAGAAGCTCAGGCTGTTCAAGGCCGCTTTCAAGCAGACGCGCCTGAACTGCTGGCTGCAAAAGTTTTTGCTGCGCGTGCTGGCTTGTGTGAGCCACAAGGCGCGGGCGCAAATCGCGCAAGCTGTCCTGGGAGCGGAGTTCATCGTTGATGTAAAGGCGGCTGCGGCCGGTTTCAGCCAGCAATTCACGCCGCAGCACAATATCTTCGTCCTCCAGGGTAAAAAGGGCCTCTACCTGGGCACGCTCCGCCCCCGCACGAACCATGTCTGCAGACAGTTTGTCGCCCAGCAGAAAGCCCAGAGCCTTAAGAATAAAGCTTTTGCCGGCCCCTGTTTCGCCGGTGAGAGCGTTCATGCCCGGCTCGAACTCCAGCTCCATATCTTCAATGAGAGCAAGGTTGCGAATGCGAAGGTATTCCAACATGTTGTTTGCGTCCGCACAGAGCGTTTTTTAAGTTTTACTTTAAGTATTGCAAGAAGGTCCCGGCATGCTTCAGCGTCGTAGCCTGGGATCGAAAATATCTCTCAAACTTTCACCAAGCAGGTTATAGCCGAGTACCGTCACAAGAATGGCCAACCCAGGATAAACCGACAGCCAGGGGGCGCTCTCAATGACGGCTTTGCCTTCCATAAGCATGTTACCCCAGCTTGCCGTGGGAGGCTGCACACCAAGACCGAGAAAACTCAGGCTTGATTCCACAAGGATGGCTCCGGCTACGCCAAGAGTAGCGGTTATAAGCACCGGAGCCAAGGCATTGGGCAAAATGTGGTAAAAAAGTATTTTTCTTGTGGAACTGCCTGCCAGGCGGGCCGCATCCACAAATTCGCGCTCGCGCAAACTCAGGGTCTCAGCGCGAACGAGACGCGTAACGCCCATCCATGAGGTAAGCCCGATGACAATCATTATATTGGTAAGATCAGGCTCCAGAAATGCAATGACCGCTAATATAAGAAAAAATGAAGGGAAACAAAGCATTATATCAACAGCGCGCATGATCGCTTCATCAACCCATCGCCGAAAATAGCCACTTATCAGGCCAAGCGTGGTGCCGATACTGATGGAAATCCCCACAGCCACAAAGCCGACCCACAAAGATACCCGCCCTCCGTAAAGCAGGCGTGAAAAAACATCGCGGCCGAGCCTGTCTGTTCCAAGCCAGAACCGGGAAGAGGGCGGTTCAAGAATGTTGTTCAGATGCAGCGCATCCGGGTTATGTGGCGCAATGGCCGGCGCCAGCAGGGCCGCCAGGGACATGCCAAGAACAATAAAAAGCCCGATCAGCAGCATGGCGTGGCGGCCAAGCGCATTTTTGACAACGCGGGGGAGCATCAGACGTCATCCTTTGCGCTGCGTATACGCGGATCAGCCAAGCCATAGCAGATGTCGGCCAATAGATTGCCAAAGAGGGTAAGCACGGCCCCCAAAACAAGGTTGCCCATAATCATCGTATAATCCCGGGCCATAACGGCGGCATAAAAAAGCTGGCCGAGGCCGGGCAGGGCAAAAATGGACTCAATAATGACACTGCCGCCGATGAGCCCAGGCACTGAAAGGCCCAGCAGGGTAATGACGGGCAGCAAGGCATTGCGCAGTGCGTGACGCCAGATAATGGCTTTTTCGCCAAGACCTTTGGCCCGTGCCGTAAGGATATAATCCTGTTGAAGCACCTCCAGCATGCACGCCCGCATATAGCGCGACATGCCCGCAAGGCCGCCCACGGTATAGACAAGTATGGGCAGGGCCAGATGTTTTGCCAGATCACATAGCTTTCCCCACAGGCTCAACTGCTCATAATGCATGGATGTAAGGCCGGAAATAGGCAACCATTGCAACTCAATGCCAAACAGCATCATGAGCAGCAAGGCAAGCCAGAACGAAGGCATGGCAAAACCCAGAAAGACCAGCACCGTCACGGAGCGGTCCAGCAGGGAATTGCGGCGGCAGGCCGAAACTATTCCCACCGGTATGGCAATGAGCAGGGTCAGCACCATGGCGGTGACATTCATGCCCACTGTGAGGGGCAGGCGCTCCATAATCTTGGTCAGCACGGGACGGGCATCAGCAGACATGGAGTTGCCGAAGTCAAAATGCAGCAGGCGCAGCAGCCAGTCTGCATATTGGACGTGAAGCGGACGGTCAAGCCCGTACAGCGCTTCAAGCCTTTGCCGTGCAGCCTCGCCGGCGAGGGGGTTGAGCGTTGTCTCCATATCAGTAGGAGACCCAGGAGCCAGATGAATGACCCAGAAGCTGATAAGCGTAATCCCCCACAGGACCAGCAGCATCCACAACGTCTTGCGTGCAACGTTGGCGACGATAGCGGTCAGCCGACCGTGACGGCGGACATGTGAGGGCAGGGGTGGCATGGACGGTTCCCTACTCGGTACGGGTCATCCACTGGCGCATGTCATCCACTTCTTTCTGCCACTGTGGAGAAAGGCGCAGAGCAAGAAAGCGCGCGTACAGCGCGTCCAGCAGACTGGTGCATATTTCCATCAGGTAAAATTTTTCAAGCAGCAGGGCGTCCGGATCGTCGTCACTGTCACCCTTGTCCAGCTTCGGCGTCTTCAGGCTGTTAAGACAAAAATCTTCTGCCTTGAGCGTTACCTGAAAGGCCAGCTCTTCTTTTTCAAGCCGGATGAGCGCACGACTGACTTTTTTGCCGGTTCCGAGTCCAAAGCGCGCCTCCCGCAGAGGAGAGAGCGAACCGGAAACAGAGGCTGTTTCCCGGGCGTCTCCTTCGCCTCCTTGTACCACTATCCGCTGTTCCATAGAGACAGAGAAAGGGGCGCCTTCTTTGTCGGTGAATGCACCGGGGGCAGTATCGCTCTGGTACCAAAGCCAGGTAAGAAATTCCTGACCAAGAATAATATCAGTAGATTCTCCAAGATAGGGCATATTCATGTGTGCTCGCTCCGCGGCTAGGACTGAGGGGCAAACTGCGTGGCCTCAAGCTGATCCAGGCGGATGAGGCTTTCTTCATCCAGCATGGAAGCCGCCAGGGTGTAAGGCGTCAGTTGCTCAAGGTGCAGCTCAAAGGTTTTAAGAAACTCTTCCATGAAAAGATCAATCATCTTGTTCTGGGTAGAGGCAAACCATATTTCGTTTTTGTCCGTAGCCCACAACACATTGAATTCGCTTGGAATTGGCAGAAAGCGTGTACGCAGGCGCAGCATAACCTGTTCTTTCAGTTCCTTTTTGCGCTCACGGGAGATAAAGGTCTTGCCTTGCTCGTGCATGCGTTTTTTTTCATCGCGCAGGGCCACAGCCAGGTGTTTTTTTACCACTCCGGCGGGGATGCGCCGCATATCAAGCCGCAGCGAAAAAACAAGATACGCGCCTTTTTGTGGCGGTGCGGTTATCCATTCAGAATCCAGCATATCTTCAAAACAGACCCATCCCTGAGCCTGCATTTCCGGGATATCGTCAATGTCCCGAAAGGCGAATTGCTTGAGCTTGTCGGGTATTTGCGGCCAGAGTTCAGCCGGAACCGGATCAAGGATGCGAAAGCGTGTAAAACTGCACGCACTGTTGGCAAAGCCCATGAAAACTCCTCGGTTGGAAACGTGCGCCATTGGGATGGCGTTGGTTTGTGTTGTACGTCAGAGCCGCCTTGTGAGCAAGTCCACCGAGGTGAAGGCAACGCGAATGAAAGGCATGAATTTTCAATAAACAGGCTATAAAAAATTGAATGCTGCCATCATTGAGCCGAATAATTTTGCAGGCAAAGCCACCAGAGGGGCAAGGGCCGCGCGGCTTACTTTTTAAAGGATTGGGGAGAATGGGTAGCCTTTTTGGCACAGTGCGCAATGTCCCATAATGATAATTATGTAAACTTTTGTCAAAAAAGAGCAAATTATTGCAGCCTTCTTGACCTTGCGCTTCTCTTCCCGCACCATGCTTTTCAGCATACTTAAGGAGAATAAGGTGACGTCGCACAGTCGTTCACATCGGCCGCCCAAAGGCCACAATTCAGGCAAAGAATTTT
>NZ_JAHZAA010000041.1:12796-14044 GCF_019424165.1 Desulfovibrio sp. | reverse complement strand
CCCGAGCCCCCCACAAGGCAAACATGGCCGCACCCGCAGAAAAAAACGGACGCGCGCCTAACACCGCAGGCTTTGGAATGAATCTGAAAAATCCAGACTCTTGTGTGGCCCATTCGCCAAAGGCTACAGCCGTGTCAGAAACAGATCACATGCGTTTGAACAAGGCCATTGCAGCATCGGGCCTGTGCTCACGCAGAAAGGCGGACGAACTGATTCTTTCTGGCCGCGTAACCGTTAACGGCATAGCTGAGTCCAACCCCGCCCGCCAGGTCTCTCCGGGGGATGCCCTTGGCGTTGACGGCCGCCCGCTTACCGGAGCGCAAGAATTCTGTTACCTCATGCTCAACAAGCCTGTTCAGGTGGTGTGTACTGCAAATGACCCTGAGGGGCGCCCCACGGTGATGGATTACCTGCCGGAAAACGTGCGCGCGCTACGCCTCTACCCTGTCGGTCGTCTTGATTATTTTTCTGAAGGCCTACTCCTGTTGACCAACGACGGCCAACTTGCCCAACGCCTCACCCATCCCAGCCACCATCAGCCAAAAACGTATGAAGTTCTGGTCCGCGGTGCAGTTCCTGATGCGGCGCTTGCCGCCATGCGGCGCGGAATGCGTTTGGCTGAAGGCGAAAATCTTATGCCGGTGGAGGTTGAGGCCAGTTTTTCCAGGGGACGCACCTTGTTGCGGATGGTTTTGCACCAAGGACTGAATCGTCAGATACGCCGTATGTGTCGCGACCTTGGAGTCACCATTCTTTATTTGAAACGGGTGGCGCAAGGACCAATTGAGTTGGGCGGCCTCGCGACTGGCCGTGCAAGGAAGCTTACGGCCGCTGAGATCAAAATCTTGAAGAAAAGTGTCTGCTTGCAGGAGGAATATTGATGAAAAAATATTTTTTTGCCTTATTGTTCGTCGCGACCATGCTGACCGCTAACATGGTCATGGGGGCTGCTTCCTCTGACAAAAAAACGGATGCCCCCATGCAGGCGGCAATGGCATGGCTTTCTTTGGCGGATGCAGTAAATGCACAAGAGAGTTGGAATCAGGCGGCCAAAGCTTTTAAAGCAGGCATCGAACTGCAAGGCTGGGAAGCAACTTTGCCCAAAGCCCGGCAACCCTTGGGGGCAGTAAAAGAGCGAGAGCACCTTACCACTGAATTCACCACTGCCCTGCCTGGCGTCCCGGATGGGGAATACGCCATCATGCGGTTTCAAACGAAATTTGCTCACAAAAAGAGCGCTACAGAAAT
>NZ_JAHZAA010000041.1:3504-12786 GCF_019424165.1 Desulfovibrio sp. | reverse complement strand
CTGCAAAAAGAAGCAGATGGCGTATGGCGCACTGTTGGATATTTTATTCAATAGTCAAAACGGACTGCGTAAAAACAACATCATGTAAAACTTTATAGATATTTCACCCAATGCCATTTATATAAAAAGCTCTCCTTAATGTAATAGGAGAGCTTTTTTAAATTACAGCATCATAAACTGGTACTTTTTAACCATGTAGCGAACATGCCCTTGGATGAAAAATGAAAAAATTTTAAAGAGTTTTAAATGGCCCATCAGTAAAAACACAAAATGCCAAATAGCTGTGCAATCAAGCCTATGTTTTCAGGTTCAGGCCTTCAGCAATCGTTCCAGAAAGTTCATGGCATCCTTTTGTATGGCGCAAAGGTGATCTTCTCCCTTAAAGCTTTCTGTATAAACTTTGCATATGGGCTCTGTCCCTGAGGGGCGAACAGCAAACCAGCCGTCTGCGCTGGAAATTTTAATACCTCCAATAGGAGCATCATTCCCAGGCGCTCTGGTAATAATCTCTGTAACGGGCGAGCCGCCAAGGCTGGAGATATCGGCACTTTCCGGCGTTAGGGCCTTGAGCTTCGCACGCACCTGATCGTCGGCAGGGGCATCCAGCCGCTGATACACCGGGCGGCCCAAGCGTTCCGTAAGTTTTTCATACAGATCTGTGGGAGAGGACTGTTCAACTGCCAACATTTCCGCAGCCAGCAGGCACATGAGAGGCCCATCCTTATCGGTACTCCAGGGGGTGCCATCAAAGCACAGGAATGAAGCCCCGGCGCTTTCTTCACACCCCATTCCGCAATGGCCGTTCAAAAGATAAGGTACGAACCACTTGAATCCCACAGGCACTTCCACCACCGGGCGGTTTACCTCCTGCCCCACTCTGTCCAGAAGAGCGCTGGTTACCAACGTTTTGCCAATGCCGCTGGCAGATGACCATGCGCGGCGCGTACGGAACAGATACCATGCAGCCACAGACAGAAAGTGATTGGGATTCATCAGCTCCTGCCCTGTGACAATGCCGTGGCGATCTGAATCGGGATCGCAGGCAACCGCCAGATCAAAACGATTGCGCATTTCAAGAAGGCCATTCATGGCATAAGGCGAGGAGCAATCCATACGGATTTTTCCGTCCTTATCGAAGGGGACAAAGCGGAATGTGGGATCTACTGCCTTGTTCACCACCGTGATTTCAATCCCATAGGCGTCAGCTATGGGTTCCCACATTTGCAGGCTCGCGCCTCCAAGCGGATCAACGCCAAGCCGCAGGCCCGAGGCTGCGATGGCTTTTACATCCAGAACGTTAGGCAGGTCATCCACATAAGCGCGGATAAAGTCATATTCTTCCACCAGCGAAGAGGACAGCGCCGCCCGCAGGTGTGTGAGGCGGACTCCACGATTACCGTTTTCAAGATAGATATTGGCCCCTTTTTCTATCCTGTCGGTAACATCGGTCTCTGCTGGCCCGCCGTGGGGGGGATTATACTTGAATCCGCCATCACGCGGCGGGTTATGTGAAGGGGTAATAACTATACCGTCGGCCAAGCCTTTGGAGCGCCCGGCATTCCAGCGCAATATGGCATGTGATATGGCGGGGGTGGCTGTGTAGATACCTTGGGGCGCAATACGCACATGCACATCGTTGGCTACCAGAACTTCAAGGGCGGAACGAAAAGCCGCTTCAGACAGAGCATGGGTATCACCACCAAGAAAAAGGGGACCATCAATGCCGTTGGCCTTTCTATAGTCGCATACTGCCTGTGTAATGGCGTAGATATGCTCTTCATTAAAAGTATGAAGCAGCGAAGACCCCCGATGTCCCGAAGTTCCGAAGCTCACGCGCTGGGCAGGAATTGCGGGATTGGGATACTCGGTGAAATAGGCGCTGACAAGTGCCGGGATATTTTCAAGATCTTCAGGCAGGGGCAATTGTCCGGCCCGGGCATGAACAACAGGCATGATGTACCTCCACTGTCTCGTTAATTACCATAAGATATTATGGATTGTCACGCCTGCAACATGACATTTAAACCAGATTATCTTTTAAATTCATACAAAAAGGGCTGCCCCATAGGAGCAGCCCTTGCAGTTTTTGTTTTTTCAGAGTCAGCGAGGCTTTTTATTTGCTCAAAGGAATTGTGCGAAAATACACGTCGCCGCGGCGCGAAATCTGCAGCATGATGGCTCCGCGCTTCACACCCTCTTCATTAACAATTTTTGACAATGCCTCTGACGTATTCACAGGCTTGAGGTTTGCCTTGAGGATTACGTCCCCGGGGCGCAAATCAGCTTCGGACGCAGGTTTGTTGGGGGTGACATCCACAATGAGCAGGCCTTCATTTTTATCAATTTTCATGTCCCGGCGTTCGGCATCATTGAGCGGGCGAACAGCAATACCGAGGAGACCTTCGCTTTGCTTGGGGCCACCCTTTCCGGCTGCAGAGGCCTGAGAAGTTGACTGGCGCTCGCCCAGGGTAACGGTAAGCTCAAGAACCTTACCGTCGCGCCACACCTTGATTACTGCTTTACTGCCAGGGGTCTTTTCGGCAATGGCGCGCAGCAGGGCCGATGCGTCGTCAATATCCTTTCCGTCCACGGCCAGGATGATGTCGCCGTCCTTCATGCCGCCCTTGCCGGCAGGCTCATTTTCCATAACGCTGCCAACAAGCGCGCCCTTGGCGTCCTTCATGCCGAGAGCTTTTGCAGTATTTTCTTCAACATCCTGAATGGTAACGCCAATCCAGCCCCGGCTGACCTTTTTACCGCTTTTGATCTGATCAATGATCTTCGCAGCCATGTTGCTGGGAATGGCGAAACCAATGCCCTGCCCGCTGGCGATAATGGCTGTATTGATCCCTACTACCTGCCCCTGCATGTTCAGCAAAGGTCCACCGCTGTTACCGGGGTTGATGGAAGCATCGGTCTGAAGAAAATTGTCAAAGGGACCGGCGTGAATGTTGCGATTTTTGGCCGACAAAATACCCGCAGTCACTGTGTGGTCCAGGCCAAAAGGGTTGCCGATGGCCAGCAGCCATTCGCCCACTTTGAGCTCGTCGGAATTACCAAAAGCCAGGAAAGGCAGATTTTTTTTGGTTTCCACTTTCAGCAAAGCCAGGTCAGTTTCTTCGTCAGCGCCGATAAGAGTCGCCGTGAAAGATTCGCTTTTGCCGTTTTCCTGATCCAGTGTTACGCGAATAACATCGGCATCGGCCACCACATGGTTATTGGTGACGATAAAGCCATCCGTCGACACCAAAAAACCGGAGCCGAGAGATTTTTGTCTGGATTGGGGGCGCTTGCCATCCCGCTTGCCGCCGAACTGGTCAAAAAATTTTTCAAATCCGGGGGGCATATTACGGAACATTTCGCCAAAAAATTCTTCAGAGCCACCGCCGGCAGCCATTTTTTCAGTATTGATGTTGACGACAGCGGGGCCGCTTTTGGCTGCCAGCTCGCTGAAGTCCGGCAGGTTTCCTGCCTGGGCGAGCTGCGCGGCAACGACAAAAGTCACTGCAAGCAGGCCCGAAAGGCATTTTTTTATAAACATGGAAAAACTCCTGGTTACTTGTTTTGCATTGCTCTATGCAAAGCTTGAGCCAAAGTGTTCATCCCTGTGTTTGCAGAACCGCTGCCCTTGTCGGCGTGCTGCTTCCACGCCTTATCATCTGCGCTGAATGAAGCCTCGCTCCCTTCAGGGGCAAGGCTGATACGCCGGGCAGCGGTATCCAGATTTTGTACTGCAAGAGTCACGTTGTCGCCCTTGTCCAATTTGCTGTACTGGCCTGCGTTCTTGGCATTCTTGATGACACCCGCAGGCAAAAGGCCCGTGATGCCGGGAGCAAGAGTAATGAAAAGGCCGTACGGACTGCGCCCTTCCACTATGCCCTGAACGATGCTTCCAGGAGCAAACTGCTGCGCGGCATCCTGCCAGGGATCGCCTTCGGCATCACGCAGGCTCAAAGAAATGCGACGCGAATCCGCATTAATGTCTTTGATTTTTACCGCAACGTTATCCCCAACTTGAAGAATTTCTTCAGGCTTGTTGACGCGTTTTGTCCAGGACAGTTCAGAGATATGCGCCAAGCCCTCGATACCGGGCAGAATTTCCACAAAAGCGCCAAAGGGCGCAAGGCGCATAACCTTACCCTGTACCACAGCGCCATTTTCAAGACGTTGAGCTACATCTTGCCAGGGATCGCCCTCGGCCTGCTTGCGAGAAAGGGCAATACGAACCTGACCTTTGTCGTTTTTACTGATTGAAAGCACCTTGGCCCGCACGGTATCGCCCAGGGAAACGGCCTCATCCGGCGCGCCTACGCGCGACCAGGACAACTCGGAGAGATGTATCATGCCCTCTACGGCTGTATCCAGCTCCATAAATGCGCCAAAGGGAGCAAAGCGGGATATTTTGCCTTCAACGGTATCGCCCACGCCAAGCTTTTCAAGTAAAGCTTCAAGTTGCTCCTGCCGCTCACGGTCAAGCAGCGCACGGCGGGAAACAACAATATTTCGTCCCCTGTTTTCAACTCTGATAACAAGGAATTGCAAGGTGCGGCCTGTGAGGGATTCGGCATCTTCAGCAGAGGCAAGGCCTATCTGGCTGCCGGGGCAGAATGCAGTTTTTCCCAGAACTTCAACAGTGTATCCGCCCTTGCAGGGACCGACAATGCGCCCGTCCACAGGGAGGGCCGCATCACGGGCTTCTTCAAGCGCAGCCACGCCGCTGCCGCTCATAGAGCGGGACAGGCGGATTTCTTGCGCAGAAACGCCAACAACCCAGGCCTCTACAGGTTCGCCGGGGGCAGCGGTTTCTTTGCCTTCAGCATCAAGAATATCCTTACGCTCCATGATGCCGTCAACCTTGATGCCTACATCAACAAAAACGCTGTCGCCGGTGATGGCAATAACTGTGCCGGTAACCTTCTGACCCGCCTGAAGGCGATGCCCGGAAGTTTCATGGGCCGCCAACATGGCGGCAAAGTCTTCAACGCCTTCCTCCTGCATGGAGGTCGCGAATTTTTCCTCGGTCATTTTTCCTGCTCCTTCAAGCTGGGCTGATTACTCAAGTTGGTTACATTACTTTATGCGCTTGCAGAAAACAATGACGCTTCATCAGCTCTGGCGCATATTTGTTAAATATTTTAAGCAGTAAAAATATTTCTTTACTTGCCTTATCCATATGTAAAATCCTTTAAATTCGTGAAGTTCTATGGCACATCGCTCAAAAATCAGGGGAAGAAAAGCCGTGACGCAAAATGCGTCACGGCTTGATAAGTTTTTCCTGATTATCGGCTCTTCCGGCGTTAGCGAAACAGCTCTTTTTCGGGAACAGCACTATCAATGCGGTCTTCAACATCCACACCCTTGGGCGGTGTAAAACTGAATTCCGAAGCCTTGATGCTGACATCCGGAGAAAAGCGGTTAAAGCGTACTTCATTGCTGTTGCCGTAAAAATCCAGGATACTGGCCCGCCGGATATATCCGGTATCAGGTTCGACCCATATGACGGCCTCCACCATTTGCGGCGCCGGTTCCTTGGGGAAAAGGCGCAGCTTGGAGAAACCATCCTCCCGGCCTTCGGCTTTTACGTCAAAGTCTTTGGTGAGCTCGGCCTGTCCCGTAATAACCTGAATAATGCTGCGTGAATCCTGAACCAGACTTGGCGGATAGCGGTAGGCTACTTCTTCTTCCGGAATATAATTCCAGATTTCTTTTCCCGTCACCACAAGCGTTTCTTCATGCGGAGCCACGGTTTGCCAGCGAATGAGCAGAGGTTTTTTAAAAAGCAGCTTGCCTTGCCTTTTTTCTACAGCGCCGCTCTCTTTATGTGTAAGGGTCTGGTCAAAATCTGCAGAAAAGGAATCAAGTTTTTCATAACGCGCCTGAATGGCCGCATCCATATCAAGATTCTGTGCCGTAGCAAACGAAGGAATAATGAGACACAGGGCCATTGCGGCGACAGCCGCGCGCAGCATACGCATATACAACCTCCACGCCCGCCAGGGCCTCAGACAGAAAAAATCACGCCCAAAAAAGAATCTGCTCAGCCTATTTGACCACTGCGCGGGGTTTGCTGCCGTCCGCCGGGCCAATGATGCCGTCATGTTCCAACTGCTCAATCAGGCGCGCCGCGCGGTTAAAACCGATTTTAAAGCGGCGCTGCACAAGAGAAATTGATGCCCTGCCCTGTTCGCTCACGAAAGCCTGAACTTCGCCATACAGGGGATCCTGGGCCGCATCCCCGCCCCCGCTGCCGTTGCCGCTTATGGCGGCATCAATCCCCCACTGGGCAAAATCAACCTTGTAGGATGGGCTCAACTGGCGCTTCCAGTGATTCACCACACTCTGCACTTCTTCATCGCTGAGGAATGGCCCGTGCAGGCGCTGCAGTCTTCCCCCGCTGGGCTTGAACAGCATGTCGCCCCGGCCAAGCAGGTGCTCGGCCCCGACCTGGTCAAGAATAGTGCGCGAGTCATGCTTGGAAGTAACCTGAAAAGAAATACGGCAAGGAAAGTTGGCTTTAATAAGGCCGGTAACCACGTCCACACTGGGCCGCTGTGTGGCCAGAATCATATGAATACCGGCCGCGCGGGCCAACTGCGCCAAACGGACGATACTGGTTTCGACTTCACGTGCCGCAGTCATCATGAGGTCGGCCAGTTCGTCAATAACAATAACAAGATACGGCAACGGCTCCAGATCAGAAAAGTCTGGCGGCAGACCATCCTTATAGGCAGCCAGTTTTTGATTAAATCCAGCAACATTACGCACGCCCAGGCGGGCCATGGCTGCATAGCGCCGGTCCATCTCATGCACGGCCCAGTCCAGAGCGTTTTTGGCTTCGTTCATTTCCGTGACTACGGGGTGCACCAGGTGTGGAGCATCGGCATACACAGCCATTTCAATGCGCTTGGGATCTATAAGCAGCAGTTGCATATCCTGCGGCTGGGTGCGGTACAGCAGGCTGACAAGGATGCCGTTCAGGCAAACGCTTTTGCCCGCCCCCGTGGCTCCGGCCACAAGAAGGTGTGGCATGCGGGCCAGATCTGCCATAAATGGCTTACCCGCAATGTCCTTACCGAGGATCATGGTCAGCGGGCCGCAACCGTTACGGAACGCTTCGGAAGCGGCCAGCTCCCGAAAATTGACAGTTTCGCGCTGTTCATTGGGAATTTCGATCCCCACGGTGTCAGAGCCGGGAATCGGCGCCTGAATACGGATGGCCACAGCCTTGAGGGCAAGGGCGAGGTCATCGCTCAGGTTGGCGATGCGGCTTACGCGAATGCCGGGAGCCGGGCGCACCGCATACATGGTGACTACAGGTCCAGGAGTGATGCGCACGAGTTCGCTTTGGATGTCAAAGTCATTAAGGCAAGCCATGAGCGCCTGGCCTCTGGCCTGGATGTCTTCACGGCTGAGTCCACCACTTTGGGCAGGAGGAGGGGCCAGCAGATCAAGCCCCGGCAGTGGCGAAGCCGATTTTTTGCGGAATGCCGAAGCAACCAGGCCGCCCAGGCCGCTTTTTTTATCAGCCCCTGCCCCACCAGTAGCGGCGGCAGGAGGAGTAGTCGGTGCTGCGTCGGCAACTTCCACGGCGGAACTTTTTCGCACAGACGGCGCAGGCGCGTCCGAAACGGCGCCCCCCTGTTCCACCAATGGCTGACCGCTCAGGTCCTGAGCCACAGCGAAGGGATCGTCCCCCGCATCCGCTGGAACAAGAGGAGCAGTGGATTCTGTGTTCCCTGGATCCGCCGCGTTGTCTTCATAAACTTCCGGCAGGGAGTCCGCTGTGGGGTGAATGTCTCCCAAGCGATCACGCCAGCGGGATAAAAATCCCCAGGTGGGCCATGACAGCCGGAAACCGGACTGCTGCTTCTCTTCATTTTCTGCAGTGGCGGCTTCGGGGGTATGCCGCACTATTTCAGGGAGAACGTGCTCACGCGCGGCAGTCTTGCCAGAAGAGGAAGTATTTTTGCCAGATTTTTTTGTTTTTTCGCTTTGTTCTGCTTCTGTGGCAGCAAATTTTGCCTCAAGTTTGCCACGCAACCAGTGGGCAAGCCGACCGGCCAGGGTAAACCATGAGATATTCCAGGCAAGTTGAAGCCCCGCCAAAAAAACAAAAAACCATACAAGGGCAGAACCGCCCGGGCTGAGATAGCGGCTGGCATTGCTGTGCAAAGCACTGCCGACCATGCCGCCGCCCCAAATGTCACCAATGGAAAAATCCCAGGCCGCCCCAGCAACCAGAAGGCAGATGGTAAGCAGAAAAAATCCGCACCAGCGCCACCAATGCATGCCATAGGCAGGAGAGACGTAGGCCGCCCCCAATGCGCCGAAAACCAGCGGACAGAGGAAGGCGGCCACGCCAAACACATCATTGAGGAATCCCGCGGTATACGCGCCAAAAAGGCCAGCCTTGTTACGCACTTCGACAGCGCCGCTGACCACATGGTTGAGGCTGGGGTCATTGGCGTCAAAGCTGAGCAAGCTCAATAAAAGCAGCAGTGCCCAGAAGAGCAGAAAAAGGCCAAGAAGTTCGCGGCTGAATTTATGGGCGTCCGTAGGGCTACCCTCCCGAACCGGGCATTATTCCCGACCCAGGTATTCCTTGGAGCGGGTGTCCACTTTAATGCGGTCACCTTCGTTAACAAAAATGGGAACCTGAACAACAAGGCCGGTTTCGAGTTTGGCGGGCTTGGTGACGTTGCTCACCGTATCCCCCTTGGCGCCGGGCTCGGTTTCAACAACAGCCAGCACCATGCTTACGGGAATATCAATGTCCAACGGATTACCCTTGTACAGCAACACCCGGCACTCCTGACCATCCTTCAGAAAGCCTTCTTTACCGTCGGTGGTCGAAATGGGCATTTGCAGCTGCTCGTAGGTGGTCATATCCATAAAGATGAGATCATCATCCTGCCGATACAAAAACTGCATGTCGCGCGTTTCAAGATCAGGCTTATTCACCTTTTCGCCGGAACGAAAAGTAATATCCTGCATACGCCCGGTAAGAATATTGCGCAACTTTGTGCGCACCATTGCACCGCCCTTGCCGGGCTTGAAGTGCTGAAAGTCCACAATTTCGTAAGGGGTGCCTTCAACTTCGATTTTAAGACCCCTACGAAAATCAGTGGTAGAATACATAGTACCTCCTACTTGTCGCCGCAAACCGGCATAAACTGGCAGTCAGGCCGGTCATTTGCCAACAGGGGCAAGAGCGGCTACCTTGTGCGGAAGTGTTTTGAAGGAAATCACGTTTCCGAACTGTAAATACTTGCCGAAAGTCAG
>NZ_JAHZAA010000041.1:0-3453 GCF_019424165.1 Desulfovibrio sp. | reverse complement strand
CACTTCAAGTATCACATGAGGTTTTTATGGCCATCAGTCTTACCCTGGAAAGCACCGCCTATACGCTGGATCAGCTTACGGCGCGCCCCGAAGCCCAGATAGCCCTGGCCGGGCGTTCAAATGTGGGTAAATCCTCTCTGGTCAACACGTTGGCCGGCAGAAAAAAATTGGCCAAGGTCAGCTCTACCCCAGGGAAAACACGGTCCGTCAACTTTTATCTGGTGGAGCCGTTGCATTTTTATCTTGTAGATTTGCCTGGCTATGGCTATGCCCGTGCAAGCCACAGCGAGAGAGAAAAATGGGCGAAACTGTTGGAGCGTTACCTCACGGAATGCGCCAGTCTGAAGGCTCTGGCCCTCTTGCTGGACTGCCGGCTCCCCCCGCAACAGCTCGACCTGAATCTGGCGTCTTTTGCTCAGGTCCATGGCCTGCCCCTGGTTCCCATCCTGACCAAGGCCGACAAGTGCAACCAGCGTGAGCGCGCGGCAAAACAAAAAGAATGGCAAAATATCGTTGGGATTTGCCCGGTACTGACCTCATCCAGCAGCCGTCTGGGCATTGACCGCCTGTGGAATGAGCTGGCCAAGGCCGTCGGGGTTGCCATGCCATCGGCAGAAAGCGCGCAGTAGGCAGCAAATGATATGGCTGTTCGCCTTATATGCGGCTGCTCGGCTCCCACTTGGGACGCGCTCCCGGTTCCATATGAATAATGATGCGGCCCAACTGCGGGGCGCCCAGCCGTAATTGTTTTTCCAGGCGCATGCATACGGTATGCGCCTCTTCAACGTTTAGCGTGGCATCCACATCGCAGTGGAAAGAAATGCAAATGCCCTGCTCCGGAGATTCATAGGTCGAGAATTTGTGCGGGTTGCAGGCCAAAGGCTCTTTTGCCAGTACGGCTTCTATTTCACGCCAAACCATTTCAGCATACGGCATCGACACAGAAGCACCGTACGCCAGCGCGCTGGCAGTACCCTCCGGCTCGAGATGACTCACAACCTCGCTTCCGGGCATGGTCTTACGCAAATCTTCTTCAAAATCCACCACACGGCCATATGCCTGCACAAAAGACATCTTGCCCGGAAGCTCCACATGCAGCTCAACAAGACAGTTGCCGGCCGACCGCAGGATATGCACGTTATGCACAGCCAGGGCGTGCTTCCAGGCAGTATGCTGTACCTGCACAAATGGATCACAGTGCTTGTCATCTTCGGCGCTGTACGGTTCGACATGGACGGTCACGTCCGCGCCTTCCAGCACTGAAGCCACGGCCTCTTCCGCCTCATGGGCCAGTTTGTGTCCTTCGCTGACCTGTATGCCCGGCTCCACACCCACAGTCAAATCCACAAAACTGGTGGGACCGCTGGTGCGCAAGCGCACATCGCGAACATTCGTAATGCCCGGTACCCGTCCGACAGCCTTTATAACGGCCTGCTGCTCGCGCATGGAGCCGGAGTCCATAAGAATATCAACAGACTGGCGGGCCATGCGAATGCTGGCACGAAAAATGATGATGGCGACAAGCAAGGCGGCCACAGTATCTGCCTGAACCAGTACCGCATGCATTGGCCCCGGAACTTTGAGAGCAGAGGCCAGCCATACGGCAAGAACACCAACAAGGACCACCGCTGACGAAAGAATATCGGTGGAAAAATGTAATGCATCAGCTTCAAGCGCCTGGCTTTTATATTTTTTTGCCACACGTCGCAGCACGCGAACCCTGTTGACATCAATAATGATAGAAAGTGCCATAACCCCAACGCCCCACAAAGAAGGTGTCACGGGGCTTGCCCCGGCCAAGAGGCGTTGTACGCCTTCATGGACGACCCAGAAACAGGTCAAAAGCAGCAAGAGTGTCTGGGCCAGCGCCGAAAGGTTTTCTATCTTGCCGTGACCATAGGGATGTCGCGCGTCTGCGGGTCTGGATGCCACGCGCACGGCGACAAGGGTCATGGCTGCCGCCAGCAAATCGAGGCCGCTGTGAAGTGCTTCAGACAGAATACCCAGGCTGTTCGTGTGCAGCCCAACAGCAAGCTTGACGGCGGTAAGGGCAAAGGCGGCCCACAATGATGTGAGCGCCGCGCGATTTTTTTCAGCACTGGCTTCCAGCGAACCGGACATAAAAGACCCCACGAGTAAAAAAAGCCCCCGAAGGGGCTTTTATCTTTAAGTTCCTACAACCACTTGAACCATTCACGCCAGGACCCCTGACGTTTCTGCCGTGTCTCCTTGGCCTGCTCTTCCTTATAGTAATGGTAAGCGGCAAGGCTTTTTTCCTTGGCATGTTCAGTCACTTCCGGCACGTCCTGGAAATTTTTTACGATAAATTCGTAGCGATGCCAGGCCGGACCATATTTTTTCATATGCCAGAACACGTCTGCAATATACAGCTCGTGTTCCGCCATGAGCTTCCGGCAGGTTATCATGTGCTCTTCCGCGCCCTTGGCATAGGGAGAATCCGGATACATCTGGTGCAGACGATTAAAATAATCGTATGCCTCCTGCAATTCCGTTGTTGCCCTGTCAATGGAGCGGAACTGTTTCAGCAGAGACATGCCCGTCTGATACAGCACGTAAGGGATAGCCTCATGCCTGGGATGCAGCGATTCGAAATCCTTGTAACTTTCAGAGGCAAGTTCATACTCCTCGTCAAGGAAGTACGCATCGCCCAAAGAAAGTTCAGCATCAATGGTATAAGGGCTGAAGGGATAGGTATCGCGCAGTTTATTGTACAGCTCCACTGCCCGCACATAGTTTTTTTCACTCATGGCGTCGTTGGCGGCCTCAAAAATTTCCTGCGCGGTGTCTTCAGCAGGCGGCAGATATATCATATCAATAATGCCGCAGCCGGAAGCCATGAGCATGCTCATGACAAGCAAGATGGAGCGTAACAATTTTTTATGCATGGAGCTGTTCCAGAAAGACAAATGCCGCTTGAGCGGCGGTTGCGCCATCGCCGGCGGCAGTGATGACCTGGCGGCAAAGCTTTGAGCGTATGTCTCCGGCGGCAAAAATGCCGGGAATACTGGTACGCATTTCAGTATCTGTCACGATAAAGCCCTGCTCATCAAGCACGATGCCCTGCGGCAGAAAGTCCGTTACCGGGGCAAAGCCCACGTAAACGAACAGTCCGTCAACAGGTAGCAGTTCTTCCTGGCCGCTCAAGAGATTTTTTACGGTCAGCCCGGTTAAAAAATCCTCACCATGCAGCTTCGTGATCGTCGAACTGCGCATGATGTTGACCTTGTCCGGCATGCTTTCGAGCCTGTCCTCATATACTTTAAGACCCCGGAAGCTGTCACGCCGGTGGATAAGATGAAGCTTGCCTACTATTTTAGAAAGATAGAGGCTTTCTTCCATGGCGGCATTGCCGCCGCCTACCACGGCTACAGTCTGGTTGCGATAAAAGTTGCCATCGCAAAGCGCGCAGTAGGAAACCCCTTTTCCACGCAG
>NZ_JAHZAA010000040.1 GCF_019424165.1 Desulfovibrio sp. | reverse complement strand
GGTGCCAAGGTCGGCTATACTATTGCATCAGCTATGTTCTACCTCCGCAAGAAACTAAAGCTACTGTAGTCTGATAGGAGAAAGACGATGCGTGTTTTCGAGAGCAGAGATGCCATGCGTCCATCTTCCGAAAACCAACTTCGCTACGCCCATAGCCTGGCTGCTTGGCAGGGATTGGATATGGAGGTTCCCTGCACACCGGTGTTCAAAAAGGAATTTGTCGAGCTGCCGCACATGAGGCCAGTCAGATCATTGGGAGGTTCACGTAATGGCGGGTACATTTTCTAAGGCGGTATACAGAAAGGTTATGCAGGATTTAGCGCGTTGCTGTAAGAATTTTGAATTTATTTTGCAGGAATCAAGGATAAAGCCATACACGGACAGTGGAGGTCGATCTTAATAGTGTGACTTCTAAAGAAAAATTTGACACCCTCTTGATCTTTATCAAAGAAACAAGGGGAAGAACAATGAACTTGTCTGAGGCTATCACTACCTTTCTTCGTCACTGTCATCTCGAAAGGGGTCTTTCCCAGTTGACTTTAACCGCTTACCAGCTTGACCTAAACCAATTCCAAAAAAGACAACAACACGACTCCATTGTCACAATTAATAAGCATGCGATCAGAAAACATCTTGTTTGGCTTGATGAAAAATATAAACCACGCAGTATTAAACGAAAAATAGCTTCCTTGAAATCATTTTTTACCTTCCTGGAACAGGAAGAATATATTGAAACATCACCATTCAGAAAGCTTCGACTTCGCTTAGAACGCGCAAAAAGCCTTCCCAGAATTTTGTCAACATTATCTGTAACCAAACTTTTACAGAGTGCTTATTCTTGTAGGGATGCCGCCTCTATCTTCTCTACGGCATATAAGGAGGCAACACGGGATATTGCCGTACTGGAGATTCTGTTTTCGACCGGCATCAGGGTCTCAGAACTTTGTCGACTCCGAACGATTGATGTGAACCTGACCAGTCGCCATATTCTCGTGTTGGGAAAAGGCAAACGTGAACGCGTCATCCCATTATGTGATCAGGAAACAGTGCAAGCTTTGGCAGAATACAGAAATCAATACACGGAATTTCTGAAGGCTGAGTCGGTATTCTTCCGCAATCGGGATAAACACCCCTTGTCCACTCAATCAGTGCGGCAACTCATCAAAAAATATCAGAAACAAGCTAATATACCGGAAGACGCCACACCGCATATGTTCCGGCATACGATTGCCACGCTTTTACTGGAAAATGGGGTAGATATTCGCAATATCCAAACTTTGCTCGGGCACAGTTCCTTGGCAGTGACAGAAATTTATACGCACGTGAGTCTGTCGGCCCAGAGGATTGCCTTGGGCAAGAAACATCCAAGAAGCGGATTGAAAATGGAGGGAACCCAGCGATAACTAAAAATTATGAGACAATCTACTCTTTCATCTGAAATTTTGCACCGTTACGATACTCCTGAATGGCTTAATTTACACTTTGAGGCTAAATATGAGCATAGAATGCGGTCTGCATCAATGTATGACATTCGACTTGGTGAAAAAATCGCAGACATTGGATGTGGGTCAGGAGCTTGGATAGACTTTTTTTTAAAAAAGCTTGGTGGGAACGGATATATTTTAGGAATTGATCCAAGTCATGCGAATATAGCTGTAGCAAAAAACAGAGACTCACTTGCCCACGCTTCTAATGTGCATATTACCCAAGGTGATTTGGATATGTTTTGCAGGTGTCCAGAAAGGTACGATGCCATTCATTTTGGGAACTCAATAGGGTATATGAGAAATAGGGGGGGGATTTTTTCGAGGCTCATAAAGAAGCTTAGAGTTGGTGGACGAATAATTTTGCGCCAACACGACGAAGCAACATTTTTATTAGCCCCAGTCAGGCAAGCATTACTGGAGAAATTCAGATTTCTGCTAGCCAATTCCCAAGAAAATCCAATCCAGCAGCTTCCTTTTGATTTATATGCTGGACGTAATATCCAATTTGATTTGCTGGCTTCTGGGCGATACAGGGTTGAAATGCGGTTGCTCCCTTTTGAAGCCAAGGCTCCTTTCACACCAAAGATTCAAAAATATATACTTGAAACATGTAAGTGGATTGCTGAAATGACATGCTCATCTTCCACTGTCCAAGAGCAGCAAGAATGGGAGCGCAGTGTTATCTCTAAAATACAAAAAAATACCCAATTTTACTTTTCAGAAATAGAATATTTATATCATGCTTATTTGCGTTCATGATGAAATGCGCCATAGATTTGCAAATTGGTATGAAAACATTTGAATTATGTTACTATCCCGCGAAAGCAAAACGCACGGTTCCGCGCCTGGAGAAAGATAGTCCCAATTAAAAAGAGCTTCTTTTGTTCCATCTCGATAGCCCAAAATGAGAAATGTTATCTGAGGTGCACTGATAGGTATCATTCGTGTCTGAAAAGACCCTTTTATATTTTTTGTTGATATATGTTCACGAGTAATATGAAATTTTTTGCTAGCATATTTGTCGCCAATATCTCTCCATATTAATCCTTTTTCAACGTTTTCAGCAATGAGTAAAAGATATTTTTTGTATTCATCTGACCTATATAAATAATCATCTGTTGTAGAAAATTCTTCGCCAAGGTTAAGTGATACAGATTCAACAGAAAGTAAAAAACTCATTCTATTATTCACATACAATATCGCATCCCTTGGAGTTCGAAATGTAACCACACTATGGGCATTTTTGATCATACTTACAATTGATTCACTAAGTTCCTTGTTTTCAACAAATTGCAGCATAGCCGAGACCCTGTCCGACAGCATTAGAATGACTATCGAAAAAAAGAAGGCTGGCAACTCTGGATTTTGACTATATTTTGAAAGGCCTAGAGGATCCGCCTTTAGCGTTACGATAAACGAGATGACGGAGCAGGCTAGGCCAATCAGATAAACTGCAATAGCTCCTTTCCTTATTGTTCTCATAATTTTTAGTTATCGCTGGGTTGAGGTAAAAGATACTGCGGAGCCTTAGAAATTGCTGTTCATTCAGTTAAAACAATTGAAATAAGTTACCTAGGTTACAAGCAATACACGATGAGAGTGACTCCAAAGCTGCACTCTATATAAATGATTAAGATCCTACAAACGATGAAAATCAATTGCAAGGGGGCTCTAGGCTATCAGCTAGGGCAGTATATAAATGCACGTCTTACGTAGAGCCAAAATTTAGATGTATCTGCCTTGGACGTATCCCTCTATCACATAAAGGTATTTTCTTCTCCAACCGTGCGAGTGCGGTCATCTATGCCCAGCTTCTCAGGAACAGCTTGACCGAAAAAACTGAATTCGGTATTTTTTCGGTTAAAGGAGAATGTCTATGCAACTCAGCACCGCAATACGCCCTATCAGCGAGGTCAAGGCGCAGGCGGCGGAAATCATCCGCACCTTCAGCGAAGAAGCTGCCCCGCCCGTGATCATCACCCAAAATGGCGAAGCCAAGGCCGTGTTGATGGGCATTCATGAGTATGAACGCATGCAGGAAACGCTGGCCATGCTCAAAGCCCTGAGCCTTTCCGGAAAAAGCCTGGAGGCGGGCAAAGGACGCTCGGCGCGTGAAGTTTTCTCTGACCTGCGGCGGCATGAAGGTCGCAAGGCCGAATAATGGTACTCCCTACGGGCAAGCGGCCCTTGGAAGTCCTGCTCGCCCCGGAGGCCGAGCAGGACTTGCGGGACATCTATACATACATGGCCGATCATGCCGGACAGGAGCAGGCCCACACCATCCTCGGCAGGCTGGAAGCCGCCATATTCTCGCTGGAAACCTTGCCCCAGCGCGGCAACATCCCCCCAGAACTTGAAGTGGTCGGCATTACTCGCTACCGCGAGCTTCATGAACACCCGTGGCGCATCATATATGAGCCGCTGGAAGCGGCAGTGCATGTCCACTGGATATTCGACTCCCGCCGGGACGTGGCCGGACAGCTTACGCAGAAGATGCTGCGGCGCTGACGGCGCAGTCTTTCGATACTTTTAGCAGAAACTGCAGGCCCTGTCTGGAAACCCCAGACAGGGCCTTTCCTTTTGATATGGGCCGCTATGCGATCATGGGGGCTGCGGAAATCAGCTTTTTCTCCTGCCTTTTGCTCACCGCCTGTGCCGAAGCTACTTCAGGCGAAGTAGCGCAATAAGCCCGGACAAATGTCTTACCACAAATTCCTGCTTCTCCATTGGCAAGTCTCGTAACATTTCCTCAATGTGTTGCGCATGCCGTGGTTCCGCTCCTTCCATTGACCGGAAAAGATCAGGGACGGAACACTGAAGGCTTTCAGCCAGGCATGGCAGCCGATCCATCTTCGGAGCCATTTTGCCCTGTTCAATGCGCGACAGGGCCTGATGTCCGACTCCCAGCATTTCTGCCAGCTGCTCCTGAGTTAGCCCCAGCGTTCTGCGCTTGGTACGTATAGTTTTGCCAAGTTGTTGGGTTAAGGTTTCCATTGGCTTACTCATAGCGAAAAACTCCAGTTTTCCGCATGCTCTTGCTATTTTTAATAGAAAATAAGGGCGTAAAAATAGAATAAACTTGACCTAAAAATTGCAAAAAGATAAATGCTGCTGAAGCGACGCACGAAGCCGGTGCGCTCTTCAGGGAGATTGTGGCCCCATCTGGGTTCAAAAATTAAGGAATTTGGTGCTCGGATTTCCGTTCCAGATTGTTACGGCAAGCGCCAAAGGACAGTTTTTAGTCTGCGTTGTTCTAAAAATTGCGAAGAAAAACCTCAGTAAAGGTTGCTCATGCAAAAAAAGATTCGACTATTTTTCCCAAAGCCTGCTTTGCGTTTTTTTGTGGTGCTGCTTGCCGTTCTTTTGGCAACAGCTTTTTGTGTCGAGCAGTACATTCAACGTCAAACCAGTACAACGCTGTTGAATACTTCCTGGAAGCAGGAAGACACGAGGATCAAGCAGAATAATCTTCAAAAGCTTGGTAATCTTGATGAGAGCTTTCCCCTTATGGCTATGCCAGGGGGCCATATGCCTCTACAGAGCGGTAAAAAACATCGCATTGCTGTCATCGCGGATTCTTTTTCCTGGGGCGACGGGCTTGCCAACATCAACGATGTCTGGTGGCGGCAGATAGAACGGGAACTGGAGCGACGAGGCTATACTGACGTTGAGGTCGTCGCACTGGGGTGGAATGGTGCGCAAACTAAGGAAGAACTGGGCTGGATCCGTGACCCGCGATTTGCTGATCTCAAGGCGGAAGCCATTGTTATGGGTTATGTGGTGAATGACCCGGATATGGGGCTGTTGCCACAGAACTACAAAGTTTATCGCATGTTTTTCGCAGACGACGTTTTTCGCTGGTGGCTGCCTGAACTGGTGGAGCAGTTTCAAGCCTGGTACATGCGCAAAAAACAGGACAGGCAGGCAAAAGCCAAACTGGCCTACGGTCCGGAAGAATGGCTGAAGCTTCTTCTTGAGGGAGAAAATTTCGCCTTATGGACCCAAACCGTGGGCAAGCTGGCGGAAACCCTTCAGGGTCTGCCTGTCCCCTCTGTTGTCGTCAGCCTGCCTGTGGTTCCTGACAAGGAGTACTACGAACCACTCTACAGAAAACCCATGCATGTTTTTGAAGACAGCGGCGTTCCTCTTCTGAATATTCTTGATGAGTACGTGCAGGATAAAGGGGAGCAGGCAGGTACTTCGCCGCTGCTCTGGACGGCAAATCCCGCTAACGGGCATCCCGGCCCCGGTGCGACACTCTACTATGCCCAGAAAGTAGTGGATTGGCTTGAAGCCAATGCTCCACAAGCCTTGGGTGATAAAAAACCATCCTTTTCTTATATGCCCCGCTTCAACGACTGGTATCCCTGGAGCGCACAGCCGAGTCTTGCTGATGGCAAAAAGCTGCATCTGCGCTTGCCTCAGTTTCGTGAAATGGGAGTACTGCCCGTGGGCAAGCCCCATGTTCTGCTGTCCTTTGAACGGGCGGTCCCCCTGAAAAGCATACAGATCACGTCTCCGGACGCTATGGCGGATGAAGTGCTTGTTTCGGTTGTCGGCAAAGACGGCCTGGATGACCGCAGTCTCCATCGTTGCAAACGTATCGGTGATATCCTCGCTGTGCCCCCTCTGCCGGAAGGCAGTCTTGTGAATACCATCCGTATCGTACCGGCCACTGATAACCGCACAATGACAGCCATACTTGATTTTTCCCAAGGAGTTGCCCCATGAGCACAGTGCTGGGCATTTCAGCGTACTACCACGATGCTGCCGCAGCCCTGTTGCGTGACGGACAGATCATAGCCGCAGCTCAGGAAGAACGCTTTACACGCATTAAGGGAGACGCAGCCTTTCCTCATAATGCCGTCGGTTATTGCCTCAAAGAGGGCGGGCTTGATGTTGGTGAAGTAGACTATGTCGTTTTTTATGAGAATACGCTGGAAAAATTTGACCGTCTTCTGCAAAGCCATCTTTATGCTGCGCCATGCGGATTGTCGTCTTTTTTGAAGGCCATGCCAAAATGGCTGTCGCGAAATTTGTGGCTGGAAAAAGAGATTTGCCGGGAATTGGGCCTGTCTCGCCGCATTCAGTTTTGTGAGCATCACCTGTCCCATGCGGCCAGCGCCTTTTTCCCTTCTCCCTACAATGAAGCTGCCATTGTGACGCTCGACGGCGTTGGCGAATGGGCCACGTCCACCATAGGCATGGGGCAAGGGAATATGATTGAACTTTTGGAAGAGCAGCGCTTTCCCAATTCTTTGGGCTTGCTGTATTCCGCGTTCACGTATTTCACAGGTTTTAAAATCAATAGCGGTGAATATAAGCTGATGGGTTTGGCCCCTTATGGCAAGCCTGTTTATAAAGAACGTATTTTGCGCGACCTCATCCATTTGGATGAGGCTGGCGCGGTGACGTTAAATCAGAAATACTTCAACTTCATCGGCGGATTGACGATGACCAATGCCGCCTTTGACGACCTGTTCGGCGGGCCGCCCCGAAAGCCTGAAAGCCAGATAACCCAGCGGGAGATGGATATCGCAGCCAGCATTCAGGCTGTGACGGAAGAGGCCGTAGTTGCTGTGGCGCAGCATGCCAGAGAAAAGACCGGGATGCGCCACCTGGTCATGGCTGGGGGCGTAGCGCTCAATGTCGTGGCATGCGGGCTTCTCGCCCGGAAAGGCATATTCGATAAAATCTGGATACAGCCCGCATCTGGTGATGCCGGGGGAGCCTTGGGGGCTGCGCTCTGGCATTGGCACATGGTGCAGAACAAGCCCCGTAGCGCAAACCCGGATGACAGTATGCGCGGGTCTTTCCTTGGGCCTGCGATTACGCCGGAAAATCATGAAGATGATGAAATACTGCGGCGGCTTGGTGCCGTATGGGAAGGTCTGGACGATGCGGCCCTGGCCTCGCGTATTGCGGAGCTGCTAGCAGAAGGGCTTATTGTGGGAGTGGCCCGAGGACGAATGGAGTGGGGGCCGCGCGCCCTCGGGGCACGCTCGATCCTTGGTGATGCCCGTAGCGCGCGTATGCAGGCGCATATGAATCTGAAGATAAAATTCAGAGAGAGCTTCCGCCCCTTTGCTCCTATGGTTCTTGATGAATACAGGGATGAATGGTTCGAAACCACGCAGGAAAGCCCGTACATGCTTATGGTTTCGCCCGTGAAAGAGGATAAGCGGATTGCTCTGACGGAAGAAGAGCAAAAACTCTGGGGAATAGACCTGCTCAATGTGCCCCGTTCATTGATTCCTGCTGTAACTCATGTGGATTACTCCGCTCGTTTGCAGACAATCGATGCAGGGCGCAATCCTTTCATACACCGTGTGCTTTCGAGCTTTATGGAGCGCACAGGGTGCCCAGTCATTATTAATACCTCCTTCAACGTGCGGGGTGAACCCATAGTCTGCACCTGCGAAGATGCCTACCGTTGCTTCATGGCCACGGAGATAGACGCTCTGGTTGTGGGCAATCGGCTGATGCTCAGAGAAAAACAGCCACATAGCGCTATGAGTCCTGAAGAGCGGGCTCAATGGCTCGGGAGGTTCAGCCTTGACTAAGAAATATTCATACCTGGACGTGTATTCGCAACGCCAACTGCTGGAAGAGGTACGACATAGTGCCGCCTTCGGGCAGATACTCGGAACTGCTTTCGGTCTGTATGGCTGGTTCGGCTACTTTATCGGTACAGGGCATTCTGACGGCTTTTATCTCGCCTTTTGCTTTGCCGGAGAGTCCTTACTGCTTATAGGTCTGGCTTATCCCTTATGGCTTTCAAAAGTTGCCGGTGCCTTCAGAAACATAACGGGCAAGGTCGGACACTTCATTTTTCAGGCATTACTTGCTGTTATCTATGCGGCTCTGCTGACGCCGCTCGGCGCACTGGTGCGGGCAAAAAACAGCTTCCCGGCCGCCCAGTGGGATAATTGCCCGGCTTCAAGCGGGCGCAGCTGGCAACCAAAAACGACACATACGCTTGTGCAGAACAACTCGTCCAAGGCAAGCATGTGGTCCATATTCTACACGGCATTACGCCATTTTGCCATGCACGGGCAATGGTTTTTGATCCCTCTTGTAGTATTGCTGCTGTCCCTTGGCATAGTTCTCTTTTTTGCGCAGACATCAGCAATTGCGCCATTTATATACACTCTTTTTTAATGAGCAGCGGTGAACGATTAGTTCACGACACGATGCTGTAGCTGCTCTCAGACAAGAGCGCCATACCCTTACGGCATGAATCCGGACTCAGGTCTGCTACGAGGATTTGTAATGGGTGTACCAATTTTTTCCTACTTGGGAGATCGCCTGCCCCTCGGAAACGCTTTGAAAGGCGTTTCACCGGACAGGCTTGACGAACTGATGCGCCAAACAGGGGCACCAGACTGGCATAAGTATGCCATCAGCAACCGCAAATGGAGGCGGCATGCCTGTACCGCCTGCCGCTGGCTGAATGATGTACTGCCCAAAGATGCCGCGATTTTTGAACCTGGCTGTGGCAGTGCGGCAAATTTGCTCTGGTTGGGGCAGCAAGGTTTCAGGCGGCTTTACGGTTCTGATCTTTCCGACAATGCGTTGGAGCTTGGGCTGAACTTGGCTTCAATGCTCTCTATACCGCTGGATGTATGGCACGATGACTGTCTGGATCCAATTCGTTTACCCAAGGATCTGGATGGAATCTTATCTGTCAACTGGCTTTATCATATCCCCGGTGCTTCGCTGGGGAAATTTCTGGCGCGGTACCGCCATGCGCTAAAAATCGGAGGCTATCTCGCGTGCGATATGGTTACCCGGCATTATGATCAGGCCCCCGACAATAAATGGCACACCAAGGATTGTGCATTACCGGAAGAAGACCGCAGACCTTCAGAGTATACCTTGCGCCTGGATGAGGCAGAGGTTCACTGCTTGTCCTGCAGAAACGGCTTTGCAGTTATCAGATCCACATGTTTTACACTTTGTCGGCCTCAGCGTGCCGTGTATCTGCTGCGGCGTGTGGAGTAGTTCTAACTGGCCAGGCGATATTCAGCCAACGCACATCCCGGTAATGGCGAAAGTCTTCCGCTGCGCGTGGATCAAAAGTGTAGGCCGAGGTGATTTCTCCCACGGCAATGGCAGCTTTACGTTTCAGGGGCAGGACAACCCAGTCACCAACCTGCATGCCGTGGACAAAGGCATTAATCTGGCTTGCGCCGTTGATGAGTTTACGCACCAGTTCGTCAGGATTCTGGACGATCATGGCCGTTTTGATCTGCTCAAAATCAGCAAGTTCCGTGATGTTCCGGTCGGGGAATGCGCCGCCCCAGCGTAAATATACGCGGTTGTCGTGCAAAAAATTATCTTCAAACTCGCCGTTGCTTCCGGCCCGCACAAGGTAAAGTGACATAATGATCCCCCGATCCACTGAATATCTGCTCACTCATTGAGCAGTATTTCCGCCATATTGTCCAGTTTGTCTTTTACACATTGCCAGTCAGGCAACAGAGATTCCAGCAAAGCATAAAAGGCTTTGCCGTGATTATGCTCCCGCAAGTGGCAGATTTCGTGCAACAGCACATAGTCAACACAACGAGCAGGAGCTTTGATAAGATGCGGGTTCAGCAGCAGGACGCCCGCAGGGGAGCAGCTCCCCCATTGTTTTTGCATGGCTTGCAGGCGAAAGGCAGGGATGCTGTCAAGCCATGCAATATTCTGCTGCAGCGCGGCAAGGCGTTTTTGAAAATACGCAGCGGCATGCTCCCTATACCAGTCGCGCAGCAGGATTTTAACGCGCTGACGTCTGGCGGCCTGCATGGCCTTGCCCTCGCCGGATGTCAAGAGTGCCGACATTCGATGTACGCTGTCATTCTCATGAATTCTCAAGAGTTGCGGTTTCCGGATGCTAACTGTTAAATACGCGCCGGAGAGTTTCACACCGATTTTCGCGGGCTGTTTCCCTTGAGCGGACTTATATAACAAGGCAGCCGCATCCAGAACAACGACCTTCAGCATGTAACGCCGCCCCAGATAAAAATGGCTCTCCCCGCTTACATAGTCTCGTGGCAGCACATGTTGCCTTCGCGTTTCTATTTCTCGCAGATGCCCCACAATCCACTGGGCGCGGGCGCGCACGGCTTCGCGTACCGCATGGCTGTTCGCCTCTTCCGGTGCTTCTACCTCGACCAGTCCATCAGGATGCACATGAATGCGCACACGGGCATGCCTGCCCGGATGACGCCGGATGACATAGTGAATACTGTCCGCACCATAATGGACAGTTTGCATGGCTTCGCTCACGCTTCTTTACCACCATGCGTGAATACCCGGCTCCCATAGCGGGTGGATTTGATGATGCCGTCAATGACTTTTTGGGCCTGCTCAAGGCCGAGCCAGGAATACAGGCGCGGTAGAAGTCCCTTGGTAATCTCCGCTTCAATGTCTTGAGGGTTAAGCGAATTTTCTGCGATAGCCAGTGAAACGATACGCTCTGCGGCCAAGGACTCTTCCACAAGTTTGTCCTGCAGCTCCGGGGCTTGCGTGCTTTCAGCCATGCGAAAAATACCGAAAAATGCGCGTGCCCGTTCCTTTTCACGCAATGCTTCGGGGATGTCCGCCATACGGCGTTGACGCACCCGTTCTTCAAATTCTTGAAACAAGGCAAACTGCTTGTATGGGTGGTTGAACATCTCCTCGGCCTTGGCAATGGCCTCTTTCAGCAACTGCGAAAAGTATTTTTGCGCATAGGGGTCAAAGGCCAATCCCTGATCAATGCTTTTGCGCACCCGACTCTTGATGATGTCCGTCTCGTTGCGCAATTTTTCCTTGCTCCATGTGGAGGGGTCTTGCACCTTGCCCAGTTCATCCACAAGGTAATGATCTTCCGCAATAGTGATGCCTTCCCCCATCACATGTTTGTCCACCAGCTTGCGGATTTGTTCTTCATATATGCTGTAATCCACAGTCTCCTGGGCATCGCGGCGGGCGATCTTGCGCAGCTCGATAAAAAAGGCCAGGTCTTTTTTATACATGGCGACGGTTTTTTCATCAAAAGCGCCGTCTTCATAAAAGGAACGGGAAGCCAGCGCCACCTTCAGGCAAAGGCCAAAGACTGTCAGTGCCTGATAAAGATCTTCGCGAACCTTCTGGCGGGTATCGTAGAGATCGCCATCTTCGCCGGGATCGGTGGCATAATGGGGGGTGAGCACCTGCCGGAACTGCTGAATGTCCTTTTTATTGCCCACATCGTTAAAAATGGCCCACAAGGCATCATGCAAGGCCGGAAGGCGCTTATATTCCGTGTTCACCTGATGGTAGAGCCCCTCAATGTCTTTAACATCGTAGCCTTCCAGCGTGCGTTCTTCCAAACGTTGATACCCGGCAACTGCCGTATCCAGCTTGGCGAGAATGCCCCTGTAGTCGATGAGAAGCCCGTATTCCTTGGCAGGGTGCAGCCGGTTCACACGAGCGATGGCCTGAATGATACTGTGCCCTTCCAGCGGTTTATCGATATACAGAACGGCATTGCGCGGCTCGTCAAAGCCAGTGAGCAGCTTGTCCACCACAATGAGGATGTCGGGCGCGCCATCGGTGGCAAAGTCGTCAATGACGCCGCGTTCATAATCCTGCGGAGGCGTTTTACCCACGTTTTTTTTGTACCATTGGTGCACCAACGGCAGGGCTTCGTCGTCCTCATCCACGTCTTTATTGCCTTCGCGGGTGTCCGGCGGCGAGATGACCACGGCAGACGTAACCCAGCCGGTTTCGTCCAGATGCTGCTTGTAGCGGATGGCCGAAATTTTGCTGTCCGTGGCCAGTTGCCCCTTGAGTTCCGGGCCGAGGTCACGAACATAATCTTTGAAATGTTTGGCAATGTCCCAGGCAATCAGTTCAATGCGGTTGTCGGAACCGTATACGGTGTCCTTGTTGTCGAACTTACGCTTGATGTCTGCTTTCTGTTGGTCGCTGAGGCCGTCGGTGATGCGTTCAAACCAGGCGTCAATGGCTTTTTGGTTGATGTCCAGTTCCGGCTTGCGCTCTTCATACAAAAGTGGACGCACCGCTTCATCCTGCACCGCCCTTTGCATTGTATAGGCATGGATGATAGGGCCGAATTTGCTGACGGTTTTTTCCTTTTTCAGCAGCGGCGTGCCGGTAAAGGCAATGTAGGCCGCATTGGGCAGGGCCGCGCGCATGCGCTCGTGTGTTCCACCCTGTTGGCTGCGGTGCCCTTCGTCCACCAGCACGATGATGTCTTCACTGGGGTTATGGCATTCCTTGAGCTTGGCTGCGGAATTGAATTTTTGCACCAGGGTGAAAATAATGCGCTCGACGCCCTTGCCGATGCGCAAGGCAAGATCGCGCCCGGATCTGGCCTTGGATCTTTCTGCACTCTTGCTGGCAATGGCTCCGCCATAGGCCCCGGCATCCTGAAAAGTTCCCGCCAGTTGCTTTTCCAGATCAACGCGGTCGGTGACCACAATGACACGACATTGCGCCAAGGCAGGATGCAGCAGCAAAGCCTTGCACAAAAAGACCATGGTCAGGGATTTGCCGGAACCCGTGGTGTGCCAGATAACCCCGCCCTGACGCCCGCCGCCTTCGCGGGGGGGCTTATGTTGCTGAATGCGTTCCAGCATGCGCCGCACGCCGAACATCTGAGGGTAGCGGGCAACAATTTTGCCCTTTTTTCTGTCAAAGAGCGTGAAATAACGGATGATCTCCAGCAGACGCCCCTTGCTGAGCAGACTGACCAGCAAGGTGTCCTGCTCCGTGGCTTGCATGGGCTGCGACCAGAGTGAATGGAAAAAAGTCCGCATGGCGTGCCCGTCTTCGCGCCAGTCAAAGAGCTTGTGCTGTTCTTCCCGCGTGGGGATGCGGTTTTTCAGGCTTTCCACCTCAGCAGGGGGGATTTCCTCTTCGTGCCAGCGTTGCCAAAAGGTGTCTATGGTTTTGGTGGTGCCGTATTTACCGTCCGTGCCGCTGATTGCCAGCAAAAGCTGGGAATAGACGAAAAGCAGGGGGATTTCGTCGTGCTTCTGGTTGCGGATGTTCTGGCTTACCCCTTCGTCCACCATATTTTTGTTGGGGTTGCCGGATTCCGGCTTCTTGGCTTCAATGACCACCAGGGGCAGGCCGTTGACAAAGGCCACCATATCGGGCCGCCGGGTGTGCAGGCCATCGGCGCACAGCACCTCCATTTCTTCCGTCACCACAAAGCGGTTGTGCGCGGTGGCGGCGGCGTCCAGCTCGTTCCAGTCCAACAGGGGGACGGTGGCACTTATTTTTTGGCCGTCCACAAATTCCGTGACCGTCACCCCCAGACAGAATTTGTCGTAAATACGTTCATTGGCGGAGAGCAAACCTTCCTGCATAGGTGGCGTGCACACCTCACGCACAATCTGGTCCACGGCATTGGGGGAGAGGGGGTAGTCCTTGCCCTTGTAGGAAAAACGCCGTGTTTGCAAAAAGGCCACAAGTTCGTCCCGCAGGATCACTTCGCGGTTGTTGCCGCGTTTTTTCAGACACTCCGCCGGGGGGATGTATTGCCAGCCAAGGGCCATGAGCATTTGCAAGGCCGGGATCTTGGCGATGTATTCTTCGGTCATGTTGGGGACGGTGAACATTATTCCCCCTTATGCGGGTGTTGCACTCGCGTCGCCCGATGTATCTGGCGTGTCGGGCGTGACGCGGATTTTTCCGGTGAGCAATTGCTGCATGAGGGCCTTTTTCTGCCTTTGCAGATGGGCAAGTTTGGCCTCGTATTGAGCTATGATCGCATCGGCGGCGGTGAGGATTTTGGCAATGGCTTTTTGCTCGTCGAGGGGGGGGAGAAGTATGTTCAGTGCACAAAGGGCGTCAAAGTTGACGGAATCCCTGACCGACCCTTGGGTGCTGAGAGCAATACGCTGTGACGCAATGTCAGATCTCATCCACGCCATAAAATAATCAGTTGCCAGCGCAGCAACATTTTTTATTGAAAAGACAGTGTAGAGAGGGCTGACAACCGCCTTAGGGTAGGCGTCCAGACGTGCAAATGACCCCACGTTGATTCGTGAGGGATTATACGCGAATTGTCCATTTTCGACAATTTTGTAATTGGAAATATCCTTACTGGCGACACGCTTTGAAAATTGTTCTTCTTGAATGACAAAGCCGCTATGGTTTGTGACACTCAAAATAAGCGAGATATGAGATTTTTTGTTTCGCTTTGACTCTTCGCGCAGCAGTGATTTTAAATATGCAGGAGTCCATTTGCCATTGTGGCCTGGCAAGCGCCGCCGTCCCGTAAGAAGCTGCTGCATTAATGCTTTTTTTTGCTGCTTGCTGCTTTCAAGCAGCTTTTGGGTACAGGTTATGGCGGCATCCCAAGTGGAGAGGATGCGGGCTATTTTTTGTTGTTCTTTTTGGGAAGGAAAATTGAATTCCCACTTAAGCCAACGGTCAAGTTTGAAGACCATTTTTTCCACATGTACGCCAATGCTCGAATGAAAACACGTTTCTTGAAAGAATTTTGTTTCAGATAAGTATCGCAAGAATGTTAAATCAAGGTCTTTCTTGCTTCCAAGGATAGCATATTCATTGGAAACAATGGCTCCGTGCAATTCTTCCGGCACAAGCGCGCATGCCCCGTGCACAATCTGACGTTTTGAAATCAGAAAGTCGCCGGAGTGCACTTCAAATTGAGATTTGACTTTAATCTCCTTGCCTTGCAACGAATCTCGCTTCACTGCACCGCCGCGATTTCTCTTGACGGTGACGAGATTATATGTGCATTCGTCCCGCATTTTGACGGGACGCTTGATTTCGTGAAGGCGTTTACCAAGAGATTCCCGCACCCAGCCTTCAGGCAGTGGGCCAAGTACGGGTATTCCGGGTTGGACACTATCAGGGTATGTGGCATTACGCTTGCGCGCCATTGCTGTCCCCTTCGCTTTCTGCATGCACCCCTAGCACAAACCAGTACGGCGCAAAGCTCTTTTCCACCAAACCGCACACCTGCTCTACAAAAGGCGCATAGTCCCCCTTTACCGCCACGGCATCCAGATTGGCGTAATAAGCGCTACGCTCTTCAACGGGCACGATGACCACGGGGAATCCTGCCCGCATGAGTTCCAGATTCATGAGCAGCCGGGCCGTTCTGCCGTTGCCGTCCACAAAAGGATGGATGTTCACGAAATCGGCGTGCACACGGGCGGCACGTTCCACAGGGTGCAGGTTCGCCGCCGCCCCTGCGCACCATGCGCAAAAGCCTTCCATGCATTCGCGCACGTGCAAAAAGTCCGGCGGGGTAAATCCCGCACCGCTGATGAGTACGTTCTGCTGCCGGTAACGCCCGGCATTGGCCGAGTCCACGGATTTGAGCACGATCTGGTGCAAGTCTTTTATCTCAGCTTCCGTCAGCGCGCCGGATTGCCCGGCCAGCTCCACCACATAGTCGATGGCTTCCCTGTGATTGATGGCTTCCAGATGCTCGCGCATGCTTTTGCCGCCAATGGTCACCCCGTCTTCCAAAACAACTTTGGTTTCGGAAATGGTCAGGGTGTTTCCTTCAATGGCATTGGAGTGATACGTGTATCGTACCACCATGTCAGCGTGCAGGTTTTTTACCACCTCCGGAGCCAGGGGACGGTGGGCGTCGAGTCTGGCCTTGAGGGCATCCAGCCGTGTGTAGGTGTCGGCAAGTTGTGGTAGGGGGCCGCCGTACCCCGGCGTCAGACTACTGAACATAGCCCAGCTCCTTGAGGTATTTTTCCATTTCCCCTTCCAGCCTTTCCAGTTCTTTTTTCAGGCCCGCACGTTCCGCCAGCAGGGCGTGCATGTCTATCTCCGGCTCTTCCTCAAAAGTGTCCACATAGCGGGGGATGTTCAGGTTGTAGTCGTTGGCCCTGATCTCTTCCACAGTGGCAAGGTAGGCGTATTTTTCCACACTTTGCCGTGCGCGGAAGGTTTCCACGATTTTTTGTATGTCCTGCGGGCGCAGGGCGTTTTGGTTTTTGCCGTCCGCATAGTCACGGGAAGCATCAATAAAGAGCACCTTGTCATCAGCTTTACGCTTGCGAAAAACTAGAATGGCTGCGGGGATGCCCGTGCCGAAAAAGAGCTTTTCTGGCAGCCCTAGGACTGCATCAAGGAGATTTTCTTCAATAAGTTTGGCGCGGATCTTCCCTTCCGCCGCGCCACGAAAGAGCACCCCGTGCGGGGCCACCACAGCCATGCGGCCCACGGCGGGTTTCATGACTTCAATCATGTGCAGGATAAAGGCGTAATCGCCCTTGGTGCGCGGGGGCAAACCACGCCGAAAGCGTCCGAACTTGTCGTCAGCCGCACTGTCCTGTCCCCATTTATCCAACGAGAAGGGGGGATTTGCCACCACCACATCAAAGTGCTTGAGCTTGTCGTCGCCGTCCAGCAACAGGGGGTTGCGCAGTGTGTCACCCCATTCCACCTTGTGGTTGTCTTCTCCGTGCAGGAAAAGATTCATCTTTGCCAGTGACCAGGTGGAGCCTATGCTCTCCTGCCCGAACAAGGCATATTTGCGAGTACCTGCCTTGTCGCGTACCTTGTAGCCACATTTCATCAGCAGCGACGCGGAACCGCAGGCCGGATCGCAAATTTCGTCACCTTCCTGCGGGTCTACCAGTTCCGCAATGAGTTGCGAGACTTCCGGCGGGGTGTAGTATTCCCCAGCCTTTTTCCCGGCGTCGGAAGCGAACATCTTGATCAGATACTCATAGGCATTGCCGATGATGTCCAGCGAACCCACGCGGCTAGGGCGTAAGTTGAGGGCGGGTTTGTTGAAATCTTCCAGCAGCAGGCGCAGGAGATCGTTTTTTTGTGTTTCTTCACCCAGCTTGCCGGAATTGAAACTGATGTCCTGAAACACCCTGTCCAGTTTGGTGATGTTGGCTTCTTCAATGGCGTGCAAGGCCTTGTCGATGCGCTCGCCGTTGCCAGGTTCAAAGCGTTTCTCGTACAGGGAATAGAAGTCCGCTCCCATAGGCAGCACAAAGCGTTCTGTTTGCAGCATGGCTTGCACCATTTTTTTATCGCCGAATTCTTTTTTATAGGCATCATACTTGTCCTGCCACACGTCGCTCAGATATTTCAGGAACAGCATGGTCAGCACATAGTCTTTATATATCTCTGAGGAAATAGTGCCGCGAAAAGTGTCACAGGCACTCCATACAGCTTTGTTCACTTCGTCCTGGTTAATCATGGTGGTCATACAGACTCCTTATACAGAGCGGCAAGTTCCTTACCGGCAATGGCGGACAACAGATAGTGGCAATTGGCAATGCCGGATTGCAGCACCGCAATGTTTTTGTGGATGCTGTTCACGGCGTCCACAATAGCCTTTTGACGATCCAACGGCAGCACAGTTATGGGCATATCGGCAAAGTCGGCACGGCGCATGCTTTTTTGCGCGCTCCCGGCTTCTACATTGCTGTAATAGCGCTGTGCCTGACGTTGCCCTAGCTGCCACGATAGAAAAGCGGGCAGGATCAGCCGGGGTTGCGCCACGCGGATACGGAAAAAATGCAGCGCCGCCAGTGCAAAGTCCGGAGGATTGGCGAGCAAGGTTCCGTAATAATTTCCACCGCGCATGACAAACAGGATGTCGTCATTTTGGAGAAAATAGCTCCCCATGTTGGCTTCATGCTGAACCCGCACGGTGGATTCCCAGTTGACCCCCCCGGCGGAGCTTACGTCCCGCATCTGAATAACCCGGATTTTGCCGCCGGGGTCGTCGCTCAGGCCAACGCGGAAGGGATAACCGGTACTGATTTCGGCAACATCCCGCAAAGGAAGTATTTTTTTCATATATATGCCATTGTTGCGTGAAATTGTCATATCCAGGCATTGGCTCTGGTATCTCATGGTCATCAAGCGTTTGTCATCCCCATACTTTGGCGGTTTCGCTGTCATAAAAGTGTACTTCCAGAGGATGCCTGGCACTCCTGCGTGCGCTAGCTGCCGTTGCTGCTGCGATGGTTTGTTTGTTGCCGGGGCTTTCCGGCGAGCCGAACAAGCTGACGAACAGTTTCTTAATGCTTGTATTTTTTACAATAATATTGATGAGATGAGCGTCGTTTTGGGAAAGCGAGACGCCATAAAGAAAAAGGGGATGCTTGATGCTGCTGAGGCTGCGCAAGCCTTTGTTCAAATAGCCGTGGTGAACAATTTTATTCAACTTTTTCTGCGAAGACCCTTCTGCAACAAAAAGAGGAAACAAATTTTTCCCTATGGCTGCCCTTGCTTGGTCAATAAGGGCAAGGTCTGTTCTTATCCATGTATATTTTTGCAATTCATGCCCGCCGTCAAACAGGTGGAGCGCACCGTGAAGATAGTAAACATTTTGCTTATGCGCCGAGTCATCCCATACGACATATCCCGCAGCAGCATTGTCGGGATCTGTTCGGAATCCATCATTAAAGCTAATCATATTTTTGGTCATTCCGTGCATGAGTGTCCAATACAGGAGGATGTCGTAATTCAGGGTAAAGATTCTGCCATCACTCTGATCATTCCGAAAATTGTGTAAAAAATTGATACATGCTTCATACTGCTGATCTGTAATGTCACCAGGGCGTTCGGGGTGTTGCCCTGCGATGGTTTGAACAAGCACGTCTTTAATTTTTGCGGCACATTCGCGCATTCGTTCGCTGATGGGCTGGGCATCGTCCGTGAACGCACCAAGCACCAGTGCCGCACGTTCGAGGGCTTGCACGGCTTCTTCAAAGTCTTCGGAGCAAATGGCGCCAAAGGTTTGTTTGACTTCAGGGAAGCTTGAAAAATCAGCTTTTTCAAACAATGAACCATAACGAAAGATGTCGGGCCGAATTGCCACACTAAAACCATTTCCGAGCATGAGATGGCGCTTGTCCCCCGCATTTGCAAGGGATTCTTCAAAAGATAAAATATCCATACTGCCTCCGGCAGGGTATGGAGCTGCCTTGAACCTCGTCACAAAACCATGTATTCTTTAAAACCCGATCGAGGTTTTGCCTGAGTACCTGCAGCGGCTCCGTTGTGGGCAGGATCACCTCAGCAAGCGGCTGGATGTTGGCGCATCCGGCCGTTTGCTTTTTGAGGCGCTCAACCATGATGACGCCTAACCTTTGGGAGGAAACGGATCGTGTCCGTGGCTATCTGACTGCCTGATCCGACCGTCTTTGCCATGAATTTGCAGTTCCGTCCCCTGGTTACTACTGATCTGGCGGGCTATTTGAATAGCCTCCTGCTGGGTTGAAGTGACATGCGAAGGCTTGGAATTGCCATCGCGCTGAATCTTCCAGTCGCCATCGCCAGTGGGGAGAACTCGGTGAGTGTCTCTGGCCATATGGCCCTCCTTTTTTGCACCAATATCAGTGCTGCTTAAATTTCTATCCAAACCTTGTGCGCGCGTCAAGTGTTTTTGCAGTAATAGCAATGGTGCAATGCTTTCGCCGCCCATTTTCATCCTCCGGGGGGGGGGGCGAGTCGCGCGCATGCAGTGTGCCAAGCTTCATGCGCTTGGCTTCCCAGCTTGTGCAAGTTCGTCCACTGTGTTCCATCTCTTTCGCGCGCTGCGGCTTCTCTCCTTTTGTTTGTCACACTGACATTCCCCCTTACGGCCGGTTCAGGCTGCCAGACGCTTACGTGTGAAAAACCCTGCGGTAAGCTTTGTGTCTGACAAATGATTTTTTCCTGAGCCACAAAAGCAAGTACTCCTTCCGCCGCAAGCATTACTTTGACCGCGCCTATGAAAGGCCTCGGTTATTACTTTCGGACATCAGGGAGATGAAAGACTTTGTGAACCACTACGAAGCGCAATGGGTAGATTGTGCATAGCAGCCAGAGTAAAACTATATGGCTAAGTCAAAGCGTGGAGATTGAGATTAGCGGAGCCGCTATTCATCCAGTTTGGAGGATATATTATTGAATTAAGAAGACCGGAGTCCCGTTTCAAAATACCTTGAAAGCCCTGTTCAGCGTCAAGCTGAGCGGGGTCTTACTATTATCTTACCATTGAAGGAGTTGCCCATGAATGCCTATCAATCAGAAATTATCACCGAACTGGCTAAGGCACTGCTCAACGTCCAGCGAACCATGCAACCCATCGTTAAGGACGCTGAAAATCCCTTCACCAAAAGCTGGTACGCCAGTCTCAACAGCGTCATGGATGCCTGCCGTGATGCGCTCATCGAAAACGGCATCTGGCTGTGTCAGTACCCTGTGCCAGTGGAGCAGTCCAACTCCCTCGGCCTCGTTACCAAGCTGACCCACGCCGAATCGGGCCAATGGCAGAGCTCTCTTGCAGTGGTTCCTCTGCCCAAGGCTGACCCACAGGGTATGGGATCGGCCATGACCTACTGCAGACGATACGCTCTGACCGCCATGCTGGGCATGGTGACGGAAGATGATGACGGCGAAGAGGCAAGGACAGGTCGAAAATCGGCATATCGCCCGAAATTGCCCGTAAACAGTCCTGAAATGAAAAAAGCGCATTTGCCCGGCACCAATATCAAAAACAAGTCTCCAACCACCTCAAATCGCTCGTCAGCAGCACTTGAAAATCTTCCCCCGCTGGAGGGCATTACTTATCAACAGGTGACAGCTCAGGACGGGCGGCCTTGCATCATTGCCAGCGGCAACACGCAGGCCAAAAAGGAACTACTCACAGGCGCGGGCTTCCGCTGGAACCCCCAGAGAAAACTGTGGTGGAAATATGTTGATGCCGCATAGCAAAAATCAAAACACCGAGTAAGAGGGCTGCCTGAAGGCGGCCCTCTTACTTTTGTGGGGATAAAATCATGGAACACTCTGACCGCACGGAAGGTTTGCGGGCATTAATTCGTCAGGGGCTGCAAGCGGTTTCTCAGCAAAGTACCGCCGCTTATCTGGGCGACAGGTCCACCTATGTGGGCATGAGCGACATCGGCCAGCACTGGGAGTGCCCACGGGCAGCACTTGCTAGAAAGGTGCTGCCCACCACAAACAGCCTGGAGCGTCTGCTGACCTTGCAGCGCGGGCATTGGTTTGAATCCGGCGTTGGCCAGGCTCTGGCATCTCTGGGCCTGCATGTACTGCCCCAGCTTGAGATCAACTGGCAGCATCAGGGCGTACCCATCAAGGCACATCTGGATTTTGTGCTGGTCTGGGGTGCTCCCGTCAACGCCATACGAATTCTGGAAGTGAAAAGCACAGACAAGCTGCCTGCTTCGCCGCACGATTCCCACTTGCTGCAGCTACACGGGCAAATAGGTCTGCTGGCTCAAGCTTGGGACAAACCTGTCTTCAGCATTCGTGCTGAGGACGGCACGCTTCTGCATAACGAAATGACCTTCCCTCAGCTTTGCCATGCCCGGCTTGGACTTCAGTTGCCCAAGCAAGCTGAGGAACTGAGTATGGAAGCCTGGCTGCTCTGTCTTTCCATGAAGGATGTGACCACCTTTGGTCCCTACACTTTCAATCAGGCCATGCTGGATACGGCTCTTGACCATGCGGTCCAACTCTGGGGCGACCTCACGGCCAACCGTGCCGGGATCTTATCCCTTTCACAGGTAACCTGCGCCCAAGGTTTTTATCCGCTCTGTTCCTACTGCGAATACAATGGCGACTGCCCCAAGTTCCCGCAGGGCGTGGAGATGCCACAATGGGAGCCTGCTCTGGACAAGTTGGCCGTTCTTAAAAACCAGCGCACCACTTTGGATACTGAAATCAAGGAGATGGAAGCCGTACTCAAGCTGGTACATCGGCAGGCTGGTACTCGCGACTGGGTACAGGCTGGAAAGCACCGCTTCCGAACTGTAATCACATCCGGGCGGAGCACGCTTAACCGCGATGCCTTGCGTGAAGAACTGACCGATATCTTCCGCTTTGAGCGCCTGGGCGATATTGACGTGGATGCCTTGCTGGCCCGCTGCGAGCGCACGGGTACGCCTTCCGAACGGGTGTGCGTTTCCCCTGTCAACTGAACTCGGCGGATTCTGAAATAATCCGTTGGCACGAGTCTTATGCGGAGATTGTGTTTCAGGGGGCTTCTTGACGGATGTCAAATTAGATGTCATTAAAGATATTAAATTTGATTCAATTGGAGAGTTTCATGGATCCTATACACGCCAATATTACAGTGAGTGTCACGGAACTCAAACGCAACTTTGCAAATATTTTGGCTACTGCCAAGGATGCTCCGGTGGCAGTTTTGAACCACAACAAACCGGAAGCTTACCTTTTGTCCGCAAAGCATTACGAAGAAATCCTTGGAATCCTTGAAGACCTTGAAGACAAGAAGATCGTCGAAAGCCGCGAGCATGGCCCTTTTGTCACGGTGACGCTTGATGAGCTATAGTCTGCAGTTTCATGAGATTGCGCTGAAGGAGTGGAAAAAACTGGATGCCAGCATCCGCAAGCAGTTTAAAAAGAAACTGGCTGAACGTTTGGAACATCCACGGGTTCCTTCATCTGCTTTGTCTGGCATGCGCGATTGCTATAAAATAAAACTGCGCTCAATTGGATATCGGCTGGTGTACATGGTGGATGACGGCATCCTCTTTGTTACAGTCATTTCCATTGGCAAGCGTGAACGCCTTGAAGTATATCGGAAGGCTTTGCAACGTGTGAGCCCGGAAGAATAGCCGTAAGACAGGCCGCTACCATCCGCAGGGCTATTTGCACCCACTGAAGCCGTTCAATGTCTTCGGTCGATCAAGATTAACAAACATTACACCAAATTTAACAAAAAAGCGTGTCCGTGAGGGCGCGCTTTTTTGTTTTGGAGGACAAAATGAAAAATACCCTTACTTCCGAGCTCGATTCCCTCCAGCCTACAGACCTCGACGCCGGGCAGGTTTTCAGCGGCAAACCCTCCGGAACCACAATAAGAGGCTATGCCGCGCCTTCGGCCCATACCCCGGATTTTGACCCAGACTATATTTTCCACGAATCCAGCAGAGATATGGTGGTCTGGTTCGTAAGTCGTCCGCAAGGGGCACAGGAACCGCTCTATGTCTTCGGCCCCACAGGTTGTGGCAAAACAAGCTGCATCAAGCAACTGGCGGCCAGGCTCAATTATCCGGTCTTTGAGGTCACCGGCCATGGCCGCC
>NZ_JAHZAA010000004.1:128007-147739 GCF_019424165.1 Desulfovibrio sp. | reverse complement strand
TGATTTTTCTGTTTTTCTTCAAACCGGCGGACCCTGCCCATCCTGCACAACGTCATGTCACTGTTCACAACTGGCATGCCGCTAAGCGGGCCGAAGCGGCCTTTTCCGCTAAACTTTTTTGTCGCTTGACCGTTATTTACAATACGGACATGCGCTTGTCCGAAAGACTCTCTCCGTAAGGAGAGGCAAAAAATGCCCCTGAAAGTTGCACGCATTTTGCAACATGGGCTGTGTCCGGCATATATGCCCCTCCCTGCCGGGCAGAATTTTTTATGAGAGGCGCTTATGGCTATCAGTATATCCGGCTCAAACTCCATATCCGGCCTGAGCAACATGGGTACCGACTTTGATACCGTGCTTGCCAAGCTCAAAAAGGTGGAGTCCATCCAGCTCAACCGTCTGACCGCGTGGAAGTCCGACTGGAATCTACGGTATGAAGCGTTCGGCTCCATCATTGAACAGATCCAGATCGCCAGCAACGTGCTCGGAACCCTGAGCAACCGGAATAATTTCGTCACCAAGAATGTCGCCTCCAGCAACGAGCATGTTCTTACCGCTGTGGCCAACGCCTCGGCCCAGGACGTGCAACACACCATCAACGTACTGCAAACGGCCAATAATGCCGTTTGGGCCAATACCGGGCATGTCTTCAGCTCCAAGAACGACATCATCAACGATACCGGTACGGACCAGTACTTCAAATTTACCTATGCGGGCGCTACCAAGGAAATCAAGGTGCCGCCCAAGACCACGCTGGAATCCTTTGTCAGCATGGTCAACAACTCTACCGACAATCCCGGCATCAAGGTAAGCACGGTACAGACCGGTTCGGGCTATGTCTTTCAGGTGGCCGGCAAAAGCACCGGCGCAGCCAACGATCTTGTCATTCACGACAGCGGCCTTGTGGGCATGAGCTCTGCGGGCAGCACTTCGGCCTGGAGAACGAACAATTCTCTCAATCTTGCCGAAGCGCTGACCAATCCCACAAAATACTCCTATGACCTGATCATGGAGGACGGCGCAAAGTTTAAAGTTGCCATCACCGGCGACAAGACCAACCAGAATCTGGCAGACCAGATAAACGCCCAGACAGGCCGCAACGTGGCCAGCCTGGACAGCAGCGGCAACCTGACCCTTACGGGCGTGGCCGCCATGTACCAGCGTGATACGACAACCACAGAAAAGTCCATACCCGCCAGCACCAAGGTTGCCCTTACGTCCGGCGGGGCCAACGACACGCTGAGCAGCGACCTCACCGTCACCATGCAATACGATGACGGCATCACGAGCGGCGAGCGCACGGTTACCATCAAGGCAGGCACCACCATGCGCGATGCCCTCGCCCAGATGGCGCAGGCTTCGGGCATGAAGTCGGCGGACATGAGCATGGACGCACACGGTGTTTGGTCCGTCAAGCTTGATAATATTACAAATATAAGCTTCAGCGGCACCGAGGCGGCATCCTATACCCCCACCTATACCGCAGCAGAAATGGGGAACCGCGTAGGCGACCTTGCGTCCGCCACCACGGCGCTGGTTTTCAAGGCCGCCATGCTGGACAAGCAGATCGGCGGCAATAATCCCGATGGCAGCGATTTCACCTACACCATTGTGGGCAAGGATGGGGTTGCAAAAAACATAACCATTGCAAACACCGCCACCTACCAGGAACTGGCCGACAAAATTGCCACAGAAACCGGCACAGCCCATACCGCAGACGGCAACGGCAACCTTTCACTTTCGCTGGGCGATACCGTCAAGTTCTACCTCAGCCAGGGTACAGGCGGCGGCATGGACGGTCTCACTGCGAGCACCGCCACGACCACTACCAATACGGGCATGCTCCCGGACAGCACGCTGGACAATCCGCAGCCGGACCTCAACTATACGATCACCCTTAATGACGGCACGGCCATCAATGTCGGCCCCATAGCCAGCGGCTCCTCCATGCAGGATGTGGTGAACGCCATTCAGACCACCCTGAACAGCGATCCGGCCGCCCAGGCCGCCGGAGCCACCGCCAAGCTTGTAAAAGCGGACGGAACCCCCTGGACCGGTGAAGCCGACGGCCCCGCCTACCTTGAAGTCGCCAACGTGCAAGGGCTCAGCGGACCGGGCATCAAGGGGCAAGTGGCCTCATCGTCCAACTGGAACATCCAGCGCTCCACCAATGCCCGCTTTACCGTGGACAACTGGCCCGTAGAGATGGAATCCGCCACCAATACGGTCAGCGATGTTATTGAAGGCGTGGTCTTTACCCTTCAGGATGAGGGGCAGGCGCGCATCAATATCAGCACCGACATCACCTCGGTGGAAACATCCATCCAGACATTTCTGGATGCCGTAAACTCTGTTTTGTTGACCATTCGTGAGTTTACAAGCTTTGACAAAGACAAGGCCACCACAACCAACGACCCCAAGCTGGCTGACAACGACAACTACAGCCCGTCACAGCTTACAGCGGAAAAGGGCGGTCTTTTGCAGGGCAACTATGGGGTGCAGCTTTTCAAATCACGCTTCAACAGCCTGCTGACCGGATCGCCTCCGGGGTTCAAAAGCCGCACCAGCGCCGAAGACGTGCTTTCCGGCGACGTGCTCGCCAACCTGGCGAACCTGGGCATCAAGGTGAACAACAATGAGGCCAGCGACAAGTTCGGCCTGCTGGAAATAGCGCCCTCGTCCTCCATTGCCGCCCTGCAGCAGATGGACCAGGAAAACTATAACGACATGATCACCAATAACCTGGAAGCCGTGGTGGATTTTTTCTGCACCGAAGGCACAGGTACCACCACGTCGCCGGATTTTCGCTACGGCAGCCATGTTCCCGGCATTACCAAGGCCGGATCATATGATGTAACGTATACTGTTGACGCGCACGGCAATATTGAAAAAGTCATGGTGGGCGGTGTGGAGGCCAAGCGCGATACAAGCATGCCCGGCTACTATTACAGCGTGGCCTCAGGCGACGGGCGCGGTCTTGCCATTCTGATTGACGACCTGAGCGAAGGCGAACATACAGGGCAGGTACGCATCAAGGAAGGCTTGGTGCAGTCGGTAAACAGCTTTCTGAAAAGCGAGCTGGTGTTCAATGACGTCAACATGTCCGGTTCAGACCCGGCCAAAACCGCCGACGCCATTGCCCTTAAATCGCAGAACGGCGCACTGATGGTCCTGCGTGACAACTACAAGACCATCATGGAAAATATCGATAAAAAGATCAGTAAAGAACAAAGCCGGCTGGCCCTCTGGGAATCGCGGCAAAAAAAATATTTCGCCAATCTGGAAACCCTGCTGAACAACTACGGAAGTATGCAAAAACAGCTTGAGTCACAGATTGCCAAGATGAACAACAGCAGCAAGAGCTAGTACGTTTCAAGCGCGGTACGCTATAAAAACACGCACGCCACAAGGACAGAAACATGAACAAAGCGGCGCACGCCTACTTTCAGACCAAAATCGGCACCACTGACCAGGGGCAGCTTCTGCTCATGCTCTACGACGGCGCCCTCAAATACATCCAGCAGGCCCGCACCAAGATGATCGCCAAAGACTTTGCGGGCAAAGGCATCATGATCTCAAAGGTTATCGACATCGTTAACGAGCTTGCCGCATCGCTCAATATGGACAAGGGCGGCAGCCTGGCCGTTAACCTGAACAACCTTTACCTGCTCTGCACAGCGCGCTTGCTGCGCGCCAACCTGAAAATGGATATGGAGTCGCTCGACAGTGTGGAGAGCATCCTTTCAGGCCTGCGTGGGGCCTACGCCCAGATCATCGAAACCCCCGAGGCACGCAAGGCCGCGGCAGATATTGCCAGCCGCATGCAGCCCTCCGGCTCGGTAACCAAAACAGCCCAGCCCCTCATGCAGCATCAGGGCATGCCTGTTCCCCGCGCCCAGGCCCAGGCCGCCTACGGGCGCAACGCCATGCCCTTCCAGGCACAGGCCCCGGCGCAACCCGCCATTCCCGGCTATTCCCCTGCCCCGGCTGCCGCACCTGACGCGGTACCCCCGGCAGCCGTTGCCCCCGCTGCGGAGTCCAATCAGCCCGGAACAGCGCCGCGAGCGCATGTGCAGTCCTTTGAGCAGGCCATGAGCCAGATGCCCTCCGCGCCCACAGGCTTTGCCCCCAGCCGGCTGCCGGGTGCTTACGGCAAAACCACGCATCAGGAATAGGCATCGGCAGAGCGACACGGCGTCCAGGCTGCTTCACTCGCCCGCCCGCTGCAAAACAGTGTTTCGCCGCAAGAACGGCAACGGCGGCATACGACAACAGGGACGGCCTTTTAAACGCATACAGCACTGCCCCAGACATAAACGCATATCCCCCGCAATTGTGACTACAGTCACAGATTGCGGGGGGTTTTTGTGTTGTACACTGAATCAGTGGCCGTTACACTGCCGCTGCCGCTCGCGTACACCGGAAGGTTTCGGCTGCCGCCGTACCATCCCCGAAGTCCGGCATTCCTGAAGCCGAAAGCCCGGGAGATTGCATTATGACAAGCCGACAATATGCCGCCAACACGGATTCTCTTATGAACGAAGAAAGCCTGCAAGCCGCGCCCACCATAGCCGATGCCCTGTGTACCGGCCTGCTGACGGGCCTGAACCATCACGAAAGGGATGTGCTTGCCCGCCACGCCCGCCTGCAAAGCTTTGCTCCCGGTGTGGCGCTTTTTCAGGAAGGCGACGAAAGCGCGGACGCCATGCTGCTGCTTTCCGGTCTGGTCAAGCTGTGCCGCCACAGCAGCCAGGGCAAGGAATGTGTGCTCCACCTCGTGCATTCCGGCAAATTCATTGACGCAGGCGTACTTTTTTATGAAGGGGGGCTGCCCATTTCGGCCGTGGCCCTGCAACATACCACCGTGCTGAGCCTGAACCGGCGCGCGTTTCTGCACACCCTTGAAAACAATGCGCCGCTGGCCGTCAGCCTTCTGGGAGCCATGAGCCTGCGCCAGCGTCTGCTTATTACCAAAATTGCCGGTTCACAGGGGCGCATATCCGTGGCCGGGCGCGTGGCCGCATGGCTTTTGCACCGGGCAAAAATGGAAAAAAGCGCCACGTTGCGCCTTGGCGTTACCCAGGAAATTCTGGCCCGCCTCATGGGCATCAGCCGGGAGAGCCTCAGTCGCGAGCTTTCCGCCCTTTCGGCCGCAGGTATCATAGAGCACCAGCGGCGCAGCATCACACTGCTGGACCACGAAGCCCTGAAACTGCGGGCGCAAGGCTAGAGCTGTTCATGTGCGCGGCAAGCGCCTTGCACACCGTGAAACAACATGTTTTCAAAGCTGAAAATCCGTAAAGGGCAACTATGCGCGTCTGCATTGTCTATTCTTCCTGCACGGGCAATACCCGCAAGGTGGCCGAGGCCATCGGCGCAGCCACCGGCCTGCCCTGCCATCCTGTACGCCATGCTCCCGACCCTGCGGAATACGATTGTCTGGCTGTGGGCTTCTGGGTGCGCAAAGGCCTGCCAGATGCCCGCGCCCAGCGCTATATGCGCCGCATATACGGCAAGCCTGTTTTCTACTTCGGCACACTTGGGGCCTGGCCCCAGTCGGCGCATGCCCTGCGTTGCGCACAGGCAGCCGAGACCCTGTTGCAAGAAAACGGCAACACCGTGCTGGACGGTTTTTTATGCCAGGGCAGGGTCAACCCCCGGGTCATTGCCGCTTCGCAGCGCAAAGGCACCCACCCTATGACCCCGGCACGGCTGGCGCGACTCCAGGAAGCCGCCCGCCACCCCGACGGGGAAGATTTGCAGGCCGCCGGACAGTCCTGGCGGCACTGCCTGGAGGCGGCCGCCGCCTTCCATCAACAAGGAGCCACCTATGCGCAAAAAAAATCGTGAGTGCAACGATCCGGCCTTTTTCGATGAAGTTTTCGCCGCAGCCGACGAACTTTTCCTCGCCATGCATGACGGAGACTACCCCTATGTGCTGCCGCTGAACTTCGCCCGCCTGAACCAGGCCATCTACATCCATTGCGCTCTTGAGGGACACAAGCTGGACTGTATCCGGCAGAATCCCCGTGTGGCCTTTACCATCATTGCGGACGTAACCATACACCGCGAAAAATCCACCACCTATTTCAAGTCGCTCTGCGGCAAGGGGCTTGCCTGTATTGTCGAGGACGAGGCCGAAAAAGGGCGCGCGCTTGATGCCATTGCCGTCCGCTATGCGGCCCTGTGCCCGCAACCCACACCGCCTGCCAGCATACGACGCACCGGTATCGTGCGCATTGATATTGAAGAACTGGTCGGCAAGCGCAGGCAGCCGTCCGGCGCGGCCTGAAACGGCGGAGCGCCAAAACGGGAACCTGTGACCATCGCGATACTGCCCCGGCAAGGCGCTCAGGTCTCCAGCAGCGGTATCCGCTGCCCGTAGCCGTCCCCTGGCCGGAAGAGTAAATATACTTCAATACACTGATTTTAAAGGAAGTCTGACATGGCCGGAGCTTCCCGTCTTATTCCGTTGCCAAGTTTTCTGGCTCTTGCCCTGGCTGCGGCGCACTTCTGGCGTGCAGGCTGGGCCTCCCTGGCCGCGGCCTGCGTGCTTGCCGCCCTGCTGGCCTGGACACGCCTTGCGTGGGTGCGGCAGTTTCTGCTTTTGGGGCTGCCCCTGCTGGCCGCCCGCTGGATATGGACCACCGGCCAGTTTGTGCAGATACGGCAACTGATGGAGCAACCCTGGCAGCGCCTGGCCGTCATCCTGCTGTCCGTAGCGCTGTTTACGGTTCTGGCGGCCCTGCTTCTTCTGGGGCAAAAGGCGCGGCAGCGCTATTGCCGCCGGGAAGACACCGCTGCCGCACAACTGGGAGCCATGGGCGTATGTCTGGCTCTTTTACTGCCCGTCTGGTTTATGAATCCGCAACTCTTGCTGCTGGAACGCTTTATTCCTCAGGGGGGGCTGGTGCAAATCACGCTGGCCGCCTTGTGGGCCACACTGGCGGCGGGCTGGCTTGGCGACAGCCGCATGGCGTCACAGGCCCGCATGCGGCTGTGGCGGCTGTTTTCGCTGATATTTTTCGGTCAGCTTGTGCTCGGTCTGGCAGTGGAAAGCCGCTTTCTGCTTACGGGCAGCCTTCACCTGCCTGTTCCCGGCCTGATCGCAGCCGGGCCTGTTTACCGGGGCGGAGGCTGGTTCATGCTGGGGCTTTTCGGCCTGTCCACCCTGCTGGCGGGCGCGGCATGGTGCAGCCAGCTCTGTTATTTCGGCGTATGGGACGCCACAGCGGCGGCAAAAGCAAAATCCCGCCCCGCTCCGCGCTGGCTGCCGCGTCTGCGCCTGGGCATGCTTGTCCTTACCCTGCTCACGGCACTGGGCCTGCGCCTTGCGGGAGCACCTGTGGCCGCTGCTCTGGCCTGCGGCCTGCTGCTGGGGCTGCTGCTTGTTCCCTGCGCCCTGCTGTTCAGCCGCGTACGGGGATATGCCGCCTATTGCCGGGGCGTATGCCCTCTGGGGCTTCTGGCGCAATGGCTGGGTCGCGCCGCGCCCTGGCGCGTGCGCCGTGTGGGCGACTGCTGCGGCTGCATGGCCTGCGTGCGGACGTGCAGACAGGGCGCCATGAGCGAAGCCGCTCTTGAAAAAGGTATCGCCGCCAACACCTGCCATTTGTGCCGCGACTGCATCCATATCTGCCCCAAGGGCGCTCTGGCGCTGACATGGCTTGGCAAAAGCGGCAGCCAGGCCTGGGTCGGGACAGTTTTTCTGGCCCTGCTGGCCGGACTGCACGCGGCCTTTCTGTTCATGGCCCGTATCTGACATGGCAGAGGTATCCACCGGGTAATTTTATCATTGTTCTGGCGGATGCGCGGGCAAATGCCCGCTGCAAAAAACACAGGCGGTGCATTGGGGCGGTTGAAGCATGTGCAACGTCAAGCCGCTCTGAACACCGCGGCCAGCGCCGTGATTTTATCATATATTTTAAAAATCAACATGTTCCAAGGATGATCAATGACACGTCTTCTGAAACGCATCGGCACAAGCCCGTCCCAGCCCCGCGTCGGCTGGAACGAAATTTTCTGGGCCTGGGCCGGAAGCAGCCTTTCAGTAGCCTGCCTGGCCCTGCTGGAAAAAGTGTGCGCCCAGGAATGGAACCTGCCCCTGCTGATCGGCTCTTTCGGGGCTTCGGCGGTTCTGGCCTTCGGCGCGCCGCACAGCCCGCTGGCCCAGCCGCGCAACCTCGTGGGCGGGCATGTGCTTTCGGCCATTGTGGGCGTAAGCAGCCAGGCCATGCTGGGGGCAGACCCGGTTCTTGCCTCGGCGCTGGCCGTTTCCACTGCCATCGCCCTTATGCACATGACGCAGACCCTGCACCCGCCGGGCGGGGCTACGGCCCTTATTGCCGTTATCGGCGGGCCGGGCATACACAGCATGGGGTACTGGTATGTGCTGCTGCCTTGCGCCGCCGGAGCCGTCTGCATGCTTTTGCTGGCCCTTGTGACCAATAATCTTGCCGCCGGAAAAAAATATCCCACATTCTGGTGGTGAGGTGCCGACTTGCCACACCGCATCAAAAAGGGTAGCCATTTTCTTTTCCGGCATCTGGTGAGGTTTGCAACATGTCGAGCATTTCCCCCGCGTCCCCCCTGGCGGAGGGCCTGCGCCGAGCACTGCCCATTGTTCTCGGGTATACTCCTGTAGGCTTTGCCTTTGGCGTGCTGGCGGTCAAAAACAACATCCCCCCCTCCCTGGCTGTGGCCATGGCGGTACTCATGTTTTCCGGCTCGGGTCAGTTTGTTTTTGCGAGCATGTGGGGAGCGGGAGCCGGAACACTGTCCATCATGGCGGCGGTTTTTATTGTCAATCTGCGCTATCTGCTCCAGTCCGCCGCGGAGTCGCCCTGGCTGGCGGGCCTGCCCCGCATACAGCGTTTTCTGCTGGGGCTGGGCCTTACGGACGAAACCTTTGCCGTTCATATCACAGCTTTTCAGAGCGGCTGGCAACGCAACCTCACTACGCTCTTTGTCTGCAACCAGACCACACAGCTTGCCTGGGTGGGCGGCAGCGCCATCGGCGCTTTCTGTGGCGAACTGGTCAGCGATGTAAAGCCGCTCGGCCTCGATTACGCGCTTACGGCCATGTTTCTGGCCCTGCTGGTTCCGCAGTGCGTGAGCCGCTTACATATCCTGGTGGCCCTTTTCACCATGAGCCTCTCCATTGCCCTCAAAAGCGCGGGTATGAGCCAGTGGAACGTTGCGGTCGCCACTGTGGCGGGCGCAAGCCTGGGTACGGCCCTGCTGCTGTACCGGGAAAAAAAGGAAAACGCGCGCCCCCGCACGCCCGCGAAGTCCGATGAGGTGCACCCATGAACGAACCCGGCTGGCTTGATACCCACACGGGCCTCATCCTGTGCATTCTGGGCAGCACCCTGGTAACCCTGCTGCCCAAAATCCTGCCCGTTACCTTTCTTAAAGGCGACAACCTGCCTCCGTTGCTCCGGCACTGGCTTTCCTTTGTACCTGTGGCAGTCATGGCCGCGCTGGTAGGCCCGGATGTTTTCATCTATGAGGGCTCGTTCAATGCCGGGCCGTCCAACCTCTTTCTCATGGCGGCCCTGCCCGCTCTGGTGGTGGCCTGGTGGAGCAAAAACTACTTTCTGACCATTGTTGTGGGCATCGGTCTGGTCATTCTGGCCCGCTACTCGGGGCTGTACTGATGGATACACGCGCTCCCGCTCCGGACACCCGTACCACGCCGGACAGTGAAGGAACCAGCCCTGCGCACAACCTCCCTGCTCTGCGCAGGCGGCGCAAACCGGCCCCCGCCCTGGCCGCCCCCCGGCACAGCGGGCGCCTGCTCGTGCGCCTGGCCCCGAAACACACGGCCCTTTTTCGTTTTTTGCTAGAAGCTTACGATCACACGGCCTACTTCACCGTACTTGAGCCCAAAACCGCCCTGCTTAAAATCATTTTTTCGCCGCACCTGGAAAAAGAGACGCGACGAGCGCTTGCAGAAATGTCCTGCAGCCTGCCCTTTGAGTTGTTGGAATGGCCCTTTGCCCCCCGGCCGCAGGACCGCAAAAATGCTTTGAGATAGCCACATTTTCTGTTATGAAAGCCCTGTTGCGGGAGAACGGGCCCGGGGAGGCCCGGTCCCGTTTTTTCACGCCCGCGCACTGCGGGCGCTCCACAGCACAACGGCCCTCATACGGGCCTTCCATCCAGATGAAGGCGGATACATGTCACTGACATACAAGCGAGTTCTGCTCAAACTGAGCGGCGAAGCCCTTGCGGGGTCCAACAAGACCGGCATCAATCCCGAGACCGTGGCGGAAATATGCCGCGAAATCGGCACGGTGCTTGCCATGGGCGTGGAAATGGCCCTGGTTATCGGCGGCGGCAATATTTTTCGCGGGCTTTCCGGCTCGGCCAAAGGTATGGAGCGTTCATCGGCTGACTATATGGGCATGCTGGCCACGGTGCTGAACGCCCTGGCCGTACAGGATATGCTGGAAAAACAAGGCTATCCCACCCGCGTGCTTTCGGCCATCACCATGCAGGAAGTGTGCGAACCCTTCATTCGCCGCCGCGCCCTGCGCCATATGGAAAAAGGCCGTGTGGTCATCTGTGCCGCCGGAACGGGCAATCCCTATTTCACCACCGACACCACGGCTGTGCTGCGCGGCATGGAACTTAAGTGTGATGCCATCATCAAGGCCACCAAGGTTGACGGCATCTACGATAAAGACCCCACCAAACACAGCGACGCCGTAAAGTTTGACACTATCAGCTACGATGAGACCCTGGCCCGCCACCTGGGCGTCATGGACGCCACGGCCTTTGCCCTGGTGCGCGACAACAATGTGCCTATCATTGTCTGCCGCATGTTCGGCGGCGACATCCAGCGCGCCGTTATGGGCGAGCCTGTAGGAACCATCGTGCGCAACTGCTGATGCAGCCGGACGTCATGTTTGTCGCGTTACCGCGAAAAAACCCGATTGCCCGGCAGATACATACCCGCCCGGAAAAAACGGGCGAGGCCCGGCAAACGCAGGCAGACCTGAAATTTGCAACCGTGCCGGGCGGTCTGGCTTTTCAGTGTCAGACCGTTCCGGATTTTTACGCAAAGGGAGGCGCAGCGCCATCCCCAAAGGAACAGGCCGCAGGCCGCAGCCCCAAGGAGAATAATTTATGGATATCGACAGCATCCTTCTTGATGCCGAAGACCGCATGGAAAAAGCCCTTGCAGCTCTTGACCGCGACTTTGCCAAACTGCGCACCGGCCGCGCCACCACAGCCCTTGTGGACGGCATAAAGGCCGATTATTACGGCACCCCCACCCCTATCAGCCAGATGGCCTCCATAGCTGTGCCCGACAGCCGCACCCTGACCATCCAGCCCTGGGACAAGGGCGGCATTGCCCTGATAGAAAAAGCCATTCTCAAGTCCGACCTTGGTCTTACGCCCGTCAATGACGGCAAGCTCATCCGCATTGTCATGCCGCCCCTCACTGAAGAACGCCGCAAGGAACTGGGCAAGGTGGCGCGCAAATACAGTGAAGAAGGCAAGGTGGCCGTGCGCAACGTGCGCCGCGATGCCAACGACAGCGTGAAAAGGCTGGAAAAAGAAAAAACCATTACCGAAGACGAACAAAAGCGCGCCACTGACGATGTGCAGAAGCTTACCGACAAGTATGTGGCCGAAGTAGACAGGCGCTGCGCTGCCAAAGAAAAAGAAATAATGGAAATATAGCCGTGGCGGATCTTCCGCCACGTGCCGCCGCCCGCCGCGTTTCTGCTACAGCGGGGCGGGGGCGGCGCGTTCCGGCAGTGGCATGTTTTTTCGCCTGAAAATCCGGGCCGTTGGGCCGGGCAGCATTTTTATACAGGCTGAGCAGTATGACCCCACATGATACTCTCCTGCCGGGGCAGAAGCCCTGCACACAGGCGGACTCCACAGCCGCCGGAGCGGCCGCCGCAAAGCCCGAGGATGAAGACGTCCGGGAATCCGGGCGTGCCGGTGATCTGCCGGCCGCGCAACTGCCTGCCCACCTGGCTATTATCATGGACGGCAACGGCCGGTGGGCGCAGGCGCGCAACCTGCCGCGCGAGGCAGGACACAAGGCGGGGGCCGAGGCCGTGCGCGCCGTGGTTACCGAGTGCCGCAGGCTGGGCATACGCCATCTGACGCTCTATACGTTCTCCAGTGAAAACTGGAACCGCCCCAAGGCGGAAATAAGCGCCCTGTTTTCACTATTACTGGAATTTCTGCGCCGGGAACTGCCGCGCCTTGAAGAACAGGGCATCGCCCTCAGGGTACTGGGCGATCTGGACGGCCTGCCGCTGGCACAGCGCACTGCCCTGCGCCACGCCATAAAACGTACGGCCGACGGCCCGCATATGGTTTTGAACCTGGCCCTCAATTATGGTTCGCGGGCCGAACTGGTACGCGCCATGCGGTCTTTTCTGCATGACGGCGCGCGGCCCGAAGATATTACTGAAGAAAGCCTGGCACAGCGCCTTTATACCGCGGGGCAACCCGATCCGGACCTGCTCATCCGCACCAGCGGCGAGCAACGCCTGAGTAATTACCTGCTGTACCAGTGCGCTTACAGTGAATTGTACTTTACCCAGGTGGCCTGGCCCGATTTTGACGCCGCGCAACTGCGCCTGGCGCTGGAAGCTTACGCCGCGCGGTCGCGCCGCTTTGGCAAAACACAGGAGCAAATAGATGCCCATTGAACCCACCGCCAATCCCATCGACATCCGCCGCATCATAACCGGCGTATTGCTGGCCGCCGTGCTGTTGCTGGTGCTCTGGCTGCGGGGCTGGCCCCTGCTGTTCGTCATTCTGCTGGTTTCGGCCCTGGGCCTGTGGGAATTCTATTCCCTTTTCTGGGGTCCCAAAGGACGCATCACCAGCCGCATATGCGCCATCGCCCTGGGCTGGGGCATGCTTTGCCTCACCTGGATGAACCGCCCGCAGGACGCCCTGGTTTGCCTTGGCGCGGGTTTTGTTCTGTCGGCCATGAGCTTTCTTTTTCGCTGGGACGTTGTTGAAGAAGACAATGCCTTTGTGTCCAGCGGTATTTTCATGGCCGGGCTGGCCTATGTGCCGCTGCTGCTTTTGCCGGCCACCTATCTTTCCACCACCAAGCTCATCTTCGTCATTGCTGCCGTTGCCATTTCCGATACTGCCGCCTACTTTGTGGGTACGCGCTTCGGGCATCACAAGCTCTGGCCCCGCGTCAGCCCCAAGAAAAGCTCCGAGGGCGCTGTGGGCAGCCTGGTGGCCTGCGTAATTTTTTGCGCCATTTACGGCGCGGTTTACGGCAAAACTGGCTGGCTGTCCTTTGCCCTGCTGGGCATTGCGGTCAACGCCTTTGCCCAGGTGGGTGACCTTTTTGAGTCTGCCCTCAAGCGTTCGGTCAATGTAAAAGATTCCGGCCAGTTGCTGCCGGGGCACGGCGGCGTGCTGGACAGGGCAGACAGCCTGCTCTTTGCCATGCCTATGGTGGCCGTTGTGGACCAGTGGTTCTTTTTCTTTTAGAGCATGCCGGAAAAATGCATCCGCAACGTTTTTCCGTTGCTCACTACAGAGCTTGACCACACACGGAGCTTGCGGCTTTGCGGCGGATGCCTGCCCGCGCAGCCGTCAGGGCAGTGGCAAAATACGGTTGCACCGGGCTGCACCGTCAAGATTTTACAGTCACGGGCATCAGGCGGTGCAGGGTAGCACTACCCGCACAGGGCAGATGCCATTCACGGCTGACGCCCGGCCCCACATGTTGTAATTTATGTGGTTTCCGGCCCCGGCCGCGCCATTTCGGGCGGCCCCCTGCCGGGGCCGCTTGATTTTTTTGCCACCGTACCTATTTTTTCTTATGGGCAAGCCGCCTGCCCATAAAACAGCACCTCTACACACGGCGGTACGCACAGGATGCAGACATGGCACATCTCTGGCCGGGTCAGGGCGGCCCTTCCATAGACTATATCTCCGGTCCGCCGGACGACGCGTGGCGCGACACATGGCCGCGCGGTCTGGTCATTCTCGGCTCCACGGGGTCTATTGGCTGCAGCGCCCTTGCTGTTGTTGAAAGCCATCCGCAGGCCTTCCGCGTTGAGGGGCTGGCCTGCGCCCGCCAGGTGGAACTGCTGGCAAAACAGGCCGCCCGCTGGCGGCCGTCTCACCTGGCAGTGCTTGATGAAGATGCCGCCGCCAGGCTCAAGGCCCTGCTGCCTTCCGGCTACTCGCCCCGCATTCTGACCGGGCGCGAAGGCTATGCCGAACTTGCCACCCTGCCCGAGGCCCGCACCGTGCTTTCAGCACAGGTGGGCGCCGCCGGGCTTGCCGGAACCCTGGCCGCCGCCCTGGCGGGCAAGATCATCTGCCTTGCCAACAAGGAATCCCTTGTGCTGGCAGGCGACCTGGTGCGCCGTGTCTGCGCCCGCACCGGAGCCGTTGTGCTGCCTGTGGATTCAGAGCATAACGCCATATTTCAGTGCCTCGCAGGGCGCGGGCAGGAAGTGCGCCGCCTCATTCTCACCGCCAGCGGCGGCCCCTTCCGTGGGCGATCGCTCGAAGACCTGCGCCACATCACACCAGCCCAGGCCCTCAAGCATCCCAACTGGAGCATGGGCGCCAAAATAAGCATCGACTCGGCCACCCTCATGAACAAGGGGCTTGAGGTCATTGAGGCTTACCATCTCTATGGCGCGGCTCCCGAGCGCATAAAGGTGCTGGTGCATCCCCAGTCCGTCATTCATTCGCTGGTGGAGCTGGAGGACGGAACCCAACTGGCACAGCTTGGCACAGCGGACATGCGCCTTGCCATCGCCAACTGCCTGCTGTGGCCGCGCTGTCTGCCTGTGGGGGTACCGCCCCTTGACCTGACAGCCGCGCCCCTCACTTTTCACGAACCGGACAGCGGGGTTTTTCCCTGTCTTGAGCTGGCCCGCCGCTCTCTCGCCTTGCGCGGGGGACGTTGTGTGGTCATGAATGCGGCCAATGAGGCCGCCGTGGAACTTTTTCTTGAAGGCGGTTGCGCCTTTCTTGACATTCCCCGGCTGATAGAGGCGGCTCTGGCAGCGCACAGCGCCACAGAGCCCGGCAATCAGTCTTTCTGCGCCCCGCTGCATCAGGGCACGCCTCCGGCTCCGGCCGGGATGGCCGCCCTGCAAAGCGAGGCCCATACCCTGGCGGAGCGCATTACGCAGCTTGACAGCCAGAGCCGCGAGCTGGTGCGCAAGCTGGCCCGCGACGGAGAATCCGCATGCTGACGACCATCATAGCAGTCACTCTTGTTCTTGGCGGCCTCATCTTTTTTCACGAGCTGGGGCATTTTGCCGTGGCCCGTGGATTCGGCATGGGTGTTTCCACCTTTTCCCTTGGCTTCGGCCCCAAAATTCTCAAACGCAAATGGGGCAAAACAGAATATGCCCTGTCCCTCATTCCCCTGGGCGGCTACGTGGCCCTGGTGGGTGAACAGGACGACAGCGAACTGCCCGAAGGCTTTACCCGTGAAGAAAGCTTTTCTTTGCGCCCCGCGTGGCAGCGTCTGCTGGTGGTGGCAGCCGGCCCGGTAGCCAACATGCTGCTGGCCTGGCTGCTGTGCTGGATACTGGCTTTCGGCTGGGGAACCCCCCAGTTGCTGCCCCAGGTAGGCGGCCTTGTGGAGGACGGCCCGGCCGCCAGAGCCGGCGTTGAGGCCGGTGACACCATTGTGAGCATCAACGGTCAGCCCATTGTGGACTGGGAAGACATGACCCGCGCCATTGCCGCCAGCGACGGGCAGGCCATGCTTGTGGAACTCAAGCGGCCCCACAAGGTGGAAAGCGTCGCTCCCCCGGCGGATGAAGACATTGCCCCGCAAGACAGCCATGACCGGACAACGGCCAGCGATGGAGCCACCGCGGCCACAAGCCTGCTGACGGTGGAAATCAAGCCTGAAATGGCCGTGCGCAAAACCATCTTCGGTGAAGACGAAAAAGCCTGGCTTGTGGGCATACGCAATACCGGCGCTGTGCGCCTTGTGGAGCACGGCTTCTGGGGCGCGGCTGTGGCCGGGGCGGGGCAGACCTCCAACATGCTTGCCCTGACCTGGAAAAGTTTTGTAAAGCTGGTTGAACGGGTGGTTCCCCTTGATCAGGTTGGTGGCCCCATCATGATCATGCAGATGGTGGGCAAGCAGGCCCATGAAGGCATGGCCGGGCTGTTGGCCCTGGCCGCGCTTATCAGCATCAACCTCGGGGTGCTCAACCTCCTGCCCATTCCCGTGCTGGACGGCGGCCAGATCGTCTTTTGCCTGTGGGAAATGATCTTCCGCCGCCCGGTCAACGCCAGGGTGCAGGACTATGCCATGCGGGCCGGGCTGGCCCTGCTGGTCACACTCATGCTGCTGGCCACCTACAATGACATATGGCGCATCGTAAAGGGGGCCGGCTGGTTCGGGAGCGGATCATGAGCGCATATTCCACCGGGCTTGAGCTTATTCTCAATGCGGCCGAGGGCGTGCTACAGATCATTGTCACTGATGACGAAAAACTGCTCTGCGCCCAGGAATGGCGCAGGGCTGACCGCGCCACGGAAATTCTGGCCCCGGCGCTGGAAAACATCTGCACCGCTCTGGGCATAAAACCCGCTGATTTCAGACGCCTGGCCTGCGTGCGCGGGCCGGGTTCCTTTACGGGCATACGGCTTGTACTGGCTACGGCGGCCGCCCTGCGCAGGGGCGGAAGGGCCGGGCTGGCCGGGCTGGATTATATGCAGGCCCTTGCCACCACTGCCGTGCAGCGCCGCCAGCTTCTTTTCGGCGCGCCCGTGTGGGCCATTACCCATGCACGGCGCAACCTCGTGCATTGCCAGCTTTTTTTGTCCTACGGGCCGATGATTCCCGCGCAGCCACTGGCTCCGGTAGACCTGTGCACGCCGCACGAAGCCCTTGCCCGCATTCTGGACAGTCGCACAGCCCCCCTGCCCCAGGGGGTTCCCGCAGGCAGCCGCATCGTGTGGGCCTGCGGCAGCGGGCTTACCCGGAATGCCGCGGTATTCTCCCCTCTGGATCCCCTGCGCCCCTCGCCGGACGGCAGCCAGTACTGCGCCGACACCGAAAACGCGCCGGTCACGGCACTGGATGACCTGGTAAACCCCGACATCCAGTCCCTGTGCCTGCTTGCCCGGCATGGCGACTATGCCAATGCCGACCTGGAACCTTTCTATGTGCGCCCCTGCGATGCGGTTGAAAATCTGCCCCAACTGGCACCGCGCCAGGGACTGACAAGCGAAACCGCCTCCGCAGCCCTGGAACTGCTGCTGCAACGGCCACCCCGCAGCGACATCTAGAGCTGTTTGCCCTTTGAGGATGCATGCTCTCAAAGCTTGCGGCATTCGCCCCCTGAAAAGAAAATGTGGTTTCGGCCCGCAGTGTTGCAACCATATCAGGCATAAGGCAAGGGCGGTTTCAAGAGCTGGCTGCTCCAGCCTGTAACTGCCTTGGGCCTTTGTGGCGCGCCTGTTTCCTGAACCGGCGCAAAGCCGCAGACAGCAGGCAAGACATACAAAAAACACTCAGCCTACAGGCTTTGCACGCAACCCGCGCACAACACCCACGCGGCAATTCCCCACACACAGCCGGCATGGCTCACGACCTCACCGGCGCTGCCTCTGTTCTTCCCATCAAAAAAACCACGTGCGGCGGCTCCCCCCTACTGCCCGCAGGCAGCAGCGCAGCGCGCACCGCAACCAGCCCCGAAACCGCCAGAACGTACTTGTCTGACGGACAGTTTTTTTCTGTTATTGCCCACACTTTCCCGTCGAATTCTTTTTTCAGCTTCACACGCGAATAGGGATTTTTGTTCCACCCTGCGAACATAAAAACAAATATACCATGCACTATTTATGACACTCTAGCATTTGTCTAGAAAAAAATTGCTGATAACAAGTTGAATTACATATCTTTGTCAGTTTGACACCGAAGTTTTTATTACGGTATATTCCTCCATCAAGAAAAGGCATCCCCCAACGAGACGGACGGTCCGGAGCGCAAGGCGCTTCCGCCGTCATTGGAGAGTCTCCGGGGTCAGGACCACGGGCGTGGTCCGCCCGGCATCCGCCGGACAGCCTCGAACAGTAACCAAGGAATGATCATGAAGTATTCACGCTGGCCTTCCATGCTGGCGGTCGCGGTCGCATGTATGCTATTGACCGCCCCCATGAAAGCCGACGCGGCTTCTGCAAGCGCTCCTTCCGCTGAACTCTCTTCAAACGCATCCTCATCCGGCGCCTCCAAAGCTGTAAAAAAATCATCGCAAGCGCGCCCCGCCAAGTCTGAAAAGAATAAAAAAGCCGTTAAAACCAGCCAGTCCGGCAAGGCAGCTAAAAATGCCAAGGGCGGCAAGGCAACAAAATCGTCTGCCAAAAGCAAAGCCGTGTCCGAACAAAGCGTTGACAGCCGCGACATATGGCTCAAACGCGCCCAGCAAAGCGAAGTTTTCACCGGCAAAGCCTCCTGGTACGGCCGCGACTTTCACGGCGGCGCCACAGCCAGCGGCCTTAACTACGACATGTATACCTTCACCGCTGCCCACCGCACCCTGCCCATGGGTACTGTCGTGCGTGTGACCGACCAGGAAAACGGCAAGAGCGTCATGGTTTGCGTGACAGACCGCGGCCCCTTTGTACGCGGCCGCATCATTGACCTTTCTTTTGCCGCTGCCCAGCAGCTTGACCTTGGCACGCGCGGCGTGGGCAAGGTGGAGCTTGAGGTGGTCAGCGATGAAAGCGGTACTCCCCTGCAGGCCGACCAGGCCTACTATGTGCGCTACAATGCCGCCATGGGAGACGAACGCATCGGCCCCTTCCGCGCCTTTGCGGATGCCGCCGCCATGCATGAGGCCCTGCGCCAGGCTCACCCCGAAGCAGAAGTTGTACTGGGGCATTCCCGCTAGCAGCCTGTATCTGTAGCGCAACACACGCATCGCCGATCTTTCGGCTATCTTTTCAGCCGCCCGGCGCGCCGCACCAAAGGCAAGCGCCCGCTGCACAAATCTGCACGGCCCGGCTACGGCCGCACTGCGCCCCCGGCCAGCCCATAAGCGGGCTCTGGTTGCAAGCATCAAGCCCCGGCCCCTGTAACGCACAGGGTCCGGGGCTTGCGTTATGGACAAGACAGTCCACATGGATCACTGTAAAAAAAGTTCCTGCCTGCCCACAGCAAAAGGCCGATCCGGATCGGTCGACGGATATTTTTTACCGCCGGAGCGTGGGCCTTGCCACCCCAGTGCTTATTCTGTATGAGCCTCTTGCACCTCATGTTCAAAGAAGGATGTCATGGGCTTTTTTTACAGCATGCTCTCTTCGGCAGCCTTCGGGCTTATCCCCCTTTTCAGCCTGCCGCTCATGGCCAGGGGACTTTCTCCGGCTACCGTACTTTTTTACCGTTTTTTCATTGCTTCCATTGTGCTGGGGATACTGCTCCTCCTGCGTGGCGAGCGCCTGCACACCTCGCGTCGCAATCTTGCCAAGCTGACGGGCATGAGCCTCATGTACGCCATGGCGGCCCTGCTGTTCATGCAGGCGTTCAAGTACATGCCGAGCGGCGTGGCGGCAACCCTCCATTTTTCCTATCCTGTAATGGTCATGCTCATGATGGTTGTTTTCTTTCATGAGCGTTTTTCCGCGGTCACCGCTCTGGCCGTGGTTCTGGCCATCAGCGGCGTGTATTTGCTGAGCGGCGGCGCGCAGTCCGGCAGCGTGGCGGACATAAGCATGCTCGGCCTGACGCTGGCCCTGG
>NZ_JAHZAA010000004.1:111150-127997 GCF_019424165.1 Desulfovibrio sp. | reverse complement strand
AGCCTTTGCGCAGCCCGCATCAGCAACATGACGGGCCTTGTGCTCACTTTTTATGTGATGGCCTTCGGCGCGTTATGTTCACTGGCAAACTCGCTGGCAACAAACAGCTTCCAGTTGCTGCAAAGCTGGCAGGAACTGGCACTGGCCGGTCTGCTGGCCATAGTAACCGCGGTGCTTTCCAACTACACCCTCATCCTGGCCGTGCAACGCATCGGCTCTACCCTGGCGGCCGTGATGGGCGTGCTGGAACCTGTTACCGCGGTGGTCGTGGGCATACTGGTGTTCAACGAGCCTTTCAGCCTGTCGCTGGTCACAGGGCTGGCCCTTATTGCAACGTCAGTGGTTCTGGTCATGCTTGGCGGCCACATACGTCACCTGCTGGAGCGCCGCAAAGCAAAGCGCACGGCCGAAGCTTCCGGGCCATCCGGCCCATCCGGTCCGGTTGATCCGCCATCAGCCCCGCCCGCCCCGTAAAGCCGACGTGCCGCCTCTGCTTGCCCGCATATGGCGGCATCAACGGCTGCACCGCCTGTAAATATTTTGTATAAACAAAAACGCCCGGATGCCGATACAACATCCGGGCGTAAACACAGGTATGTTGCCATACTGCGCTGTGCGTCAGGCGACCATACCCACGTTAGACAAGTTTAGGGCAAACTGCGGGCAAATCCCGGGCAAGTCCGGGACGGGCTTCAAGCGTGCTTCGGGCAGGCCCCGCCAGAGGCTGAACCGACCCTGCAAGAGCAAAGCAGGCTCAGGCCAGCCCGGCTGTCTTCAGTTCGTGCAGCCAGGGTGCGAATGCTTCTTGCGCCCGGGCCGAATACAACGCCTTGCGGTCTTTTTTGCGCGCCCTTTCCCCCAGGTCCGGCATAAGGCCAAAGTGGGCGTTGGAAGGCTGAAACCGTTTGGCCGGGGTTTGCAGATGACCGAGCAAAGCCCCGAGGGCGCTTTCCGCCGGGGGCTGCGCCAGATCCAGACCACGGGCGCGCGCATCCAGCAGAAGGGCAAGCCACAGGCCGCTGGCGGCGGATTCCACATAGCCTTCCACGCCGGTAATCTGTCCGGCAAGGTAAACGCCCGGCCGCGCTTTGAGGGACAGGTCAGCGTCCAGCACATGCGGCGCGTTTACATAGGTATTACGGTGCATGCTGCCGAAGCGGGCAAACTCCACTTTTTCCAGCCCCGGCACAAGGCGGAAGACACGAGCCTGCTCCCCCTGGGTCAGCTTGGTCTGGCAGCCCACAAGGTTGCAGGTATCGCTGTTGGCGTTTTCAGCCCGCAGTTGCAGGATGGCCCAGGGGCGACGGCCTGTGCGCGGGTCCACAAAGCCTACGGGCTTGAGCGGGCCGAAGGTGAGCGTACGCTGACCACGCTCGGCCAGTGCTTCCACCGGCATGCACCCTTCAAAATGCTTTTCCTGCTCAAATTCGTGCGCGGCGACCTTTTGGGCGTCCAGCAGGGCCTGATAGAAAACTTCGTATTCCTCGCGGCTCATGGGACAGTTCAGGTAATCGCCTTCTCCTTCGGCGTCGCCGTTTTCCTGCCCATAGCGCGAAGCACGAAAAACAATGTCCATATTCAGTGAATGCGTCCAGATGATAGGAGCTATGGCATCATAAAAATAGCAGTGCTTTTCGCCCAGCGCTCCGGCCAGAGAAGCCGACAGTCCCTCGGACGCCATAGGCCCTGCGGCCACGATGATGGCGCGCCCTTCTCCCTTGAACGGCTCCAGCGCAGCATCATCCAGCGACTGCACCTGCTGCCGCACAAGGCGGATATTCGCTTCGGCGTCCACACGTTCGCTCATGTTGCGGGCAAAAGCCTCGCGGTCTACGGCAAGGGCCTTGCCCGCAGGCACGCGGCAGGCATCGGCAGCTTCCATGAACTGGCTGCCCAGGGCACGCATTTCGGCCTTGAGCAATCCCACGCCCGAGGTGGGCTCGTCCGAACGCAGGGAGTTGGAGCACACAAGCTCCGCCAGATGATCGCTGACGTGGGCCGGTGAGTGAAACAAGGGCTTTTGTTCAAAAAGCTCCACCGCATGTCCGGATCGGGCCAGACGCAACGCGCATTCGCAGCCGGCAAGGCCGCCGCCCACCACGGCTATGGACAATTTTTGCATATATTCTCCTCTGCGGGCAGATTGTAAGAAAAAAAGGCTTCTGGCAAGCATGAGAGCGATAATCAATAACACGTTATTTTTTATATCGAAGTTGCTATTCTTAAAGATCACCAGAATCGGGCTGCCTTTTTTGCATGCCCTGGGCGCTCTTCCCTTCGTCATTCAAAATGCGTATTGTTGAAAGGTTATTCTAACACGGGTAAACGCATGGTCAAGTCGTCCAAAACCTTCATAGCGATCGTTGTTCTCGCGATGTTGTTCACCGCGCTGCTCGTAGTGGTGCGCGAATACACAGTGGAAACAACGCGCCACCTGTCACAGGACATCACTACACGGCTTGCCGAAGTGAGCCTGCGTGTGGCCGACGACTTTGAACACAGCCTTGAGAACAAGCTCACTGAATTACAGGGTATTACCGGATTTTTGGCTAAAGAGGACTGCCTGCCCCGCAAAGACTGTGTGCTGCATTATGCCCCGCTGCTGCGTGCCGCCGGCCTGAAAAGATTTGCCATCATCAGCCCGGACGGCCAGGGCTTTTGCTCCATGACGGGGCTTTCTATTGATATTGAGCGGAACAGCAAAAAGAGCCTGTTTGAACGCGCCCTGGCCGGAACAGCCAATATTGCCGCCGTGCCTGACGGCAAGGGCAGCAAGCTTGCCGTAGCGCTGCCCATACAGCGAAACAAGGAAATCGTGGCCGTCCTGATCGGCGAACTTGAAGACGATCCCATGAAAAAAAGCCTGTTTACCAGGGCGTTTGGCGACAAAACCTGTAATATGGTTTTTGACGGCAACGGACGCCTGCTGTTCTCGGCCGCGCCGCCGGGCAGTCTGGACAGGCTGTTTCCACAAATGGCGGAAAAAGGGTTGCCCGTCTCACTGCGCGAACATCTGCTGACCATTTTTGACACCACGCACGGGCCGGACTGTCCGCGAAAGACAGACTGCCTGATAAAAGACGATCACCATTCCTACTACGTTACGCACGTGCCGCTACAGCAATACGGCTGGCAGGTGGTTTCGCTGCTGCCGGAAGAAGTGGTGAACCATCTGGTGGACAGGCAAAACGACATTACCACCACGCTGGCCTGGCGTCTGTCCATCCTGGCCGGGCTGCTGCTGATTCTGACCATCGGCGTCATGCAAAGCTACCACCGCACCATCCATCGCCAGCAGGAAGACTACCGCTCCATCATTGCAAGTATATCCGGCGGCGTCATCAAATTCGGCGGCCTGCACGGCACATTCCAGTTCATCAGCCCCAATTTTCTCAAGATGCTCGGCTACCGCAAAGACGAATTCGAGCAACGCTTCGGCAAAGATTTTGCCCTGTCAATTTTTGAGCCCGACCGGGAAAACGCCCTCCGTACCATGCAGCAGCAACTGGAAGCGGGCATTCCCATTGATGTGGAATACCGCACCAGCGCCAAAAACGGCTCTCTTATCTGGCTGTACCACAAGGGGTCCCCGGTGCAGGCCGGGCCGGGGCAAACGTATATCCAGAGCATCGTCTTTGACATTACCCACAATAAAGAGGCCGCACAGGCCAAACGCATTTCCGACGAGCGCTACCAGTTCATTCTGGAGCAGCACGATATTATTATCTTTGAGCAGAATCTTATTACCGGCAACTTCTCCTGTTCTGCAAAATGGATGCAGACCTTCGGCCATATGTTCAACATTCTTGAGCCGAATCCGGAACAAGGGCGTATTCCCGTACATGCTGACGACCACGCACTGCTTGAAGATTTTCAAAGGCGTGTGCATCAGGACATGCACGAACATAAAAAGCAGGTTGAACTGCGCCTGCGCGATGCCAGCGGTCTGTACCACTGGTACCGCATTGAGGCCTCAAGCCTTATCAGCGCCCAGGGTAAACCCATATATTTTATCGGCATCATTACCGATATAGACCGGCAAAAAACGCTGGAACTGCGTCTGCGCACCCAGGCCACGCGCGACAGCGCCACGGGCATGTACAACAAACGCGCCACAGAGCAGGCCATTTCACGGTTTCTGAGCCTGCATAACGGTACCAATGTCGGCATTTACGCCATGTTTATGATAGATTTTGACAACTTCAAAAGCATCAACGACAGGTTTGGCCATACCGTGGGCGACAAGGCCATTTACCAGATGGCCCAGATCATCCGCCGCAATTTCCGCGGCAGCGATATTGTGGGCCGTGTGGGCGGCGATGAATTTCTTGTTTTCTGCACCGAAACCATGCCGCTTTCCAAAATACATGAAAGAGCCGCAACCCTGGTCAGACAGTTGCGGCTGCATTGCGGCCAGGGACCAGACGACCAGCCCCTCACCGCCAGCGTGGGCGTGTCCTGCCACCCCACTGACGGCCATGATTTTTCGGAACTTTACAAACATGCCGACATGGCCACCTATGAAGCCAAGCGACGTGGCCGCAACCAGTGTGTGTTTTATGCGGAACTGAGCGCCGGAGAACAAAAAAACGCGTATGATTCCCTTTTTCCCGAAGAGCAGTGATGCCGGGCAATGCCCGCATGCTGCAAAGCCCTCCGCAGAGCATCGCGTAGAACATCTCGCAGACCATCTTGCAGATAAGGCCCGCAGATAGAGCCATAAAAAACCCGCATAAAGCGGGTTTTTTATGGCTTGCGTCCACATTTCACAGTACTGGCATTTAAGATTGCGTATTTTCAAAACATTACGGCGCGTACTGCGGCGCTTGCCAGGCAACGGCCCGGACCGCGGCCTTGATCCGCACCCCCTTCAGGCAAGGGCTGGAGGCGGCTGGGCTTCCTCCCACTGCCATCAGCGCAATCTCAAGGTAAATTGTCCTACAGGCGTTCTACCACCTTGTTACCCATGGCTACGCAGCCCAGCAGCTCCTTGCCGGGTTCCATAATGTCGGCAGTGCGAAAACCGTCAGCCAGGGTTTTGCGCACGGCCTTTTCAATATGGTCAGCCTCTTCGGCCATATCAAAGCCCAAGCGCAGCATCATGGCGGCTGAAAGAATGGTCGCCAGGGGGTTGGCTACATCATGGCCCGCGATATCCGGGGCGGAGCCATGTATGGGCTCAAACAGTCCCGGCCCTTCAGCCCCGGTAGAGGCCGAAGGCAGCATGCCCAGAGAGCCGGTGATAACCGAAGCCTCGTCCGACAGGATATCGCCAAAAATATTGCCCGTCAGAATCACATCAAACTGCGAGGGGTCGCGCACAAGCTGCATGGCGGCATTATCCACATACATGTGGCTCAACTCCACATCGGCGTATTCCCGGTGAGCCTCCATGACAACTTCTTTCCAGAGGCGCGAGCATTCCAGCACATTGCTCTTCTCCACCGAGCATACCCTGCGCCTGCGCTTGCGGGCCGTTTCAAAGGCAATCACGGCGATACGGCGGATCTCTTCTTCATTATACAGCATGGTATTGTAGCCGGTACGCAGGCCGTCGCGTATTTCAATACCACGGGGTTCACCGAAATACACGTCGCCAGTCAATTCGCGCACCACCATAAGGTCAAGCCCCCTGGCTGCAATGTCAGCCCGCAGCAGGCAGGCCCCCGCAAGCTCGGGCAAGAGCATAGCCGGGCGCAGGTTGGCAAACAGGCCAAGCTCTTTGCGGATGCGCAGCAGGCCCTTCTCGGGCCGCAGGTCTTGGCTCATGCCATCCCATTTGGGGCCGCCCACCGCGCCGAGATACACGGCATCGGCATTGCGGCACAGCCGCACTGTGGCTTCGGGCAAAGGATCGCCCGCAGCGTCAATGGCCGCACCGCCGATAAGGGCTGTCTCAAAAACAAACTGATGGCCGAATTTTTCAGCCGTGGCTTCCAGAACCTTGACGCCCTGGGCTACTATTTCCGGGCCGATACCGTCGCCGGGCAACAGGCAGATAGTCTTTTTCATGAAACATCCTTGCATATATTTGATCATCCCGCGGGAAAAGCGCATGCATGCCGCGCCGGCTCCTCCCCCGGTTCAAGCTCTCCGGCCGCCGCGCGCGGGCCGTTACTGGGGGCTGCGTTGAACATATGCATGCTCAACATTTTTCAAACTTCATCCCGGCGCGCTGCCGCACAGACCGGCTGCGCATCCGCCGTTGTGGCGGACGTTTTTGCACGCAGCCGCCAGAGCAATGGCATGACAGCATAACGCTGCTTCAGCGACACTACACGCAAAAAAGGTAAAAACATCTACACCTGGGCGAGCCGCTCTTTCACGTAGCCCACAAGCCCCCCCTTTGCCAGAATGCCGGCCATTGACGCGGGCAACGGCGGGCAGGTGATTTCAGCGCCGGTGGTCAGGTTGCGGATGGCTCCCGTGGAGGCTTCAATTTCCAGCGCATCCCCATCATTGATCTTGTCCACCTCATCGCCCACTTCCATAAGCAACAGCCCCATATTGAAGGCATTGCGGTAAAAAATGCGCGCAAAACTGTGTCCGATAACCACGGGCATGCCTGCCCCCAGAATGGCGATGGGAGCATGCTCGCGGGATGAGCCGCACCCGAAATTGCGCCCGGCCACCATAATGTCGCCGGGGGCCACGCGTTTGGCCCAGCCCGGCTCAAGACCGGACATGCAGTTTTCACCAAGCTTCTGTGCATCGGTGGTTACAAGAAAACGCGCGGGGATGATGGCGTCCGTATCAATATGTTCGCCCACTTTGTGGGCCTTACCCTTATAATTCATGCTCATGATCCTTCTTGCCTGCCCGGCATGGGTTGTGCAGTTTTTTTGCATCTTCCGGCCAGTGGCGTCCTGCTGTTCCCCTTCGTTCGGGCGTTACCCCGACGGCAGGTTGAACGACCGCAGGACCCCGGCTTTATAACTGATCCGGCCCGGCCACATACCCGGTTACAGCCGAAGCCGCCGCCACCAACGGGCTTGCCAGATAGACCTCGGAACTCAGGCTGCCCATGCGGCCCCTGAAGTTGCGGTTGGTTGTGGCCACAGCGCGCTCGCCGTCACCCAGAATGCCCATATGCCCGCCCAGACAGGGCCCGCAGGTGCTCGGCCCCACAATGCACCCCGCCTCCATAAACACCTCGATAAGGCCTTCACGAAGGCACTGCTTCCACACCGTGGGCGTGGAGGGCAACACGATACAGCGCACGTTTTTATCCACCTTGCGGCCGCGCAGCACTTCGGCGGCATCGCGCATGTCGCTGATGCGGCCGTTGGTGCAGGAGCCGATAACAACCTGTTGTATGGCGGTATCGCGTACTTCGGAAACGGGCTTCACATTGGACGGCAGGTGTGGGCAGGCCACCACCGGCTCCTTGCCCGTTACATCCATGTCCACCACGCGCTCATACACAGCACCGGAATCGGCCGCCATATTTTCCAGTACACCTGGGCGCTTGTGTTCAGCGCAATAGGTGCGGGTCTTGGCATCCACCGCAAAAAGCCCGACCTTGCCCCCGGCCTCGATGGCCATATTGGCCATGCTCAGGCGGCCTTCAACGGAAAGAGCGTCCACCACGGAGCCGCCGAATTCCAGGGCCTTGTACAGCGCCCCGTCCACGCCGATCTCACCGATAAGCATGAGCATCAGGTCTTTGCCGCGCAGCCACCGGGGCATGTCGCCGCTGATATTGACACGGATGGTGGACGGCACTTTAAGCCATGTTTCGCCCAGGGCCATGCCCGCCGCAATGTCTGTGGACCCCATACCGGTGGCAAAAGCGCCGATACCCCCATAGGTGCAGGTGTGGCTGTCAGCGCCGATGACGAGGTCACCGGGGCCTACCAGGCCCTGTTCCGGCAGCAGGGTGTGTTCTACACCGCAGTCGCCGCCTTCATAATAGTGCACAATACCCTGCTCTTCGGCAAAGCGGCGGCTGATGAGCACCTGATTGGCCGAATCAATATCTTTTTGCGGGGTAAAATGGTCCATCACAAGGGCAATTTTTGCGCGGTCAAAAACCTTTTTTGCGCCCATGCCGTAAAAAGACTTGATGGCAAGCGGCCCGGTAATATCATTGGCAAGCACCATGGATACACGGCACTGGACGATCTGGCCGTCCTGCTCTACCGCATCGTCCGTATGGGCTTGTAATATTTTTTGCGCAAGCGTCTGAGCCATGATCTGTTCTCCTTTGAAACTTGAACCGCCCCTTGGGGGCATACCCGGCGGGATTTGCTTTTGCATGAACTCCCTGGCGCGGGCATGCCGCTCAAAAAGGGGGCCGCCGTAGCCCGGCATTGCGGCCTGCGCCGCGAGGTTCCGTTTGTGCCGGCATGCCGCCGGCCGTCGGTTCAGGAAAAAAACGCCTCTCAGTCGTGCTGGCAATGCAGGCGCGGCCCCTCTTCTTCTTTCTTCGCAAGGTGGTTCAGGGCGTTGACATAGGCACGGGCGCTGGCCACAAAAATATCGGGGTGCGTTCCACGCCCTACCGCGCTGTATTCTCCATCGCGCAAGCGCACAGTCACCTCGCCCAGAGCGTCGGTTCCCCCGGTAATGGCATTGATGGCGTACTGCTCAAGCTCCGCCTCACGGCCCACCATGTCGGCAATGACATTGAAAAGCGCATCCACAGGGCCGACGCCAAATCCCGCACCGCTGCTCTCCTTGCCGTCCACATCCATAATGACGGCGGCAGTGGGCGGCACGCCGCCGGTATCCGAGCTTTGCACGCTCACATGGCGCAGGCGGAAGCGGTCGGGCGCGCGGTATATCTCTTCCTGCACAAGCGCCATAAGGTCATCGTCGTGCAGATTTTTCTTGCGGTCGGCCAACTGTTTTACAGCCTCAAAAATCAGGTTGAGCTGGTCGTCATCAAGCTTGTAGCCCATAGCTTCAAACTTGTTGCGCACGGCATTACGGCCCGAGTGCTTGCCGATAACAAGATTGCTCTCGGTGCGGCCCACTGACTGCGGCGTCATTATTTCGTAGGTTTCACGGTTTTTGAGCATGCCGTCCTGGTGTATTCCGGATTCATGCGCAAAGGCGTTGGCCCCCACAATGGCCTTATTGTTGGGTATGGGCTGGCCAATGGTCATAGAAAGCAGGCGGCACGAAGGATAGAGCTGCTCGGTGACAATATTGTGCTCCAGGCCAAAATAGTTCTGGCGCACCCGCAGGTTCATGACAATTTCTTCCAGCGAGGCATTGCCCGCACGCTCGCCGATGCCGTTGAGCGTGACTTCGGCCTGGCGCACCCCCACCCTGAAGGCCGCCAGCGTGTTCGCCACGGCAAGGCCCAGGTCGTTATGGCAGTGTACGCTGAAAATTGCCTTGTCGCTGTTGGGCGTATTGCTGATGACATGTTCGATGCGGGCCGCATATTCGGCGGGCTGGGCGTACCCCACGGTATCCGGCAGGTTGACGGTGGTGGCCCCGGCCTTGATGACGGCCTCAACCACGCGGCAGAGAAATTCCGGTTCGGAACGGGAGAAATCCTCGCAGGAAAATTCCACGTTGCTCGTATACATGGCACAACGCTTCACGCCTTCAACGGCCATTCTGAGCACGTCATCGGGATCTTTGCGCAGCTTGTGGCGCATATGCAGCGGCGAAGTGGAGAGGAAGATATGGATGCGGGGATTGCGCGCATCTTTTATGGCTTCCCAGCAGCGGTCAATGTCGCCCGCCACGCAACGGGCAAGGCCTGCGACCTGTATATCCCCGGCCTGTGCGGCAATGCGCTGCACGGACTCAAAATCACCAGGGCTGGAAGCGGGAAAACCTGCCTCCATAATATCCACACCGAGCACTTCAAGCTGATGGGCAAGGCGCAATTTTTCCTGTAAATTCATGGTGGCGCCGGGCGACTGCTCGCCATCGCGCAAGGTAGTGTCGAAAAAATACACACGATTATTCATGAGAAACTCCTCTGGATATGACAAGTAATATTTCTTGCATAACGGCCACCGACAGGGCGGCGGGTCCAGGGAGGGAGGCATTCCGCCCATAGGGGCGGCGAGCCGTTACGCAACCTTAATCGCTCTGAGGCGATAGGGCGCGTAGTAGCTGACGGTCGCGGCGGGGAAGGATAACGAAGGTGTAGACAAGGCCACCGGCAATATACACGGCACAGAGCGTGAAGCCCATGACGCGCGGGAAAGATATCACGATGGCAAGGATAAGCAGAAAGGCAAGCATGGTACGAACGGGATGCGCGCGCAAAAAGTCGTATTCCTTAAAGGAAAAATAACGCACCCGGCTCACCATAAGTGTACCCACGCCCAAGGCCAGCAAAAGGGCCACATACGGCGTAACGGGCTGCAACACTTCGGGAAAAAGAGCGGCAAAAAACACGAATGTCACGATGGTGCAGCCGCCGGCGGGAATGGGCAGGCCAATAAAAAAGCGCTTGCCCGCAGCAGCGGTGCTGACGTTGAAACGCGCAAGGCGCAAGGCCCCGCATGCGGCATAAATAAAGGCAGCGGCAATGCCCACGCGATTGAAGCTCTGCAACTGCCATTGCCAGAGCAGCATGGCGGGGGCAAGGCCAAAGGCCACAAGGTCGGAAAGCGAATCGTACTGTACGCCGAACTCGCTGGCCGTATTGGTCAGGCGGGCGACCTTGCCGTCAAGCCCGTCCATAACGGCGGAAAGCAGAATGGCCATGCAGGCGGCTTCAAAGCGCCCCTGCCCGGCCCAGACCATAGACAAAAAGCCAAGGAACATGCTCAACGTCGTGATCATGTTCGGCAGGAGGTAAACTCCTTTGCGCGGCTTTTTGACTTCTGTGGTCATGCTTCACCCAATATGGCCCAAGGGGCCGTTATAGCGCCGAAAAAAAGCTAGCTTTGCTTTGCGCGGGCCACAACACACTGCCCGGCAAAAACCTGCTGCCCCAACTGCGCAGCCGCAACATATCCTTCAGGCAGGTAAAGGTCAACACGTGAACCAAAACGGATCATGCCGTACCTCTGCCCGCGTTCAAGAGCATCGCCCACGTCCGTACGGCAGACAATACGCCGGGCCACAAGACCCGCAATCTGCACCATGCTCCACAGTTTACCGTCGGCATCGCGCAGGCTGTAGGCGCAGCGTTCGTTGTCAGTGGCGGCCTTGTCAAAGGCGGCATTGACAAACGCACCGGGGAAATAGCGGATGTCTTCCACTGTTCCGGCCACGGGCGCACGGTTCACATGCACGCTGAACACGTTCATGAAAATACTGATGCACAGGCGTTTTTCGCCGCTGAAAGGATCGTTTTTTTCTTCAATGCGGATAATTTTTCCATCAGCAGGGCTGATGGCAAGCCCTTCGCCCCGGGGTGTAACGCGCTCGGGGTCGCGAAAAAAATGCATGCTGAACCAGCACAGGGCCAGAAAAACAAGAGCCAGAGGCCACCAGCCAAGGGCGGCAAAAACAAGGGCCGAAAAACCGGTAAGACCTATGCAGGGCCATCCTTCGGGGGTAATACCGCAATGGGCGGGACGCATGGCATCTCCTGTCCGTAATGCGCGGCCGGGCCGCGCGGTTGCGCAATCAATGCAACACCATAGACCGATGTGACCCGCATGGCAAGCGGAAGTAAAAACCACGGGGCATTGGACGGAGCCGCCTTTACGCCGCAGCAGATCTAAAACCCAGTATTACGGCCGCTGAAAAACGGCTCCGCATATGACGATCCGGCCCGACACCCAGCACACCGCCCGGCCACGCGGCGTTCATTTCCCGCGCAAAATATGACTGCGGCACGCCTCTTGCCGTATGCCGCCGCCGGGACTATACTGTAGGGCATGAGCAGTACGTTCACCCGCCTCCTTCCGGCCCGGGCCGCCATATGCAGTCTTGCCCTGACATGCCTGCTGGCCGGTTGCGGCCCCAAGGACATAGGCGCGGGAACCTCCGGCGACGCTCCTGCAACCGCGCAGGGCGTGGCCACCGAAGACCAGTTGCGCTATCCCATCATGGGATCCAGCCGGACACAGCAACTGCTTTACATCCAGAACAGGCCCGACATCATGGCCAACACGCAGCAATGGCGATTGCAACAGTTCAACCGCGCGCATGGCCTTGACCGCGAGCAAAACCCGGAACACCCGGAATACAGGGCCGTTCCCAAACAACGCAGCCCTTTCAAGCAATAATCTATGGATCCCATTACCCATGCCGCCAGCGGCGCTGTGGCCATGCTGGCCCTGCCGCGCCGCCCCGCCACCCGGTGGGCTGTGCCGCTGGCCGCCCTTGCGGCGGCCTCGCCTGACATCGATGTGATCTTTTGCCACACCCCGCTGCAATTCCTGCTGCTGCACCGGGGCATCACGCATTCACTGGCGGCGGCTCCGCTGCTGGGGCTGCTGCTGGCCTTGCTGTCGCGTCCCCTGTGGCGGGCGCACACGCCGGAACACTGGGGCTTTGCCAAAGTCTGGCTGTTTATGGTGTGCATGGTGCTGCTGCATATCTGGCTGGATGTCATCACCACCTACGGAACCATGATATATCTGCCCTTCTCGCATGAAAGGGTACGCCTTAATGCTGTCTTTATCATAGACCTGCTGCTTACCCTGCCCCTGCTCTGGGCCGTCTTGCGGTGGCGCGCGCGGCGTGGCCTTATGCGGCTGGCTCTGGCCTGGATTATTGTTTACCCGGCCCTGTGTATCGGGCTCAATGCCTGGCACACGGCGCAGACCGAACAACGGCTGACTGCGGAGGGCCGCACAGCAGGTCGGATTGTGGTGCTGCCCGACGGCTTCGCCCCCCTGTTCTGGCGCACCATTTATGAAGAAGACGGCCCCCAGGGCCGCATTGTCTACAGCCAGGGGCTTGACGCCCTGGGCCGCCCGCACGATGCTCCGGTTCCCCACAAGGCCGCACCGCCGGAGCTTATGGCCGCGCTGGCCCGCCAGTCCGTAGCTGCGGACGCCTTTTTCGATTTCACCCTGCTGCCCGTCATGAGCCCGCTGATCGCCGAGGATATGCCGCCCGGCGCTCCCGGCGCTTTCCATACTCCGGACGCTGGTGGCACTGACGGCGCAGGCCCTGAAACTTCAGGGCGCGTCACATACATGCTTTTTCATGACCTGCGCTTCGGCAGCAGCCTGAAACTGGTACGCGCCGCCATGGCCAGCCGCCCCAATGCGGATATTCCCTTCCGATATATGACGGAACTGGAAATGCCCGCCGTGAAAAAAGACGGGACGCCGCAAACGGAAGCGCCGCCTGAAGCGCGCCTTCTGCTTGAGCGTCTGCGCTTTTCCGACAGTGGCAAGGATTCACACTGGCAATCTCCCCGGCCGCCCGCTTCACCCGGCATTTTGGACTGGCTGGTCGGGCTGCGTTGAGGCTCCCCCGCCGGGCGGACACAATCGCCCACACACATTACAACAATGCCGACGAGGTGTTTATGAACAGCAGTTTTTCGCATCTGGACGGGCAGGGCAATGTGACTATGGTGGACGTTGGAGGCAAGCAGGCCACAGAACGTGTGGCCATCGCCGAAGCGGTGGTAGAGCTGCGCCCCGCAACCCTCGAGCTTCTGCTCAAGGTGGCCCTGCCCAAGGGCGACGTGCTCACCTGTGCCAAAATCGGCGGTATCATGGCTGCCAAGCGCGTTGGCGAGCTTATTCCCCTGTGCCATCCGCTGAGCCTCACCTATGCCGACATCCGCTTTGAAGTAAGTGAAACACCGCCGCGCATCCGCATTGAGGCCGAAACCCGCACGGTGGGCAATACCGGCGTGGAGATGGAGGCCATTGTGGCCGCGCAAACCGCTGCCGCCGTTATTTATGACATGTGCAAGGCCGTGCAGCGCGATATCATCATCAGCCGGGTGCGCCTGCTGCACAAGCGCGGCGGCAAAAGCGGCGAATTCAACGCCCCTGATATGGAAGAATGATGCTGCCTCATATTGATCCTGTTGCTTTCAGCATTGGCAACCTGCAGTTGCGCTGGTATGGACTCATGTACCTTGCGGGCTTTGGCCTGGGCTGGTGGCTGGGCCGCTGGCGCGCTTCGCGGCCCGGTTCGGACTGGCGGGCCACCGATGTGGACGACCTGCTGACCTGCGTCATGATCGGCATCATTCTGGGCGGGCGCCTGGGGTATGTGCTGTTTTATGATCTGCCCGTCTACATCTCCGACCCGATGGAAATCCTGCGCATCTGGAACGGCGGCATGTCCTTTCACGGGGGCCTGCTTGGCGTACTTGGCGCTTTCTGGTACTTTGCCAAAACACGACACCGCTCCTTTCTGGATATTTCGGACTTTGTGGCCCCGCTGGTTCCTCAGGGCCTCTTTTTCGGACGCCTGGGCAACTACATTAACGGCGAATTGTGGGGCAAGGTGACGGACGGCCCCTGGGGCGTGATCTTTCCCGGCGGCGGCTCGCTGCCGCGCCATCCCAGCCAGCTTTATGAAGCGCTGCTGGAAGGGCTGGTTCTTTTTGCCCTGGTGTGGATATATTCGCTGAAACCGCGCAAGCGCGGGGCTGTTTCGGGCCTGTTCGCCCTTGGTTACGGCCTGTTCCGCTTTATCGTTGAGTTTGTGCGTATACCCGATGCCCAGCTTGGCTACCTTGCGTTCGGCTGGCTGACCATGGGGCAGGTGCTTTGCCTTCCGCTCATGGCTGTCGGTCTGTGGCTGCTCTGGCGTCAGGCCCCGATCATGCAACAGGGCATGCATGTGGTGATAGACCGGCCCGGGCCGAAAAATCCGGGTGGCTCCAACAATAAAAAACGCAAGCCGAAAAAGTAGTCCCGTTCAGGGGTGAAGCGCATCCGGCATACAAGACGCCGGGCGCGGAGCACTTTTCCGGCTTGCCGCTGCGGGCAACAAATTTTACCGGTGTAAAATCGGCATTGTCGTCACACGGCGCCACGACGTGCCGCGGTAGCAATCGCTTTGCGCACAAACTCTGCTGTGTCACAGCCGCACGGCGTAAACACAGCAACGCCAGGCAGCTCACAATACGCGGGATGCGGCTCTGCTTTTGCACGGCTGCCGTCTGCCCGTACCTGTGTCAACAGCCGCGCAGTTGACACCAGCCCGCTTTTTTGTGAAGCTGACCGCCGTTTATCCTAATCATTTTTTACGGAGATCACATGGCTAAAGAAGGTTCCATTGAAGTTGACGGCGTAGTGCAGGAAGCCCTGCCCAACGCCATGTTCCGCGTGGAGCTGGAAAACGGTCACGAAGTGCTGGCCCATATTTCCGGCAAAATGCGCAAATTCTATATCCGCATCCTGCCCGGCGACCGCGTCAAGGTAGAACTTTCTCCCTATGACCTTACCCGCGGGCGCATTACCTACCGCATGAAGTAGCAGCGGGCGCGGCGGCTTTTCTATAGCCACTGCTGTGGCCGAACCGCCCCTGGCCGCGCCCCCTCTTCTCTTTTCGCAGCATGGCTGCGCCTCTATTCTGTTATGAAAGCCCCATCCAGGCAAGTGCGCCCACGCACAGCAAAGCCCACAAACCGGCCACCACGTCGTCAATCATGACGCCGTAACCATCGGGCAGCCACTTTTCCGAGGCCTTGACCGGCCAGGGCTTGGCGATGTCAAAAATCCGAAAAGCCACAAAAGCCGCCAACACCATAAAAAAGCTCGGGGCAGGAAAAGGCGGCAGCACCAGCCACACCCCTACCAGTTCGTCAATGACGACCTCGCCGGGATCTTTGCGGCCCAGCAGCTTTTCCGCGCGCGTGGCAGCCATGGCCCCAAGAAAAAAGAGTGCCAGCAGCAGTGCCGCCCGCAGCCAGATATTCAGGGGCAAAAAAATGTAGGGGGCCAGCAAACAGGCCATGGCCGTTCCCCAGGTTCCGGGAGCCTTGGGGTCCAGCCCGGCGACGCCGAGACGGCAAAAGTACAGAACCAACTGGTCTTTCAGGCGCATTATTTCTCCGGGCAGATTTGAGCGCCGCACAGTGCGGCAAAAATCGTCAGCAGACTGGCAGGGCACCATATTCAGCGTACAGTCGAAATGCGGATGCCGCCGGCCCCTGCACGACAAAAACTCTCGCGCGTGCAGTTTAGCCATTTTATGCGTGCAGGGCCAGAATGAAAACACACACAACCGCATGAAAAGCGAGCGCAACGTACATTTTTCCGCCCTGGTATTCATGCCCGACATGCACATTATTGCCTAAGAAACAGCTTTCCCGTATAGGCATGGCATGGACAAAAACCGCAGCGAACTTTTTGGCCGCTTCAGCTATGATGACAGCCTGACCTATGAGGATCTGCTGGCTATAGAAGAAAACCTTACCGCTGACCTCACGGCCCTGCTGCTGCGGGCAGACGCCGCGCACCTGGACTTTACCCCCCTGGGCGACGCGCTCATGTTCCAGTGCGCCTTTGAGGCACACAAGCTTTACGTTTACCGGAAAATCGCTATGGAAGCCGCTGTATTGCTGCCTTCTGGCGTGCGGGGGCAGATGTTGTGTCTGGACAAGGACCTCAATTCCCTGCATATATACTGGCTGCGCGCAGGGCAATGGCAGGAAGAGGAACGCACTGTTCCCCTTGAGCCGCCGCCGGGCCTCAGGGTCTGGCGCACCGGCGAGCCCGCGCCTGCATCGAGAGATCAAGAGGCGGAATAAATTTGCACCTGCCACGCGCATATGAAAAAAGGACCGACATTGCGCGACCCTTGGTTATGTGCATGCCCGGATGGTGGAATCGGTAGACACAAGGGACTTAAAATCCCTGGCCGTTAAGGTGTGCGGGTTCAAGTCCCGCTCCGGGTACCAAGCTGCAATCTCAAAAAGCCCCACAAAGCCTGAAACGCATTGTGGGGCTTAATGCTTTCCGAACGGACAAGCCTTGCAGGCTCAAGGGCGCCGT
>NZ_JAHZAA010000004.1:57666-111050 GCF_019424165.1 Desulfovibrio sp. | reverse complement strand
AGTATCGCTTCCAGGGCAAGGAGAAACGCATACCACTGGATACCTGCCCTACCGTGGGGCTGAAGGATGCCAGAGAGAGACGCGAACAGGCCAAGAAGCTGCTGGCGCGGGGCATTGCCCCAAGCGCCCACAAGCAGGAAGCCAGGGCCGCAGCTACAGCTATTGAACAGGAACAAGCCACCACTTTTGAAGCCGTTGCCCGTGAGTGGTACTCCAAAAAGAAGGCCGCGTGGAAGCCTGTTCACCAAGAAAAAATCCTCTCCCGGCTGGAGAAGCAAATTTTTCCCTTCATCGGCGACAGGCCATTCTCTGCACTGGAACCTGCCGATTTCCTCACAGCGATACAGAATGCGGAATCAAGAGGGGCCATAGTGACCGCCCACAGGCTGGCGCAACTCTGCGGCCAGGTCTCGCGCTATGCGCGTATTGTGGGCCATACCCGCTATGATGTGGCGGCGGGGCTGGCCGAAGCCCTTACCCCGATACAGACCACCCACTTTGCCACGATCACTGACCCGAATGAAATTGGGCACTTACTCCGGGCCATTGACTCATATACCGGAGAACCTTCCATCTGCTTTGCCCTGAAAATCCTTCCTTTCGTTTTCGTGCGCTCTGTAGAGCTGCGGGGTGCAGAATGGAGCGAGATTGACCTTGATGCCGCCGAGTGGGTTATCCCGGCAGAACGGATGAAAATGAAGCGTCCCCACATCGTCCCGCTGGCTCGTCAGGTAATCACTCTGTTGAGTGATCTGCGTTCTTTAACGGGTGCAGAACGCTATTTATTTCCAAGTCTTTACAGTGCCAGCCGCCATATTTCCGATGTGGGCCTGTTAAATGCGCTGCGCCGCATGGGCTATGCCAAGGGAGTTATGACAATCCACGGATTCAGAAGTATGGCCTCTACTCTGCTCAACGAGCAGGGCTATAACCGGGACTGGATTGAGCGCCAGCTTGCCCACGGCGAGAAGAACGCCATCAGAGCCGCTTACAACCATGCAGAGTACCTGCCGGAGCGCCGCCGCATGATGCAAGAATGGGCGGATTATCTGGAAGGGTTAAAGGCTGAACCCTACGAAAAAACGACTACGTTTACGATAAATAAAAAATAACGTTGACTTCACCTTTAATGCCGTTTATCTTTGACTTGTCAGGAGGGCATTAACGTGAAGAACCAAGAGCGCCTAGAGCATTTTATAGCACTGCTAAACCTCGTTCCCCCGCAAGCTTACGACCTTGCCCAAGATATTACAGAATATATTAGGATAAGGGACGCTCTGCGTGCGGCCAATATTTGCTATTGTGTCCTGTTTAAAAAAGAACACCCGCTTATCATTTATACGCGAGAAGAGGCAATGGCGATCTTTGGGCAAGATTCTAATGCACCGTACGAGGTCAGAAGAGCCTTTGCTGAGGAAGAAGTTGAGCACCAGCCGATTTTCCTCGATGAAACTAAGGTTGAATTCTGGAGCTATATAATACATTTTGTTATTAAAATTAGAACCTTTGCGGACAAGTGCATTGCCGGGCATGTTGATACTACGTTTCTAAACACTCATTTAAATTGGGAAGACCATGAGGCGGAGTTTTCCGCCACAAGCAACCCCATGCGCCCGATCTTTTGTCCAACTCTTCCATCTGCACATGGCGAGGATTGGGGAGTAGAAAAAGCTCTTTGCTACCGGATACTTTACCCCTTAGTGCTTGACCCAAAGGCCCCACTTACCAAAATAAAATGCTGTCGAAATTGCGGCAAGTATTTCATTGCAAAGAGATTGAGCGCAACATTTTGCAGCGACAAGTGCAGGGGGGCGTACCATTATGCCGCAAGTGGTGACTAGGGGGCGCACCCCCCACCCACGATTAAGGGAAGTATTGGAAACGATAGAATCTATTCTTTCGGAAAATTCCACACAGGCTTACACCGGAGAAATCAGGCTTTCGATTCACATGTCTCAGGGTGCCCCAGCAAGGGCGTATCGGCTGCATGAGTCCAGAGAAGAAATAGTTCGTAAAGCATAACCGGCACCTGTACCCGCACAGCGTTCTTACGGCCCGGCCTCAGGCTCTCCCCTTTACAGGGAGGCTTGATGCCGGGCTTCTTTTTTGGTCATGGCAGGAAAGTAGAAAAACCTGTCAAGCCCCCCCATGATCAGACATCCCCACCCATGACGCGCTTTCCGATTGCGTTTCCAATACCCTGCCCGGCAGATGAGTGGATCGCATGCAAAGCCCGTGGAGATTTTGAGGGCAGCTAGAGGCCAGGAACCCGCGCGCGCAAAGGGTTCCCCCGTGGAGGATTTTGCATTATTGCCGTGATTGGTGGGTGGATAGTGCGACATGGTCCACAATCGCCGCCTGACGCACGAAAGCCAAGTTCGCACAGTAAGTGTCGCGCGATGGTTTTTATCACCTGAGATTGGACGCTGTGAGCATGGCTCTGCTGGTGGCATACCATCGGCATACCTTGAGCATAGGGTGTGCATCCGTTACACACCCTCTCAAAATAAGTGGTCTTAATGATTCATGTTGGTTACGAAGTATGGGCAACTAATGTCCGACAAAATGCAAGCAATTGCAGCCAATTGGTAGCTTTTGCATGCAATTGGTGGTCAACCAGTGGTCATCTGGTGGGCAAATTGTTTCACGCAAAATCAAATAGCACGATTATTTATTTTAGTAGCACTCAAAAAAAATGTGCGCAGGCCGTTTTGTGAAACAGCAGGAACCATTGAATATTTTATTTTGCCATGTCTCATAAGAGGCAATATGTAAACTTGGACAAACTATAAATGGCATTTTTCAAATTAATACTTGCATAAATTAAACGAAAATGGCAAGAAGAAAAAAACGGAGGTGAACAAATGTCTCCCCTGACAGAAGAGGAAAAGGCAAATAGGCCGATGAACCTTGAGGAAGTTATGGAGTACCTCCGCGTTGGGCGCAATACAGCCCTGAGCCTTCTGCAAAGCGGGAAGGTGAGCGCGGTTCAGGTCGGGCGACAATGGCGTGTTACCCGCAAGTCGTTGGATGAATTTCTTTCAGGCAAGGCCACAAGCAAGAATTAACCAAAACAGCCCGGCAAGGAGTCTAGTCCACTCCAAACCGGGCCTAACCCAGACCTACCAAGGAGGTCATGCGCTATGCAAACTGTACCCACCACCGCCAGCAATGGCAACACCACTGACGACACCACCCGCGAACAGCTTCTTTCCTTGCTGGGCGAACTGACCGAAAAACTTGAGCCGACCCCCGCGCCCGGGCCGGAAAAAATCACTATGGCCCATATATACATGGCCCCTTATCAAAGTGAGCGCGAAGACTTGGGCCGGGCAACCGAAAGCGTGGAGGCCTGCGCCAACGCCCTTAGACGCGAGGTGAAAAAGCTTGTGCGGGCGCTTCCTCCGATGGAAAATGAACGTGTCTGGAAACACATTTTTGAGCATTCTCTGGATGAATTTGAAGACATGGTGAAGGCCCTTGGTTGGCATGCCTGCGCCATGCGGCGACACGCGGACCATCTTGTACATTTGGTCGTTATGGCCGCTGGTGGTGACCCCGAAGCCGCTGCCTCCCTCCAAGGCGGTGAATGCCATGAGTAAACATCCCGCCCTCACTGGATACCAGTTTGATGAAGCACAGCCCGATCTTAATGATCTTTTGTGGGAAGCCCATGAAGTGCTTGCCTGTCTCAGCGACCTTTTCCAGCATAGCAATGGCCGGGACGTTGAAATCGAAATGAGTGACAGCGGGCGTCAAGGCCTTGGCCGGATTCTCAGGCATTGCGAACAGATCACCATTGACGCCATCGGGCTTGCACCGAGTAGGAGGAAGGAGGTCAGCCATGAGTAATTCCACCCTGACCACCAAAGACCACGGCAATGCAATCATGCTGTCCGAATCCATTGAACTGATGGCGCAAGGATTACGGGAAACCTACCTCGATCACGGCTTAAAGTCCGGCGACGATACCGCCGAGCATTCCCTTTATGCCGGACTGAACATGATTGCCTTCTCTGCAAAGAATTTGAGCGAGTATGTGGAGCAGTGCCAGCGTGAACTTGGCGAATTTGATCGGTCCTGATGAACTACCTGAACGAATAGCACTTAAGGGCCTGCCCCCCCACAGGCCGGCGCACAACAGCCCCCTGAGGGCTTGAAACGAAAATCCCGACTCAGTACATGGGCCGGGATTTTTGTGATCTTATACCGCATGGCGGCGTCTTTTCCTGCCGGGCTACACCAAGGGGCCAAACTTCCAATCTCTTACCCCCCAAAAACAACTGACACCCAGGATATGGGGATTACTTCTTCTTCGACAAAAAATTACTTCCTGACAGCGCGGACTTTCCAGACTTGCTTTCCAGTTCTTCGCGGGCTTTCTTGGCCACACCACCGCCATCTTTGGCTGCCTCGGCGTTTTCATCAAACCCGGTAGCTTCCATTTTCTCGGCAATCTGCTTGGTAGAAATTTCAGCCAGCATGGTCAAAACAAGCTCGGCATCGCTCATATGGTCACGAAGGTTTTGCGATTTAAGCCCTTTCAGGTCTTTGTGCTGGCGCACAGACAATCCAGTCCATTCCTTATGGGTAATACCCGTGAGGCGGGCGAACTCAGCGCCTTCTTTTATCCCGTGTTCGTCCCAAAAATCAGTGAGGGAATTACGGACTCGAATGCTAAGCATGCGCTGATTAATCCAATCATCAGAGCGCCCCTGCCTTTTCCAGTCTGCACGGGCGCGGGCAATCCCTGCCTCTGGGTCTTCTGTTTCCTTGATTCGCTCATAACCAACGCGAGCCAGCCAGAGCTTGATGGGTTCTGCTTTGGGGCTTGGAACTGACTGAATAAGGCGGAGGAGGGTTTCAACATTGGCCACGTCTGTGAGCCTTTTTTTGCCATCCTCAGCGGTTAGTTTCAACTGTTGACAATCTGTCAACAGTTCGGATCCTTCCTGCTTGAGACGGCTTTTTAGTTTGCCCCAATACAATGCGGCCCCTCGCGATGTTGGCTGCTCTGTAAGCACACCGACAATATCCACCACCGAGAAATACCAAGTCTCGGTCTCTTCATCGAACTGACGACGTACATGCCATCTTTCGAAAGCTGCGATTTCTTCTTTTGGCGTCATTTATACCTCGTATCCGAACATGCTTATGTAGGGTGGCTAACTTACTCAGCACTCAATCAACGGGGCTGTGCACCAACCCGATAGTCATAAAAAACCGTCAGGAGCACTGTGCGCCTAATCCTAGCCAAAACTGACTGATATTACCACCTCCCTCACGACAAGCACCCGTGCGCCACAGTGGGTCTAAATGGCTGTTTATGGACATGCTTACATATATAACCGTCTGAAATTATTGTTTACAACACATGGCGCCGGCATAGGCCTAGTAGGCCTGGTAAAAATGGGCGATTCTGGGCCAATCTTGGGCATGCGTCGAATGCGGAGCTACCTACAGGATACACCAAAAACTACAAAAATGATCAGGGGGTTTTCTGTCAGCCCTGTTTAGGTGATACCTCCGCCAGTGCCGCACCGAATAAAAAAGGGGGCAACTTTGGGGGCAACTCCAAATTTGTTTTTATAAATATTTATAAATTCAATTATGTTATTTAATATATTCAAGTCCCGCTCCGTCTTAAATGCCTTGTGGGGCTTAATGCTTTCCGAACGGACAAGCCTTGCAGGCTCAAGGGCGCCGTCGGCATCTCATGGCATTGGGGGCAACTTGGGGGGACAAATTACGATTAACAGTTGCACCCACAGATGGAGTTGCCCCCATGCCTCTTACCGACACCGCAATTCGGGAACAAAGCCCGCCATCAAAGCTGCCAGGCTGCTTGACAGCGACGAATTCCATATTGAAGTTGCCCCAAGCCGGAGCACGGGGGGGGGGAGCGTAAGTATCGCTTCCAGGGCAAGGAGAAACGCATACCACTGGATACCTGCCCTACCGTAGGACAGAAGGACGCCAGAGATAGATACGGATCCGGCCCAAAAGAAGCTGCTGGCGCAGGGCATTGACCCAAGCGCCCACAAACAGGAGGCCAGGGCCGCAGCTACAGCCATTGAACAGGCACATGTGTGCCTGCCAGCTTCATCACAGCAAACCAGGCTGACGTAGAAAACGACCTCGCGTCCACGCATTTTTTTCTACCACAGCCCGGCCACCCAGCATTTCAGGGCAAAGCTGACAGTGCGGTGCAACGCTCGAAACGTGATCAGATGACGCTAGTGCAGAAAAGGAAACAACAAAGCCCCCAGCACTTTGTGCCAGGGGCTTTATTTCATCAATATGCGCTAGGCTTACCAGCGACGGGCGGCCGGCTTTTTGGGCTCGGCCTTGTTCACGCGCAGGCTGCGACCGTCAACTTCTTTGCCGTCAAGGGCAGAGATCGCGTTGGTGGCGTCGTCGTCTTCCATTTCAACAAAACCAAAGCCGCGAGCACGGCCGGTTTCGCGATCTGAAATCAGGTTAACGGAAAGCACCTGACCATAAGCGCTGAACAGGGATTCAACGTCGCCCTGCGTGGTAGACCAGGAAAGATTGCCGACATAGATAGAAGTAGCCATAATAGACTCCATGGGGTTACGGGAGGTAGACTTTCGGCTGAAGCCTTACCCATGTAAAGTCTCTGGCGAAAAATTTACGATACCCAATCAGTGATGCGTAAAGATACGGATAGGCCCGTGCGTTGTCAATAATTATTTTAATAAATTTGTTATTATTGAAGAAAAATTAAATCCTGTTAAATTATTATCAACCTTAACAAATGGATAGCAATCTACATTTATTTTTTAAATCATTTATTGCACAACAGTTATATAATTGTATTGCGATCACCTGATATTAAAAAATGAAACAGCTATGAACTACAACGCACACCATGTTGCACCATGCCTACTGGTCAGAAAGCAAAATTTTCCCGCTTATCGCTTCAACCATACTGCAAATATCCACCATCATTGAAATAATAACTCTTTTTGCAACAAGAATCCTGGGGCGCAGCATTAAAAATTACCTCCAGCATTATCCAGTATTATCATAATTCCATCATTTATGCCCACATGCCTCTGCACAAAGCCCTGAATGGGTCTTTTAATCCTGAACAACTGTTGGCCTTGAACGCTCATCGCCCAGCAAGGCTACGTAGACAAAGCATGCCACACACTACGACGGCGCGCCCTCCTGGCAATCCATCACCCCGGCAGGCAGCACCTCCATAACGTCCCCGGGGCGCACAATCCCGCCCTGCAAAACCCTGGCAAACACGCCCTGCCGGGGCATGATGCAATCCCCCATGGTGTGGTATATCTGACAGTGATTATGGCACTCCTTGCCTATCTGCGAAACCTCGAGAAGAACCTCGTTACAGGACAGCCGCGTTCCCACGGGCAGGGCCGCAAAGTCAATGCCGTCCACAACAAGGTTTTCACCAAAACACCCGTGGGTCACAATGGCTCCCCTGGCCTTAAATGCTTCGATGGCCTGCCATGAGAGCAGGCTGACCTGGCGGTGCCATTTTCCGGCGTGGGCGTCGCCCTCAATGCCGTGATCCACCACAAGCGTGGCGGAAGACGCAGTTTTCTTGGCTGTACCTTTTTTGGGGCTGGTACAGATGGCCTTGATAATACCCATATTATTTCCCTATGTTTAGCAGACGCACTCGTTGTACTGCGTGACGGATCAGCTCTCGCCAAGGCAGCGCCGGCAGCACGGCAATCCCGCGATTCCGCCGCGCCGCTACCCGCAATCGCGGCTCCACGTCCTGCAGCGCCTTTACCGATCAACGTATCCATTCCTCTGTGCCCCGGCAATACCCCTGCCCGAAACACTCTGAAAAAGCATCATGTATTGCCGGAAGCTCCGGCATATCCACATCCTTGTCATTCCTTCCGGCACACACGCTGGCGGCATGGTCAGATTCGGATATCGACCGCAACGCATCGCGCGCTGTACGTTGCAAAGGGACATGACGCGGCACCGGATTGCGGCCCGGATTGCGGCCCCACCAAAAACACGTCCGGCCCCCCTGCCCCACCAGCCTTTCCGGTGCATCCTTCCTTATATAAAACACAAAAACAGATGGTCATCCCCTTCATTGAAAAAAGTGGAATTCGTAAGCAAATCAAATAAAATGCAGGAAGGCATAAAAAATTCTTGACGGAGCATGCATGAGTAGCTATATAACCCCTTGCCTCATGTAGGAGCGTAGCTCAGGTGGCTAGAGCACTTCCTTGACACGGAAGGGGTCAGCAGTTCAAGTCTGCTCGTTCCTACCAAAAGAAACTTCGGGGATGGTTCCCCTTAACGGCGGAAGGCCTTGGCCCCGCCCATAGCACAGGCTGCTGCAAGGCGGCCGAATGACCGGTATCGGCGCAGTGGGGAGGTTTACCTCCCCATTTTGTTTTGGCTTTTTTGTCTGGCCGGGCAGCGCCTCCGGCGACGCAAGGAGATTGTCATGGAAGTCCGTGTGGAAGGGCAAATGGTAGAGGGGCAGGCTGGCGACAGCGTGGCCGCCGTACTCCAGAAAGCCTTGAGCGGCAAAAAGTTCAAGGCCGTTGTGGCCGCCCGCGCCCTTGACAGCGCGGAAGAACTGCTTGACCTTTCCTCTCCGGTTCCCGCCGGTTGCACCGGCATCGAGCCTGTGTATGCCGACTCACCCGAGGGCCTGCAAATACTCCGCCACTCCACCGCCCACGTTATGGCGGCGGCAGTGAAGCAGCTTTTCCCAAAAACCCGCGTTACCATCGGGCCTTCCATCGAATCCGGCTTTTACTACGACTTTGACGTGGAAAAGCCCTTTTCCAGCGAAGATTTTTCTGCCATTGAAGCGGAAATGCAGCGCATTGCCAATGCGCGCGAGCCCTTTACCCGCGAAGTGCTTTCCAGGGCCGAAGCCATCGAGCGCTTCAAGGCTATGGGCGAAAACTATAAAGTTGAAATCATTGAAGGCATCGACGCAGATACGGTGTCGGTCTATACCTGCAGCGGCTTTGCTGACCTGTGCCGCGGCCCGCACGTGCCGCACACGGGCTTTGCCAAAGCCTCCAAGCTCATGAGCGTTGCCGGGGCCTACTGGCGCGGCGACGAAAAAAACCGTATGCTGTCCCGTATTTACGGCACGGCCTTTGCGGACGAGAAAGCTCTTGCCGCATACCTGAAGCAGATGGAAGAAGCCAAACGCCGCGACCACCGCAAACTGGGCCGCGAACTTTCGCTCTTCACCTTCAAGGAAGAGGTTGCTCCGGGCATGGTGTTCTGGCTGCCCAAAGGCATGCTTGTGCGCACCATTCTGGAGGATTTCTGGCGCAAAGAGCACCTCAAGCGCGGGTATGATATTGTGCAGGGGCCGCAGCTTCTGCGCGTTGAAACATGGCAGAAGTCCGGTCATTATGACCATTACCGCGAAAACATGTACTTTACGCAGATCGAGGAAGACGCCTACGGCGTCAAGCCGATGAACTGCATCTCGCACATGCTTATTTACGGTAACGAGCTGCATAGCTACCGCGACCTGCCGCAGCGCTACTTTGAACTTGGCGTGGTACACCGCCACGAAAAAAGCGGTGTGCTCCACGGCCTTTTGCGTGTGCGCCAGTTTACCCAGGATGATGCCCACATCATCTGCGCACCGGAACAGCTTGAAGGCGAGATACTTGAGGTCATCCATCTTATCCGCGACCTTATGCATCTCTTCGGCTTTGAATACAAGGTGGCAGTGTCCACCAGGCCCGAAAGCAGCATCGGCACGGACGAAGCGTGGGAAATGGCCACCAGCGCCCTTGTGCAGGCAGTGGAAAAAGCCGGCCTGCCCTACACCATCAATGAGGGCGACGGCGCTTTTTACGGTCCCAAGATCGATGTGCGCCTGCTGGACTGCATCGGCCGCGAATGGCAGTGTTCCACCATTCAGGTGGACTTTACCCTGCCCGAGCGTTTTGATCTCACCTATGTGGGGCAGGACGGCGAACGCCACCGCCCTGTCATGGTGCACCGCGCCATCATGGGTTCGCTTGAGCGCTTCATCGGCATTCTTGTGGAAAACTTCGCCGGGGCGCTGCCCACCTGGCTCGCGCCGGAGCAGGCCCGCCTGCTTACAGTGACCGAAGCCGGGGACGAGGCCGTCAGCAGCATGCTTGAAGAGTTCAAGGCTTTGGGCATCCGCGCCCAGGCCGATACGCGCAATGAAAAGCTGGGTTTCAAGGTGCGTGAGGCCCAATTGGCAAAAGTTCCGTACATTCTTGTTGTGGGAGAAAAAGAAGTGCAGGCGGGCGGTGCCAATGTGCGCCTGCGCAATGGAGACAACCTGGGGCTCAAGTCCGTAGCGGAAATCGCCGCACTCATACGCACGGACGCCGAAGAGCCTTTCAAACAAGGAGGGATGCGCTATAGCTTCGCCTAACATGAGATTCCGCCGCGACATGCCGCAAGACAGCGTACGTCGCAACGAAATGATCCGCGCCCGTGAAGTGCGCGTGATCGCCGCCGATGGCGAGCAGCTTGGTATTTTGCAACGTAACGAAGCCATTTTGATGGCCAAAGAAGCGGGCATGGACCTGGTGGAAGTTTCTTCCAACTCCGAGCCGCCCGTTTGCCGCATAATGGATTACGGCAAGTTCAAATACGAGCAGCAGAAAAAAAAGCAGGAAGCCAAAAAACGCCAGGCTGTGGTGCAGATCAAGGAAATCAAGGTTCGTCCCAAAACGGATGACCATGATTATGAAACCAAGGTCCGCCACATCCGCCGCTTTCTGGAAGAAGGCGACCGCTGTAAAATCACCGTATTTTTCAGAGGTCGTGAAATCGTCCATAAAGATCGCGGCGTAGCCATCCTGGAGCGTGTGGTGCAAGACCTGGCCGATATTGCCAAGGTTGATCAAGAACCCCGCGCCGAAGGCCGCACCCTGCAGATGATGCTGATACCCAAAAAGTAGCGGCCTCACACGGCAAAAAACATTGGAGCAGCGGCCCTTGAGAGTGTGCATTCTCAAGGTCTGAAAGCGGTTAATCCGGCGCCGGCAGGGCGAATATGCCTGTCTGCGGCCCGTAAAAAACGCCTGCCCACATATCCGCGGGAACAATTTTACATTGAAGTTGTTCCAGCTCTTGCGCCTTATGGCGCTTTGGGGCATTATGCCCTTCCCCTGGCGCGTCTACAGACCTGCCGGGTATATGTTTTCGTAAGGAGTACGCCATGCCCAAGATCAAAACCCGGCGTTCCGCCGCCAAGCGTTTTTCGCAGACCGGCAGCGGCAAGTTCAAGCGTCGTCGCCAGAACCTGCGCCACATTCTTACCAAAAAGGCCGCCAGCCGCAAAATGCGCCTGGGTCAGTCCACCACTGTGGACCAAGCAAACGAAAAGGCCGTGCGCCGCATGCTGCCCAACGGCTAGGGCTTTTGCCCCGGCCTGCCTGTCCGGCAATCAGGTTCTCTATCTGAACCTTTTGCGGTGCGTTTTTAACTATCCGCGCGGGCATACAGCTTTTTACTGCTGCATTGCTCCGGACAAGCATTCGTGGAAACAGCAGCGGCCCTGGCCGTCGGCTTAAAAAAATTCAAGACGCGCAAGCGTCGCGGCGTGTGCGGAGCCGTAACCGATGTTCAATCCGCCCCCCTCTGCGAGGGCTCATGATACTTTACACCCCCCGACGGGCTTTCCTCCGCCTGGTTGGGAGAAGGAGGTTACACCATGCGTGTCAAGAGAGGTCTTTCCGGTCATCGTCGCCACAAGAAATATTTGACCGCCGCCAAAGGTTTTCGCGGCGGCCGCAGCCGTCTGTACCGCACCGCCCGCGAGGCTGTCGAGCGTTCGCTGCAGTACGCCTATGTGGGCCGCAAGCTGCGCAAGCGCGACTTCCGCACCCTGTGGATCCTGCGCATCAACGCTGGCGCCCGTCTGAGCGGTCTTTCTTACAGCCGCTTCATGCACGGCCTCAAGCTTGCCGGTATTGAGCTGAACCGCAAGGTTCTTGCCGATCTGGCCGTGTACAAAAAAGACGACTTCGCCAAGATCGTCGATATGGCCAAGGCTGCCCTGGGCAAATAAGCCACGGGCTGGCGCTCCCCGCGCCGGAGCTGGCCTCCAGGCCGCGCTGGCCCGCACATCAACGTGCGGCGGGCTGGCTTGCGGGAGCAGGGCCATACGTGCTATAAGGGCGTGGGCGGTGCACATGTGCTGCCCACGCCCTGTTTTTGAGCCACACAAAATTCAACGTCAGCGCCGCGCAGGCGGCATCGGGAATCCGTATGGATCTGATTTCTGCACTGGAAGGCCTGGTCCCTGAACTTGAAAAAGGTCTGGATCAGGCTTCTTCATTGGAAGGGCTTGAAGCCCTGCGGGTGGATTTTCTGGGCCGCAAGGGCAGAATTGCCCAGATCATGAGCCGCCTTCCCTCGCTCGCCCCGGAGCAGCGCCCCGCCGTGGGGCAAACAGCCAACAGCGTCAAGGAACGCTGCAATGCGCTGTTTGAATCCCGCAAGGCCGCGCTGGAGGCCGGGCGTGAAGCCGAAGCCCTTAAGCGCTTCGACCCCTCCGTCCCCGGCCGCGCGCCGTGGAGCGGCACCCTGCACCCCACCACTCTGGTGATGGAAGAAATTTGCGGCGTTTTTCAGGGACTCGGTTTTGATGTCGCCTCCGGCCCCGAAGTGGAGCTGGACTACTACAACTTTGAAGCCCTCAACATGCCGCCCGAGCACCCTGCCCGTGACATGCAGGACACGCTCTATATCACCGACAAGGTGCTCATGCGCACCCACACCTCGCCCGTGCAGGCCCGCACCATGCTGCGCCGCAAGCCCCCGCTTGCCGTTGTGGTTCCCGGCAAGGTCTACCGCCGCGACAGCGACCTTACCCACACCCCCATGTTTCACCAGATCGAGGGACTGATGGTTGGTCAGGGCATCAACATGGCCCACCTGCGCGGCACGCTCACAGCTTTTGTCCGCGCCATTTTCGGCAGCGATACCCGGGTACGCTTCCGGCCGAGCTTTTTTCCCTTTACCGAGCCTTCTGCCGAGGTGGACATGAGCTGCTGCATGTGCGGCGGCCAGGGCCACATTAACGACAGCCCCTGCCGCGTGTGCAAAACCACGGGTTGGGTTGAAATTCTCGGCTGCGGCATGGTGGACCCGGCAGTGTTTGAAGCCGTGGGTTATGATGCCGATGTCAGCGGCTTTGCCTTCGGTATGGGTGTGGAACGCGTGACCATGCTCAAATACGGCATTGGCGACCTGCGCATGTTCTTTGAAAACGATGTGCGCTTTCTGGGCCAGTTCGCCCGCTGAGGCCAAAGCCGTGTTGCGTTCCGCCAGCCGCCCCTGCCACCCTCGCGTCGCCTACGGCATGCTGCGTCACGCGCTTGCCTGCGCTGCGGCGGCAGCCCTGCTGCTGGTTCCCGCGTTCTGGCCCTTGACGGACGGCAGTTTTCTGACCGGCACAAAGACCGGCGGCGCAGCCCTGGCAAAATCGGCCTTCAGCCCGCGTAATTCCGGCCTGGAGCCTCCCGGCGGCCCGAAACCCATTGAAGGCCTGCCCGGCAAGGACATGAGCCGTACTGCCGAGGGTGGCATGGGATATACCGATGCCTACGGCAATACCGTCACCGAGTCGCAGCCGGAAGAGAAATCGCCCAAGCGGCGGCCGCGGGCGGGGGCTTACGGCCACAGGCCCGCGCAGGAGCACGACCGCCCCCTGCCGGACCCCGAAAAGGTTGACGAGACTCCGGCCTGGAATTTCAACTGAGGCCTGCGGCGCGTGGGCTGCGTCCATTCGCGGCCCTGTTTTGTAATGAACACCACTACCTATGACGCCCAACGCGGCGGCCCTACGCCCCGCGCAAACAGGACATGCTATGCTGCTCTCACTTTCATGGCTGCGTGAATTTACGCCTTACGAAGGCACGGCTGAAGCTCTGGGCGACCGCCTGACCATGCTCGGCCTGGAGCTGGAAGACATCCGCCGTCCCTTTGACGCCATCGCCCCCATCGTGGTGGGGCTGGTAGTCGCCTGCGAAGACCATCCTCAATCTGACCACCTGCATGTCTGCAAGGTAGACGCGGGCCAGGGCGAGCTGCTGGACATCGTCTGCGGCGCGCCCAACGTGGCCGAGGGCCAAAAAGTACCCGTGGCCCTTGTGGGCACGACCATGCCTGACGGCCTCGTCATCAAAAAGGCAAAACTGCGCGGCGCGCCGTCATTCGGCATGATCTGTTCCGAGCGCGAGCTGGGCCTGACCGAAGACCACGCCGGCATTATGGTGCTGCCCGACAGTTTTGAGGTGGGCAAACCGCTGGTTGACCAGCTTGTGCTTGACCGCGAATTGCTGGACATTTCCGTCACGCCCAACAGGGCCGACTGCCTTTCCGTTCTGGGTCTCGCCCGTGAAGCCGCGCTGGCCTTCAACCTGCCGCTGAACATCCCGGCCCTGCCCCTTCAGGTGGACGAGAGTGCGCCACAGCGCCTCATTCCCATTGATATTGAAGATCCCGACCTCTGCCGCCTTTATTCCGGCAGGGTCATCACGGGAGCAAAAATCGGCCCCTCCCCCATGCGCGTGCGGCACCGCCTGCATGCCATGGGCGTGCGCCCGGTCTCCAATATTGTGGACGTGACCAACTATATCCTGCTTGAATACGGCCAGCCCCTGCATTCCTTTGACCTCGACAAGCTTGAGGGTGGCCGCATTGTGGTCAGCCGCGCCCAGGATGGCGAAAAAATCACGACACTCGACGGGCAGGAACGCATCCTCACCCCGCAGGACCTGTGCATTCGCGATAGTTCGCGCGCCGTGGCCCTGGCAGGCGTGATGGGGGGCCTCAATACAGAAATTACCGCGGAAAGCAGCAATGTTTTTCTTGAAAGTGCTGTCTTCCTTCCTGCGGCCATCCGCAAAACATCGCGCCGCCTTGGGCTTTCGTCCGAATCTTCCTATCGTTTTGAACGCGGCATTGACCAGCAGCGCACGGTATGGGCGCTGGATCGCGCCTGCGCCATGATGGCCGCCCTGAGCGGCGGCACGGTGCAGCCGGGCCTTTCCGTTTCCGAACCGCGCCCATTCAAGGCCGCGAGTATCGACTTTCGCCCGGCCCGGGCCAATGCCCTGCTGGGCGTGACGCTTACGCCGGAATTTGACCAGACCGTGCTTACCGGCATGGGCTGCACGGTGGACGCCTCCGGCGATGTGTGGCGTGTGGGGCAGCCCTCCTGGCGGCCCGACCTCACCCGCGAGGCTGACCTTATCGAAGAAGTGGGCCGGGTTCATGGGCTGGACACCATCGCCCCCGAACTGCCCCCCGTCTGCCGTGACCTCGCGCATGCGGGCGAGCCGGAATCGCGCTTTGCCTTCTGGCTGCGCCTCAAACACTGGGGAGCGGGCCTGGGTCTCAATGAAGCCGTCAACTACAGCTTTGTGGGCCACAAGGATCTGGATCACCTGGGGCTGCCGCGCGAAGGCCGCATTTCCATCATGAACCCCCTTTCAGCGGAGCAGGACGCCCTGCGCACGGCCCTGGCCCCCGGCCTGCTGCACGACCTGCGCAACAACCTGGCCCAGGGCGCGCAAGGGCTGCGCTTTTTCGAGCTGGCCCACACTTTTGAGGCCGATGCCGCCTCCGAGACCACTGCCCGCGAAACCGGCATGCTGGGCGTGCTGCTGTACGGCTCGCGCTTTGACACGGCATGGCCCCAGGCTGAAGGCGACATGGACTATATGGACCTCAAGGGTATTGTGGAAAATCTTATGCGTTTTCTGCACCTGCCTGCACCGGTCTGCACGCTTGCTGCGGAACACCCCTTCCTGCTGCCCTGCGTTGAAGTTGCCGTTGACGGCCGCGCCGTAGGCGTTATGGGACGGGTCAAACCCGCCATGGCCGATGAGTTTCATGCCCGCAAAGACGTATGGCTGGCCGAACTGAATCTGGAAATACTGCGTGAACTGCACGATGCGGCCCAGGTGCGTTTCCGGCCTCTGCCCGTGTATCCCCCGGTACGCCGCGACATTACGGTCATGGCCGGGCCTGGGCTTACCGTGAGCGCCGTCATGTCACACGTGCGCGGCCTTGCCCTGCCCCTGCTTGAAGACCTTGTTCTTGTAGACTGCTTTGAACCCAAGGCGGTTGAGGGACAGGACGCTGTTCGCAACCTGACCTTCCGCCTGACCTTCCGCCATGCGGACCGCACCCTCAAGGATGCGGAAGTGGACAAGGAACGGGAAAAAGTGGCACAGTCGCTCGTAGCGGCCTTGGGAGTAAAGGTCTAGAGCAGATCAACTTTGAAAATATACATTTTCAAAGTTGTCATTCTGCCCAAAAATGCGATTTTCGGCAGAATCCACGCTGCGTTGCGGCGCGCTGCACTCGCGTGCAGCGTTAGAGAATTTAACCTTTTTCAAAGGTAAAATGCTCTAGTCGCGTTGCCGTGCCGCCACACGGCAGGCAAAGCGAAACCGTTCTGAAATTACGCTGCCCGCCGGAGCATGGAACGCCATGCTTCCGGCGCTTGGCGCTTGCATGCCATATGGCGGCATGATGCCGCGCGAGGGCGTCAGGGGGTGCCCTATGTCGGATCACAGTGAAGAAAAAACCTACCGCATCGGTGAAGTGGCAGAAATGCTCAACCTCAAGACCCATGTGCTGCGCTTCTGGGAAACGGAATTTCCCCAGCTGGCCCCCCTGCGCACGGGCAAAGGGCAACGCCTTTACACCGAAGACCATATAGGCCTTTTGCGCCGCATACAGCAATTGCTGCATGAACAGGGCATGACCATTGAGGGCGCGCGCCGCGTGCTGCACGGCAGTGCCGTGCTGGACGAAAGCCTGCCCGAACGTGTTGCCGCAGTGCCGGACCCGGATTTCATGCGCATGCTCCGGCGCGAGCTTACGGCGGTGCGCCGGCTGCTCAGCGGCCAGTAGGCCGCGCGCCATGCCAGCGAAGCTGGTACACGCCGGTCAGGTGTGACGCGGACTGGTGCAGGAAGCCGCAGGCTGCTGGCCCTGCCCGCATTACGGCGGACGTACCCCCAAAACGCGCCCTGCACAGCGCAAAAAACGATCAGGTGAGCAGCCCCCGCCGGGACTTACAGCGTCCGGCCGCTGCGCACGATGGAATATCAGGTTGAGGCAAAGGGACGCGGGGAAGGCGACTCCTTTGCGCACGGCGGCCAAGGCAGTCAGACACTGCATACGGCAAAGCCCGAAGGCCCTTCCCCATAACACAAGACAGAACTACTCCCATGATTCTATCGCCCTCGCTACTTTCCGCCGATTTTTCCCGTCTGGCCGAAGAGTTGCAAGCTCTTGAGGCCGCCGGGCTTACCTGGCTGCACCTTGATGTGATGGACGGGGCCTTTGTACCCAACATCACCTTTGGCCCCCCGCTGATCAAGGCCCTACGGCCCGGCAGCGGGCTTTTTTTTGACGTGCATCTCATGGTGGAAAACCCCGCCCGCTATATCCGGGACTTCAGGGACGCGGGAGCCGACATGCTCGTTATTCATACCGAGGCCGACCGCCACCCGCAGCGCACGCTTTCCGCCATCCGCGACATGGGCTGCCGCGCGGGCGTGGCGTTGAACCCCGGCACAGACCTTGGCGTCATACGCTGGCTTGTCAATGATCTGGACATGCTGCTCGTCATGAGCGTCAACCCCGGCTTTTCCGGCCAGGCCTTCATTCCCGCCACCTTTGAAAAAATCCGCAGCGCCCGCCGCCTGCTGGATGCCTGTGGCGGCGAAGACGTTCTCATTCAGGTGGACGGCGGCGTATGCCCCGAAAACACGGCTCAACTGGTGGAAGCCGGAGCCGACGTGCTGGTTTCAGGCTCGGCCTTTTTCGGCCACAAGCCCTACGACGCCCGTCTGGCCGCCTTCATGAAACCTCTGGATGGCCGCGAGCAGCGCCCCGCACTGCAAAAGGCCGCCCGGCGTCAGACCTTTGCCCTTACTCATCCCAAGCAAAAATAGAGGAATGATCATGCCCACCCGCAGACAGTGCGCCAACGCCATCCGCGCCCTTGCCATGGACGCTATTGAAAAAGCCCGCTCCGGCCACCCCGGCGCACCCCTCGGCATGGCCGACATGGCCGAAGCCCTCTGGCGGCACGGTTTCAGGCATAATCCTGCCAATCCCCTGTGGTTCAACCGCGACCGCTTTGTGCTCTCAAACGGGCATGCGTCCATGCTGCTCTACGCCCTGCTGCACCTCACGGGCTATGACATCCCGATGGAAGAAATACGCAATTTCCGCCAGTGGGGGGCAAAAACCGCCGGGCATCCCGAATACGAGCCGCATCTGGGCATTGAAATGACTACCGGCCCCCTGGGGCAGGGCATTGCCTCCGCCGTGGGCATGGCCCTGGCTGAAAGCATGCTGGCTGCGCAGTTCAACACTCCCGAGCACAAGGTTGTGGACCACCACACCTACGTTTTCGTGGGCGACGGCTGCCTGATGGAAGGCGTTTCGCATGAGGCCTGCTCCCTTGCGGGAACCTGGGGCCTCGGCAAGCTCATCGCCATGTACGACTCCAACGGCATTTCCATTGACGGCAAGATCGACGGCTGGTTCAACGAAGACGTGGCCGCCCGCTACCGCGCCTACAACTGGCAGGTCATCGGCCCCGTTGACGGTCATGACGCCGCCGCTCTGGACAAGGCCCTGGCCGAAGCAAAGGCCGATACGGACCGCCCGAGCCTTATCATCTGCCGCACCCATATCGGCTTCGCCTCTCCCAAGGCCGATTCTGCCTCCAGTCACGGTTCCCCCCTGGGCGAAGACGGCGTAGCCGCCACGCGCGAGGCCCTTGGCTGGCACGAGCCGCCCTTTACCATTCCGCAGGACATTTACAGCGCCTGGAACGCCCGTGTGTCCGGAAAATCTCTGGAAGCGGCGTGGGACAATCTTTTTGCCGCCTATGCCGAAGACCATCCTGAAAAGGCCGCAGAACTGACCCGGCGCATGCGCGGCGAGCTGCCCGCGGACTGGGCTGAAATTGCCCGCAACGCCGTTGCCGAGGCCGTCAACCAGGGTGCCGATACGGCCACCCGCGTGGCCTCCAAAACAACCCTGGAATATCTTGTGCCGCGCCTGCCCGAACTGGCGGGCGGCTCTGCCGACCTCACAGGCTCTGTGGGCACGCTCACAAGCTCGTCGGTGCATATGGATGTAAAGAACCACACCGGCAACTACATCTCCTACGGCGTGCGCGAATTCGGCATGAGCGCCATCATGAACGGCCTGGCCCTGCACGGCGGCTTTATTCCCTATGCGGGAACGTTCCTTGCGTTTGCCGATCAGGCTAAAAACGCCCTGCGTCTGGCGGCCATTATGGGCATCCGCGTCATCTGGGTGCTGACGCACGATTCCATCGGCGTGGGCGAAGACGGTCCCACCCACCAGCCTGTGGAACAGTTGGGCATGCTGCGCCTTATGCCGGGCTTCAATCTCTGGCGGCCCTGTGACACGGTGGAAACCGCCGTGGCCTGGACCTGCGCGCTGGAAGCCGGTCATACGCCATCGGGCCTCTCCCTTTCGCGCCAGACCCTGCCCTTCTGCCCGCGCAGCGAAGAGCAGGTGGCAGCCATCGCCCGTGGCGGCTATGTGTTGCGCGACTGCGACGGAACCCCCGAAATCATTATCATGGCTACCGGCTCGGAAGTCGCCCTGGCGCTTGACGCCGCCGGGCAGCTTGCCGCCGACGGTCGCAAGGCGCGCGTTGTTTCCATGCCCTGCACCGAAGTATTTGACGCCCAGAGCGATGAATACAAAGAAAGCGTGCTGCCTTCCGCTGTTCGTGCGCGGCTGGCCATTGAGGCCTCTGCGTCTGACTGGTGGCTCAAGTATGTAGGCCTTGACGGCGCGGTTATCGGCATGGAAGGCTTTGGGGCTTCGGCTCCGGGCAAGGTGGTTTTTGAACGTCTTGGCTTTACCGTCGCCAACACGCTGGAAAAAGCCCGCGCCCTTATGGCCGGAAAACGCTGACAACACTCCCGCGCGGGCGCTTCTTCAGGACGCGCCCGCGCGTTTGGGTACATAACGCCTGACATGCCGGCGGCGGCAGGACTTGCCTGACTGTTGCACGGCAAAGGTTTTTCGTAAAAAATCCTGCAGGGCATGCGCGTACCTCACCGGTGGCATGCTCTGGCTTGCAAGGCCCGCCCGGGCATTTGCCTTCACTAAAAATCACGCTGCAAGTCCAACAAAGAGGAGAGCGCCATGCCCGTAACAAAAATGCAGGATATTGATCTTGGCGGAAAAACGGTCGTCATCCGCGAAGACCTCAATGTGCCGATGAAAGACGGAGTCATCACCAATGACAAGCGCATCCGCGCCGCCCTGCCCACGATAAGACTGGCGCTGGAAAAAGGCGCGGGCGTCATTGTGCTGTCGCACCTGGGCCGCCCCACCGAAGGGCAGTTTGACCAGCAGTTTTCTCTTGCTCCTGTGGCCGACCGCCTGGCCCAACTGCTGGGGCAGCCCGTGACCCTGGCAAAGAACCTGGACGAAGCCAAGGCTGCACCCGGGCAGGTAACCCTGCTCGAAAACGTGCGCTTTCTGCCCGGCGAAAAAAAGAATGATCCCGAACTGGCAGCCAAACTTGCTGGTCTTGGCGATGTGTATGTAATGGACGCCTTTGGCTCGGCCCACCGCGCCCATGCTTCCACTGAAGGGGCTGTGCGGGCCGCCGCCGTGGCCTGCGCCGGCCCGCTGCTGCAAGCCGAACTGGAAGCCTTTGACAAGGTGCTCGACAATCCCGCCAGACCTGTGGTGGCCATTGTCGGCGGGGCCAAGGTGTCCACCAAGCTGGCCCTGCTTGAAAGCCTGCTGGAAAAAGTGGATGTGCTCATTGTGGGCGGCGGCATAGCCAACACCTTTCTTGCCGCAGCCGGGTATATGGTGGGCAAGTCCCTTTATGAAGAAGACCTGCTGCCCGAAGCCCAGAAGATCATGGCGCTGGCAAAGACCCTCAACAAGGAACTGCCCCTGCCCGTGGACGTGATCACCGCCGAAGAACTGGCCCCCCGCCAGCAGACCATGCTGCATGCAGTGGGCGATGTGCCGGGCGACCAGATGATCCTTGATATCGGCCCCGAAACGCTGACCCTGTATGAAAAATTCCTTTCCAAGGCGGCCACGGTGGTCTGGAACGGCCCGGTCGGCGCGTTTGAGATAGAACCTTTTGGCGACGGAACCAAAGCCCTGGCCGAATACCTGAGCGATTCAAAGGCGTTTGTGGTTGTGGGCGGCGGCGACAGTGTGGCTGCCGTGGAAAAATACGGCCTGGCCGACCGCATGGGTTACATCTCAACCGGCGGCGGCGCCTCCCTGGAACTGCTTGAGGGCAAAAAACTGCCTTCCGTCGCGGCGCTGGAAGACCGCGCCCAGGCGGGTGCATGAGTATATATTTTATGAAAAAACTGTCTATCCTGAGCGCGCTGTTTCTGCTGCCGCTGTTGACCTGCTGCCTGCTGGCGGCGCCCACGGCCCAGGCACAGGAACTGTGGGAAGAGGATCCCGACGCCCCCGACGCAACCACGCAGCAGGGGCGGTGGGGATTTAACACGGGTATTGGCGCATCACTGCGCACATCGGAATACAAGGGCATCAACTCGCTGGGTTCACCCCTGCCCCTGCTGGGGTACGAAGGCAACTGGCTGTACCTGCGCGGCCTGAGCGGCGGCGTACATGTTTTCAAAAACCGCTATCACGAATTCAATGTCCAGCTTTCCTATCTGCCGCAGCATTTTTATGCGTCCTGGAGCGATAGTGACCGGATGAAGCGCCTGGACGACCGCTATTCCTCGCTCATGGCCGGCCTGAACTATACCCTGCGCTCGCGCTATGGCCTGGCTTCGGCCACGCTGTCCACAGATGTTCTGGGCGTCAATAACGGCGTCATGGCCGATGTTTCCTATGCCTATCCGCTGCGTTTCGACAATATCATTATCATGCCCTCGGTGGGCGCGCAGTGGACCGACAGCAACTACAATGACTATTATTACAGCGTCAGTTCCAGTGAATCACGCAAAAGCGGCCTGAAAGAATACAGCCCCGAAAGCGCTTTTTCGCCCTATGCAGGACTGACGCTGCGCGTGGCGCTTACCGACAGTTGGAGCGTTCTTGTCAACGGCAGAGCCCTTTTTCTGGGAAGTGAAGTCACCGATAGTCCCATGGTGGAACGCAGCACCACGTACGCTTTCAATGCGGGCTTTCTCTACGCTTTCTAGCGCAACCTGCCCTTGAGGGCTGTCTGCAATCAATACGCTGTAAGCCGTGATCTTTTTGATCACGGCCTTTTTGTCTGGCTTCAAGGCAGTACGCCGCAAAAAAGTATCCGCACCATCACGCTTGGAACGGACATCGCGCACGCTTGATTTTTCACAAAGAGTGCGTACACTTTAATTGAAATTGATTTTCAAACTAAACCAACGCTTTCCAAACCAGGAGGAATCCATGAGCAAACTTCGGATCGCCCAGTACGGTTGCGGAAAAATGTCCAGATATTCAATGCGTTATGTATACGAAAAAGGCGCAGAAATTGTCGCCGCCTTTGATATGAATCCCGCTGTGATCGGCCGCGATATCGGCGCCATCATGGGGTGCGAAAACAAGGGCGTTATTGTTCAGGCTGCATCCGAGGCAGAAAAAGTGCTGGCCCAAGTCAAGCCCGATGCCTGCCTCATCACCACCATGAGCCTTATCCGCGATGTCAAAGATGCGCTCATGGCCTGCGCCCGTAGCGGCGTCAATGCCATCACCATCTGCGAAGAGGCCATTTTTCCCGCCAACTCTTCACCAGCCATTACCCGCGAGCTGGACGAAACCGCCAAAAAGACCGGCTGCACCATATGCGGCACGGGCTACCAGGACGTCTTTTGGGGTAACCTTATCGCCACGCTGGCCGGGGCCATGCACACCATCAAAAAAATTCGCGGCAAATCCAGCTATAATGTGGAAGACTACGGCATTGCCCTTGCCAAGGCACACGGGGCAGGCCTGGATATTGCCGCCTTTGAAAAGGAAATCGCAGCCGCCGACAATATTCCGGAAACCGAACGTGCGGCCCTTATTGAAAAAGGCGAATTCCTGCCTTCGTATATGTGGAACGTCAATGGCTGGCTGGCGGCGCGTCTGGGCCTTACGGTAAAAAGCCAGGTGCAAAAATGCGTCCCCATGACCCACTCCGCCGAACTGAAGTCAGAAACGCTGGGCATGACCATTCCCGCCGGACACGCCACCGGCATGTCGGCCGTGGTCACCACCGAAACACAGGAAGGCATCACCATTGAAAGCGAATGCATAGGCAAGGTCTATGCTCCCGATGAGGTAGACCGTAACGACTGGACCCTTATGGGCGAGCCTGACACCCAGGTGGTCATCACCCGGCCCTCTACCGTGGAACTGACCTGCGCCACACTGGTAAACCGCATTCCCGACCTTATCAATGCCGCGCCCGGCTACGTGACCACAGACCAGATGCCCGTAAACAGCTACCGGGTAAAGCCGCTGGACTATTACGTCAAAAAATAAACTGCCGGAATCTGCACACAACAAGCCCCGCCCTTTTTGAAAGGACGGGGCTTGTTGTAAAAACGCGGAACAAAACAGCCGGAGCAGGCGTCGTGAGGCTGATATTGCAGACTGCGCATACTTTGCGTGCGAGGAACAATGCTCTGCCGTGCAGGGGTAAAACCGTACTCTGAACAGCGTTACGCTACTCCTGCAAAACGGCTGCATGCACACCCGCACCCCACGAAACCGCAAGGCAGTGCATGCACGGTCAAACGCTGTGGTGGAGCCGCGAGAAGGGGCAGTGTTTTCTCAAAGCCGCCGTGCTCTGGCTGCGGCCCCTAGCCGCCCAGATAGGCTTCCCGCACGCTGGCATTATTCAGCAGGCTCTGGGCCTTGTCTTCCATAACCACATTGCCCACTTCCAGCACATAGCCACGTGACGCCAGCTTGAGAGCCGCACGGGCATTCTGCTCCACCAGCAGCACGGTGACGCCACGCTTGTTGATGGCCCGCACGGTTTCAAAGATGGAACGCACCAAAAGCGGCGCCAGGCCCAGCGAAGGCTCATCCAGCAGCAAAAGACGTGGTTCGGCCATCAGGGCGCGGCCGATGGCCAGCATCTGCTGTTCACCGCCAGAAAGCGTGCCTGCAAGCTGGTCCTTGCGCTCAAGCAGGCGCGGAAAAAGATCGAATATCCATTCCAGAGTGCGCTCACTGCGGGCCTTGTCTTCAATACAAAAAGCGCCCAGCCGCAGATTCTCAAGCACACTCATGACGCCAAAAACGCGCCGCCCCTCGGGCGATTGCGCAATGCCCAGCCCCACCACCTTGTGGCTCGGCAGCCGCAAAAGGTTCTGCCCTTCAAAAAGAATCTCGCCCGAAGTGGGCCGCACAAGCCCGCTGATAGACAGCAGCGTGGTGCTTTTGCCCGCGCCGTTAGCCCCGAGGATGGTGACTATCTCGCCCTCTTCCACCCGCAGGTTAATGCCGTGCAGCACCTCGACGCTGCCGTAGCTCACCCGTATGTCAGAAAGTTGCAACAGGCACATGGCTTACCACTTCTCGTCTTCTACGCCCAGGTAGGCTTCCACCACCGCCGGATTCCGGCGCACGGCCTCCGGCTCGCCCTGAGCTATCATGGTGCCGTGCTCCAGCACCACCAGTTTTTCACAAATTTTCATGACCAGCCGCATGTCATGTTCGATCAGCAGCACCGTAATACCCCTGTCGCGAATGGCCGCGATGGTGTCAACAAGAGCCACCGTTTCCTGGTCATTCATGCCACCGGCAGGCTCGTCAAGAATGAGCAGGCGCGGGTCTGATGCCAGCGCGCGGGCGATTTCAAGCAGTCGCTGGTTGCCGTAAGAAAGCCCCCCGGCGGCCTCGGCATAATTATCGGCCAGGCCTACAAAGCGCAGTTCTTCCATACAGCGCGCCACAGCGGCACGCTCTTCGCTGCGCTGCCAGGGCAGATGCAGCATGCACGACATCATGCCCGACTTCATGCGGCAGTGCCGCCCGGCAAGCACATTTTCCAGAACGGAAAGCTTGCCGAAAAGACGTATGCTCTGAAAGGTGCGGGCAATGCCAAGCTCCACCACGCGATGAGGCTTCAGCCCGGCAATGGGTTCGCCGTCAAAAAAGATACGGCCCTTTTCAGGCGTATAGTTGCCGGTAATGCAGTTGAACACGGTGGTCTTGCCCGCCCCGTTGGGGCCGATAAGGCCCACAACGCTGCCCGCGTCAACACTGAAGGTAAGATCGTTGACAGCCACAAGACCGCCGAAAACCTTGGTCATTTCCTGCAGGCGCAAAAGGCTCATGCGGGCCTCCCGCTGACAGTTCCATTGCCTCCCTCACCAGGGGCATCCCGCGAGGCGTCTTCTCCGGAAGGGGCATCCACGTGGTAGCGACGGCGGCGCGGGGGCAGAAGGCCCTGGGGCCGCCAGACCATCATGACCATCATGGCCAGGCCAAAAATGAGCATGCGCGCATTGGAGAATTCCCGCAGCAGTTCCGGCAGGCCGATGAACAGAAAGGCGCTGATAAGCACGCCTATCTGGCTGCCGCCCGAAAGGATGACCACGGCAAAAATAATGACGGACTCCATAAAGCTGAACGATTCCGGCGAAATGGTCGTCATCTTGGCCGCATACAGGGTTCCAGCCATACCCGCCCAGAACGCCCCGAGCACAAACGCCATGAGCTTGTAGTGGGTGACGTTGACACCGCAGCCCTCTGCGGCCACGTCGTCTTCCTTGATATAGTTGAGGGCGCGGCCAAAGCGCGAATGCCACAGGCCGTAAAAGAGCAGCAGGCTCACGGCCACCATGCCCCAGACCAGATAGTAGAACTGTATGCCCTTGACTATCCTGAAGCCGAAAAAACTGGGGCGGCTGATGCCGAAAATACCGTTAGCCCCGCCGGTAAGGCCGAAAACATCGTTGATGAGCGCAATGCGCACAATTTCCACAATGCCGATGGTCACGATAAGCAGATAGTCGCCGCGCAGATGGATAATGGGCCGCGCCACCAGCAGGGCAAATACGGCGGCCACGGCGCCGGCCACGGGCATGGTCCAAAAGATGGGCCACTGGCACAGGGTATTCAGTATGGCTGTGGTATACGCGCCCACGGCAAAAAAAGCCGCATGCCCCATATGAAAAATGCCCGCCTGGCCCAAAATCACGTTCAGTGAAAGCGAAAGCAGCGCATACAGGCCGATGCTGACGCATACGTCCGTCCAATAGGCATTGCTGACCAGCGGCAGCACACAGATAACCGCCGCCAGAGCGACCCTGGCGGCAATACGAAGAGGCTCTGTTCTCATAGTTTGTCCGCCGTGCGCTCGCCCAGAATGCCGGTGGGACGGATGATGAGTATAAGAATGAGCACAAAGAAAGCGATGGCGTCTTTCCAGGCAATGGCAATGTAACCGGCGGCCAGGGCTTCGATTACGCCAAGCAGCAGCCCGCCGATCATAGCGCCGGGGATGTTGCCGATGCCACCCAGAATGGCTGCGGTAAAGGCTTTAAGCCCGTAGCTCCAGCCCATGGTAAAGTCTATCTGCCCGTAGTAGATGCCCACCATAAGCCCGGCGGCTCCGCCAAGGCCCGGCCCGATCAGAAAAACCAGGCCGATAATGCGGTCCACGTTGATGCCCATAAGCTGGGCCGCGCCGGGGTCGATGGCTACCGCGCGAATGGCCGCGCCGGTGCGCGAACGCTGGATAAAGGCCCAGAGTCCGAGCATGAGAATCACGCTGGCGGCGATGACCAGAAGGCGTACGCCGGGTACGGCCAGGCCGAAAAGATGCACGGTAAAGTCGGGTCTGAGATAGTCGGGGTAAACGTAAAAGCGCGCGCCATAAATAAGCATGATGGCGTTTTGAAAAAATATGGAGGCCCCAAGGGCCGAAACCACGGCAGAAAGGCGGCCCGCATTGCGCAGGGGCCGGTAGGCAGTACGCTCAAGCAGAAAGCCGATAATGGCCACCAGCAGGGCCACCATGACAAAAACGGCCAGCACCGCCACCACAGGGTTAAGCATGCCCGAAAGATTGCAACTGACCAGCAGGGTCAGCCCAAGATAGGCCCCGATGGTGAACAGGTCGCCGTGCGCGAAGTTGATGAGCTTCAGCACACCGTACACCATCGTATAGCCCAGGGCCACCAGGGCGTAGATGCCCCCCACGGCAAGGCCGTTCAAAAGCTGTTGAAAAAACTGTTCCATAAAGCGTTATACCCTTGCCACGTCCCGACGGCGTAAAAAACGCACGCCTCACCGTGGGCGGAAAGGCTGCGCCCCGCCGCCGGAGCCGTATACGGCGGCTCCCCTTTACCGGCCCGGAGCCGGAACCGGACTGCTCCGGTTCCGGCGGCCACGGCCAAAGTTGCTGTGTATGCGCGCACCATTTTCAGCGCGCGGATATGCGGCGGAAAAACCGCCGGACCGCGCCGGGGCGCGGAGCACACTGTACGGTCTGTTTACTTGGGCTGCAAGATAAATACGCCCTTGTCGTTAACCATATAGGTGCGGTAAAACTCGCCCACGCGGTCGCCCTTGGCGTCAAAGCCCAGGCTGCCGGAAAGGCCCGGCATGCCCTTGAGATTCTTGAGCCATGCGGCCATTTTTTCGGGCGTATCGTTGCCTGCGGCCAGCGCGGCTTCAATGACCTTGAAGGCATCGCCCGCCAGCACGGCCCACACGGAAACAGGCACGGCATTATACTTGGCCTTGAAGGATTCAAGGAAAGACCGGGCTTCAGCGGTATCCATATCCTGCGGCAGGGGCGGGCTGATAAAGAAGTAGCCCTCGGCCGCCTCGTTACCCGCTATCTTCACCAGGTCCTGATGGTTGGCGGCATCACCGCCCATCATGGGGACGGGCCAGCCCATTTCCCTTTTCTGGCGCAGCAGCATGCCCGTTTCAGGGTAATACCCGGTAAAGAACACAAGATCGGGCCCAGCAGACTTGAGTTTGGTCAAAATAGCCGTGTAATCGCGCTCTCCGGGGGTGAGAGCGTCATAAAAAACCACCTTTACGCCGTCTTTTTTCAGGGCGGCCCTGGTTTCTTCGGCCAGGCCCTTGGCGTAAGAGGAATTGTCGTGCAGAATCGCCACGGCCTTGTAACCGCCCTTGACAACGGCAGCCGCCGCCGCGCGGCCCTGGGCGTCGTCACGCGGGCAGGTGCGGAAGAAGAGCGGCAGGCCTTTTTCCGTCAGGCGCACGCTGGTGGAGCCCGTGCCGATCTGCACCAGCCCGGCCTCGTCCAGAATGTTCTGGCTGGCTTCGGTTACGGCCGAACCGTACGTGCCGATCACAGCCACTACACCCGCCGAGGCAAGCTTTTGCGCGGCAAGGGCTGCGGTGCGCGGGTCGCCCGCATCGTCTTCCACCACAACCTTGATCTGACGGCCATTGACGCCGCCTTTGGCATTTACCTCATCAGCCAGCAGGCTGACGATATTCTTCATGTCCTGACCTTCGGAAGCCCATTTGCCCGTCAGCGGACACATGAGACCGACCTTGATGTCACCGGCCAGAGCCGTCATAGGCACCAGCAGGGTAAGGGCCAACGCCCCAAGCAAACGACCAAGTGCTTTCATAAAAAATTCCCCCGTCCGGTATTCGGTGATGATAGTAACAAAATAGTATACCCCAAATTCGCGTAAAGAAAAAGCCCCAGTTTTACCACTGTAAATCCGGCGGCAGGCTACGCCTGCCGTATTTCAAGCCAGCGGTGCTTTTTCGCCATTGGCGCGCGCCCTGTTTCGCCCGGCGAACGCCGCATGCCGCGCAGGATGCCATAACCTGAATATATTCAAACATTTTTGACCGATACTGCATGCTGTAGGCATATTGCAGTCCTTTTGTCATCATGCCGTAAAACTCGACAGGCAGATAAATCTGCTATATGGTAATGCTCAGACAAACAGGCAAAGCGTCGCTTCCCCTGTGTGCGGCGCACGCCTCGGCCATGCATTGCGCCGGTATTTTCAGCCGGAACATTCCGTTCGGGCATTCAGCATGCCGGATCAGCAGCGCATGGGCCGCCCTACGACATTTTCGCGGCCACGCCCGGTCCGCCCGCCCAGCAGTCTTACACAGGCCCGCTGCGATCTCGCCTCCCCATCTCGTCTCACGCAGCGTCGTTCCCACGCACCCATATCGCCAGGGAGGACGTATGCGGTTCAGCTTTGACAAGGCTGCCTGCCAGAATACCCGCAGAGCGCTGCGCAAGGAATGGCTGCTCACCAACGGCCTTGGCGACTATGCGGGCAGTACCATACTGTGCTGCAATACGCGCAAGTATCACGGCCTGCTTACTGTCAACACGCCCCACGGCCGCCATGTGCTGCTTTCTGCCCTTGAAGAGTCCCTTGTGGGCGGGGGCCGGGAATTTCCGCTCTCTACCCGCCAGCATCCCGATACGCTCTATCCCCACGGGCATGATTACCTGGAGGCCTTCAGGCTGGACCAGTGGCCCAGGTGCGTCTACCGCGTGGGTGATGTGCATCTGTGCCGCGAGATACTGCTTGTGCCGGGGCAGAGCCGTCTTGCCATACGCTGGAACCTGCGCGGCCCGGCCCATGTGCCTGCCCTGACCTTGCGCCTGCGCCCCCTGCTGGCCTACCGCAGCTTTCACAAGCTTACCCATGCCAACGCGCATCTGCGTTCGGCCGCCACGCTGCTGCCCGACGGCTTCAGCATCAGCCCTTATGAAGGCCTGCCCACCCTCTACATCCAGTGCCGTACCGATGCGGGACATACCTTCACGCCGCAGCCGGACTGGTGCTACAATGTGGAATACCTTGAAGAGCGTGAACGCGGTTTTGCCTACAGCGAAGACCTTTTCATGCCCGGCACGCTTGATGTGGCCCTGCCGCCGCTGTCCGGCGGCAACGCCTGCGTGTACCTGACGGCCGGAACCACCGCCTGCGACGGGGATATGCGCGAGCTATGGGAAGATGCCGAACGCGTCCGCGATCACAACCGCAAAAACGGCGGCGGCCTGTCCGGGCATCTGGCCCGCGCCGGGCAGCAGTTCTGCATCACCTCCCCGGAGGGACGGCCCGAAGTGCTTGCGGGCTATCACTGGTTTGACGCCTGGGGGCGCGACACCCTCATCAGCCTGCCCGGCCTGACATTTCATGCGGGCCGAACGGATTTTGGCCTGCGTGTTCTGGCGGATATGGGCAGTCACGTCATAGACGGGCTTATTCCCAACATGTTCTCCCCTACGGGCAATCATGCCTACAACTCCGTAGACGCGGCCCTGTGGTACGCCTTTGCCCTGCAAAGCTGCCTTGAGACCGATGCAGACCATCTTGCGTGGCTGCGTGAACATGCCTGGCATGCGCTCAAGGCCATTATTTCCGGCTACCGTGCGGGGGCGGGCAAAGCCCGGCGACTGGACATCCGTGTGGATGCCGAGGGCCTGCTGCACGCGGGCAACGCCCACAGCCAGCTTACCTGGATGGACGCCCGCGTGGACGGCCGCCCCGTGACTCCAAGGCAGGGCTGCCCTGTGGAGATCAACGCCCTGTGGTACAATACCCTGGCTTTTGCCGACCAGCTCGCCGCCCGTTTCGGTGAAGCCCCCCTTACAGGGCATGAAGCCCTGCGCCGCATGCGCGCGGCGTTTTTGCAGCGTTTCTGGGTTCCCCACGGCGGAGGCTACCTTGGCGACGTCTGGCGCGACGGCAGGCTGGATGCCGCCGTGCGGCCCAACCAGATTTTCGCCGTATCCCTGCCGCACTCCATACTGGCCGAGGACTGTCAGGCCCAGGTGGTGGAGTGCGTGCGCAACAAGCTGCTCACCCCTTACGGCCTGCGCACCCTGGCCCCCGACGATCCCCACTACAAGGGGCGTTATGACGGCGGCACGGCCGAACGCGACGGAGCCTATCACCAGGGTACGGTCTGGCCCTGGCTTCTGGGCCACTATGCCGATGCCCTGCTGCGCACGGCCTGGGATGTGGACGGCGCGGCCATGGCCCTGCTGGACACGCTCACGCCACTGTATTGCGACCACCTTGCCCAGGCAGGGCTGGCGAATATTTCTGAAGTTTTTGACGGCTCGCCGCCCTACAAACCCAACGGCTGCATTGCGCAGGCCTGGAGCGTGGCCGAATGCCTGCGGCTGTTGCTGCGCCTGCAAAAAGCCGCGCCCGCCGTATACCAGCGCTGGCACAAGCTGGCGGCCCACCGCATGAGCCACCCCGTCATCGGTGACACGGCGGGCATCTGCCGCATCAGCATGGCTACGGGCGGCTGCAACGAACACGGCCGGAGCCGGCAGGAAAGCACAGACCCTGCAGCCACGGCCACAGACCGGAAGTAGTGACCGCAGCGGAGGAAGAAAAACACTTGCGGCGGCCCGAAACAGCGGCTGCCGAACCTGGCGGCAATGCCGCCACGAGGGATAATCCATGCGAGTTCTTATGTTCGGCTGGGAATTTCCTCCCCATATCAGCGGCGGCCTTGGCACCGCCTGCTTTGGCATGACCCAGGCCCTGGCCCGTAAAGGGGCGGAAATCATCTTTGTGCTGCCCCGCATCGACAATGACGTGAAGCAAGAGGGCTTTCTGCGCTTGCGCCCGGCTTCGGGCACGCCCATTACCGAAGACCTGGCCCGGCGCATGGAGTATACGCGGCATGAGCAGGCGGCGGCATGGCCCGGCGGCGTTCGCTGCATGCCGGTAGACAGCCCCCTTATGCCCTACCTGACGCCGCACGAATATGTCCGCGCCCTGGGCCGCCACGGCGCGCGTGAAAGTGCCGGGGCGGCCGGGTTCTCCGTTCCGCCCGCGGCCGCAGTTTCAGAAGCTCGCGGCCCGCGCCGAAAAACCTTCACCTATACCCTGCACGGCGGCTACGGGCCTGACCTCATGCGCGAAGTGCTGCGTTACGGCCGCCTGGCCGCAGCCCTGGCCGCCAGTGAAAATTTTGACGTTATCCACGCCCATGACTGGATGACCTATCCGGCGGGCATGCTGGCAAAAAGCCTTACGGGCAAGCCCCTTGTGGTTCACATTCACGCCACGGAATACGACCGCAGCGGCGACAGCATCAATGAAGAGGTGGCAGGCGTGGAGCGCGCCGGCATGCTGGCCGCCGATGTTGTGGTGGCCGTCAGCCGCCTCACCCGCAAAACCGTGATAGAGCGTTACGGCATCCCGCCGGAAAAGGTGCTGGTGGTGCACAATGCCGTAGCCCGGCAGGAAGCGCGGCGGCGCTATCCTGTTCCCCCGCGCATCCGGCACGAAAAACGTGTGCTCTTTCTGGGCCGCGTAACCTTTCAGAAAGGACCGGAATATTTCATGGAAGCAGCGCGCCTTGTGCTGCAAAAAATTCCTGAGACCCGCTTTTTCATGGCGGGCAGCGGCGACATGCTGCCCCGGCTCATCCGCCGGGCGGGCCAGTTGCGCATGGGCAGCCGCTTTCATTTCGCGGGCTTTCTGCGTGGTGAAGAGGTAGACCGCATGTTTGCCCTGAGCGACCTGTACGTCATGCCCTCGGTTTCCGAACCGTTCGGCATCACACCGCTTGAAGCCATGCTTTATGATGTGCCTGTGCTGCTTTCGCGCCAGTCCGGCGTGTCGGAAGTACTGGAGCACGCACTCAAGGCTGACTTTTGGGATACACGCGACATGGCCGACAAAATCTGCGCCGTGCTGCGCTACCCCTGCCTTGCCTCCGAACTGGTGAAAAACTGCCACGAAGAAATGAAATCCATCCGCTGGGAAAACGCCGCCGACCAGTTGCTGGTCATTTACCGCAACGTACAGGGAGGTCACTGATGCCAGCCCTCTGCTTCTGCTATGAGGTTCACGAGCCTTACCAGCTACGCCGCTATACCGTCTTTGACATGGGTCAGAACTCCATCTACGAGGACGACGACCATAATTGCGAAGCCCTCCTGCGCGCGGCCCGCCTGTGCTATCTGCCCGCCAACGAGCTTATGCTCAGGCTGATCCGCCGCTACGACGGGGCCTTTCGTCTGTCTTTTTCCATTTCCGGCGTCGCTCTTGACCTTTTCGAACAATATACCCCTGAAGTGCTGGAAAGCTTCACGGCGCTGGCCCGCACGGGCTGCGTGGAATTTGTGGCCGAAACCGCGCCGCACTCACTGGCTTTTCTGTATTCCCGGCAGGATTTTGACCGTCAGGTACGGGAACAGGCCGCACGTCTCGAACATCTTTTCGGCGTAAAGCCGACGACCTTCAAAAATACCGAATGCGTTTACAATAATGATCTGGCCGCCGCTGTGGCGGAACACGGCTTCAGGGCCGTGCTGGCCGAAGGGGCCGATCATGTGCTCGGCTGGCGCAGCGCCAACTATCTTTACCGCCCTGCAAGCGCTCCGGATATTGCGCTGCTGTTGCGCAACGCGGGCCTTTCCGGTGATGTGGCCCTGCGCTTTTCAGACCGCAACTGGCCCGCATGGCCTCTCAGGGCCGAAACATTCGCCGCCTGGTGCCACGGCCTTGAAGGATCGGCGGATATTATAAATATCTTCAATGATTATCACATATTCGGGCTTCGCCACGAAAAAGAATCGGGCATTTTCGACTTTCTGGAAGCCCTGCCCGGCGCCCTTCTGGCCCACGAAAAATTCAGCTTCACCACCCCGGCGCTGGCCGCAAAAAACCTCAAGGCCGTAGGCGAAGTGGATGTGCCGCAGTTCATGTCCTGGGAAGACGAGGGGCGCGATCTCACAGCCTGGCTCGGCAACGACATGCAAAAGGACGCCATACACGCGCTCTACGCCCTGGGGCCGCGAATAACCGCCTGCGACAGCGCCCTCAGGCGCGACTTTGACCGCCTTCAGACCGCCGACCACTTTCGGCATATGTCCACCAAATGGTTTTCCAACGAGGTCCCCGACAGGCCCAGCCCCTTTGCCAGCCCGTATGACGCCTATATCACCTATATGAACGTGCTGGCCGACTTTGAGCTGCGCCTCAAGGCAGACGAAAGCGCACGGGCGGCGGCTGCGGGCAAAACCGCAGAAGCAGCCCCTGCGCCCAGGGGCAAGGCAGGCGCGGCCCGGAAAAAGAATGAAAAGCCCGCCGTCCAAAACGCAGGCTCCCCCGCGCCCCGGCGCGGCGGCAAGGCCCCTGCCGAAATCCAGGACGCGAACCCGGCAGACACGCGGGCAGCAGGCAGTAAAAAAGCCGGAACCACCCGAGCAAACCAAGAAAAAAAGCCCGCCACGCTGCGCAAAAGCCGCAAAAACGCATGACAAGGCCGCGCAGCACGGCTTCACGACCTTCATGACAAGGAGATGGCATGAATTTCAACTCGTCCCTGGTAACCCTGTTTGAAGTGAGCTGGGAGGTCTGCAACAAGGTGGGGGGCATCCACTCTGTTGTCACCAGCAAGGCCCTCCAGGCCGTGGAGCATTTTGGCGAGGACTATTTTCTTCTGGGGCCGGCCCTCAAGAACAATCCCGGCTTTGAAGAAACAGACGAGCACGCCTGGGATTCACTGCGCATGGGCCTCGCCACGCGGGACCTCAAGTGCCGCCTCGGCCGGTGGAACATACCCGGACGCCCCAAGGTAATACTGGTGGAATTTGACAAGCGCTATTCCAGCAACCAGTTACTGTTTGAAATGTGGAAAAACTACGGGGTGGACTCGCTCTCCGGCGGCTGGGACTACATTGAACCCGTTATGTTTGCCACGGCCTGCGGCGAAGTTATCGCGGCCATACACGAAAGCCGTGTAGAACCCATGCAGGGCCGCAGCGTGGCACTGTTTCACGAGTGGATGTGCGGCGCGGGGCTGCTCACGGTGAAAAAGCTCACCCCCGAAGTGGGTACGGTCTTCACCACCCACGCCACTACCCTGGGCCGCGCCATGGCAGGCACAGGGCGCGACATCTACACCAACATGCGCAATATCAATCCCGCCAATGAGGCCGCCGCCCTCAACATCACGGCCAAGTGGTCCATGGAGAGCGCCGCCGCCCGCGAGGCGGACGCCTTCACCACCGTCAGCCCCATCACAGGTGAGGAGTCCACGGTATTTCTGGGCCGCCAGCCTGATGTCATCACCACCAACGGCCTCGACCTGCGGGTCATACCGGACTATACCGACGAGCGTGAGGTTCCCTCAGCCACACGCGCCAAGATCATGAGCGCGGCGGGGCGCTTCCTGCGTGGTTCCCTGCCGGAGCACACGCGCATTTTCACCATTTCCGGCCGGTACGAAATGCACAACAAGGGCGTGGATATTTTTCTTGAAGCCCTGGCCCGCGCCGACCGCAACCTTTCCGGCACAAACAGTTCCATCCTGGCCCTGTGCCTTGTGATGGGCGGGCATACAGGTATCAACGCAGCCGCTGTTTCCGGCAATCCTGATGACACGGACAACGGCATGCCCTTCATATGCACCCACCGCGTATGGAATGCCCCACAAGACCCGATCATTAATGCCTGCCGCCGACTGGGCCTTGATAACCGCGAAGAACGGCGCGTCAAGGTCATCTTTGTACCCGCCATGCTCGACGGACACGACGGCTTTTTCGACATTCCCTATGAAGAAATACTGGCCGCCTGCGATATGGGCTTTTTCCCATCATGGTACGAGCCGTGGGGCTATACACCGCAGGAATGTGCGGCCTGGGCCGTACCCACCCTTACCACCGACCTTTCGGGTTTCGGCATGTGGGCGCGGGAGCAGATGAAAGAAGAAAGCATGGACCGCACCGGCGTCTGCGTCATGCCGAGGCGCGGCATGAGCTTTGACCAGAGCGTCGACCGGCTGCACGAAAGAGTGCTGGGGGCCGCCGCCTGCCCGGACGGTGAACTGTGCTCCTGGCGCGGGCATGCCCGCGATCTGGCTGAAAAAACCTCGTGGAGCTACTTTTTCGACAACTATATCAAGGCATTTGACATCGCCCTTGCCAAATCCGACGCGCGCACCGACCACGACTCCGCGCACGGGGCGCTCACACGGGTGCTCACGGCCTCCTGCTCGGCCACGCCTTTTCTGCGTCCCATCATGGCTGTTGCCGAGGTTCCGCACGAGCTTTCACGCCTGCGCGAACTGGCGCAGAACATCTGGTGGAGCTGGCACGATCAGGCCAAGGCCCTGTTTATGGCCCTTAACCCCCAACTGTGGGAAGCATGCCGCAATCCGCTGAAAATGCTTGAAGAGGCATGGCCGGCCCGCCTCAAAGAGCTTATTGCCAACGAAGAATACATGGCCATGTACCACAAGGTTATGGACAGGTTCGACGCCTACATGGCCGAACCCATCCGCTCCCTCAGTGTAGACGTGACGCCCGAACACCCCATTGTCTATTTTTCCACAGAATACGGGCTTAACGAATCCGTACCCATTTATTCCGGCGGCCTTGGCGTGCTTTCGGGTGACCACCTGAAGTCCGCCTCGGACATGGCACTGCCACTGATGGGCATCGGCCTGCTCTACAAAAGCGGCTATTTCATGCAGGAGATTGACTCCAGCGGCCGCCAGGTGGCGCAATATCCGGTCAACAATTTCGGCCAGATGCCCATAAAACAGGTGCATGACGCCCAGGGGCAGCCCGTGTACATACAGCTCGAGCTGCCGGGCCGCATCCTTTACTCACGGGTTTGGCGGCTTCAGGTGGGCCGCATCGGCCTCTATCTTTTGGATACGGACACCACCCGCAATACCGATGAGGACAGGCGCATCACCGACCGCCTGTATGAGGCCAACCGCGAAACGCGCCTGTTACAGGAAATACTGCTCGGTCAGGGCGGCATGCGCCTGTTGCGCACCCTTGGCATTATCCCCGGCGTTTACCACATGAACGAGGGGCATTCAGCCTTTATGGCCCTTGAGCGCGTGCGGGACTGCATGACCCAGGGTATGAGCCATGACGAAGCCGTGGTGCGCGTGCGCTCCAACACGCTGTTCACCACCCATACCCCCGTGCCTGCGGGTAACGAATCCTTTTCGCTGGAACTGATGGAACGCTATTTCAGCGGGATGGCAAAAAATCTTGATCTCTCCTGGCAGCAGTTTGTGCAGCTCGGGCAGATCGAGGGCGGCGACAGCCACGCCTTTGAAATGACGGTACTGGCCTTGCGGCTCTCGTGCTGGGCCAACGGCGTCAGCCGCCTCCACGGCGTGGTCTCGCGCCATATGTGGAACAATCTGTGGAAGGGCCTGCCCACGGCTGAAACCCCCATCGGGCATGTCACCAACGGTGTGCATACGCCGTCCTATGTGGGCAGCTGGATGCACGAACTGCTGCATAAACATCTGGGCGCGGGCTGGTTGCAGGCGCTGCCCGGTTCCGCCGTATGGGACAAGGTGGACGACATCCCCGACGAGGCATTCTGGGCGGCGCGGCAACATCAGAAAGAAGCCCTGCTCGATGCCCTGCGCAAGCGCATTCCCGTTTTTGCGCAACGCTTCAAACTGGACGCCACCGTCCGCAAAGGCATGGAAGCCCTGTTGCGGCCGGAAACCCTCATCATAGGTTTTGCACGGCGTTTTGCGCCCTACAAGCGGGCCACCCTGCTCTTTGCCGATCCCGACCGCCTGGCCCGCATACTCAACAGCCCCCACCGGCCTGTGGTACTTGTTTTTTCCGGCAAGGCGCACCCTGCGGACGAAGCAGGCATCAACCTTATTCAGGAAGTCATGCGCATGTGCCAGGACGAGCGCTTTCTCGGGCGCATATTCTTTCTGGAAAATTACAGTCTTTCGGTATCGCGCATCATGTCTCAGGGTTGCGACGTCTGGCTCAACACGCCCCGGCGTCCGCACGAGGCCTCCGGCACAAGCGGCATGAAGCTGCCCGTCAACGGCGGCATCAACCTGAGCATCTCCGATGGCTGGTGGTGCGAAGGTTATAACAGGCAGAACGGATGGACCATAGGCCCGGTCGTCACCACCGAACTGCCCAGCAATGAACAGAACGACTATGCAGACGCCGAGGCGCTGTACAACCTGCTGGAAAACGCCGTGCTGCCGCTCTACTTCGACCGCACCCAGGGCGACCTGCCGACCCAGTGGATCGCCATGGCCAAGCGGTCGTTCAAAAGCCTTACGGCCATGTACAGCAGCAACCGCATGCTCAATGACTATATACGCCAGTATTACCTGCGGGCCGCGCGCCGCCGCAACATGCTGGCCGAAAACGACTGGTCGGCGTGCCGCCGCCTTGCCGCCTGGGAAAAGGACCTGCCCGCCCGCTTCGGCACGGTCAAGGTAGAGGAGCTTTTCATCAGCGGAGTGGAAAACAATACAATGATCTGCGGCGAACCGGTAAGCGTGCGCCTGCATATGCATCTGGGCGCAATGCAGCCGGAAGAAATACTCGTACAGCTTGTCATCGGCCGCGCCCTGGTCAACGGCAGCTTTATCGACAAGCCCGAAATACTGCGCCTTGAGCCGCGCGCAGCCGACCACAATGGCGAAAGCGGAAACGGCATGAACTATGCTGCCACCTACATTCCCACGCACAGCGGGCAATACCGTTACGGCGTGCGGGTGCTGCCCTACCACAAAAACCTGGCAACACCGCTTGAAACAGGGCTTGTGCTGTGGACCTGACACTTTGTCGCCCGTGAGCGGCCCACAATAATTGAGAACATGGCCCTGCCGAAAAACAGGCCAAAACAGGAAGAGGCCGCCCAAAGGGCGGCCTCTTCTGAAGCAGTACCAAAACAAAATGCCTTCAAGACCTTCTACAGGCGAACCAGAGCAGTCAGCCCTTGAAGCTATCCCTGGCTTATGCCTGAGACGGTTTCAGCACAGCACACCGGCATCATGCTTTTGCTGTCCATTACCCAAGCCGACCCAGCCACCAAAGCCAGTCTCGTTGATGGTATTGCGCCGAAGAGCCTGATACACTCCCCGCCTGGACAGTGTAAAATCGTCGATGGCATTGCGCGGCGCGGAGGGAGATCACCGGGCGAAGCGAGGAAGCTCCGCGGCAAAAGACGCGCGGCCCTCGCAGGCTCCCTCTGCCGCCCGCCGCGCAGGCGGACAGAGTGACAGTAGAAAAAAGGGTTCCTTGCCCGCAGGGCGAGCAGCCTGACAGCAAGGAAAAGGGGTTCATTCCGCAGGCGGCCCAAACGAAGGCAATACAAGCATCTCAAGCATCAGTTACTTTAGCGCAGGTAAACATTTTCAATGGTACTCTGCTCTACATCTGGATCTGCTTCACGCCGGCCCGGCTGCCAAGCGCAGCCCCGTCAAGCAGGCTCATGGCGTCCAGCAGCAGCGCCCGGTAACTGCCGGTCCCGCCGCCCATGCCGCCCACCGTTCCGGCAGGGCCAGTCATGATTTCAGCGGCAATCTCCCCGGCAACTCCCATGGCGCATACGGCACACAAGCAGGCCCGCGGCGCTTCATGAGACGCCACGCCAAGGCAGCATCCCATAACCGCGGCCGACATGCAGCCCGATCCCGTAATACGCGCCATGAGCGGATGCCCGTTGCGCACGGCCCAGGCCCCACCGGCATGTGCCACAATATCAATGGCCCCGCTGACAATCACCACGGCTCCCGTGCTCTCGCTCAAACGTCGAGCCGTAGCCGCCGCGCTTTCAAGCCTGTCTTCAGTCACAAGGCAAGAGCCCTGGGCATCTACGCCCCTGGCCTTTGCGTCCTTGCCGGCCAAAAAACCGATTTCAGAGGCATTGCCCTTGATGGCCGCAAAACGGATTTCGTCCAGCAGCCGTTGCAGCGTGCTGTTGCGCAGGGCCGATGCCCCCGCGCCCACAGGATCAAGCACAACAGGCTTGCCCATACTGTTGGCGCGTCTGCCCGCCGCCAGCATTGATTCCACCGTGCGGCTGTTGAGCGTGCCTATATTGATAACAAGCGCCTGGGACAGGGCCACAATATCTTCAACTTCCGCCGCATCATCGGCCATAATGGGCGAACCGCCCGTAGCCAGAACCATATTGGCGCAGTCGTTGACCGTGACGTAATTCGTTATGCAGTGCACCACCGGCTCATGCCGCCGCACTGTATCCAGAACATCCGCAAAATCTGTCATTCCGCCTCCTTCCGGCAAAACCATGCACCGCCGGAAGTCTCCGCCGGTCCCTCGCAGTACAAACGGCAAACATGCGCTCAGCACCGGCACAGCACACAGCCTCCGGCGCGGCGCACCCGGCGTATTCACATTTCATTGCCGCCCATACCCTTACGGCCTGCTACGCCATGCGGCGTACAGTATCCGGGCCGTCAGCCAGGCGCACAGGCGGTCACCACAGTGACGACGCCTGCGGGCAATATGGAAACGGCCCGCGCCGTCCGGACCAGAGCCGTCAGAGCTGAACTGTCAGGGCTTGATGTAGGCAAAGCCTTCGCGCTGCAGGCGCACTATTTCCACCAACCCTGCGGGTACAACATCGCAACCGGGCCAGATATCGTCATGGCTTATGCTGTTGTCGGCCAGGGCGTTGGCGCAGAGCAGGATGCGCAGCCCCTGATCCTGAAGGGGCGCGGCCATAGCGCGGAATTCTTCGTTTTTGCGGATAAAGTGGGTCACGGCAGGGCCATTGGCCACCACCACAAGCTGAAAACGTTCGCCGGGCAGCCCTTTGATATAATTGGCCGCATTTTTCAGCACCAGTTTCAGAATGGCGGGTTCATTGCTGTCAATGTGCAGGCAGAGATCATAATTCATACATATTCTCCATACGTTGCCACCGGGTGTAAGCCGGGGGCAGATTCCGGCAAACGCCGGGCATGCCACAAGTAGTAGCAGGGGCTCGCCGCTTTGCCAAGCAATGGAGAATGTGCAGGCCGCAGCCATATGGTTTTGCTGACAATACGCACGAGCATTGTGCGAATGTTTCTTGCTAAGCCCGCGCATACGGCGTATATTACCGCCATGCGTGCTGTACCCTGCAAAAAGCCCTTGAATTTCTTCCGCTCTGAACGCGCCGTATTTTTTCCCCTGCCTGGTGTGAGTCCGGGGTCCGGGGCATTGCGCTGCCTGTTGCTGCTGCTTTTGACGCTGTGCCTTTGCGGTTGCGGTCTTCTGAAGCCCAAACCCGACGATGCCATGCCTGAACAGGCGCAGGAACAGGAATCCCTTGAAGCCGCCTGGCGCGGCGAGCCGGTGCCGTACTCCCTGCGCATCAGGATAGAGGATGGCCCATCCTCCCTGGAAGGCAAGATGAAATCCGTCAGCCAACTGGCGCAGCTTGCCAATGAACTGCCCGACAGCACGCTTGCCCTGGAGCGTCGCGCCCGCGCCGATGTGGACACAGCCGTTCGCCTTCTGCATTCCCAGTGTTACTATGAAGGTTCGGCCTCTTTCAGCTTTGATGAAGAGGCCAGGCCCCTGCGCGTCACACTGACCCTTGTGGCAGGGCCGCGCTATACCCTTGGCCGGGCCGACGTAACGTACGAACCGTCGCCGGACGTGCCGGCTCCCTTTAAAGACCGTCAGCGCGAGGTAGGCTTTTGGGGGCTGCAAACCGAGCCTGTTCCCCCGCCGTCCTTTCCCGCGGTGCTGCCCGGCGTTGCCGTGGGCAAGCCTGTTGTGGCAGACACCCTGCTGAACGCGGTAGAGGCCCTGCCGGAAAAGCTGCACACCCAGGGCTACCCCCTGGCCGCCGTGGCCCAGGCCCGCTATACTCTTGACCCCGAAAAAAAACAGGTCAATGCCGACATCAGCATCAATCCCGGCCCACCGGCCCTTATGGGCGGCGTGGACGTGACAGGAAACAAGGGCGTCAATGCCGCCTACCTGCAACGGCTGACCCCCTGGGTTCCCGGCGATGAGCCGTGGGACACGGAGCTTATGGACGACTACGCCAACCACCTGCGTGGTCTTGGCCTTTTCCGTTCTGTAGAGGTACGCCCCAAAGAAGAACTGCTGGCAGGAAAAGACGTGGCCGATAACAGCGGCGTGCCGCTCCGCAACAAGGACGGCCTGGCCGTGCTGCCCATTGAGGTGACCGTGAGCGAACTGCCCTTCCGGTCCGTGGGCGGCAGCGCGCGCTACGACACAGATACCGGCGTAGGTGTGGAAGGCTTTTGGGAGCACCGCAACCTTTTCGGCAACGGCGAAAAACTGATGGTCAGCGCCCCCATTGCCACGCAGGTGCAGGGCATCAAGGCGGCCTTTGAAAAACCGGCGTTTCTCGTGCGCGAGCAGCGCCTGCTGGCCTCCGGCTCAACCCTGCGCGAAGATACCGAAGCCTACAAAAGCACATCGGCCAGCGCTTCGGCCGCGCTTGAACGCCGTCTTTCACGCCTGTGGTGGGGCAGCCTGGGCGTTGGCGGGCAAAGCGGCTCCATCAAGGAAAACGACAGGACAGAACAGTTTTACGGGTATGCGGGCCCCAGGGCCAGCGTGCGGCGCGACAGCCGCAACAACGTGCTCAATCCCACGCGCGGCTCTGAAATCACCCTCAAGGCCAATCCCAATACGGGCTTTTACGGCGAAAGCTTTACGGTCATGGCCGGTTCTCTGGAGGCCAGCGGCTACTACGCGCCCTTCCGCAAAGACGGACGCCCCACCGACAAGCTGGTGCTGGCGGGCCGGGTAGAGGCCGGGGCCATGTCCGGCGCGGCCCTGCACAACATTCCCGGCAGCCTGCGGTATTATGCGGGCGGTGCGGGTTCCGTGCGCGGCTACGCCTACCAGTCCATCGGGCCTGAAGATAAAGGCGGCGACCCCCTGGGCGGCCGGTCCTTTCAGGTCATCAATCTTGAAGCGCGCTACAAGATCACCGACGACGTGGGTCTTGTTCCGTTTCTGGACGGCGGCATGGTCTACCGGGATGAAGCCCCCCGCATTATCGGCGATATGGACTGGGGCGCGGGCCTGGGCCTGCGGTATTACACGCCCATTGGCCCCCTGCGGCTGGATGTGGGTTTTCCCCTGCAACCCAGGGATGGCGATCCGCCGGTTCAAATTTATGTGAGCATAGGGCAGTCTTTCTGATGACGACGCTTTCTTCCCATACCGGCCCGGGCGGCGCTGTTGTTGCCGATGCTGTTGTTAGCGGCGCTGCGGCAGGCAGCGCGCATGTCTCCGGCTCCGGCCAATCCGGTAAAGGTCCGGGACGGCCCGGCGCAGCCCTTTTCTCCCGCATCTGGGGCGTTGTGTGGCGCGGCCTGGTTTTTCTGCTGCTGTTGCTGCTGTTTTTTCTCGCGGGCATTCTGCTGGCGCTGCGCAACGAGAACGTGCAGGCATGGCTCAAGGATGAGGTCAATGCCGTTCTGGCCGCCCCGGTGGAAACAGGCGGCCTGCAGGTACGGCTGACGCGCCTTTCCGGTTCACTGCCCTTCAGCATGCAGGTGGGGGTTGAGCTGGCGGACGCTCACGGCCTGTGGCTTGAAGCGCCCCTCAATACCTTTGAATGGGACTGGGCAGCCCTGCCCGGAACCGTGCGCATACGCGCACTCACAAGCCACAATCCCCGGCTGTTCCGCTTGCCGGACCTGCCGCCCGCCCCGCCGTCCGAACCTTCTCCCCCCATGACGGAAAACAGCCTGCGCGCAACCCTGGGTGAGACTGTGCAGGCCCTGAACACCCTGCCCGGCTGGCTGCCCGCGGTACTTCTGGACCGTCTGGCCGTTGTGGACGCGGTTTTGCCACAGTCATTACTTGGCGCAGCTCTTCCGGCTGGTGCAGAGGAGAAGGAAAAAGATCAGGGCAAAGAAAACAGCGGCAATGCAGATGCCACCGGGCAGCATCAGGCCGCCAACACTCCGGTCGTGTCGCCCGCCAGTGGCACACAACCCACAGCCACGCGCAATGAACCGGCGGATACACCGGCAGCGCACAACGGACAGGCAGACGCACATCAGACACGCGATGGCCAGCCAGAAAATGGGCAGGCCGCACCGCAGCCTGCTGCCGCTTCCGCGCCGTTTTCCGGCGGTATGTTCTTCAGGGCAGATGTTGACGCCAGCCTCAGGGCAGACAGCAAGGGCGGCAGCCTCAACGTACTGTTGACCGCCTCCGGCCGGGATCATGCTCCCCTGCTTGTGGCCGACACCTCTTGCGGCGGCCTTGAAGTGCGCATGGAAGCAACGTTTACGCCGCAGAAAGACAAATCCGGCAAGCTCGTTGTCCAGACCCTGACAGTCAACAGCAGCCTTGAAGCCGCAGCTCTGCCAGCCGCTGCCGCCGCAACGCCGGATGAAGACAGCGGCAAGACCGCGGAGACACCCGGCGATTCCTCCGGCGCGGCCAGCCCGGCCCGTCCGGATAGCCCGGATAGCCCGGCCAGTTCAGCACGCACGCAAGGCCAGCCCGGCCCGCATAATCCACATGGCTCTCTTGCCCCGTTGCTGGCCGGTGGCGCGCGCCTTTCCCTGGCTCTCGAAGCCCAGGCCCAGACCATTCCCGGTACGCCTGACAACATGGCCGCCGCTGCCCGCGCCGGGTTGACAAGATTTGACCTCAAGGCCGGTCCGCTTTCCGGCACGGGGCATGCCGCATGGCACAGCCCGGATGCCCCCGCTGCCGCATCTGACGGCCCCCGGCCCATTGATGCGGCACAAAACATGTCATGGCTTTCCGGTCCGCTGGATGTGGACCTGCGCCTGAGCCTCGCCCCTCTGGAAAATTCCCCCGCACGCGCCGCTGGAGACGCGGCGGGCAATCCTCTGGACATGCTGGCCGCGCCGGGCAGTGTGAGCCTCACGGCTGGCGGCCCTCTGGAGGCTCCCGACCTTACCCTTCGCCTGGAATGCGCAGACCTGCGCCTGGGCAGCCACAAGCTGGAAAAAGCTGTGGCAAGCCTTGTCGCAAGCCCGTTGAACTGGCGGCAGGCCTTGCTTCTGGCAGAAGATCACGCCATCACTCCCCTGGTTGAAACCGCCGGGCAGCACCGCGCACCAGACAGTACGGACGACAAAAACAACCCTGCCGGAGCCGGTCATGGCGGCTCCCCTGATGCAAAACATGGCTCAACGCCTGACTCAGCGCCTGGCGCAGCCAAAGCCAGCGCCCCCCAGGGCGAACAGGCAGCGGCAACGCAGCTTGTGCTCCACCTGGACGTGAGCGGCCAGTGGGACAACCGCCCCCTGAGCCTTGCCGGACAAATTTTTGCGGGGCGCACCGAGGACGGAATACTCCAGGCGGGCCTGCGCAAACTGTACCTCAATGCCCTGGGGGTGGAAGCTACCGGGCAGGCGGCCGCCATGCTTCCCCCCGGCAGCATGCCCGGCTGTGACGGCAGACTGGACGTGCGCGTAACCGACTGGCCTGCCCTTTCAAGTCTTGTGCCGGGCGCGCGCCTGGATGGCGAAGCCTCCCTGAGCCTTGAGCTGCGGGCCGAGCGCACCACCGCCCCCGCCGTTTCTGAAGCTGCGGAGGCGCAACACGCTCCAACACCGCAAGAAACGGCGCAAAAAAACGGTCAGTCCGCCGCCAGAAGCAACAGCGAGGCCGATCCCGCGCAAACAGGCGCACCCCAGGCAACCGGGGCTGCTGCCACCCCGGCTGTGCGCTTCAGCCAGCAGGCCGTGCTGCGCTGGAATGTGCCGCGCCTGAGTTACAGCACCGGGGCAGATGCGCCGCTAACTTTGCAAAACCTTGCGGGCGAGGCAACGCTGCGCGATCTCTTCGGCGCGGCAAACCTGGCCGCCCGTCTGGACCTTGCCGCCTTGCGCCAGGGCGATCTTTCTCTCGGAACAAAAGTGCGGGCCAACGGTTCGCTCAACGGCCCGCTGGACGCCAGCGTTGAAACAAGCGGCAGTGTGGCTGCCCACGTCAACGCGCGCTGGCAGCCGGGTCTTGTGCAACTGCAAAAACTTGAAGCAAACCTGGCCGGGCATGACCTCGGCTTCATAACAAGCCCCGGCGCAAGCCTGCGCTATGGAGATTCCGGCATTACCCTGAGCGGTATTGATATACGCCTTATCCCCGGCGGCAGACTGCGTGCCAACGCCGCCCTTGGGCAGGACAGGCTGGATGCCCGCCTTGACCTGGACGGCCTGGCGCTCACGCCCTGGAAAAAATTTGTCCCTGCCCTGCCCGAAGGCACGGTGGAGGCCCACGCCCGCCTGACGGGCAGCCCTGCCCGCCCGGGCGGTGATTTTCATTTCGGCGTCCGCCAGCTCCGTATCCCCGGCAGCCCCCTCAAGCCGCTGAACCTGGGCCTCGCCGGACGCATTGAAGGTACAAGCCTTGTGGCGCGCCTGGCCGTGGACAAGGAAAGCATTCAGGCTCTGGGCGGCACAGAGGCGCGCCTTGAAGCGCGAATACCCCTTGTTTTCAGCAAGGACGGGCTGCCGCAACCCGACATGCAGGGGCCATTGCGTGGTCAGGTACGCTGGAAAGGGGCCGCCGGGCCGCTGTGGTCCCTGTTGCCCGTAGCTGACCAGCGCTTTGCGGGTAATGTGGCCATGTCCGTCGATCTTGGCGGCACGCTTTCCACCCCTTCAGCCAAGGGATCTGTTCTTGTCGACAATGGCAAGTATGAAAACCTGCTTCAGGGTGTGTTGCTGACCAATATCAACCTGCGCCTCAAGCTCGAAGAGGGCCGGGGCAAAGGGACAAGCGCCCTGCCCGGCGTGGCACGGCTTGAGCTGGATGCCTCCGGCGGCCTTGGCGGCAAACTGCGCGTGGCCGGGTACAGCAATCTTGACGGCAGCAAGCTGGACATCAAGACCACCATTGATCACCTGCGGCCCCTGAGCCGCCGCGACATACGCATCGAACTTTCGGGCGATGTGGGCGTAACCGGCAGTGCCGCTGCCCCCAGGGTGGATGGCCTGATCACCGTCAATCAGGGCCTTGTGCTACTGAACAAACTGGCCGTGGGGGGCAGCGTTACCACCCTGCCCATCAGCGAAAGCCCCGCACCCGCCGCGGTACAGGCCGCCGCAGGGGCAGCCAGCAAGCCCGAGGCAAAGGGCAGCCTGAACCTGCGCATCGTGATTCCCGGCCGTTTTATGGTGGAAGGGCACGGCCTCAGCAGCGAATGGAAAGCCGACCTGCTGGTGGCGGGTACGCCTGAAGACCCGCAGATCACGGGGCAGATCATGGCCGTCAAGGGCAGCTTTGATTTTCTGACCAAAATATTCAAGCTTTCGCGCGGTACAATCACCTTTGCAGGCGGCTCACTGAGCAATCCTCTGCTGGATATCAAGCTTGCCAATGAAACGCCCGATCTCACGTCTTATGTGAGCATCACGGGAACCGTGCGCAAAATGAAGCTTTCGTTGAGCAGTGAACCGGAACTGCCGCGGGATGAAATCCTCGCCCAGATTCTTTTCGGCAAAAGCACCAGCGAACTGGGACGCCTGGAAAACCTGCGCCTGGCCGGAGCCGTGGCGCAACTGGCGGGCTTCGGTTCGGGCGGTGGCGGCATTTTTGACGTCACCCGCGATGCTCTGGGAGTTGATGTACTGCGCCTCAGCTCCACACCGGGCAGCGGGTCAGGCGACGCCTCCGACGATGAAAGCATGGGCGCAGGCACTGCCGTGGAAATGGGCAAGTACATCACGGATGTTATTTATGTGGGCGTGCAGCAGGGCATGAAGCAAGGCAGTACGGCCTTTATCATCCAGCTTGAACTGACACCGCGCACCAACCTTGAGCTGCGCTCGGAGCAGCAGAGCACCTGGGGCGGCATACGCTGGAAATATAATTATTAGATCTGGTTAATGGTAAATTATCCTGTGCCGGCGTGAACAGCGCCCGCCGTGGAGGCGTAAACGGAGCTTCCGTCGTACCGCTTGCGGTAGCGTGACGCGATCCGTTGCGCAGGAAAGGGAGGGGGCTCTTCTGGAAGGGCTTTTACCGACGCCCTGCGGGACAGGAGTTTTTCAATTTCCGTTCTATTGGCCGCCCGCCGCGCAGGCGACCCAAACCAATACACTTGGTGCATTTCAGGTAGCAGCTTTTTCCAAGTGTGCCACCGCCTTTCCCGCAGGCAGCCCAAGTGAAGGCAACGAAAAAAATTAAATGGTCGCGGCTCTGAATGCAGGCCAATTCTGCAGTACCGCTACCTGTAGCCTACAGACTTGACACATGAACAAACGCGAATCTCCTTTTCCAGATCCCGCACTGCACCTGCGCCGCGCACAGCCCGAAGATCACCCCGCGCTTGCCGACCTCTGGCGGCGCAGCGTGGAGGCCACGCATCATTTTCTTTCCCCTTTGGCCGTGGACGAGCTTTACGCCGCCGTGCTGCGGGACTACCTGCCCGCCGTGGAAGAAGTGTGGCTGGCGGAGTACAGGCGTAAAAATGACGCCAGGCCCCGCCCTGCCGGATTTATGGGCTGCAACGGCCCGCAGGTGGAAATGTTGTTTGTGGAGCCGGAATTTTTCGGCAGGGGCGTGGGCAAAACGCTTTTGCAGCGCGCGCAACAACGCGCCGCCAAAGAAGGTTTTGCCCTGACACTTGACGTCAACGAGCAGAACCCTTCCGCACTGGCCTTTTACAGGCATATGGGTTTTGCCGTAACGGGGCGCTCGCCGCTGGACAGCGCAGGCCGCCCCTACCCTCTGCTGCATATGGAATGGCGGGCACGCTGACAGCGCCGCAAGCCGTCTGAAAGCAGGCCAAACGTATGCGCGGCAAGGATTCTTGTGGAATCCTTGCCGCGTCTGCATGCACCTTACGGATAAAAAGTCTTTATCCCTTGCGCCTGCCAGCTATCTGATAGCGCTTCTGGGCCGAAAGCTCGGCCTTGCGCAAACGGATGGACTGGGGCGTTACCTCCACCAGTTCGTCTTCGCGCACAAAGTGCAGGGCGTGTTCCAGCGTCATACGGCGCACAGGCGTCAGGATGACGTTTTCGTCCTTGCCCGCGGCGCGCATGTTGGTGAGCTTTTTTTCCTTGGTGGCGTTCACGTCAATATCGTTGTCGCGATTGTGCTCACCCACGATCATGCCTTCGTACACAGGATTGCCCGGCTCTACAAAAAGCACGCCGCGCGGCTCAAGGTTAAAGAGGGCATAAGCCACGGCGCTGCCCGACCTGTCAGCCACAATGGAGCCGGAAAAACGCGTCGGAAAATCGCCGCGCCATTCTTCATAGCCCTCAAGATACGAGTTCATGATACCCGTACCCTTGGTATCCGTAAGAAATTCATCACGATACCCGATAAGGCCGCGTGAAGGCACGGTGAATTCAAGGCGCACACGGCCCGTGCCGTTGTTGACGCAGTTGAGCATGCGGCCCTTGCGCTGGGCCAGCTTTTCCGTAACCACGCCCATGAAGATTTCGTCGCAGTCCACATAAAGGCGCTCAATGGGCTCAAGAACCTTGCCGTCTTCATCCCTGTGCAGGATAACCTCGGGGCGGCCCACGGAAAGTTCAAAACCTTCGCGGCGCATGGTCTCGATAAGAATAGCCATCTGGAATTCGCCACGCCCCTTGACCAGAAAAGCATCGCGGTCGGCGGTGTCTTCCACGCGCACAGCCACGTTGCGCAGAGTTTCCTTTTCCAGTCGGTCGCGGATGGCGCGGCTCTGCACAATCTTGCCCTCGCGCCCGGCCAGGGGCGAAGTGTTGATGCCGAAACGCATGGCCACCGTCGGCTCGTCCACCCTGATGCGCGGCAAGGCGCGGGGATTGGTGCTGGTGCAGATGGTATCGCCGCTGGTCACGTCTTCAATGCCTGCCAGCACCACAATATCGCCGGGGGTGGCGGTTTCCACCTCAGCCAGTTTCAGGCCGTCATAGACCTGAAGCTTGGTGGCACGCAGGGCGCGGGGCTTTCCGTTTTCGCCGATGCAGGCAAGGGTTTCCTTGCTGTGCACATGCCCGTGCATGATGCGGCCCACAGCCAGGCGGCCCAGATAGTCGGAATAGTCAAGGTCCGCCACCAGCATCTGGAAAGGCTGTTCGGGGTCGTGCGCCGGGCCGGGAATATACTTCAGTATGGCTTCAAACAGAGGGCTCAGGTCTTTCTGCTCGTCGTCAATATTTTCCATGGCCACACCCTGGCGGCCGATGGCGTAAAGTACGGGAAATTCGAGCTGCGCCTCGCTGGCGTCCAGATCGATAAAAAGATCGTAGATCTCGTTCAGCACTTCTTCGGGCCGTGCGTCCTTGCGGTCGATCTTGTTGATGACCACCACCACGGGCAACCCGGCCTCCAGCGTTTTACGCAACACAAAACGGGTTTGCGGCAGGGGGCCTTCAGAAGAGTCCACCAGCAAAATGGCCCCTGTGGTCATTGAAAGCGAACGCTCAACCTCACCGCCGAAGTCCGCGTGGCCCGGCGTATCGATGATATTGATCTTGACGCCGTTCCATGAAACGGCACAGTTTTTGGCGGCAATGGTGATGCCGCGCTCGCGTTCAAGGTCCATATTGTCCATGACGCGGTCGTCTATCTGCTGGCCGGCGCGAAGGCCGCCGCCCTGCTTGAAGAGCGCGTCCACCAGAGTGGTCTTGCCGTGGTCAACATGGGCGATAATAGCAACGTTGCGAAGAGAATCGTTATAATGCATGGGCGCTTTGCCTTGTAGTGTAAAAAAATGAGTCTGGGCTGCGCTTGTACGTATTTTTTAAAGTTTTGTCATCATTGCCCGTATGAGGCGACCCAGATTTTTACCCGCCTGGGCAGCCACAAGAATAATTTCTTCCAAGGGCGCCGGTATCATACAGTCCGGCAAGTTTTTATTTGAAATACATGAAAGGCCAAGCACACGCATGCCGAGATGACGTGCCGCAATGACCTCAAGAACCGTGCTCATGCCCACAGCGTCGGCTCCCCACTGCCGGTACATGCGCGTTTCGGCAGGGGTTTCCATTTCAGGGCCGCGCACGCCAATATACACGCCGCGCTCCAGCCGCAGGCCCAGCCTGGCTGAAGTTTCCATGGCAAGGGCGCGCAAATCCGCGTCAAAAGGCACGCTCATATCGGGAAAGCGCGGCCCCCACTGCTCGCAGTTACAGCCGAGCAATGGCGAATGCCCCGTGTGATTGATTAAATCGCTCATGCACATGATGGATCCGGCGTCAAAATGGGGATTAAGCGCTCCCGCCGCATTGGTAATAACCAGCGTTTTGACGCCCATGGCCGCCATGACGCGCACCCCCATGCACACTTCGGCAGGGCTGCGGCCTTCGTAAAGATGGCAGCGCCCCTGCTGGATAAGCACAGGACGGCCCGGTACATCGTCCTCACCGCAGGATGAAGGAAAACGCCCCCACACAAAGGCCCCCACATGCGAATCCACACTGGAAACGGGAAAACCCGGCAGATCGGCATAAGGCACGGCCACCCGCTCCGTCAGCCTGTCGGCCAGGCCCGAAAGCCCAGTACCCAGAACAAGGCCAACAGGCGCGCTGTTGTCTTCTGCCGCGGCGCCGGTGATTTTTCGCATGCCCATAACTTGTGAAAAGCTACATGGTGCAGCCTCCAGAGCCTTGCGCAGAGCCATCGCGGCCGACTGGACTTCTTGCGGATTTTGCATATTATCCCTCCTGATTTTAACAGTGCCGCAGCGGATAGTGCCGCGCAATGATCGGGGGGCGACTTTTTTCATCCGCCCACAGTACTGCGTGTGGATTTTCACACGGAAAGTGCGTATGCTCGGTTGATACGAATCCTGTATAGCCCGCCCAGCCCAGTCCCACAAGGACAAACCGGCGGGCCGGACCACACTTCGGCGACCGCGTTACGTGGCCGCACCGGAACCACCAGACCAACAATTACCGCTTGCGCCCCACAGGGCGCCACATAATGAGGGAGACAGGCTTGGACAACGCTCAGGAAATCATTCCCCTGCACAAGCATAAAATTCTGGTAGCCAACCGTGGCGAAATAGCCATGCGCATCATGCGGGCCTGCCGCAAGCTGGGCGTGGCTTTTACTGCCATATTCACCGCCGAGGACGCGGCTTCGGGGCATGTACGCCTTGCACGCGAAGAAGGTGGAGAAAAAAGCCTTTTCCGCGTTTCTTCCTACCACGATGCCAACGAGCTTATGTCTGTGGCTGACGAGGCAGGCTGCACCGCCGTGCATCCCGGCTACGGTTTTTTTGCCGAAGACTTCCGCTTTGCGCGCCGTGTGACAAAGCGCGACCGCAAGCTCGTCTTTATCGGACCTTCGTGGAAGATCATCCGCGAACTGGGCGACAAGATCAACACCAAGCGCCTGGCGCGCAGCCTTGGCGTACCCACGGTTCCCGGCTCTGACCGGCCCATCTATGACGAGATGGAAGCGGAACGCATCGCCAAAAGCATCTTTGAATTTCAGGCACAGCAGGGCATCACCCGCCCGCTGGTGCTGGTCAAGGCATCGGCTGGCGGCGGCGGCATGGGCATTGAGGAAGTGTACGATCCGGACCAGTTCCGCTCCGTTTACCGGCGCATCCGCAACTATGCCCTGCGCCAGTTCAAGGACGAAGGCGTGCTCATCGAGCAGCGCATTACGGACTTCAACCACCTTGAGGTGCAGGTTGTTTCCGACCGCACAGGAACCAACCCGGTGCATTTCGGCACGCGCAACTGCTCCATCCAGTCCACAGGGCTGCAAAAGCGCATTGAGGTGGCCCCCGGCTTTGTTCCGGAAGAAATCAAGTACACCTTTGACGCCGGCAAGGTGCTCAAGGATATCGTCCATTACTCGCTGACCATGGCCCGCAAGGTCGGTTACGACAACGTGGGTACATGGGAATGGATCGTCACCCGCAAGGGCGAGCCTTTTCTTATGGAAGTGAACACCCGCATCCAGGTGGAAAACGGCGTTTCGGCCCGCATTTCCAAGGTCAAGGGCCAGGGAGATGTGGATATCATCGCCGAACAGATACGCATCGGCCTTGGCGATCCCCTGGGCTATACCCAGGACGACATCACTTTTGACGGCGTGGGCATCGAATACCGGCTTATCGCCGAAGACCCGGACAGCAACTTTACCCCCTGGGTAGGGCGCATTGAGCGCTTCCAGTGGAAAGAACAGCCGTGGTTGACCATGCTCACCCACGTTCCCACCCAGGAACCCTACGAAATCCCGACCGAGTTTGATCCAAACCTGGCCCTTGCCATCATATGGGGCAAAGATCTTGAAGAAGCCAAGGCCCGTGGTCTTGAGTTTCTGCACGACCTGCGGCTTGAAGGACATAACGGCGCAGGAGATACCCTGAAGTCCAACGTCAACTTTTTAGCGGCCAATACGGAACGGATTCTCCGTTTCTGACCAAAGGAGCAAATTATGGGGACCCCCCAATTTCCCACATGTGCTACCTGCCCCTTCAAGCGCGAAGACCGCCTGTGCGTCAAAATCGGCGGCAAGCATCCTGCCAACTGCCCGACTGCCATGCGGCACGACCTGGGCGATGCAGCGCTGGACTGTTACAAGGATGACATATTGCGCATGGCGCGCGAATCGGCCATTGTTGAATATAACTGTTACACGACGCTGCCCGATGGCACGCGCATTCCCTGCCACCCGCGCATTCTTGAAATTATGG
>NZ_JAHZAA010000004.1:0-57656 GCF_019424165.1 Desulfovibrio sp. | reverse complement strand
CGGCCATGGGCTACAAGCGTCTCGGGCTGCTGTTCTGCATCGGCCTGCGTGAAGACGCCAAGGCCTCTGCCGACATTTTCGAGGCTCACGGTTTTGAAGTGGTTTCTGTTATCTGTAAGGTCGGCAATGTATCCAAGAGCACCCTTGGCATTGACGCCGGGCATCTGCACAATCCCGCCAAGCCGGAAACCATGTGCAACCCGGTGCTGCAAGCCAAGATCATGAACGATGCCAAGGTGGATCTTAACGTTCTGCTGGGCCTGTGCGTGGCGCACGATACCCTCGCCATGCGCTATCTTGAGGCCCCCACGACCGTTCTGGCCGTCAAGGACCGCATGCTCGGCAACAATCCGCTGGCCGCCCTGCACTCATCCTACTCCAATTACCTCAAAAAACCCGTTTAGCGGCGCATGCGAGTTATGGACAATAATATAGAGAAACGAATCCAGAGTCTGCGCGACAGGCTCAGTTATATGGTGGACATTTTTGCCGGCAAGCACAAAGACAATGCGCAACTGCTGGAAGAAAAGCTCACCTCTTTCGCGGCGCGCGCCCGCGCGGGGGAAGTTGAAGATCCCTATGCGGAGCTGGCCACGGTTGAAGACCTGTTCTGCTATGTGGAACGCCGCCTTGAAGGCAGCATTACCCCCATGGACAAGGTGCGCATCGTGCGCCACCCGCAGCGTATCTGCCTGCGGGACATTCTGGAAAACGTCTACGACAACTTCACCGAGGTCGGCGGACAGGACGAGCACAGTCTGGACCCCAGCATGCTCATCGCCCGCGCCGTCATTACGCGGCGCAGGGGCAAGAAGACCTATACCCAGTCCGTCATGGTTATCGGGCAGGAAAAAGGGCACGGGGCGGAATTCCGCAACGGCGGCTCTGTCAAGCCCTGGGGCAACGCCAAGGCGCAGCAGTATATGCGCGTTGCGGAAACCGAGGGCATTCCCGTGCATGCCTACATCTTCACGCCCGGCTCGTATCCCATTGAGGACTACCCCGGCGCGGCGCAGCAGATCGCACGCAATATCTACAGCATGGCCGGTCTGCGCGTACCCGTTATCGCCGTCATCTCCGAAGGTGGTTCCGGCGGGGCCGAGGCCATCGGCCTTGCGGATAAAAGGCTCATGCTTTCGCACGGCTACTATTCGGTCATTTCGCCCGAAGGGGCCGCTGCCATTGAAGGCCGCCTCAAGGCCGGGCAGCGCGCCGCCCCCGAACTGATCGAACACTGCGCCCAGCACCTCAAGATCACCGCGCAGGACAACATCAAGTTCGGCTATATCGACCGCATCGTGCAGGAACCGCCCCTGGGCGCGCGCCCCTGGCACTTCGACTTTTTCCGCACCTTGCGGCAGGAAGTCATACGCGCCACAGACGAAGTGGTGGTTTCCACCCGCGTCATGCCCATGCTCAAGGGCTTTACGCTTTCACGCCTGCGCAGGCCCGATGCCAATCTGGATGAAATGCATACCCGTTGGGGGCTTTCCTCCAAAGCTAAAGACCGCCTGCGCGAACGTCGCCAGCAGAAGTTTCTGCGGCTTTCCCGTCAGGCGGCACGCGACCGCAGGCCGTTCATCACCAAAATGGCGGGCGCGGCCTGGGACTGGATATCCAAGCCCTGGGTCAGCTTCAAATACGACTTCTATCGCAAGCATCAACGCCGCATCCGCACCTTTATGGAAGAAGTGGGCAACGAGTGGGATGTGTTCAAGGGGCGTCTGCTGGCTCCCTGGCACAAGCTCACCCACAAACTGCCCGGCAAGCAGGACAACAAGGCCAAAGAGCTCATGGCCCTTTCCACCTGGGCAGACGATTCGCGCCGGCTCAAGTGGAACTACATATCTCCGCGCTACAAGGCCGACCGCACGGTTACCTGCCCCAACAGCGCCTCTTACGGCTGCCTGGACCTCTGGGGACCGGACCTTTTCGCCGAATTCGCGGGCGTGTGCAGCCATTGCGGCTATCACTTCCCCATGGAGCCGGAATGGTATGTAAAAAACGTCTTTGACGCCGGTTCGGTCTTTGAGTTCAACAGCGAAATCGAAGCGGGCAACCCGCTGGACTTCCCCGACTTCAACGACCGCGTCGCCGCTGCCCAGAAAAAAACCGGGGCCAAAAGCGGCTGCGTGACCTTTGAAGCCCGCATCGACAATACCAAGATGGTGGTAGCCATGCTTATGGGGACCTTCCGCGGCGGCTCCGTGGGCGCGGCCGAAGGCTACAAGTTTGTGGAGGCCGCCCAGCGTGCCGAGAAAAAGCGCTATCCCTTTCTGGCATACGTACACGGCACGGCGGGCATACGCATTCAGGAAGGCACGCACGGCGTCATCCAGATGCCGCGCTGCACCGTGGCTGTGCGCCGCTATATCGAATCCGGCGGTCTGTACATGGTACTGTACGACACCAATTCCTTTGCCGGGCCGGTCGCCAGCTTTCTTGGCTGCTCGCCTTACCAGTTCGCCGTGCGTTCATCCAACATCGGCTTCGCCGGGCCGGGCGTTATCAAGGAAACGACGGGCATGGACATCCCGCCCAAGTACCACCGCTCGTACCGCGCCCTGTCGCGCGGGCACATCCAGGGCATATGGGACAGAAGGCAGGTGCGCGCCAACCTCAAGCAGGCGCTGCTCACCATCGGCGGCAGAAACCTTTATTACCGGTAGGCAAAAAAACATGCCGGGGGCGGATGATACGGCGTTGCCGCCAGATCAGCACTTTCGTTCCCGGCCGTAAAAAACTACGCATCAGGCAGGGGATGCGCCCCGCCGCCTGATGCGTATGCCCCGGTGCTGTGCACCCCGGAACACGGCCCGCCGCCGGAACAGCCGGAATGCGGGCAGCGCCGCCATCAGGGCGGCCCGGCAAAACCGCCGCACACACCAAAGGGCAAGCCCGAAGAAAACCAGGCGCCCGCGCCGCTACGGCGGCACGCGCGCCCAAGCATATAACGGACCAAGCATGATCAACATATCTTCACTGCTGGACGAAATAAAAGCTTCGCCCTACCGCGAAATAGTCATCCGCACGCCCCATACGGGCCGCGTCACCTTTGCGGGCCTCAAGCAGGGCGATCAGGCCCTGGGGCCGCAAGGCCAGTGGAAAGAAAAACCCGGCACGCTCATTGCCACGCTGGAGCGCGAGCACAACCCCAAACCCATCTGCGCGCCTGAAAAAGGCGAGGTGAGTGTGGTACACAGTGAGCTTGAAGGCCAGTTTGTAGAGGCGGGCGCGCCCCTTGCCGTGCTGCGGCATATGCTGACCAAGGATGAAGTACAAAGCATCATTCTGAAGAAAACCCTGCACCTCTTCCGCGCGCCCGAACGCGCCAAATATTATTTTACGCCTGAAGTGGACAAAAAAATCCGTGCCTCCGATGCCCAGTCCGTAGCTGTGCGGGACGGCATGGAGCTGCTGATCATGTCACGCATGAAGCGTGAGGTTCCCCTCAGTTACACCGGCCCTGACGGCGTCATCTATGCGGTCTACTTCAAAATCAATGACAACATGGATGCGGGCGCGCCGCTTTTGGGCGTATGCCCCAAGGACCAGTTGCCGGCCATTCAGGACGTGATCATGCGTGTGCAAACCGAGTGGACCGAAAAAGAATAGACACCCGCGATTCCGGCGGGACAAACATCCCGGAGGCTACTCATGGGCAAGGCTTTACAGATTCGCGTCTCGGCCGTGACATGGAACGAAGACCTGCTTGAAGAACTGTGGCCCAAACTCACTGAACTTGCTTTCAGCGTACCCATCAAACACGAAAAGCACGGCGTTCTTGAAATGGTACGCGCCCTTGGCGACGGTCTACAGTTTTTACCCTGGTCCGAGGCCAGGCGTAAGGCCATGGGACCCGGCATTGAAGAAGCCGTGCGCCTCAAGCAGGCACTGGAAACGGCGCTGGCCGACTGGCAGCCCCGTGAGGCCAATATTTTAAGTGACAAACTTGAAGACGTGCTGGATAATCTGGAAAAGGCCTTTGTGGCCTGAGATATCCGGAACAAGCAGTATTATCGGAGACTTTCGCATGCTTAATAAAGTCATGATCATCGGCCGCCTGGGGCGCGACCCCGAATTGCGCTACACCCAGAGCGGCTCGCCTGTGGCCAGCCTCAATATAGCCACGGGCGAATCTTATACCGACCGCGACGGCAACAAGGTGGACCGCACCGAATGGCATCGCGTGTCCGTTTTTCAGCGCCAGGCCGAAAACTGTGCCAACTACCTGACCAAGGGCAGCCTTGTATATGTGGAAGGCAGCCTGCAAACCCGCAAATGGCAGGATCAGCAAGGTCAGGACCGCTATACCACCGAGATCAAGGCCCAGCGCGTGCAGTTTCTTGACCGCAAGGGCGATGCCCCGCGCGGCGAAGGCAGTGGCGGTGGCGGTGGCGGGCGCGGTTATGAGGACGATTACGGTGCCGCCGCGCCCCGCGGCAATGCTCCCCGTGGCGGCCAGGGCGCTCCGCGCCAGCAGAGCCAGGGCAATCGCAGGCCCGCCGATGAAGACCTTGGCCCGGCCTTTCCTTCCGAAGCCTCAAATATGGACGAAGTACCCTTCTAGAGCACTTTGCCTTTGAGCGCCGCCGTGCGCAAAGGTTTTACGGCGTCCCCGCCCGGCGTTGGCTGCGCAAAGCCATTGTGTCCGCCATTTTGGGGTAGATACTCCCCAGGCAACCGGCAGAGCGGTCCACAGTAAAACCACTCCGGTCCGCCGCTCTCTTCTGTTTACACGCCTGCCGCACGGTCGACGCAAAGCGTGCTCCAAGCCCTCAGGGCTGGAGCACGTTTTGCGTTGAAGCGCATTGCTCCCCCATCCTAGGCACCTCCGGCTTGCCACAGCCGACGCATAAACAGTACGGCTGCGGCAGGCAGGATACGCGTTGCCGCTGGTCGCCGCATGCTGCCGGGCCATTTGCCAACTGCCTCACAAGACTGCTGACCTCCCCGATGCAGCCTGCCTGCTACATCAACAGATTCAGTCTGTTATATTCTGGCGTTGAGTACACGGGCATTCACCCCTGCGCGAAAAAATGCGGCAGGTGCGGCCCCCTGAAAAAACGACGCGCCAACAGTCCGTCTTTTCAGATAATCCTTTTAGCCGTGGATAAAAAACAGCTTTCGCTAGATTGCGAAAAAAAGCGCCATCGGATGTTTTCAAGTGGATACTGTCCGACCTCGGCAAATCAAATTTGCCTTTGGCGGCAGCTAAAAAATCGGATGTAAATATTATTTATTAATAAAAACAATATATTATACAAATAAGCTTCATACAGTGATATTCATTGTCCATATAAAAATCCCTTTATCTGTACTATTTTTCCCCATCCAGGCAAGTGACAAAACAGGGACAATGTGCGTTTTTTTCAGCCGGGGGGCTTCTCTTTTTTAAAAACATGCCGTAGGATGGTATTTATGTTTTTTGGCTTTAACAAAGGCCTTTTCGCATTTTCATATGTTTGAAAGTCAGGAAATTTTGCGAGAGGTAGTTGACTTTTTGTTAGATTATTCACAAGATGGATTTCGAGAGAAGCCCTCCCCATTCCGGCTGTGCGTGCTGCCGTGGCGGGAGGCTGTCATAACCAAAACACGGAGGATTTCGCGATGTCCAAGTTGGTAGCTCCTCACGGCGGTAAGGGTCTGGTCTGTTGCCTGCTTGAAGGCAAGGCCCTGGAAGATGAAAAGAAAAAGGCCGCTGGCCTCAAGCAGATCGAAATTTCTTCCCGCGCCAAGGGCGACCTCATCATGATGGGCATTGGCGGCTTTTCGCCTCTGAACGGTTTCATGAACAAGGCCGACTGGAAGAGCGTGTGTGAAAAAATGACCCTCACCGACGGCACCTTCTGGCCCGTGCCCGTAACGCTTGACGTCTCCGCTGACGAAGCCAAGAGCATCAAGGCCGGTGAAGAAGTGGCCCTGGTCCGCAAGGGCGAAGTCATGGCCACCATGAAGGTCGAAGAAATCTATGAGATGACCGAAGCCGACAAAAAGATGGAGTGCGAGCTGGTCTTCAAGGGCGAAGGCCCTGACTCTGAAAAATTCTGGGAAGTGGCCCCCGAAGACCATCCCGGCGTAAAAATGGTTCTGGCTCAGAAAGAATACAATATCGCCGGTCCCGTCAAAGTGCTCTCGCAGGGCGAATTCCCCGAAAAGTTCCCCGGTGTGTACATGACCCCCGCCCAGTTGCGCGCCAAAATGGACGAACGCGGCTGGCAGAAGGTTGCCGCCCTGCAGTTGCGCAACCCCATGCACCGCTCGCATGAATACCTTGCCAAAATCGGCGTGGAAGTGTGCGACGGCGTGGTCATCCACTCCCTGGTCGGCTCCCTGAAGCCCGGCGACATCCCGGCCGAAGTGCGCGTGAAGTGCATCGACACCCTGGTGGACAAGTACTTTGTGAAAGACTTTGTCATCCAGGCCGGTTACCCCCTGGACATGCGCTATGCCGGCCCGCGTGAAGCCCTGCTGCACGCCACCTTCCGCCAGAACTACGGCATCAACAACCTGCTGGTGGGCCGCGACCACGCCGGTGTGGGCGACTTCTACGGCATGTTTGAAGCCCAGGAAATCTTCCGCAAGATGCCCACCCCCGCAGACTCCGGCAAACGCCTGCTCTGCGAACCCCTGAATATTGACTGGACCTTCTACTGCAAGAAATGCGACGGTATGGCCAGCATGCGTACCTGCCCGCACGGCAAAGATGACCGCGTCATCCTGTCCGGCACCAAGCTGCGCAAGATGCTTTCCGAAGGCGCGGATGTGCCGGATCACTTTGGCCGTGATGAAGTGCTCGCCATCCTGCGCGAATACTACTCCGGTCTTACCGAAAAAGTCGAAGTCAAGATGCAGCGTGCCGCCTCTGGTTCCACCATGTAAGGTTGCCGCAGTCACAACGCGAAAGGACGCCCGCAAGGGCGTCCTTTTGTTTTGCCCTGCATACCTTGTAGCCACACCATGCTTTACCTGAAGGCAAAAAAAGCCTATAGAGGCATGATACATTCAAGGTACAGGATTCGTGCCGCGGCTGCCGCCGCCGCGCGGTCCGGTTCATTTCTTTGCAAGCTCCGGCGGCGCGCCCGCCAAACCCATATTACAGGTGGTTCATGAACCGATCCCACGAAATCGTTACCGGCGCTCTGCTTCTTGCCCTGCTGGCCGCGGCATTTTGCGTATGGAGCGCTCTTGGCAACGAAGTAAATCTGTGTGTGACGGCAGGCTGCTCCCTGTACCAGGACAGCACTGTGGCGGGTATTTCGCTGTGGTGGATCGGGGCCGGCGTTTTCGCGGCCTTGTGCTTTCTGGCCCTGCTGGGAGCCGCCCACTGGGGCCGCACGCTGTCTGCGCTGGCCCTGGCGGGTGATGTGGCCCTGCTGCTTGTCATGGCGCTTACCGCCCCCTGCATAAGCTGTCTGGTGGTGGCGGTGTTCTTTGTGCTCATCTATATGAGCTTTCGTCAGGCAGCCACGGCGCGCAGCCGCTCGGGCCAGGCGGGCCGTTCCCTCCTCGTGCTGGTATGGGGTCTGCTCTTTATCATCAACCTGGGCGCTGTGGCGCGGTCGCAGGCCACTGTGTGGTCCATCACCGACAACCACGACAGCGCCACGGTGCGCATGTTCTTTTCGCCGTCCTGCTCCAGTTGCCGTGAAGGCGTCGCCATTCTTTCCGGACATGTGGACGTGGCCTTCTACCCCCTGGCCGAAAACGATGCCGACGTATACCGCGTGGCGCAGATGATCCGCCTGCTGGATCAGGGCGACAGCATGGCCGAGGCCATGACCCGCTCGCAGGGCGCAACCGCCCCCGGGGGCTTTGGCGCGTGGAGTCCGGATATGATATGGCTGCGCTTCCGCATGCTGCGCAACAAGGCCCATGTTTTCATATCCGGCGCACAGACCGTACCCTTTTTTGAATATCACGGGCTGCCAGCCATGCTGGTCAAACAGGGCAAGAGCACCGGCCCGCGCGGGTCCGGCACCAATGCTGCCCCGGCCGGCGGCTTTTCCGGCATGCCGGGAACCGGCCACTGGCAGGAACAGCCCGGCGGCACAAACGACGCCCTGCCGCTGGAGCCGCAAATTGCGGGCCAGTGCGGCGGCCCTGCCCCCTGCCCGGAATAGGGTGCGGGTACAGACATATACCAGCCCGGATTTTGCCGGACAAAAGCCAGGCCGCAAGCCGGGCAGCGGCCCCGGCGTATAAAGGTGGGCAACGGGCAAAGCTGAAAAAAGGGAGCAGCCCATGCTGCAGACAGCGTAACGCCCTGCTGATGAAATAAAAAGCGGCCACACACGTTTCAACATACGTTTGGACTACGCAATTGGACCAAACCCCGAACACCGTGTAAGCAGAACGCGGCATTGTGCAAAAAAGTGCGCAAGTGACGCTGTCCGGCGGCAAAGGGGCTTGACGCCCTTTGCGCTTCCCCTTTATATGAAACAGCCTTATCCGTAAGGCGCGAGGGCGGGATGAAAGCACAGGAATTGTTCAGGAAGCACAAAAGTGAAATTGTTCGCCTTTGGGCCGAGGAGGTGTTTGACACCTACCCTTTTGAAACGACAGGTTTTTTGCGTACGCGCAACGATCCTTTTGCCAATCCTGTCGCCCATATGACCAAAGAAGCGGCCGGGGCGCTGTATGACGCCATGGCCGGCGAGCATGTTGACCCGGGGCAGACCAAGAAGGCCCTGGAGCGCTTTATCAGGCTGCGCGCGGTGCAAAAGTATACTCCCAGCCAGGGATTGGGCGTATTTTTTCTCATGAAGCCCATTCTGCGCACGCACCTTTTGCCCGAGTTCATAGCTCTGGGCGATACGGCCTCCTATATGGAAGCCGAATCGCGCCTGGACAGTCTCACCCTGCTGGCCTTTGATATGTATACCGAGGCCCGCGAGGTTGTGGCCGACCTGCGCATCACAGAAATTCGCAACCAATACGCCCAACTGGCGCGCTGGGCGCAAAAGCTGGAAGGCGGCCCTTCGCATCCGGCGGACTGACGCTGAACCCCGCACCCCCTGCCCGCGTTGTGCCTGGCGGGTTTTTGGAGTGTGCGGCCCAGGCATTTCTCAATATCCCGTGGTGGGCTTTTGAGGCAACTTTAGTGGAAGTGAGGTAGGGAATGTTCAATTCATTACTGCTGGTGCTGCTCATAGGAGCCATCGCCTGGGCGGGAGCGGCCATAGGGCTTGCGCCTCTGTTCGGCGTTGTGCTGCCTTATGTTGCAGTCGTCGTTTTTATCGTCGGTGTTATCTGGCGTATGGTGTACTGGGCCAAATCGCCAGTACCCTTCTCCATCCCCACCACCGGCGGCCAGGAAGTTTCGCTTGATTTCATCAAGCCCAACCGGCTCGACAGCCCCAGCAACACCTGGGACGTTGTGCGCCGCATGTTTCTGGAAGTATTCTTCTTCCGTTCGCTGTTCCGCAACACGGTTGCCGATGTGCGCGAAAATGACCCCATCAGCAACGGGCCGCGCACCATCTATTTTTCCTCCAAGTGGCTCTGGGTGTTTGCCCTGCTGTTCCACTACTGTTTTCTGCTGGTTTTCATCCGCCACTTCCGCTTCTTTATGGAACCTATCCCGTCCTGTATTTCCTTTCTGGAAACCATCGACGGCATCATGCAGGTAGGTTCGCCCCGCTTTTTCATGACCGGCGGACTGGTGCTTGTGGGCGTGCTCTTTCTGCTTGGCCGCCGCATTTTCGACCAGCGTCTGCGTTACATCTCGCTGTTCAACGACTATTTTCCGTTGTGGCTTATCATCAGTATCATCAGCTCCGGCCTGTGCCTGCGCTATTTCGATAAGACCGAAATAGCCCAGGTCAAGATTTTCGTCATGGGCCTCACGCATTTTGCGCCCGTGTCCACTGCAGGCATCAACGCGCTTTTCTTCACCCACCTTACTCTGGTGTGCGTACTGCTGATTTACTTCCCCTTCTCCAAGCTCATGCATATGCCGGGCGTGTTCTTCAGCCCCACGCGTAACCTGGCCAACAACTCACGCCGGGTGCGCCATATCAACCCCTGGAATCCGCCCAAGCAGTACTTCACCTACGCCGAGTACGAGGATACCTACCGCGAAGCCATGGCTGAAGCCGGGCTGCCGCTGGAAAAGCAACCCGAAAAGGCCGCCGAGTAAGGAGTCTTCATCATGGCAAAATTACCTACACCGCAAATGCTTGTCGCCAGTCGTCCGGACTTTCCGGCCGAAGGCTGGCTTGATGTCAAGCCGGAATTCACGCCGGGCAGTTTTTGCTATCCGGCCAAAAAAGATACCATGGAACTGCTGCACATGCCCAATCCCCATGAGTGGGATCCGGCCGCAGAAGACTGGAATCTGCCCGAAAACTGGGAAGAAATTCTGTGCGACGCCTTTGCCGACAAGCTTGAGAAGCACCGCTCGCTCAAGCTCTTTATGGACATCTGTGTGCGCTGCGGCGCCTGTGCCGACAAGTGCCACTTCTTCCTCGGCACCAATGATCCCAAGAACATGCCCGTGCTGCGCGCCGAGCTTCTGCGCTCGCTCTACCGCCGCGATTACACCATGCTGGGCAAGCTTCTCGGCAAAAAGGTCGGCGCCCGAGGCTGGGACGTGTCCGTCGTCAAGGAACTGTACTACTACGCCTACCAGTGCACCGAGTGCCGCCGCTGTTCGCTCTTCTGCCCTTACGGCATCGACACGGCCGAAATCACCGCCATTGTGCGCGAACTGATGCACGAAGTGGGCCTTGGCACGCACTGGATCATGGACCCGGTGAAAAACTGCAGCTTCACGGGCAACCACCTGGGCATCCAGCCCCACTCCTTCGTGGAAATCGTGGAAATGCTGGCCGATGACTGCGAAACCATCACCGGCATCCGCCCCAAAACGCCCTTCAACGAAAAGGGCCGCGAAATCCTGTTCATCACGCCCTCGGGTGACGTGTTTGCCGACCCCGGCATCTACACCTTCATGGGTTACCTCATGCTCTTCCACGAGCTTGACCTTGACTACACCTTCTCGACCTATGCTTCTGAAGGCGGCAACTTCGGTTCCTTCACCACCTTCAACATGGCCAAGAAGCTCAACGCCAAAATGTATGCCGAAGCCGAGCGCCTGGGTTCCAAGTGGATTCTGGGCGGCGAATGCGGCCACATGTGGCGTGTGATCAACCAGTACATGGATACCTACAACGGCCCGTCACCGGCCAATATGGAAGTACCCGTGTCGCCCATCACGGGTACGGTGTTCAAAAACGCCGCCTCCACCAAGATGGTGCACATTGCGGAATTCACGGCCGACCTGATTCACCACAACAAGCTGAATCTGGATCCCAGCCGTAACGACCATATCATCACCACCTTCCATGACAGCTGCAACCCCGCACGCGCCATGGGTCTGCTGGATGAACCGCGCTACGTGCTCAACGCCGTGTGCAACAACTTCCACGAAATGCCCGAAAACACCATCCGCGAGCAGACCTTCTGCTGCGGCGCCGGTTCGGGCCTGAACACCGAAGAAATCATGGAACTGCGCATGCGCGCCGGTATGCCCCGCGGCAATGCCCTGCGTTTTGTGCAAGAAAAATACGGCGTCAACCACATGGCCTGCGTGTGCGCCATCGACCGCGCCACCCTGCCCCCGCTTGCCAACTACTGGGCGCCCGGCGTCAATGTGAGCGGGCTGCACGAACTGGTGGGCAACGCCCTTGTCATGAAGGGCGAATGCAAGCGTACCATGGACCTGCGCCAGGAAGATCTGCCCAACGTGGCAGATGATGAGGATGCGCCCGAAGCGCAGGGGGAGGGCCAATAAATGTATAACGCCAAAGCAGTTATCGTCGGAATCGTCATCTTTGTGGCCCTGTTTACCTCCCCTTTCTGGTTGAGCCTGATGGGGCAGGACTATAAGAGCACAGGCATTGAGCTGCCCAAGGGTGAAAAGGAATGCATCGAGGACGTGCAGTTCATGCGCGACCAGCACATGCGCCTGCTCAATGAATGGCGCGATGAAGCCCTGCGCAAGGAAAACCGCGTTTATGTGGCCACCAGCGGCAAAAAATGGACCATCAGCCTGCAGAATACCTGCTTGAAGTGCCACAGCAACTACAAGGAATTCTGTGAGAAGTGCCATACAGCCAACGGTGTTGATCCGTATTGCTGGACTTGCCACATCATTCCCCAGGGGAGCAAGTAATGAACAAGAGCAGAAGAAGCTTTCTGAAAGTGGCGGGCTTTTCGGCCTTTGCCCTTACCAGCGGCATGGCTGCCCTGTCTGGCGTGGCCCAGGCGCAGATTGCCCCCGGCAAGTATGAACGCGCGGCCAACGCCCTGCACGCCAAGCGCTGGGGCATGGTTATCGACACGCGCCAGTTCAAAGGCCCCGAAGACTACAAGCCCCTGATCGAGGCGTGCCACAGCTTCCACAACGTGCCGCACATTCCTGACAATCAGGACATCAAGTGGTTCTGGCTGGACAGCTACGCCCATGTCTTCCCTGACGACATGAACGCGCACCTGAACACGCACACCCGCGAGTCCATGTACCCGCTTTTGTGCAACCACTGCACCAACCCGCCCTGCGTGCGCGTGTGCCCCACTCAGGCCACCTACAAAATGGACGACGGCATTGTCGCCATGGACTACCACCGCTGCATCGGCTGCCGGTTCTGCATGGCGGGCTGTCCCTACGGCGCGCGCTCGTTCAACTTCAAGGACCCGCGCAAGTTCCTGGCGGATCCTGTGCCCAATCCCGAGTATCCCACGCGTATGATCGGCGTGGTCGAAAAATGTACCTTCTGCGCCGAGCGCCTGGCCGTAGGCCAGATGCCCGCCTGCGTTGAAGCAGCCAATGGCAAAATTCTTTTCGGCGACCTGGAAGACCCCAACTCAACGGTGCGTCAGGCTTTGGCCACCAACTACAGTATTCGCCGCAAGCCCAGCCTGGGTACCCAGCCCGGCGTTTACTACCTCATTTAGGGAGAACAGGCCATGCTTGAAAAATTGCTCGACGGTCCTAAGACCTTCTACATGTGGCTGCTCTTTCTGCTCGTCGTCATCGCGGGTTGCGGCCTTGTGTATCTGGATCAGTTGTACAACGGTCTCTCCGTCACCGGCCTGAGCCGCGACGTTTCGTGGGGACTGTATATTTCGCAATTCACCTATTTCGTGGGTGTGGCGGCCTCGGCTGTCATGCTGGTGCTGCCCACCTACTTCCATCACTATAAAAAGTTCAAGCGCATGATCATTTTCGGTGAATTCATGGCCGTTGCGGCCGTGGTCATGTGCGCGCTGTTCATCGTGGTGGACCTGGGCCAGCCCCAGCGCATGCTCAACGTCATGCTCCACCCCTCGCCCAATTCCGTCATGTTCTACGACATGATGGTGCTCATCGGCTATCTTGGCCTCAACATCATCATTGGCTGGGTCACCCTTGAGGCCGAAAGGCACGAAATTGACCCGCCCAAATGGATCAAGCCCCTTATCTACCTTTCCATCCTTTGGGCTTTCTCCATTCACACGGTTACGGCCTTCCTGTATGCGGGCATCCCCGGCCGCCATTACTGGCTTACCGCCATCATGGCTGCCCGCTTCCTGTCCTCGGCGTTCTGTTCCGGTCCTGCCATCCTGCTTCTGCTTATGATGGTGCTGCGCCGCCTGACCAGCTTCGACCCCGGCAAGGAAGCCGTAAAAACCCTGACCACCATCATCGTTTATGCCATGTGCATCAACGTATTCTTCTACCTGCTGGAAATCTTCACCGCCTTCTACAGCGGTATTCCCGGGCATGAAGAACCCATCCACTTCCTCTTCTTCGGTCATGGCGGACACCTGACCTGGGTGAGCTACTGGATGTGGGGCGCCGTAATCATGGCCTTCGCCTCGCTGGCCCTGCTTATTCCGCCCAAACTGCGCGAAAACGCCAACGTGCTGCCCATCGCGCTCATCATGCTGGTGCTGGCCTCGTGGATCGACAAGGGCCTCGGCCTGCTGGTCGCGGGCTTCACGCCCAACATGTTTGAAGCCTTCACCCCGTACATGCCCTCGGCCAAGGAAATTGCCGTTGCTCTGGGCGTGTACGCCATCGGCGCTCTGGTGCTCTCCCTGCTGTGGAAGATTGCCCTTGGCGTCAAGATGGAAGTGAACCAGATGCACGACTAGCGCGTTGCATAACGGGGATTTTTGTAAAATCCCGCGGAGCGGATAAACATTTTCGATGTCAATCTGCTCTTATCCCGGCCAGGGCCGGTCTGGTTTCATAAAATAAAGCCCCCGTGCGGATATGTCCGTGCGGGGGCTTTCATATATGCCCACATTGTGATAAAATGCACTTGTTGATTTGCATCATTGAACATATGCAGATGTTGCGAAAAATTCTGCCGGCACAGCATGCACAAACCCCACGCATGGTCGAAACACGCAGATTTTGTGATGCATAACGGCAAGTGCAAACAAAAAACCATTGCCGCCTCGCCCCCCATCAGGGGGCAGACCACCGGCTGCACAACAAGGCGACATGCTTGACTTTCATAGGTTTCAAAAGGCATAGTGCAGGTCATTGCCGCCATTCTTTTGCAAGGAGATCAAGATGAAGCAAGCACTCAAAGACGCCATAACCATTTGCAAAACCTTTTTGCGCAACGGTTATGACGCCCACGTCATCAACGCCCCCTTGCAGGAACATCTGCTCGAAAGGACCGGGCAGCTGGCTGTAGATATTGCCTGCGAACCGGATATGGACACGCTGTTCAAGCTTTTCCCCAAGGCGCAGGCCGCACCTGAAAAGCGTGCTCTGGCCGTTATGCAAGAAAACGGCGTCACCTACCGCTTCTATCCCCTTGAAGTGGCCGCAGCGGGGCATCCCGAGCTTTCGCTCATCAAGATCACCCCCACCATGATTGACCTCATGAGCCATGAAGAGCGCCTCAAGTTGCGCCTCACGGGCTTCAGCACTCCCGAAAACACGGGGGATGTATACGATGGCTTTGAAGACATCAAAAGCGGGGCCATCAGCCTGACCGGCCTGCCCGATGAAACCCTGCGGCACGACTATCTGCTGGCTGTGCGCGCATTGCGCTTTGCCGCCAACTTCGATCTGCCCATCGAGCCCAATACCTGGCTTGCCATTGTGCGCGCATCGAGCCGTGTGCTGGACTACGTCCCCGCCACGGACATTATGGACGAATGGCGCAAGGTTGCTGCAGAAAACATGCACCGCTTTGTACGCCTTTTGTTTGACGCCCACATTCTTCAGGGCCTTATTCCCGAAGTGGCGGCCCTTTCCTGCCTGACCCAGATGCGAAATAAAGAAGGCGACACCGAAAATGTTTTCGAGCATACCCTTGAATGCATGAAGTGTTACCCCGAAGAAGATTTCCATTACGACTGGCTCGGGACCATGGCCATGCTTTTCCACGATGTGGGCAAGCTGTATACCGGTGAATACTATGACGGCCTGTGGACCTACTACCAGCATCACCGCGTGGGGGCCAAGGTCACACGCAAGATTCTGCGGCGGCTGCACTTCGCCCAGGAAGACATCGACCTGCTCTGCCACCTGGTGCGCAACCACATGCGCTTTCATTTCATGATGACCGACCGCGGCATTCGCCGGTTCAAGGCGCTGGACGACTACCCCCGCCTTATTGCCATGGCCCGGGCCGACCTCAAGGCGCGTGACGGCATTCCCACATCGTTCAACCACAATATGAAGTATCTGGACCGCGCCGAAACACCGGAACAGATGCTGGAACCCCTGCTGAACGGCAACGAAATCATGAGCGAAACCAAGCTTTCGCCCGGTCCGCAAGTGGGGATTATCCGCGACGCGATGCTCAAGGCCCAGATCGCCGGGGAAGTGACGGATCTGGAATCGGCAGTGAGCTTTGTGCGCGAGTACGCGCGGAAGTCTGTGGGTTAATTGGCGAGAACCATTACAGGTAGTACAGGTCAGGTTACTATTGAGGCCGCCTCTGAAACATGGGGCGGCCTTTTCTTTTTGGTCTTGCCGCCTGCGGCGGAAAGGGTATTGCGCGATGCGCAGGGGACGCCGCCAAGGCGCTCCCTAACAAATCTCCTTGTACTCTTGCCCTCCTCCCGGTAAACAAGGGGCGGGCCGTTACGCACAGGGCGGGGCCGAAACCACAACACGCAGCAGGACGCCCCCGGCAGGACAGAATGACCAACCTTCTCAATCTTACACTTCCCGAACTGGAAGCCTGGACCCAGGCAGAACTGGGCGAACCCAAATTTCGCGCCATGCAGTTGTGGCAGTGGATATGGCAGCGCATGGCGCGCGATTTCGACACCATGACCAACATATCCCGCCCCTGCCGCGAGATGCTCGCCGCCAAGGCCTGTATTGTCTGGCCGGAAGTCAGCGCTGTGGAAGAAAGCCGGGACGGGACCACAAAATTTTTGCTGCGCCTTGAAGATGGTGCGCAGATAGAGACCGTGCTTATTCCTTCTGATTCACGCGAGGGCGTGCGCCGCTGGACGCAATGCCTGTCCTGTCAGGTGGGTTGCGCTATGGGCTGTACCTTCTGCGCCACGGGGCAAATGGGCTTTGAGCGCAACATGACCATGGGCGAAATTCTCGGCCAGATACTGGTGGCTCGCCACCATCTGGGCGATACCCGCCTGCACTGGCCCATGCTGCGCAACCTTGTTTTTATGGGTATGGGCGAACCCCTGCTGAACCTGAAAGAAGTCATGCGCTCGCTCGAAAGCCTTAATAACGACAGGGGGCTTGGTTTTTCGCCCCGCCGCATCACGGTTTCCACCTGCGGCATTGAAAAAGGGCTGAAAGAACTGGGCGAATCCGGGCTGGCCTATCTGGCCGTATCATTGCATGCATCCAATCAGGCGGTGCGCCAGCGCATCATGCCCAAGGCCGCACGCTGGCAGATGAACGACCTCATGGCAGCGCTCAAATCTTATCCGCTCAATACGCGCGAGCACATCACCTTTGAATATCTGATGCTCGGCGGCGTCAACGACGGCCTGGAGCATGCCAGAGAGCTGGCTCCGCTGATCAGCGCTGTCAAGGGCAAGCTGAACATCATTGTATATAACGCTACGGAAGGCTCCCCCTACAAGGCCCCCAGCGAGGAGCGCATACTGGCGTTTGAAAAGTACCTCTGGAACAGAGGCATCACCGCCATTCTCCGCAAAAGCAAAGGGCAGGATATCAAGGCAGCCTGCGGTCAGCTCAAGGTCGCCCGGCAAAAGGATACCGCCGGAGCAGACGGCGATCCGGAAAATTGCGGGTAAAAAGCACGCCCGCCATTGGCTGCGCAACGGACACACCATACAACTCTTCTGTCCCGGTATGGTTTCTGCCCGCGGCCACATGCAAGAGGCAGACCGCCAAAGCGGTTACCCCTGAAATTAGCCTTGATTTATGCCCAAGATTCTTGTGAAGCAGCAGGCTCATAACAAACTGTTTCTGCCATCAGCCAAGCTCGTGAACGGCATTGCGCGGCACGCAGACAGATCTGAGCGAAACGAGGAAATTCCCGCAGCACAGGCCGCGCAGCTCTCGCAGATGTAAAGTGCCGGAAGGCCTCTGGGGTGCTCCGGCAGGCGACCCAAAAGACAAGCAGGCAGCCATTAGAGCTTCTTGACCTTTAAGGAATGCCCACTCGCAAAGCGTTAAGGCCCTCATTACGGCCCTTGACCCCGCAGCCACACTGCACGGCGGAGCTTCTTGCTCACAATAAAGCGGCCCGGCCTTATACAGGCCGGGCCGCTTTATTTTAACTATACCCTACCGCTACTTTCTTGGCCGCATCAGCCCTTGAGGACTTGCCTGCCAAGTTCCAGTGCCTTGAGGTTCACTTCCTGAAGCTTCGGGGGCAGGAATTTTTTAATGGCCGCCTCCAGCGCATCCACGCCAAAGGGCAGCGCACCGGAGGCGCACACCGCACTCAAGAGCACGGTATTGCCGCTCTGCACCGAACCAGCCTGCCTGCCCAGTTCACGGCAGGGGATAAAAAAACACTGTCCGGCGATGGCGCGCACACTGGATTCTATGTGCGCCATATCAGGATATACGGCCTTGCCCAGAGACACCCCCACGGGCGGCAGCGCATCGCTGCTGGAAAACACCGTACCGCCCTGCCGCAGATAGGGCAGGCCCCGCAGGGTTTCCAAAGGTTCAAAGCCCAGCATGACGTCAGCCTCGCCAAGGTCCAGTTTGGGTGAACGCCAGCCGCCCAGCAGCATGACCGATTCCACCACACCACCGCGCTGGGCCATGCCGTGCACTTCGCCTGCCACCACATCCAGCCCGGCCTCAAGGGCCGTACGGGCCAGCAGGGTCGTGGCTGTAAGGGTTCCCTGGCCGCCCACGCCGGTAAAATAAACGCGCATGCGCTTCTGCTTGTTCTGCATAGTCATTGTCTTTCACCTATCCCTGGCGCTTGCGCGCCTTGAAAGCCCCGGGGGCCACCTGCAAACAGACCATGCAGCCCGTGCAGAGAGTCGCATCCACCTCCAGATTGTCGCCGTGGCGATAAAATGCGGGGCAGGCAAGCTCTTCAAGACAGCGCATGGCCTCCGGTCCCTGCTGCGCCACTACGGCCACCTGGGGGGCAACCTTCTTAAGCTGGCGGCGGGCATAAAGCACGCACGGCTCTTCAGTGATGAGCACACGCACGCCGGGCTTGTCCTTCATGTCTTTCAGGGCAGTTGTGAGCGCCTTGATATTGAAGGCACGCACCTTGGCCACTTCGGTCACGCCCATGCCGCGCACAATGGCTTCAATATCCATGTGGCTGCTCATGCCGCCGAGCACATCCTGCTGCATGCCGGGATTGGGCTGATGCCCGGTCATGGCCGTGGTGCCGTTGTCCAGAATGACCATAAGCACGTCATGCTGGTTGAAAACGGCGTTGGCAAGCCCGGTCATGCCGGAATGGAAAAAAGTGGAATCGCCGATAAAGGCGACGACAGGCTTTTCCGAGGCCCGGGCAAAGCCACTGCCCGCCGAGATGGACGAACCCATGCACACCAGAAAGTCAGCCGTGCGCAGGGGCGGCAAAAGCCCCAGAGTGTAGCAGCCGATATCGCTGGAATAATAGGCGTCGTCGCCGAATATCTGCCGCACCGTGTAATACACGGCGCGGTGAGAACAGCCGGGGCAGAGGTTGGGCGGACGGCCCGGCAGATCGGGCTCCATGCTGCGTGGCTCCTGCACAGGACAGGTTTCGCCAAACCAGCGGGCCAGACGGCGCGTGACAAGCGTGGTGGAATACTCGCCCTGATGTGTGAGTATATCGTCCTTGCCTTCAATGCTCACGGAAAGGCCACGCCGCTGCACCAGAACGCGAATGTCCTGTTCCAGCAGGCCCTCACCTTCTTCCAGCACCAGCACCCGCTCACACCTGTCAAGGAAGGCGCAGATTTTTTCTTCGGGCAGGGGCCAGGTCATGCCCAGTTCCAGCACGCGCGCACGGCCTTCCCACCCATTGGCGGCCAGCGCATCAGCCAGATAATTGCGCGAAACGCCACTGGTGATGATGCCCAGCGTTGTGGCTTCGGCTGGTTCGGCAATCGTATTGAAGGAACTTTCTTCCGCGGCCTGACGGGCGCGGGCCATCAGCTCGTCCAGCACCACATGCCGCCTGCGGGCCACGGCAGGCACGGGAACAAAACGGGCGGGGTCGCGCTGGAAATCCTTTTTGGGCTGCGGCTCTGGCAAGGCGTCAAAATCCACAGGGCCGCGCAGATGGCTGATGCGCGTTGTGGTACGCAGCAGTACGGGCTGCTCAAGACGGCGCGCCAGGCTGAAGGCCTCGCGGGTCATGTCCTTGGCTTCCTGCGCCGAGGCCGGCTCAAAACACGGCAGCATGGCAAAACGCGCATAATAGCGGTTGTCCTGCTCGTTCTGGCTGGAATGGCAACCGGGATCATCGGCGGAAAGCACAACCATGCCGCCGGGCAACCCCGTATACACTGCCGTAAACAACGGGTCAGCGGCCACGTTAAGCCCCACATGCTTCATGGTCACAAGGCTCATGGCCCCGCCAAGGGCAGCGCCTGCGGCCACCTCCATGGCAACCTTCTCGTTGACGGAATACTCCAGCCGGTAACGGCCTTCGCCGCCGATGCGATGAAAAGTGTCCGGCACTTCGGACGAAGGCGTACCCGGATAACAGGTAACCACATGCACGCCCGCCTCAAGAGCGCCGCGCACAATGGCCTCGTTGCCCAACAACAGATGGCGCTCACCTTGGGCGCCGTGCAACAGGGGATTGTTGCTCATGCTTCCTCCCGGCCCCGGCGCATGGCTCGCGGACCGCACTGATAATGCAAGGTGCGCCCGGTGGCGCACCCTTTTATTGCACAACAACCCGCAGTGCGGAGCATCTTGCGGGTTGTTGTCTGAAATTGTTACGGTCTGGACGGTGTATCTTTTTGTCCGGCGGCATCCGGCTTGGGCGTGGCATCCACAGCGGGGGATTCCGAAGCGACGGGTTCGTCGGCGGCAGCCAGTGCAGGGTCCAGCTCGGCAGCGCGGGCACGCAGGTAGCTGCTGTTCACGCCGTCAGTTTCGCGGGCCAAGGCCAGGTAGGTACGTGCGGCCAGCTCTTTCTGACCTGCGGCGATGGCCGCTTCAGCCAGCATCTGACGCAGTTGCGGCGCGCTGGCTCCGCCGGGCAGGGTATTTTGCAGCCCCTGCAGCAGGGTCAGGGCCTGTGCGCTTTTTCCGGCCTGAAGCAGAATACCGGCCTCACCCAGGGCGGCGGAAAGGCTGAAAGCGCCATCCGTGCTCTTGGCGGCCTTGCCGTAGGCCTGGGCAGCGGTGTCGTAATCCCCGTTAGCCAGAGCACTCTGGGCCAGGGCCATATACGCCGCGAAACGCGTGGCCGAAGGCGCGCTCTCCGCCAGTTGGGCGAGGGCCTTGACCTGATCAGCGCCGCTGTGTTGCAGCGTGGCACGCGCCAGGGCGTCACGGGCTTCTTCGGCCCGCGAATCACCGTGCCAGTTGTAAATGCCGGTGCCTACGAGCACCAGCAGAAAAACCACCAGCACACCGGCGATAAGTCCGGCGTGGCGCAGCATGAATTGCAGAAGAGGCGCGCTTTCGTGGCTCACCTCGGCCTGCAGGTCACGCAACAGGGGCGCGTCGCCCGCGCCTTGATTCTTTTGCGGATTCATGTATCAAAAACTCCTTAGGGGCGAAATCGCCGCTGTTTCCGGCGTGTACGCAGAGCGCTCACGTGGGGACAGGCTCAGGACGGAAGTCTTCTTCATAGGCCATAAAACGTCCATCTGTCAAAACAAATATCCCCCGGCCAAAGCCGCAAAGGCGCGCTCATGGCCGCTGCCACAAGGAGCTTGCATGACGCCGGCTAAAGAAATGGCGCGTCTTGGCGCGCAGGCAAAGAATGCGGCACGGGCCATGACCAGGGCCACGCCCGAAGCCAAAAATCAGGCCCTGCTGGGGCTGGCGCAACTGCTGCATCAGCGCGAACCGGAAATTCTGGCCGCCAACGCCCGCGATATCGAAGCCGCCCGGGCCGCTGGGCAGGATACGGCACGGCTGGACCGCCTTGCGCTGACACCAGCCATTATGGAAGAAATGCGCGCCGCCTGCGCCCATGTGGCCAACCTGCCCGACCCAGTAGGTGCCACCGAAAGCCAGTGGCAACGGCCCAACGGCCTGCTGGTAGGCAAGATGCGCGTACCGCTTGGTGTAATCGCCATGGTTTATGAGGCCCGCCCCAATGTGACCATTGATGCGGCCATCCTGTGCATCAAGGCGGGCAATGCTGTTATTCTGCGTGGCGGCAGTGAGGCCATACATTCCAACACAGCCCTGGCTCAAGCCCTGCAGGAAGCCATGGTCCAGGCCGGGCTGCCAGCTTCTGCGGCGCAGCTTGTGACGGTTCCGGGGCATGAAGCTGTAAACGCCCTGTGCAAGCTTGACCAGTATATTGATGTGATAATCCCCCGTGGGGGCGAAGGGCTTGTACGCGCGGTTACCGAAGCCGCCACCATGCCCGTGCTCAAGCACTTCAAGGGAGTGTGCCACGCCTATATCGAGCCGGACGCCGACCTTGAGCGCGCGCTGGACATTGTTTTCAACGGCAAGGTGCAGCGTCCCGGTGTATGCAACGCCCTGGAATGCCTGCTCGTACACAAGGATGCAGCCCCGGCCTTTCTGCCCCTGGTGGCGGAAAAACTCGGCGCGGCGGGCGTGGAGTTCCGGGCTGACGCCACTGCCCTGCCCCTTATGAACAAGGCCTCGCAAGGCCGCGTTGTTCCCCAGCAGGCCGAAGACCTTGGCCAGGAATTTCATGATCTTGTTCTCGCAGTTCGCGTGGTGGGCAATATGGATGAAGCGCTGGACCACATCGCCCGCTACGGGTCCAACCATACAGAAATCATCTGCACCAATGACTACGCCAAGGCCATGCGCTTCCTGCGCGAAGCCGATGCCTCCATGGTGGCGGTCAACGCATCCAGCCGCTTCAACGACGGCGGGCAGCTCGGTCTGGGCGCGGAAATCGGCATATCCACATCCAAACTGCACGCTTACGGGGCCATGGGCGTTGAAGAACTGACCACCACCAAGTTTGTGGTGATGGGGCAAGGGCAGGTGCGACAGTAGTGACCATACGGCGCGCTCTGCGGCCCGCGGCAGAACCTGCAACCCCGCGCACGGGACGGGCCATCCTGGGGGGCAGCTTCAATCCGCCCCACGTGGGACACCTACGGCTGGCCATTGAGGCCGCCGAGGCACTGTCATCCCTGACTGACGGTGTTGACCTGGTTCCCTGCGCGGTGCCGCCGCACAAAGCCATGACCGGCATGCTGCCCTTTGACCTGCGTGCCCGGATGCTGGAAGCCAGCATAGTGGACCTGCCCTTTCTGCGCTGTAACAGGCTTGAAGGCCAACGCCGGGGGCCGTCCTATACCTGGGACACCCTGCTCGCCTACCGTGAGGCAGCCCCGGATACAGAGCTTTACTTCATACTCGGCAGCCCGGACTTTGCCCTGCTGCCCACCTGGCACAGGGGCCTGGAGCTACCCGGCCTGTGCCACTTTGTTGTCGTGCCTCGGGACGGTCAGGACGGCAGGGACATGGCAGCCACCGCCACCCGCCTGTGGCCCGAGGCCGAAGAGTGTGAGCCGCTGGTGGGCGATGGCCCCTGCATGGCCTTGCCGGGTGGAGGCATGGCGCATTTTCTGCCCTTGCCGTGGCTTGATGTAAGCGCATCGCGCCTGCGCGCTTTGTGGCTGGCACACCGAAGAGTGGACTTTCTGCTGCCCCGGGCAGCCTTTGAGATTCTGCGTGAAAGCGAAGAAACCGTACGGACACACTGGCAACAGGCAGGAAGCCCATGCTGACAACTGCCCCCAAGGATATACGCGAAAACATTGCCCGCGCTGTAGGCTACTTGCGGCGGGACGAAGTGGAACGCTCCCTGCTGGCCATGAGCGAAGCCCTGCGGCGCATGGCCGAAGTCCGAATGCTGCGCTCCGCCAGGGCCGAGCTGGACATCCAGATCAGCGAATTCCTGGCCGTCCTTATCCATCATCAGACCATGCAGCCCTTGCTGGACCCGGAACATACGGGCAAGCCCAGAGGCATTCCCTTTCAGCAGGGCAAAGAAGCCGCCCTGGCTACTGTGCTGGACGGCCTGGGACGGATTTTGCAAAAAGAGGCAGAAAACTGCGTGCAGGCTGAACTTGCGGCACGGATGGAGCGTAAAAAACACCTCATTGAAACAGGCCTGCAATTCGTGCGCGAAGGCCAGACCGCCAAAGGCCGGGCCTTTTTAAAACGCGTTGTTGAAGAATTCAGCCAGGAAGAAGGCATACGCGTACAGGTTGGACAGATTTTTTCCGCTGCGGGCCTGTATCAAGAAGCTGCGGAAATGTATGAAGAAGCCATTGCCATCCAGCCAAGAGAGCCTGCCGCCTACACAGGGGCCGTGGCTGCGTGGATGGAACTGCGCGAATACGAAAAGGCCGAAAGTATCTATAAGGCCGTGCTGCGCACCTTTGGCGGCCATCCCTCAACCTACGGCAAAATGGCAGCGCTGTACTTGGCATGGCGCAAACGGCAAGCTGCGGAAGACATGGCCTTTCGAGCCCTACAGGAAGATCCGGGCCAGCCGGACGCTTTGGAAGTTCTCGCGGCGCTGGAGCGCCGGTAACGCGACGCTTCTGCCGCAATCCCCGAAGATTCCATGCATCAGGTGGCAGATTTCTTTCATCAAGATGGCAGCCACCTTGCAGCTGCCTCCAGGCGTCCATCACCTGGGCGCAGCTCGGCGCAATCGGCAGACAGCCTGAAAAACTGCCATGCAGCATCAGGCACGCCCATTGCCATTCAGAGCAAGATGCGCTATACACTGCCTTCGGTCACGGGGCCCATGCCCAGACCTGCGGAGAGGTAGCGAAGCTGGCCGTAACGCGCTCGACTCGAAATCGAGTTGTCCCTTAACCGGGGCACGTGGGTTCGAATCCCACCCTCTCCGCCATTAAGTCAGTGAAATCCCTTGAAATCTACTATTTCAAGGGATTTTTTCATGAAATACCGCCATTATCCCTCCCTGCTTTTATCCCTGATTATCCCTCTTTTTCCGCATTTCCCCCCAAATTATCCCTAATTTATCCCTACCGGGAATTACAAAATATCCTCTACGACCTTGAACAGAAAAAATAGATATCCACATCATCAAACAAGGCATTCGAACCAATGGCGAGAAAAGCGATTCCACAACAAAGATTTTGTTCAATGCTTTCGGCATGGCTGCTGAACTGGAAAGGGAACTGATATCTCAACGGACAAAAGCCGCCCTTGTCGCTCGTAAGGCACAAAGGATTAAACTTGGCAATCCCAATCTTGCCATAGACAATGCTGCCGAGTTCAGAAGGCAAAAGACTTTGCAGAAATGATGAAGCCGATTATTCTTGGCTTCAAGTCGGAGGGATTATCGCAGAGGGCTATGGCTGAACGGTTGAACGCGCTTAATATCCCTACACCAACGGGACGTGGGAGTTGGCATCTTTGCTCTGTGCAAAATTTGCAGAAATATTTTTGAATACAATTTACACTTGCTGCAAACGTAGTGCTGCCAGCTTTATTTGAATAGTTCGATAGGTATCCCGCGAAAATATTGAATATTTTATCAACATTTCTTCATAATTATTGTCTAAGTAAATTCCGTCATCTTTCCATTTTTTATAAAATCTGCTGAAATTCTGTTGGCAGGTAGAGCAAGTTACAGCCACTTCTTGAGTAGCCGGAACATTTATTAGTTCAAATTCTTTGCAAATGTCTTCTTCAGTTTTTTCTCCAATAGCTGCTAGTCGAATCAAATCAAAAGCATACTTGTCGTATAGAAAAATATCTAATAGCGATGGAAGCAACTCCACTCGCAACGTATCAAAAATACTATACAGCATAGCGTAGTATTTCATTTTCCAGCAATTACAAGCTAATGAGTTATAAAATAAAAGAACAAGCTCATATGCACTTAGTTGCGCCCTGAGGATATCTATATAATTAGATTTTTTTGTAAAAACATCAAATGCAGACTCTTTTCCTTCCGTTTCGGGGTCAATGTCTTGCAAATCAGCATCATGAACAAACTTTATTATTCTATAAAAATATCTAAAATAGCTATCGAATACATATATGTTTTTATCTTTTTCATACCTATCTCTGATAGTTGTCAGGCGTGCTTCAAGGGTCTCATTAATATCTTTTTCTGTTTGAAACTTGTATAAATTGAATTGGAACTTATCAGCCTCAATTGCTTTTGCGGCCTTCTTAAAGGCGTATGTCCATTCTTCATCTTCATAAATCAATGTTTTTGCTATTTATCTATGAGCAGTAAGCATATTAAAGAATGTATTTTCAAACCTCACACGCCGACCGGTATTATTTTGCATAGTGAATTCTTTACGTGTAAGGCTAAGCTCCAATCTTTGAGATTTAAGTTCTCTACCTTGAAGGATTATAGCAACAATAACACCCGCAAAGGCAAGGCCAGAAAAAAGTGTATTTAGTGAACCAGATGCGTCACCGCGTGACGCATCATCTGATAATTTCAAAAATCCTTCGCCGTACATTTTCCAAGTAAAAAAATAACTAATGAAAGAGTAGAAAATAAAAAAGCTGGATGTAAGACAATATCAAAAATTTTTTTGATAACGTTCTTAAAAAAAATAAATGAGAAATTAAAGCATCTCACAGCTTTTCCTGTCAAATTAAAAGATTAGGCTGCGCGTGTGCAGGGCTAATTGCAACTATTGATATATCGGTACGAGGACGGATACCACCAATCTTCTTAACTTTCCTTTCGACAATTTTTGCAGTGAATTCAATACTTCCGATTTCTTCAATGGTTTTGTCCTTCATCCCATTTATAAATTCCGGAACAAGTATTTCAGCCCAAAATTCTTTTTGTGCCCCCTTACGATTAATGTGAGAAAATCTCCAACGCGTTCTATACGGGGAGTTATAAACAACATGAAGACTTGCATAGTATTCATCTATAGATAGAATTTCTTCATTTTCATCTTCAAAAAACGAAAAATATTTTCTATCTTCCTTTTTAATTGACACTTGCTCGACTTCTTCATCACGAATTTGAAATTCATTAATTTCTTCTTTTTCTAGAACAGAAGTCATATCATCAAGATGAATCTTCGATTTTTTATTAACAATCAGGTCTATTATTACTTTCTTTGTATCATCATCCAGCTTAGCTTCTTCAATTTCCTTTATTACAGCGTCATAGTCTCCGCGTTTGCTAATTAATTTTTCTGATATCCATTTTAGAAATACAACAGGCAACTTGAGAATTGTTCGAGCATCAAGCCCGAAAAATTGCAAAAGTGTAGCAGCAATGCCAGTTGCAACAACCTCCCGTTGAGAGAGGAAATCAACTAATGCTTCAAATGACCCAGGGCGAAACCCTGTGACATTTATCCGCAAGTCAGTTTTTAAAAACTCTTTTGCGACGAGTTTGTGGTAATTACAAAATCCTGCAAGTGAAATTGCAAAATATTCCGCATCAATTTCGCCACTTTTTATATATCCAGCCTGTTTATATATAAGTTTAAACCCTTCAGGATGTGGACAATGCGGGATATCTTGGCTAAGCAATCCACCTTGCATAGGCTCCTCCTCAGAAGAAACTGACTGGAAAAATTAAAGAATATTTTGCATCATTATAGCAAGCTAGGCGTAACTATACAATCACTGATGAATGGAACATTTTTTCGATATAAATTGAAAGAATTAAACATATTTTTTGTCCCTCTTGCCATCCTTCTCTTTTATGGATATCTTCTGGATATACAGAGGATAGAAACATGCAAAATCAAACGAAAGTATCACAATGGGGTAATTCCCTTGCGATTCGGCTCCCCCAAGCTCTGGTCAATGAATTGGCTATCGAGCGTGGTGTTGATGTTGAGTTGGAAATTGAAAATGACGGCTTTAGGGTGAAAATTCCCTCGATGCCTAAGAAATTCACGCTTGATGAACTCCTTGCTGGGGTCACGCCTGACAATCTTCATGGCGAATTTGATTGGGGTAAAGCGCAAGGCAAGGAAGCATGGTAGCAGCATATATTCCTGATGCCGGGGATATTGTCTGGTTGAATTTTGACCTTCAAGCGGGTCATGAACAAGCTGGACACCGACCTGCTATCGTTCTGTCACCAAAAGCATATAACAGCCGTACAGGGCTATGCTTGGTTGTGCCTGTCACTAATCAAAGCAAGGGCTACCCTTTTGAACTGGCGCTTCCTGCCGGGTGTAAGACTACAGGCGTTGCACTTTGCGACCAGATGAGAAGTCTGGATTGGAAAGCGCGGCAAGCAGCTTTGAAAGGAACTGTCGGACATGATTTTGCGCGGGAAGTCTTAGCAAGATTTTTACCACTGGTGACATGGTAATACTAGTGGGATTCGAACTGGAAAGCTCACTGTGAACAGATTTTGTTTGAAATGCTTGGATGTTTTTGAAAGAAAAGCGAAAGAGTACATAGAGACAAGGAAAACTTAGGACTATTATCTCTAATTTATCCCTCTAAAAAATTAAATCAACTAATAGCATGTATTTTAAGGGATAGTTGAGAGAGGCTTAGTCTCCCACCCTCTCCGCCATATGATGTTAAAACAGGCTGTTATGCTTTTTGCATGACAGCCTGTTTTTTATGGCCTGCGGCTTGTGGTTCGATTTATGGGCCGCTGGCACAAAAATATCCGACCATAGCAATGGTTGGTGCTATTGATCACCTTCTCGGCCTGCCATCAGGCCGAGAAAAAGCCATCGCCATATTCGTGGTCATAAATGAACACCGCATACAACAAGAGACCGAAAATCTATGCGTGTCTTGCCGTATTCTAAAAATAATCCCACGCATATCGCGTTGCGCCCCAAGGCATTCTCTGATTGGATCACAATGCGGACTTACTGCCTGCCCGAAGCCTGAAATTCTCTGGGCGTAACGCCGAACTTCTTGCGAAACGCCGCGCTGAAATGGCTCAGACTCTGATACCCGATATGCATGCCTGCCTCTGTGACGTTCATCGTGCCTGAAGCCAGCAACTCACGGGCCATTTCAAGACGGTAATTTCTGAAATATTCAAAAACCGGCATGCCGAAAATCTGCTTAAAGCCGAATTTCAGCTTTTTTTCATTTATCCCGGCCAGCTTTGCCAGTTGCATTATGGATGGTGGGTTTTCCATATCCTGAAGCAGCAGTTCTCTGGCATCCCTGATGCGGCTCACGTCCGAAGCTGCAAGCCTGGGCGTCGTGGGGGCAGACTCAGGCGACAGGTACTCCGCGAGTTGCAGGCCGATCAGTTCAAGCGCTCGGGCTTCCAGGTGCAGCCTGCGCAACGGCCCGGCATATGCGGCCCCCAGCACATCCGCCACAAGACGCATTTTGAGGGGGCATTGCCGCCCGACCCATTGAAAAGCCGTATTTTTACCTCCAATGGCGCCCGCCAATCCCCTCGGCAGCTTTGCCCGTTCCAACTCCATATAGTCTTCCAGAAATTCCGGCGCGGCCAGAATGCTCAAACGCTGCATACCGCCCTTGCAGTCCAGAACGCCGCTTGTTTCAGGCAGATACGTAATGCGGTTGCTGCCACTTGTGTGCACGCACTGGGTACGGCTGAGAGCCCCCTGTGCGTAACGGCAGCAGTTCAGCCCCGCAAGCATAAAGCCGAAGATCACGGGTGAAGAGTCAATGACAAATTCCGTCCGGCAGCGAACGGCCGCAGGCACACGGGCGAACTGCAACGCCAGCCCCGGTTTGAGCATCAGGGGGCTGGTTCCTGCCATCTTGTACACATTGGAAGCGGCAAAGGCCGCCATATCTGGATTACGGTGCATGGCATGCGGTGAAAAAAGGGCGCTCACTTTGGGCGTTGCGCTGGAGATTGTTGTTCACGCTTCCTCCCGGCCCCGGCGTACGCTCACGGGCCGCACTGATAATACAAGCCTATCCCCGCCGGGGGCAGTTTTTGGCCCCTACGGGGTTAGTCCTTCTGTTCAATGGAGTGTACTGAAAAGAACATTCAATTTCAACAACAGGCAGGACGAACATGCGCTACCTTTCCCTGAGCCTCGCAGCCCTCGGGCTGTGCCTGAGCGTCACGGCGGCAACGGCAAAACCAGGCCCTGCGGCCCCGGACTACACACTGGACGCCGTAACGGTTACCGCCACCAAGCGTGAGCAAAAAGTCAAGGATATTGCCACAAGCATATCCACCGCCACCGATCTTGACCTGGAAAATGCCGCTGCCCACACCCTGAAGGATGCCACCCGGCTTTTTCCCAACGTGCACATGAAAAGCACCAGTTCGGGCAATGAAATTGTCATCCGTGGATTTTCCACCTGGGATACGGCCCTGCAATCACCGGCCGGCCTGTATGTGGACGAGATCCCCTACCCCATTTCCTACATGCAGAACCTCTACCTGCTGGACATAGACAAGGTGGAGGTCTTGCGCGGCCCGCAGGGAACCCTTTTCGGTCAGAACAGTGAATCCGGCGTGGTCAACCTGACGCGCCGCGTGCCGGGCGACCAGGTTCGGGCGCACATTTTTACCGATGCCGGCACCTACAATACCTACCGTCTGGGGGCTGCCGCCTCCGCGCCCCTTCTTGAAGACAGGGCCTATTTTTCCGGCAGCTTTTTACGCCACCAAAGCGATGGATATGTGGACAATCTGTATAAAGACAGCACCCGCGCCGCGCGGCACGAATCCACCTCCGGCAGAGGCATGTTGCGCCTGACCCCCACAGACAGACTGGACCTGCGCTTCTCGCTGGACGCTTCGCGCCAGGAAGATGGCGTGGGAACCATGCGGCTCGACACCGGCCCCTACCGCTCCAACAGGTGGGAAGTACGTTCAGACGCCGCGGATTCGTCTTCCGCAAACTTTACCTTGCCCGCGCTGATCGCCAGCTATATGGGCGATGCTGTCAAGCTCACGTCCATTTCCAGCTATACGGCATACAACTATGAAATGAAGAGCGACATAGACAGAACCCCACTGCCTACCGGGGTTTCAGACATGCAGATCAATCAGCGCGGCTTTACGCAGGAACTGCGGCTGGCCTCTGTGGGCAAATCACGTCTCTCATGGGTGACCGGAACATACCTCGGCTCGTCAAGAACAGAAACAGACATGAATCGCCTCATGCAGCGCGCCGTGGCCCGGTCCTACCTTCATACGGACTATACCAGCGATACGGGAGCTCTCTTCGGCCAGAGCACATGGTCCATCGTTGAAGGACTGCGACTGACCCTGGGCCTGCGCGCCGAACATACGCGGCTGAACGGCGAGCAGACCTACCGCACCATGGCCTCGCGGCGGCACTACACCAAGGATGTCTCCTACACTGAACTGCTGCCCATGGCCTCGCTTTCGTGGGACGCCACAGACAATATCACTCCGTACATTTCCTGGTCACAGGGCTATCTGCCCGGCGGGTTCAACGTCTTTTCAGCCAACAACCGCAACAACTTCTATTATGATCCGGAGTACAGCACCAACTATGAGCTGGGGCTGAAAACCCACTGGCTGGATGACAGGCTTATGGCCAATATCACTGCTTTTTATTCCTCCATCCGCGACAAACAGGTGCGGGAAGAAGACCCCTCCGGCGGCGTAGGCACGTGGAAGTTCACCAACTCTGCCCAGGCGCACTCGTCAGGGCTGGAAGCGGAGATAAAGGCTTACCCGCTGCCCGGCCTGGAACTGCGGGGCGGCGTGGGCTACGCCCGCGCGATTGTAGACGACTGGACCACCACGGTTAACGGCGTTAAAAAGGATTTCAGCGGCAAGCGCCTGCCCTGGGCGCCGGAGCTGACCTATAATGTGGGCGTGGGCTATACGCATGAAACCGGGCTGTTCGCCCAGGTGGACCTGTTCGGAGCCGGAAAACAGTATTTTGATGCAGAAAACACACTCAGCGATTCGGGCTATCAGACCATAAACGCCCAGATCGGCTACCACGGCGATAACTGGGATGTTTCGGTATGGGGCAAAAACGTTCTGGACGCCCGCTATGCCACCAAAAAACTGGTTGCCGCAGGCCAGACCATTGTGGAAGACGGCGCTCCCATGACGTTTGGCGTCAGCGTGGGCTGGAGGTTCTAGCCATGACAGCACACAGCGTGACTCCAACGGCAGTGCTGCCGTTTGCGGCTCTGTCGGACTGGCTTGTGGCTCCGGTGCGCATGGCGTTGCTCAGCCTGGCCCTGGAACTGGAACTGCCGGACATTCTTGACAGCAAGCACAGCCTGCCCGACATTGCCGCCTCGTTACAGGAGCATTGCGGCAAAACGGCGGATACCGCCCGGCTGACAAGCCTTATGGATGCGATGGCTGCGGCCGGGCTTGCCCTCAAAAATGGCGGCAGGTACGCCAACAGCCCTTTTGCGGGAGACTATCTGCGCAAGGGATCTCCGGCATATCTTGGCGACCTGATCGCCTCGCTGACCGGAATGCAGCACCGCAACCTTTCCAGCCTGCGCCAGCGTCTCTTTGACGAGGTTCCTGCACCTGCGGAAAGCAGACAAAGCCCCCGCATCGACCTGCGCGGCGAGGCCCACTGGAAGCGTTCAATGGCGGGATTGGCCGCATACCAGAAGGCCGGCGCGGCAAACAGCCTGGCGCGGCTGATCGCGGCTCTTCCCGGCGCGGCGCGGTTTACCTCCATGCTGGACCTGGGATGCGGGCCGGGAATCACGGCCCTGTACGCGGCAGACATGCTGCCGGGGCTGCATGTGACGCTTTGTGATTTTGCCCCTGTGCTGGACATGGCCCGGGCCGAAGCGAAAAGCCTGGGCCTGTGCGAGCGCGTGTGTCTGAAGCCTGGTGATTTCAACGAGTGCGATCTTGGCCTTGGGTACGACCTCGTATGGGCCTGCCAAAGCCTTTATTACGCCAATGACCTGCATGCCTTCATAAAAAAAGTCCACCGGGCCTTGCGCCCCGGCGGCATGTTCGTCAGCGTTCATGAAGGGGTGCAGGAAGGAATCGCCCCGGCGGAGCTTGTGCTTTCGCGGCTTTCTCTGGCCATGGAAGGTCAGGATGTTTCCCTGGCGCACGGGCAGATGGCTGCCGCCGCCACCGCCGCCGGGCTGGAGCGCATCAGTACGCAGCCCATACCCATGCTTTTTGGAGAAGCCCATATGGAAGTATTTCAGAAGTCTTGCGGACAAGACGCGGGAGACAACACATGAAGCTCATGATGATGCTGCCCGCGCTGCTGCTCCTTGCACTGGGATACCCCACCCATGCCGCCTCTTCAGTGGAAGGGGCGGCTCCGGCCGGTCTGCCGGTCTTGCGGCTGGCAGCGCCCTTTGTGCCGCAGGCCCTGCCTCTGCTGCACGCCGGCGAGAGCGAAGCGTTCCGCAAGGCCGGGGCAACGGCGAAATTTACCTTCTGGCGTTCGCCGGAGCAATTGCGCGCCCTCGTGGCGAACGGGCAGACAGACGCGGCAGTAACCGCCCTGCCCACAGCGGCCGTGCTGGCCCGGCGCGGCGTGCCGTGCACGGTGTTGGCGGCCTACGCCGCCCCCCTGTGGCTGGTCGGCCCGGCCCATCTGGCGCGTGACGGCGAACCGCCCGCGGATACCTTTCGGCGGCTGCTTGAAAGCGCGGTGCTTTTACCATTCGGCCCCGGCAACATGCCGGAGCTTGCCTTGCGCATGCTGGCCGCGCAAACAGGCATTGGCTGCACGCCCCGCCACTGCGGCAGCGCCATGGAAGCCCTCAACCTGCTGCGTCTCGGGCAGGGCAGCGTGGCGCTCCTGCCCGAGCCTTCTGCCTCCCTGGCCACAGCCGGAGGAGAATTCGTCCAGCTGCTTGACCTGCGCGACATCTGGGCCGCCGCCTTTCCCGAACATCCGGACATGGCCGCAGCCTGCCTTGTGGCAGTGGGGCCTGCTGCGCACGATCCGGCTTTACGCGCGCTGCTGCGCCAAAGCTTTGCGCAGGGGATGCGCCAGATGGCCGATGCGCCGGAAAGCGTCCTTGCCGCAGCAGCCGAACGTCATACGGAATTCAACGTAATCCGTGAACGTGTGCCGGACGGAGGCGCTGCCCTGCTGCGCTCCGCAGCATTGCTCACAGGCGAAAGAGGGAAAAAGGCCGTGTTGTTCGTACTACAGCAAGTGTATGAGCTTTCGCCGTCTTCAGTGGGCGGCGTCCTGCCCGCGGACGATTTCTGGGATATGGGTCACGATGAATAATACCCGAACGGCAAAAAACTCTGCCGCCTTTCGCTGGCGTCTGGCAGGCTGCCTGTGCTTTCTGGGCGCGTGGCAATGGGCCTCCGCCCATGCCGGAAGCCTGGCCCTGGCATCGCCTGTGGAGACATGGCGGGCGCTGATGGATATGGCCGCGCATCCGGCCTTCTGGACACAGGGCATGCTGCCCACTCTGGGACGAGTGCTGTCCGGCTTCGGCCTGGGGCTTGTGGTGGGAGGCGCACTGGGCTGGGCCGCCGGCATCTGCCCCGCAGCCGGATTTATGCTCCTGCCCTTTCGCTGGGTCCTGTCCAGTGTACCCGGCGTGGTTCTGGTCATCCTGGCCATGCTCTGGTGCGGCGTCGGTTCGGCCATGATCATCCTGATTGTGGCCCTGACCAGCATCCCGACCATTTACATGGCGCTTCAGGAAGGCCTGCGCGCGGTTGACCCGGCGCTGTGCGAAATGGCCCGCGCCTACAGGATCAGCCTGCGCAAACGGCTTACAGAACTGTATCTGCCCGCGGTTGCCGCACCGCTGTTTTCGGCATGCGTGGTGGCCCTTGGCGGCGGCATGCGCGTTGCCATTCTGGGTGAAACCCTCGGGGCTTCGCAGGGGCTGGGTTACATGCTGGCTCTGGCAAGGGCCGATCTGGATACGCCCAAACTGTACGCCGTAGCCCTGGTCAGCATGCTGCTGGTCAGCGTCATTGAAGCCACATTTCTGCGCTGCCTGCGTAAAAAACTGCATTGCGGAGCAAGATCATGAATCCTGTAGTCACGCTGTGCGGCGTGGGACACCGTTTCGGCGCGCACGCGGTGCTGCGCGGTGTTGATTTTACCCTTATGCCCGGCAGTTGCGCTGTGCTCACCGGCCCCAGCGGAACGGGCAAATCCACCCTGATCCGCATCATGACCGGGCTGCTGCGCCCGCAGGAAGGGATTGCAACGCTTGCAGCCCACCGGGTGGGCTTTGTTTTTCAGGAGCCGCGTCTCCTGCCCTGGCGCACGGCCCTGCAAAACGTCCTGCTGCCTTGCGAGTCGCGGTCCCCGCAAGCGCGCCGCAACGCCCTTGACCTGCTGGAAACCGTTGGTCTGTCCGCCGCCGCAGACCTGCTCCCCCAGGAGCTGTCCGGCGGCATGCGCCAGCGCGTTTCCCTGGCGCGCGCGCTGGCGGTACGGCCTGACCTGCTTGTTCTGGACGAGCCGTTCACAGGGCTGGACGGCCCCCTGCGCGACGACATGAAAAAACTCATTGAAGACCTGATGCATGCCGGTCATGCCCAGACCGCTATGGCTGTGGTACAGGTGGCGCACCACGAACAGGACATCCTGCGCCACGCCGACGCACATTTTCGCCTCGAACACGGCACGCTGGTCGCCGGGCAGCGCAACCTGCCCTGACCCGGCCGCTGGATGTCCGGCAAGGGGCCTGCTAGACTGTGCCGCAAAGCGGACCAGCCGAAAAACTCCGGGGCTGCCGCACCGGCGGCAGGCGGGGTGCCGCGCAATGGCAGCCGTAAAGGATAAAGGGAACATGCTGTACAGTATAAAAATGCGCGCTGAAAGCGGCTCGCGGCATATTTCAGGAGCGGAGCGCATCGTGGAGCGCCACGATATGGCCCAGGCCATGGATGCCCTGACCCGCCGGGGCATGGAGCATCCCAACGGTCCGGCCGAGGCGGTTACCGTTACCGTTCGCCCCATAACACGACCCCTTGTGCGCATTCCGGCCCTGCCCGTGCATGAGCCGCGCGTGTGCGACCAGCATGAGGCCCGACGGGTGCTGACCGAAGAACTGCGGGGCATGGTTCTTAACCCGACCCCGGTACTCGACCTGCTGTATGGCTTGCGCCAGCCCATGCGTGGAGCTGTGCTTCTGGACGTGACCAGCATGGAACGTCTGGAGCCTGATCCGCAACGGGGTGTGCGGGCGACGTGCATGGATTACACGGGCAATCGCGGGGAAGGCAAAAATCATTTCAGGGAGGCCCTTTGCCTTGCCAGCAAGGTCGCCCACTGCTCCCAGATTATCGGCGAGCTGTGCATTTCTGACGATCCGGACTATACGACGGGTTACTTTGCCTCACAGCGCAGAGGCTACGTGCGCATCCATCACATAAAGCAGGCCGGACAGCAGATGGGCGGGCGCATTTTTCTTTTCAGGGGGCAACAGGCCGAGGTCGGGCAGTGTATGGACTATCTTGAAAACCAGCCCGTCATGGTTCTTATGGAGCACCTGTGAACGATTTTTCCGCCCGGCTTGAAGCCATCAGGGCCGCGCACCTGTACCGGCGCCTGCGCACGCTTTCCACACCGCAGGACAGGGAAGTCGTCATCGACGGCCAGCGTGTGCTGCTCTTTTCTTCCAACAGCTACCTGGGCCTCGGCGTTAACGCGCAGATCCGCCGCAGTGCTGTGCGCGCACTGGAAGAATTCGGCACCGGATCCGGCGGGTCACGCCTGGTTACGGGCAACATGACGCCGCACATGCAGCTTGAATCGGCCCTCTCGGCGTTCAAGGGCAGCAAGTCCGCCCTGGCCTTTACCAGCGGCTATACGGCCAATGTGGGTGTTATCAGCGCCCTGTGCCACAAGGATACGGTCATCTTCAGCGATGCGCTCAACCATGCCAGCATCATTGACGGCTGCCGTCTGGCGCGGGGGTGTACCGCTGTTTACGCCCACAACGATCTGGACGACCTGCTGGAAAAAATCCGGCAACTGCGCCCCAGGCAGGGCTTTATCATTACCGACGGCGTATTCAGCATGGATGGCGATCTGGCGCGACTGCCGGAACTGGCCGACATTGCCCGCAGTTATGGCCTGACGCTTATGGTGGATGACGCCCATGCCACTGGTGTGCTGGGCGCTACGGGACGCGGCACGCTGGAACACTTCGGCCTCAGCCATGAGGACGTGCCGGTTATCACGGGTACCCTCAGCAAGGCTATTCCCAGCGAAGGCGGTTTTGTCTGCGGCAGTGAACATCTTTGCGAACTGCTCAGGAATACGGCGCGGCCCTTTATTTTCACTACGGCCCCCTCGCCTGCCGCCGTTGCCGCCGCCACTGCGGGCCTTGAACATATTGCCGCGCACCCCGAACTGGTGCGCCGCCTTCAGGACAACGTGGCCTATTTTACCGGCAGCCTGGCAGAACAGGGCATGAACGTGCCGGGCCAAAGCCCCATCATCCCCATCATGGCCGGTGAAGAAGAAAAGGCCGTGCGTGCCGCGGAGGCCCTGCTGGCTCTGGGGGTTTTTGCGCCCTGCATCCGTTATCCCACAGTGCCGCGGGGTCAGGCGCGGCTGCGCCTGACTGTCATGGCCTCCCACACCCGCGACGACCTGGATCATGCTGCGGTCAGCCTGCGAAAGGCGCTGGCAGGCGTGTAAAAATCCCGCTTCAGACGTCAGCGGGCAAGCCGCCGCAATCATCGGCGCTTCAGGCACGCGTTGCCCGAAAATCAGGCCTGATGCATCTCACTGCAAACAACACGGTTTCTGCCGGTCTTTTTGGCCCGGTACAGGCAGGCGTCCGCCTCTTTCACCGTCATCTCAAAAACAGAAGCATTGTCCGGCAGAGGCCCGTTGAGGTCGATGCAACTCACCCCCAGGCTGACCGTGATGACAATGCCATGCCCCTCGTACGCCAGCGGCTCCGCACAGATATGCCGCCGCAACCGCTCCGCCACGCTGTACCCCGGCTGCAAACCCATGCCGGGTAAAAGCAGGATGAACTCCTCCCCACCGTATCGGCAGCACAGGTCATCCTCGCGCAACTGCGAAAGAAATATCTGGGCCATGTGGCGCAATACTGCATCGCCACAGGCATGCCCCCATGTGTCGTTGATTTTTTTAAAGTAGTCGATATCGGCCATGATAATGGCGGCCTGCCCCTGGTCCGGCGGGTTTTTCAGCATATCCATGGCCCGGCTGATAAAAGCGCGGCGGTTCAGCAGGCCTGTCAGGGAGTCACGGCAGGACATTTCTTTATATCTGGTGGAAAGACGGGTGAGCTTGGACACGCTTTTATCCAGCTCTTCAACCATTGTGTTGAAAGCGGTGGAAAAATCGCCAAGAAAATTTGCGCGGTGCTGGTACTCCCCTTTGGCGATACAGCGGGCCTGCCACGTCAGATGACGCAGATTGGCCTGCAATGCCTTGAGCGAACCTATAACATACCCTCTTTCATTACAGTTGTAGGTCAATTCGCCCCTGCCCAGGGCATCCGTCATGTGGCGTATGCCCCAAAGCAACGCGCAAAGCTGTTCCATACCGCCCGCATGGCGGATGTTTTCAGGAATTTCATCGCGCTCGATCGCTCTGCGGCTCAAAACCGCATGCACATACTGTATCACATCCTCTATCGACGACTTTCCGTCGCGGCCAACAAAAGCGCTCTTTCCATTTTCGGCCATACTACACCACCTTGCGGATCTGCCATACTGTATTTCACGCCGATCATTGCAGAAGAGTCCGGATGCCCCTGGTTTCTGGACATATGCGGCAGCGGCCCTGCAAAAATCTCCGGGTACAACAGGGCGTTTCCGCAATATCCGGCAGCAGCCTGCCCGGACGCGCGCCGGGGCGCTTGAGCCACCCGGCAGGCCGGTGTGCGCGAAATAATGGTAAGTGTATTATATAAACACTCTCCCCACGCCAAACAATAATTTATTACATTCGATATTTCAGAAAGATTTTATCGAACCATGAAAACAATTTACATTTAAATTATTTTGGCTTTTCTTTGCAAAAAGAAAAACAAAAACCTGATTACATGCTCCGCAAACTCAATGCCATACTGTGTCCTGTGCCGGCGCAAATCATCCTTGCAAGAACGCTTCCAGTTTATGGAAAATCCCCTCCGCCCAAGCCGCAGGCCCGATTGACGGGCGCACAGTAATTGACCCCAGGACAGCACGAGGCGCTTCATGAGCCGGATCGCATCAACCATCTTCTTTTTGGGCATCCTCTTCACGCTGCCGTCAACACGGCCGTTTGACAACAGCGCCTTTGCACGCCAGGTGGAACTGTCCCCCCCGCAGGGGCGGCAGACTGCCCCGTTTTCCCATGCCGACACCGCCCACATCCCGCAACATGCCGACGCCGTTGGCCTTCATCAGGGCATGGCTGGCGACAACAGCGCCACGGCTTCAGGCACAGCAGAAGAAGCCACGGCAAGGCCTGGCTCCGACCCGGCAGACGAAACAGCGAATCGGGACGAGCCGTCTCTACTTCATCAGCACAGACCCGCTATCCTGCTGGCGGTGACGCTACTTGCCGCCCTCGGCTACCAGGGCCTCGCATCCCATAAAAAAAAGAAACTCTCAAACCTGCAGAACTGTGACGTCCTTACCGGGCTGCATACTCTGCACAGCTTCAAAAACGAATGCGTCGCGCACCTCAAACAAAAAGACGGCCATTCACATGCGATTGTGCAGTTTGATATCAGCAAGTTCAAAATCATCAATGACAAATTCGGCTTTACAGAAGGGGACAGCCTGTTGTGCCTGTGCGGCGAGGCGCTCCACTCCGCCCTGTCGGACACAGAGTGCTGCGCCAGAAGCTTTGCAGACCAGTTTACCGCCTTTCTTCGCTATGACGACCTGCACTCTCTGAAAGAACGCATTTACAGCATTATCAATACCATTGAGCAATGGCGTGCCGGAAACGGCATGTCCACCAGGATTGAGCTGCGCTGCGGGGTATATATCATCGACAGATATGCGCACCCCCACAATGACATCCAGCAGGCTATGGATCTGGCGGGCTATGCGTTGCAAGAGTCGAAAAAACGCGGAAAAAGCAAAATGGTGCTCTATGATGAAAGCATGCGCAAGACGTCCCTGCTCCATCAGGACCTCAAAGACAGCATCACTACGGCTCTGGAGCGGGAAGAGCTGAAAGTATGGTTTCAGCCCAAGGTGAACATGCTCTCCAATTCCGTCATCGGCAGTGAAGCCCTCGCACGCTGGTATCACCCGACGCACGGTCTGCTGCTGCCGGGAAAATTCATGCCCCTTTTTGAGCACAGCGGCGATGTACTGCGTGTGGATTTTTACATCTTCGAACAGGTCTGCAAAACCATACATCAATGGGAACGCGACGGCATCATGACAAGCACCGTATCGTGCAATTTTTCAAGCCAGCACTTTGAGCGCCCGGAATTCTGCCGCCGTCTGGTAGAAATCGCCTCGCGACATTCCGTACCCCACGAGCTGCTTGAAGTGGAAATCACGGAAAGTACCATGCTGCAAAATCCCGATGCGGCCAATATACAGATAAAGCGCCTTCGCGACCTGGGCTTCAGGACGAGCATTGACGACTTTGGTTCCGGCTACTCATCGCTTGGCCTGCTGCAACTTTTCACTGCCGACGTCATCAAGTTTGACAGAAGCTTTGTAAAGCGGAACCTCGCTGGCAAAAGGGCGCAGATCGTGCTTGGCAGCATGATAGAACTGACGCGGCAGCTTGGTATGAGCGCCATCTGCGAAGGTGTCGAAACAAGGGAGCAGGCCAATATCCTCATGCAGCACGGCTGCTATAATGCCCAGGGCTTCTACTACGCGCGGCCCATGCCCGCAGACCAGTTTAAAAACCTGCTGCGCGTGGGACGGGTTTCGCCCGGAAAAACCGACAGCACAGGCATGCCCAAAAACCGCCGTGCAACCAGGGTGTCGCCGCTCTGATGCCTGCGCGCGCAGACAAAAACGCCCCGGCCAGGAACATCCTGGCCGGGGACCGCTTGGCAGCCCCATCGTGCGCCGTTGCCCCGGGCGCGCAGATCAGGCAAGCCTCATCAATTCAGAACATCAGCTATGTGAGCTTGTTGCCGTCTATGGCCCTTCTGACAAGAGCGTAAAAAAACTCCTGCATAAGACAGCCAGAAGACAGCCCCTCAACCCTGCCCTGCAAAATATCGCCACCAGCCTCACTGGGATACAGATATTGCGACCCCATGCCGCTGCGCACCCAGTCCGGATTGATGTTTTCTTTTTTCAGCAGTTTTAACAGCCATTCCGCTGGGATAGCCATACGTTTTTTGGCGTCTGAAATGCAGGATTGTGAAACACCCAAAAATTTTGCCAGTTCCTGCTGGGTCTTGCAGCCGGTAACCGATTTTATTCGTTCCATGGCGAGGGAGTAGTCAAAAAAATTATTATCCATCATCTTGCTCCTGATCTTATGCCTGCGGCACAACATGAATAATTGCTTCTTCCAAGGCTTCCGCCAGACGTGCATAAGCACCTCCCCCATTAGGCGGGGCCTTTTGTAGTCGTATGATTACATTCAGAGAATGAAAGTCAGCAGGGCGTCATACTCCAGGGAGCGGCCCTGCTACCGCAACAAGCCTGGAGTCCCACTAGGGACCATCATTAAAAAAAGTGGAACATCTCCAAGAGGAAGGAGGTTACGGCAAAGCGTATGTCAGCATGTCATTGGCTGACTGCGACAAACAAAAAGACATATACAACATTATAAATATTCACATTTGCGTTAATCATCAACGCAAAAACGGCATAAAAACCGTTATCAGGCACATCAAATAGACCATGCTATATAAAACAAAAAGCCTTGCTGTGCCTCTGTGCGCCACACTACTGTCACGTACTGGAGCGCGTCAATAAGTTTTGTCATTCGATATTGAAATAAATATATCTATAACAAAGCAATGCATACATACAAGAGCACATATTAACGCTACTGCCCTGTGCCGAAACAGAACCTGTCATACCATTGACCTTAATTATTACTGTTAAGCTGGATAAAAAAATACGGGGCGTTCACGAACAAGGCAGTTCCACAGGCGATGCCCCGGGTGCATGCCATGTTCACCATTTACCATAAAATCATGATATCAATATCGCCCGGGCAGCAAACTCTACTATGCACTGCACCGGCAAACAATAACTCCAGCATAACATTACCACACTGCCACGCATCAGCAACATTTAAGCCCTCTGCAACTACCATGCGCAACACGTATATTCTGATATATGATTAAATTGACAACTTGCACCGATACCTGAATAAATTGAAAACATATTATCAGAGCCGGAAATCCGGCGCCCCAGGCTCATACAACAACTCTGAACAAAGTTGGAAGCAGCATGAAATCACGTCGCTATGTTTTCAGTTGGGACTTTATCGGCGATATCCAGCAAGGGCGGCCCAACCTCGGCAACTCCGTCAGCATCGAAGCGTACAGGCTTTTTCTGTATACCATGCGTGACGTGCTGGAAGAAAGCTACGGCACTGAAGAGTCAGAAAAGATTCTCTACCGGGCCGGATTTCTTGCCGGTGAAAATGTTGTAGAGAACTATCTGCGCGGATACACGCAGTTTGATGATTTTGTGGCGGCCCTGCATGACCTTCTGCTTGAAAAAAAGATCGGCATACTTCGTATAGAATCAAGCGATCTCTCTACAAACACCTTTTGCATCACCGTTTCAGAAGATGTGGACTGCTCCGGCCTGCCCGAGTGCGACCATGTTATCTGCACCTACGACGAAGGCTTTGTGGCGGGCCTGTTCAGCTCCTTCACGGGACGGCGATTTACCGCAAAAGAGGTGGACTGCTGGTGTACCGGCGACAGGACATGCCGCTTTGTTGTGCAACTGACTGAAGAGCACGCAGCCCCCCTGCGGGATGGTTAGCCACGGCGCCCACCGAAGCGCGGCACGCGCGCCCGACCCTGCAACCCCACCATCAGCCCCCCAATGAACGTACTTTCTGGTGATACAAGCTGCATCTGGAATGCGCACAACCATAAAGCCTTTGCTGCGGCCCAAAGTCAAAAAACCCTCGTGAAAGTGGCCTGCTGCCTTTTCTGGAAGGGACGCCCGAAAGACATGATTCTGTACGGTCGCCTGCGCTCCGTTACCGGGCGCGAAGCTGTTTTTGTGGTCCTTGACAGGGAGGTGCTGCCCCGCCGGTGCAGAATGCAGGTAAATACGTGCGAATTCTTTTTCTGCCTGGACACCAGAAACGGAGCCGTGGTTGTGGAGCGCCTCGGCTACAGGGGGGCAGGACGGGTAATGGGGGTCAAAAAAAACGCCAGAGAAGAAATCAGCCAGGTACACCTGCGCCTGTGCAACAGGTGCTTTGTGCGCCGCATGCGGCGCGATAAAAGAATCATGTGGCGCAGCCGGTATTGCCGCGCTTCGGGCGTGATGCGCATGGTCCATCTGCCCCAGCTTGTGTGCGATCTTAAAGCCCTGCTGCAGCGGCACAGTCATATGCCCATCGCAGACACGCAGATACTGAATCTCTCCGCACGCGGCGCGTGCGCCCTCATGCCGCTGGAGCCGGAGCTGAAAAACTTTTCCGGCAAGCCTGACCTGCTGCTTTACATGATCCCCGACAGCCCGCCACCTACCGATGTTCCCTATATTTTTCTCAGCAAAAAAGTGGGTTTCCTGCCCGCAGCACATACAGAACACCTGGCGGTGCGCATGCACTTCGCCTATGAGCTTGACTGGAGCAGCCCCGAGCAGCGGCTCAGATGGAGAGATATATCGTCCTGCGGCTCCTCACGCCTGCGCGAGCACCTCGACAACTATCAGGACAGCGCTGAAAGCGAACAGTGGTTCGACATCTGAGCCGCTGCGTTTGAGCCGCTGCCGCATACAGCCCTTGCCGCATAAACCGGTCCTCTTCCGGGTGGCCACAAGCCGCCCGGAAGAGAACCCTGCTCCTGCCTGGCGTTACTGCTTTTTTTCGCCGATACGCATATCGCGTCCAGCGCCCAGCCCGATCAGCCCCAAAAGGATGCAGAGAACGGCGCAGCCATAAAACACCGCCGCCCAGCTTTGCGTCATGTCATACACCGCCCCGGCACCTATGGGGCCGCAAGACGCAAGCAGATAGCCCATACTTTGGGACATGCCCGACAAGGCTGCCGCCTGAAAGGTATTATTGGTCCGCAAGCCGATAAACATGAGCCCGAGAATAATCGCCGCCCCTGCGCCAAAGCCTATGCAGCTTCCCCATATGAGCGCCAGGCCCGGCAACGCCGCCAGCCCGGCTGCGCCCAAAGCGGCGACGCCCGCAACGGCCGCCGCGATGAGCCGCTGGTCTTTCATCCGGCCGACAACCGGAATAAGCAACAGCCCCGGAGCCGCTGAGGCCAGTTGCATCACGCCATGAATGTTTCCGGCCTCGGCGTCTGTGAATCCGGCGCTGATGAGCAAGGCAGGCAACCAGCTTACGCAGATATAGTACGTCAATGAAGTCAGACCGAAAAACAGCGTCACCTGCCACGCCAGGGCGGATTTCCACAAGGGGGCGCCGCGCGGCTCTTCCTGGATTTTGCCCGCGCCGCAGTTGCGCGCAGCCAGTTGCGGCAACCACACCACCCCGGCCCCCAGAGGCAGCAAAAGCAGGGAGCCGGCGGCGAACTCCCACCCCCAACCGAAAGACTGCGCCAGCGGAACCACCAGAGCGGACCCCAATGCCGCGCTTATACCCATAGTTAATGCGTATAGTGCCGTAAGCCTGGCAATGGAGCCGGGGAAATCCCGCTTCACAAGGCTTGGCAGCAGAACGTTGCCTACGGCTATGCCGCAGCCGATCAAGATCGTTCCCGCGTACAGGCTCCAGCCATGCCCCAGAGAGCGCAGGACAGTTCCGCCGCCTATCAAAAAAAGAGCCAGGCCCAGCGCCCGCTCAAGCCCGATCTTTCTGCTTATGGCCGGAGCCAGTGGAGATACTGTTGCGAATGCCAGCAGCGGCAGCGCATTGACAAGGCCCGTTGCCGCGGTGCTGAGATGAAGCGCTTTCTGCACAATTTCCAGCAACGGCCCCATGCTCGTAAAAGGAGCCCGCAAACACGTGGCAATACATAAAATACCCACAGCAAGCATGACCTGCCGTCTTGCTTCGGGCGTTTTTTTAACACTCATGAAACCCTCAATACTGCGTGTGAATTACTGATCTGGATACTCAGGATCAGAGGGCCACTATGCCATTTTTCTTTTTGATTTAATTTAGCGATTATGCCAATGAATATCTAAAAGAGGCCATAAGTGTCACTAAAAGAATTACTGGCAGTTTTTTCACCCGACCAGTGGGATATTCCGGTTACGGCCAGAAAAGTGGATGTCGTCCGCAATGAATACGAAATGCCAACGCACCAGCACACCGCCGGGCAACTGCTGCTTACACTGCGCGGCAGCACGGCATGCAGGGTTTTTGAGGACCTCTGGCTGGTTCCGCCGCAGTGCGCGGTATGGGTTCCGCCCAACACTCCCCACTGCAACCGGATAACAGCACGATCCAGCGTGTGCCTGCTCTTTATTCGCCAGGAACACATCCGGCTGCTTCCTGCCACATGCTGCACCCTGTCCATATCACCGTTGGTGCGTGAACTGATCAAACATGTCGCCGCGCTGCCGCCCGAAGGCATATACACAGAGCGCAGCGAACGCCTTATTCAGGTGCTTCTTGACGAGCTGGCACGTATGCCCGCAACCGGACTGCGCCTGCCGGTGTCGTCAGACAGCCGTTTGCAGTCCATTGCGGAAAGCATCACCGAGGCCCCGGCGGAACGGAAAAACCTTTCTGACTGGGCCAGATACATCGGCATGAGCCGCCGCTCTCTGGCGCGGCTGGTGGTCAGGGAAACGGGCCTGTCTTTCGGGCGCTGGCGGCAACAGCTTCTTCTGGTTATGGCCATTCAGATGCTGTCGGACGGCATCAGCGTGCAACAGGCCGCCTGGAACCTGGGCTACGAATCCGTCACGGCCTTTATCACCATGTTCAAAAAAGCTCTGGGCGTTTCACCGGCGAGGTATGTTCAAAAATATTTCACATCGCCCGGAACGGAGCCCGAGAGCTGAAAACATTCTGACGCCCGTCCGCCCCCCCCCCCGGGAGCCGAGGCCTCCGGCACAAAGGGCCGATGGCAACAGAGCGGACCGGCAGCTTTTGCTCCTTACCTCTCACCCGCATGCGCCATCAGCCAGACCTGTCGCCACATACGCACACGGTAAACTTGAGCGCTGTTGTCAGGCTGTCTGGCAGAACACTTTTCCGGCATTGCGGCCTGCCCTGTTCCTACGCATTGCAGCATAAAACAGGCTTGGCAAAAGCCGCTCAAGTTGGCTACAACAATGCCCACCATACCTGTTTTACGACAGTCGCGCGCCAAGCGCGCCAAAGCCAAGGAACCGCATGAGCACTCTCCTCCCCTGTTTCAAAGCCTATGATATCCGTGGTCGCGTGCCTGATGTCCTGAATGCCCCTCTGGCGCATGCCCTTGGACGGGCTGTGGCGGAAGTGCTGGGCGCAAACCGTGTTGTGCTGGGGCGCGATGCCCGCCTTTCCGGGCCGCTCCTGCGTGACGCCCTGGCAAACGGCCTGCGCGAGGCCGGGGCCAGTGTTACGGATATCGGCCTCTGCGGCACAGAAGAAATGTATTATGCCGCCGCCAACCATGACGCCAATCCGGCCGCAAGCCAGGCGGCTACTCCGCCTGCTGACGGCCCTTTTGACGCAGGCATCATGATCACTGGCAGCCATAACCCGGCTGATGAAAACGGCTTCAAGCTCGTGCGCGGTGGGGCCATCCCCGTGAGCGGCGATTCCGGCCTGTTTGCCCTGCGTGACCGGGTGGCGGAACTGCTGGCGGGCGGCGGCCATCCCCACGCTGCGGATACAGCATCTCCTGCGCTGCATGTGGCTTCTTTCCGGGCTGAGTATGTACGCTGGCTTCTCGCCTACAGCGGCGCGGGGCAGCTTGGTGCGGCTCCGGGGCGCAAGCCGCTCAAGATTGTAGCCGATGCGGGCAACGGCTGTGCGGGCCTTGTGCTGCGCGACCTGGTGAAAAGCCTGCCCTTTGATTTCACCTGTCTGCATATGGAGCCTGACGGCTCGTTTCCCAACGGCGTACCCAATCCGCTTTTGCCGGAGCGCCGCGCCGCCACTGCCGCAGCCGTGCGCGAAGCCGGGGCGGATATGGGCATTGCCTGGGACGGAGACTTTGACCGCTGCTTTTTTTACGACAGCGACGGCAATTTCATTGAGGGCTACTACTGCATCGGCCTGCTGGCTCAGGAACTGCTGCGCCGCGCTCCCGGCGGCAAGATCGTGCACGACACGCGGGTTTACTGGAACACTCGCGAAGTTGTGCTGGCCGCAGGCGGCCAGCCTGTCATGGGCAAAACAGGCCATGCCTTCATGAAAGAACGCATGCGGGCCGAAGACGCCGTATACGGCGGCGAAATGAGCGCCCACCACTATTTTAGGGACTTTGCCTACTGTGATTCGGGCATGCTGCCCTGGTTGCTGGTGGCAACGCTGCTGCACCGCACGGGCCGTTCCCTGGCCGAGCTTGTGGCCGAGCGCATGGCCGCCTACCCGTGCAGCGGCGAGATCAACCGCCGCGTGCAGGATGCCCCCGCCCTTATGCAGCTTGTGCGGAAGCAGTACGCCCCCCATGCCCTTTACGAAGACAGCATGGATGGCGTGAATCTGGAATTTGCGGACTGGCGCTTCAACCTGCGCATGTCCAATACCGAGCCGCTGCTGCGCCTCAACGTGGAAAGCCGAGGCAACCGCGCCCTGCTGGAAGACAAGACCGCCGAACTCCTGCGCCTGCTGGAGGCACGGGGCGGGGCTGTACCGGCGTAAGCATTTACTTATTCTTAAAGGCGGTAAAGGTGACAATCTGGGATTGACTGTTTCCGTACCCTATTTCGTGCTCAAAGCGTTTAAATCCGGAACGCGCCAGCAGCATTTCAAATTCTGTAATCCCATACCAATACAGCACAAAATGCGAAATCTCTGTTTGTGTCACTGCACCGCGCTCTATTAACTCGTATCGATATACAGACGACACTTTTTGCGCAAACCAATCGATTGTTTCATTGAAAACTGTAAGGAGGATTCCGGTATCCGCAGAGAGGGGAAAATGGGATGTAGTGCTCTCCCCTTCCCGAAAATCTGTAGGCATTTCCAGATCAACAATCAGTTTTCCGCCGTCATCTAGCTGATTATAGAATCCAATCAAGATTTCTTGCACCTGTACTTTAGGCAAAAGGCAAAAACTGCCTGTCGGCATTATAATGGCACCGTATTTGTGCGGCAGAGATAGTTTCGTTAAATCCTGTTTATAAATATTTGCGGCAATATCATGTTTTTCCATATTAACTTTGCATTGCCCAAGCATGTCATCCGAAATGTCCACCCCATCGATCGTGATCGATTTTTTAACAAGAGGTATCAAAATTCGTCCTGTTCCTACGCCGGCCTCCAGAACACGCCCAGATAAATTCTTCAATTTCTTGGCATAGTACTCAATATCTCCATTAATAGAATAGCCAACTGGCTTTGTGTGTTCATACAGCCTTGTGCTTAATTTTCCGTATTCTTTAAACATCTGCAAAGTACCTTTTTCAGTCATCACGCGATTCGATCCATATGGATTATAAGGCTATTTTTCAAAGATCCCATGCATCATCTCGTAGCACCCACTTCAAAATGCCGCAACATTATGGCCCGGTGTGTACAGCTATATCGTTTATACGGCAGCCCGAAATTATCCGGCCGTAGTTGCTTGATCAATCTTCTAAAACGCATCCGCATGACGGCAGCCTTCTCGGCCTGATCATGGTATGAGACCAGGACACTGTGAGGGCAGCCTTTGCCTGCTTTTGCGGCTGCGCGGCATGGGTAGACCACACTTTGCCCACTAAAGCATAGCTGGCCTGATCGTAAAGCATTCCTACGCGGCCACCAAAAAGGTTAATGCCTGCGCCCTGGTCACGGCCTTGCCTCAGCCCTAGCCACTTTTTATGTGCGGCGGGGTCAACATCCCTGGTCAGATGCTTTTACCATCATCCCGCTTGCTGCGAGCGTCTTTCTGGGGCCCCACAAACTTATACGTTGAAATTCAAAGCCACCACGTCCCGGCGAAGCGGTAAACCGTCGACCTGAGGAGCACCCAGTTGGAGGCGCAACATAGAAATACAAATTCAAATCGGTAAGTTTGGTTGGTGTACCGTCGGATTTCAGTTTGCGTAACATGGCACCGGCCACCAGCCAGCGGAGTGGCGCAATCCTTTGCGCGAGAATTTGCGGATAACGGTATTTTTAAACTCTATAGACCCTGGTCAAAAATACCTTTTAAAAATCGCCCTTTACGTGCTGTTCGTGGGCGTTAGATCAGCACATAAAACTTGCCATACGCCAAAAAACATAAATCCCGCAAGGCTTAAAGACCTCACGGGATTTATGTTGATTCCTTTATGGTGGCGAAGGGGAGAATAGGCACCGCGACACCATCGCGTTAAAAACAGCCTGTAATTATTGATAATATTTTTTAGAAAATTTGTCTATGACCCCGCACTTTGACCCCCTAGTTTGACCCCACTTAGGTGACTTTGTATCAAGATTTTTGATAGGAGCGGTCTATTCCTGTTTGTTTCCCCCGCAGGTGACAATGCAAGCATACCTGCACCTCCCTGATTGGAGGATGAGCATGCAGGATTTTAGTTGTAGTTAATGAAGTCGAATTCCACACGCCGCGTCGAAGAACCAAACCTTTTATGCACCTTTGGCCATGCAAATCAGTACAAAAACATAGAAATAGATGGAAATGGGTGTATTTGCGGCTTGACTAATTGGGTGTTTGTGGGTGTATTAATGGGTATGATAAGTATCGACTCGCTGTGCATCACGTCCGACTTCCTTGGCCTGATTGCCGAAATTGACGAATTCAAAGGCGCATGGAAAGCCTTGGGGACTCTCGCCCCAGAGCGGCTTTTGGCTCTGCGCCGGGTCGCCACAATTGAGAGCATAGGTTCCTCCACCCGCATTGAGGGCAGCAAGCTTTCGGACAGCGAAGTGGAAAGGCTGCTGTCCAATCTTGCCATTCAGTCTTTCTCTTCGCGTGACGAGCAGGAGATTGCCGGATACGCGGAAACCATGGAGCAAATATTTCAGTCTTGGGAATTCATTCCGCTGACGGAAAACCATGTCCGCCAACTCCACCGGGATCTACTTTGCCACAGCGACAAAGACGAGCGCCATCGCGGCAATTACAAGACTTCCTCAAACAATGTGGCGGCCTTTGACGGCCAGGGCCAGCAAATCGGCATCGTCTTTGAAACCGCCACGCCTCTTGATACCCCCCGGCTCATGCGCAAGCTGATTGAATGGACAAATGCCGCGCTGGAAACCAAAAGCCTGCACCCCCTACTGGTTATCGGCATCTTTACCGTGACTTTTCTTGCCATCCATCCATTCCAGGACGGTAACGGGCGCTTATCCCGCATCCTGACGACCCTTCTGCTGCTGCGTTGCGGCTATGCTTACACGCCATATAGCTCGCTGGAAAGCATTATCGAGAACAGCAAAGAGAGCTATTATCTGGCCCTGCGCCAAACGCAAACAACGATCCGCACCGATACCCCCAACTGGCAGCCTTGGCTATTGTTTTTCCTCCGCGCCCTTCACCAACAAATGAAACGTCTGGAAAAGAAGGTGAAGCAAGAACATATCGTACTGGCCGCGCTGCCGAAACTCTCTTTACAGATTTTGGAATACGCCCGCGCACACGGCAGGGTGACAATCAAAGATATGCTCATTCTGACCGGAGCCAGTCGCAACACCTTGAAAGATCACTTCCGCAAGTTGGTGGAAAACAAGCAGTTGACCATGCAGGGCAAGGGCAGAGGGGTGTGGTATCGGATTGGGTGACGGCTTAAAAGCGGCCTTCGGGCATTGCTGTTATATGGGGAGATTACCGGGGTAACATGATTAGCCGATTACACAAAATTTCTTACACCCTCCAACTTGTTGCCGCTGGCTTTTTAAGCGAATGGACATACTGGAACGCCTGAAACGCGCCGCTCACGGACGAGCAACTAGCGGCCCTGGACCATCATGCCTTCATCAAGCTCTATGTTCACTTTGAGTTTGCACACACGCCGCCAGACCAGACACCACGGCTTGAAGCCAAAAAGACCAGACCTGTAAGGAAGAAAGTAACGAAGGCCCGCGTTTAACCCGGCAGCCAGTCTACCCAACTCGGCCACAACCATGCCGGGCGCTGGCCAGGGCATAGCCCTTGGAGCCCAGATTGACTAAAAACCAAAAGGTAGCTACTGTTACTTTCAGGAGGTGGAGCTATGCAGACACAAACCCCATTACAGGCATTATCAACCAGCATAAAAATACCCGGCGAACTGCGTAAACGCTTGCAGAGCCTTGCGGAATCCCGCCAACGCACGCCCCACGCGCTCATGATTCAGGCAATAGAAAATTTTGTGAGCCGTGAAGAAAAACGGGAAGCATGGCGGCAAGAAGGCATCGCCGCTTGGGAAGAATATCAACGGACAGGCCTACATCTGACGAATGCCGAGGCTAAGGAATGGCTCTCGCAACTTGCAGCGGGTAACAACGTGGAGCCGCCCAAATGTCACATATAGTCGTCTGGTCGCCGAGGTCTCTTGAATGTGTTCAGCGCCTCTATAATTTTCTTGCTGAAAAAGACATTGAGGCAGCGAAAACGGCGGCAGCGCTTATTTTGAAACAGGCTGGACTTTTGGAGCAGTTCCCACAAGCCGGACGTCCGGCTGAGGATTTGGAGCCTGAACACCGGGAATTGCTCATCCCGTTTGGCGGGGCTGGATATGTCCTTTTGTACCACTACGCCGAAAACGGGGAAGCCATTACTGTTCTGGCAATCAGACACCAGAAGGAAGTAGGTATTGATTACCTGTAAAAGGAAAGGCTCACCAGACGATGCGGGCAGAAGCGAGGTTAACCAGGCCTCGCTTTTTTCTCATGAGGCCACGAGTCAAGGGGGATGTCCAGAATTTTCTCATGAGGGCACGAGTCAAGCAAAACCTTTCACCTTTTTGCTTTGCTCTTTTTGGGGACACCCCCTAAATTTTCTTACATCCTCGATCTTCTCGCCACTGACGAATGAATTCCCATCGCTCTTTGGGAGTCCATATTACTCCGAAAGGTGAGCATGAGCGCAACACCTGTCCCTGTTCCGATGTCTCTGTGGCCAGAGAAATGACGGCTTCCGGTCCTTTTTCAATCGCATCAAGCCATTGCTGCAAGTATCCTGTTGAACCTGGACATTTTTCAGATTTCAGCCAAGTATCCACGCATTTTTTCATGTCTGCCAACAGCAACGGATTTTTGCTTAATCGTGTCGCCAAGTGCAGATGCATGGCAAATGAAAGGGAGTCTATTTTTGAGTGATTCATCGCTCTTGCCCTAAGTTTTTCCCTCGTTTCATGTAGGCTTCAATGTCACACGTAACACGGTTTTTCACATATCCTAGCTTGGCCCCAAGCTTTTCTGCTGGTAGTTGGGACAAAAGTTTTTGCATGGTGTTCACGTCAAGCAAATCTTCATCCCAAAGTTTTTTTATGAATTCAGTGTCCTTCCCTCGTCCAGCGCAGTATTTTGAAAGTGCTAAGTCTTCCGCAGAAGGAAAATAGACATTGATGTCTTCTTCAAAAATGTAGTGTGAGACCCTTTGATCCCAACCCAATGGAAAGATAGCTGTCCCCATATCGCATCCATCTGCATAGTAACCAAAGGTTTGATGAAAAGGTGATAGCTCCCCAATTGTTCCTGAAATTAAATCGGAAATGATTTCATTTTCTGGAATTGGAGCTATATCTAGCTCCATTGATTCGTGAAAAGAAAAATCATAGTCCTTGTCTAAGCAGTGCCCCAAAATGGCTTGCGATTCAAGAATGAGAAATTTTTTATATCCGGTTACCCCTGCTGAAGCCCGAATTATATGGCGCAGAGCTTCAATTTTCATTCTACTTCCTGTGTTTTTTTATCTCCATCCTTAATCTTGCCTTTACCGATTTTCATTCTTGAAAAAATTATCCAACGCATCCCTTACTATGTCCACTTCTTTCATCCGGTATTCGAAAGCATATTTGCGTAACTGTTCAGCCAGAGCGTATGAAAAAACGAAACTCTTTTTTACCGGCTAATTTCTGTCCATGCAAACAGGGCGGGATATAAATGAGGTAGGCTGGAAAAAACGGACGCCATAGTTCATATCCATTGAGGAGGTTCTATGACGAAAGCACCACGGGGACGTTATTCCCAGGAATTACGGCAGCAAACCGTCACCATGGCGGTTGAGGATGGTTTCGGCGTAACGGAAACAGCGCGAAGATTGTCTATTCCTATGAAAACTCTGGCGAATTGGGTTGCGCAGTATCGACAGGATAAGCAAGGGTTCGCGTTGAAGCCGGGCGTGAGTGAGCAGGACGCGGAATTGGCGCGATTGAAGAAAGAGAACGCTTTACTGCGTATGGAACGCGACATTTTAAAAAAAAGCGGCGGCGTACTTTGCCAAGGAGTCGCTGTGAGGTACGCCGCAGTCAACACGTTGTGACACCAATATCCTGTCCGGCTTATTTGCTTGGTTTTGCAAGCGTCTGTCAGTGGCTACTACGCCTGGCTCAAACGCGACGCAGTCCCATCAGGCAAGGCAGCTCGCCTGGAGGCTGAGGTTCTGGCCGCCCACCAGAAGACACGCGGCACATACGGCGCGGAGCGGTTGCACCAGGAACTCGTGGCAAGCGGTTGCGCCATCAGCCTCTGGAAGGTCAAACGGCTACGCCGTGAACTGGGCCTCGTCTGTAAGCGCAGGAGGCGGATTATCCGCACCACGGAGTCAAATCACGCACTGCCGGTCGCTCCCAACCTTCTGAACCGCGACTTCGCGCCGGGCGAGCACAACCGCGCGTGGGTGAGTGACATAACCTACATTCCCACACGGCAGGGCTGGGTATATCTTGCCGGAATCAAGGATTTACACAGTCGGGAAATTGTCGGCTTCAGCCTGGCCGAGCGTATGGACACCGGACTTGTCTTGGCTGCATTGATGAAGGCGGTGCGCCTGCATCGCCCGCCTGTGTCGGATCGCGGGAGCCAGTATTGCAGCGTAGCTTACCAGAAAAGACTCCGCTCATACGGTCTGGTCTGCTCCATGAGCAAAAAAAGGGATTGTTACGACAACGCACCCATGGAGAGCTTCTGGGGCTTGTTGAAAAATGAGTTGGTGCATTGCAAAAGCTACAGCTCACAGGCTGAAGCCATTACAGATATAACAGAGTATATTGAGATTTTTTACAATCGGCAAAAGCGGCAGGCGGCACTCGGCTATCTCTCTCCGGCGGCGTTTGTCAGAAGCGGCCGGCTGGAATCAAAGCTACTGATTGCCGCTTAACATGGCGTCCGAATTTGACGACCTATCACCAAGCAGTAGCATGAACGGCAAATAGAGCCAGCGTAGCGGCGTTTTGGGGGTATCTTCCCCCAATCCATATTCTGTTTGGGTCATGCCTAGCTGAGAGGCTTTTCCCTGAGCATTTTGAGGACGAGTTTGGAAAGGTCCTCGTTTCTGTGGTTAAACCGGAATTCGCATTCTTTCAAATGAAAGTAAAAAGTGTGTTTTGCCAGCCCTCTAAAACGCACAAGGCGCGTCTTGGCGAAGGCCCAGAAGCTTTCAATGCCATTAATATGTGAGTGTTTAGTGGCAAATTCATTGTTGCCATGTTGCACCCTGAAGTGCTTCTGATACCCCAAGTCGACCAGGCCATCGTAGCCGCGCCAGCCGTCTGAGTGGATAATACTTTCGAGTTCTACCCGACCACGAATTATACCTTGGAGCGTGGCCTTTGAGCAGTCGGGGACAACCTCTGTGTAGACTCGCCCATTTCGTTTGAATAGGCCAAAAACAATAGTCTTTCCTCTTGCTCCACGGCCTCGAAGTCCTCTAACTCGGCGAGCACCGAAGTAGCTTTCGTCAACCTCAACTTCTCCCTTTACTGGAGATTCTGCCTCGCAGAAATGGGCAATGCGTTCGCGAAATGCAGCCAAATACCTGTTCACAGTATTTCGGTTCACACCTGCGATTTGCGCAATCTGCAGGGCATCCAAGTCAACGGCAAACAGCCTCACTATTTGCCGGATTTTGGCCTCTGAAATTTTTGAACGAATTGCATACTTGTTTTTCATTGGTATCCCTAGCTTTGAAACCAATCATGAATGGCTCAGCTAGGCAAGACCCTTCTGTTTTTTTCGCGCACATGACAGTCTCGTAAAGAGGCCGTCTGGCGACGCGAAATTGGGGAGCGTGTCCCGCAGAAAGAATTTACAAAGAATCCTTGATTTCTTTTCCTACAATGATTAGTCTAAATTCAGACATAATTTTTCCCATATGGAGGGTCTATGCAATTTCATTCCGACATAAAGCCTATTTCATGGCTTAAAAATAACGCCAAGCAACTTATTGAATCCGTTGATGAATCTGGCAATCCTATGATCATTACACAAAATGGTGAAGCCAAGGCGGTAGTAATGAATGTACGAGAATATGACCAAATGCAGGAAAGCCTTGCCCTGTTACGCCTACTGGCAGAAAGCTCCGCTGATGTAGAGGCTGGCAACTTGCATGACTCTGACGAAGTTTTTGCCGACCTACGGAATATGATTGCGGAGAAACGCAATGAGCATAGGTAGGAAAACTTGGATTTCCTCTTTTACGAGCCGTGCTAAAAGAGACATTTCTGATATTGTTTCTTTCATTGCTGACAGAGAAGGCCCGGACATGGCAGATACGATTTTGAACAAATTCCTTCAAGCGCGAGACAGCTTGTCCGAATTGCCCGATAGAGGGCGGATCCCACCCGAATTGAGGCGAGTAAACATATTGTCTTTCAGGGAGATTCAAGTTCCGCCGTATCGAATTTTTTATCAAATTCACAAAGCGAGTCATGAAGTTCATATCCATCTTATCGCTGATGGGCGGCGCAATTTTTCTTCGCTTTTGAAAGAACGCTTGCTTACTTCTTATAGTAGAGACAGAGATAAGTAATAATCGCATTTCCTAGCTCCCTGCTCTATACGGCTGTTCAAACACCATATCTTTAGTGACTATGACATTGAATTGGTAGCCGGGCCTAATTTCTAATGTCGGCTTGATATTCAAGTTCATTACTGTCCGTATATGGCCTCGCCCAGGAGTCAAGGTCTTTCTTCATGAAGTAAAAACAAATCGGATGCACACGTATATTCGGCATCAGGCGATATCGCCGCGCCAGTATGGGTAATCCGCGCTTTCGGTCCTAATCGGCTAATCGGTCTTCATGACCACGGACTGCACCAGGTTTTCCGAAAGCAGGTCCGACCGTTTATTCCATGCGTCTTGACTCTCACATCCTCGGGAGGGAAATAGTTTTCGTCATCAGTGTTTGTTTAGGTTTGGCGAGAGATTTGCATGCGACACCATCAAAATGTCACGCTGTAAGGCTCGTGAAAAATGCTATGCGGCACACGCTGCTTTTTGGAAAGATACGCCTTTCGCCAATATGGCCCACGCCATTCGCGCCAGCTTTCCCGCCAGAGCCACAATGGTTTTGTTTTTACCTCGCCGGTTCAGCAACTCTGTTGCCCACGCCTCAATCGGGCCTCCACCAAATGGGGAGCGGCCAAAGAGAATAGAGCGTAGCGTTGTCCTGGCCCCGTGGACCAGCAAGGTACGCAAATAGCGGTTCCCATGCTTGCTGATGCCCAAAAGTACATTTTTCCCGCCGCTTGAGTGTTGTCTGGGAATCAATCCCAAGTAAGCAGCAAAAGCGCGACCGTTACGGAAGGCGGAACCGTTGCCCAGTTCCGAGCCGAGTAATGTTGCCGTTATCACGCCAAGACCTGGAAGCTGCATGATACGCTTCTTCTTGGGTTACAAGTGCTTGCAGCATTTTTCCTAACTCGGACAACTGTTCACGCAGAGCAAGCAGAAGGGCATATTGCATCCGCAAAAGCTGTCGCATCATGCCAGACAGATTATTTTCATAATCGTCGATGATGACAGGCAAAGCGGAGAATACATTTGTCGATCCTTGTTTTATGACGATGCCGTTTTCGGCAAGCAGAGCGCGAGCCCTGTTTATTGTCGCGGTTCTTTCGGCGACAAGTCCTTCACGGACCCTGTGCAAGCCCTGGATGTCCGACTGGCGTTGCGAGCGCAACCGGACGAAACGCATATCCGGACGTTGCGCGGCTGCACAGATGGCCGCGGCATCCTTGGCATCATTCTTGTCGCCGAGGCGGTATGGCGTAACGTAACGCGGATGAATGAGCTTGACCGTATGCCCGAGAGATTTCATGGTGCGTCCCCAGTAATGGGAACTTGCGCAGGCTTCCATGGCCACTGTACATTCGGATAGCGACGCAAAAAATTGAACAACGCCTTCCCGGTGCAGATTTTTGTTCATGACGCGCTTGCCGTTTTCATCCAAGCAGTTGATGCGAAAAATGTTCTTTGCTAGGTCGATGCCGATCAGAGTAATCTCGCTCATGGGATGGTCTCCTTTGCAGGGTTGTTTGCTTTACCTATGCATGCCTGATTTGTTCGGGCGAGGCCATCCCATCAGCTAATCTCTGTCCATGCAAACAGGGCGGGATATAAAAAACTCCCGCCCTGCAATCAGACTGTAGCCCTCTACATGCCTTCGCTTTCAGGCAAGGCCAGCGTTTCAGGTTCATCCACTGTGTCACGGGTGCCGCTTTGCCGACCCTCCAGTTCCATAGAAATCGCCGCCGCAGTGAATACCCCTGCGACACCAGCGAGTATGCCACCTATAAATACCCATTTATTGCTCATTGTTATTCTCCTTTTCAGTTGCGTAAATGCAGGAGGCGGGAATTATCCCGCCTCCTGCACCAACTATTCTGCCGGTTAATCGTCCCAGTTTTCCTTGATGACCTGCAACACAGCAATAGCAACAGGTATCCATGCCAGTGGATTCATACAGCCTCCTTGAGTGTCAGCAACGCGGGATGCGCCGCCGGTTGTGGGTGAAAAATGTTGGATTGGGCCGTGCCGGACTCCAGCGGCAATAGTCCAAGGGTACCATCATGCCGCACCG
>NZ_JAHZAA010000039.1 GCF_019424165.1 Desulfovibrio sp. | reverse complement strand
CGGTTCGGCGAATTTTCTTCGCCGCGCTCAGGCTCAATCCGTTCCCGTGTCGCGAGAAATGCAAGATAGGCAGATGTCCCCCTTTTGTCAACACACATTTTCAACTAACGTAAGATTTTACGAAAATAGAACAATAAACCTATTTATTATTTGGTGTTAGCACAACAAGGTTGGGAATGGCAGGCCGCAAAGCCGTCATAAAAAAGAGACCTACATTGATATTTCGTCGTATGGCGAAATGTGCTTGACAATTCCCTTCTCATTTCTATATTTCGTCAGAAGACGAAATGATAGAGGCTGAGTGCCTGTAGAGATACAGGTCGGCGATTACGCCGCCCGCCGCAACCACACGAAACTGCACCATAAACAAGCCTTGGTGCAGACTGGGGAGAGAGCATGTTCAACTTCATAACCACAGTACGCGCTCTTGGCGATGAAAACCGTGCGCGCATCCTTATGGCGCTGCGCCTACGCACCTTGTGCGTGTGCGAGATCACCACCCTTCTTGGCCTTGCGGCGTCCACTACCTCCAAGCACTTGTTTCTGCTGCGTCAGGCGCGGCTCATTGAGAGCATTAAAAAAGGACGATGGGTCTATTACCGGCTGCCGCAAAATCCATTGCCAAGTATCCGGGCGGCCCTTGCGTGGACCATGAACGAACTGGCAGAAAGCCCGCAAATCGCCCAGGACGAAGCTGCGTTGCGAGGTATTACACATAACGCCGGTATCCATGACTTTTTGAAAAGCAAGCACATTCGCGTTCCGGCAGATGAGGTTGACGGCAGTGATGATAGCAACACTGCCCCCGAGGCCGACACAGATGGCGTCATTAACTAATCCCCCCATGGCCCCATACAGGAGTTATCCATGAGCCATTGCTCCGCAAAAGATCATAACCACAGCGATGGGCACGCTTGTGCCTGCAGTTCGGCGACCAGCACACTTGCTCCCATGCCCACCCAGAACACCCAGAACTGCGCCTGCTCATCCGCCGAGCCAGCCGCTCCTTGCGAGGCGACAGAAGAGGAAGAACAACACGGCTGCGGTTGCAGTTCGTGCGGCTGCCATGATCATTCACATGAGCACGGTTCTGGGGATGAGCGCCGCGAGCTTGTCATCATGGGTATATCAGCAATGCTTTTCGGCATTGGAATGGTGGCTGACGAGGCCATGGCGCGGCATATTCCCAACTGGCTCGTCATTGCTGTATTTTATGCCCTGCCGTACTTCCTTTGCGGCTATGACGTGTTGCGCCTTGGCTTACGCAGCATTTTAAAAAAGGACTTTTTTAATGAATTCACTCTGATGGGTGGGGCAACCATTGCGGCCATCGCGCTTGGGCAACTGCCTGAAGCCGTAGGGGTAATGCTCTTCTACCGCATCGGCGAATTTGTGCAGGAACGAGCGGCGGGGCATTCGCGCCGTTCAGTCAAAGCGCTTCTGGCGGCACGCCCAAGCACCACCCAAGAACTGCGTCATACCGGCACTACCCGGGACGTCCAGCCAGAAGACCTTGGCCCCGGCAGCCACATCCTTGTGCGCCCCGGCGAAAAAATCCCGCTTGACGGCACAGTGCTTGAAGGCAATTCGCAAGTGGATACCTCTCCTCTTACGGGCGAATCCGTGCCGCTACTTCTGAAGCCCGGCAGTCGCGCTCTTGCAGGCACCATCAATCTTAATGGAGCGATCCGCATGGAGGTAACCGCGGCTTTTGCCGAGTCATCCATCGCGCGGATTCTGGAAATGGTGGAAAACGCAGCTGCGCGTAAAGCCCCCACTGAGCGCTTCATCACCCGCATGGCCCGTTGGTATACCCCAGCCGTAACCGGCCTTGCTCTGCTTGTGGCAGTGGTGCCGCCCCTTATAGGGCTGGGTGATTTTTCGCAGTGGCTTTACCGCGCCCTGGTACTTCTGGTGATTTCCTGCCCCTGCGCCCTGCTCATATCCATCCCGCTCGGCTACTTTGGCGGCATAGGAGCAGCCTCCCGCCGAGGAATACTTATCAAAGGCGGCGCTGTGCTGGACAAGCTGCGCGACATTCGCGTGGCAGCCCTGGATAAAACCGGCACCCTTACCGAGGGAGTATTTGAAGTCAACGCCGTACTGCCTGCATCCGGAACAGACTCCAATGAACTGTTGCAGGCTGCTGCCCTGGCCGAGAGCCGTTCAAACCATCCCATTGCCCGCTCTGTAATCAGAGCTGCGGAAAATGCCAATATTGCCGTCGATGATTCGGCCATCACCGGGATGAATGAAATTCCTGGTAAAGGTGTTGAGGCAACCGTAGGGGACACTACCCTGCTGGCGGGAAATGCCGCCCTCATGGAAGCTTACGGCATTACACCACAAGCAGTAGACATGCCCGGCAGCATTGTTCAGGTGGCTCGCAACGGCCGCCTGCTTGGCGCACTCGTGGTTGCTGACCGCCTCAAATCACAATCGCCTGAAGCCATTGAACAACTGCGTCATCTGGGAGTGAATACCATAGCAATGCTGACTGGCGACCGTGAAGAGCAAGCCCTTCCTGTCGCCCAGAGACTCGGACTGGATGTTCTCAAAGCAGGCTTGCTGCCCGAAGGAAAAGCCGAGGCCCTTGAATCTCTTGGCCCGGTAGAAAATACCATTTTTGTGGGAGACGGCATCAACGATGCTCCTGTTCTGGCTACGGCGGGGGTGGGGGTCGCCATGGGCGGACTTGGCTCGGAAGCGGCCATTGAAACTGCCGATGTTGTAATTCTTGATGACAACCCCGCGCGTTTACCCGAACTGCTGCGTATTGCCCGCCGCACCCGCACTATTGTGTGGCAAAACATTATTATGGCTCTCGGCATCAAGAGCCTGTTCATGGGACTTGGCATCGTGGGCCTTTCCGGCCTGTGGGAAGCTGTGTTCGCAGACGTGGGCGTAGCCCTTATGGCCGTACTCAACGCAGCGCGCGCCGGAAAGATTGAATCGTAACAGATTGAACAATATAAAGAAGCCGGAGGGCAGGAAACATATTGAGATGTCCTGCCCTCCGGCTTTCATTGCACTATGATAATCTGATAATATCTGTCGCGCTCAAAGCGGTTTCAGCCTGAAACCCTCTCAACGCCATACCCCGCCTCTTCGAGAACCACGAGGGCCTGGGCCAGCCTGCCCTGCTTTACCAACACATAATCGGTAGTAAAGGTGGACATCGCAAAACCACTTTGGGCGGATGCGTATGGCAGGCGTTTTTTCAGCCAGCTCTGCCGTGTTTCTCCCTGCTTCGGATATTCGGCAGCGTAGACCCGTTTTTTTGGGGGGCTTCTCCGGAATATGACGCGGAGGGCAGGCTTCTGAGGCGCAGCTCGCCTGGTTGCCAAAAAGACGAGCGCAGCACAATGAAACGGCCTGACGGTCGCGAAGCAAACCGCACAATTCGACCTGCCCGCAGAGGCTTCCGGCTGCGAATCAGGAAAGCAGCAGTTTCATATGGGTGTAAGCCCGCGCGGTAGCCATGCGGCCACGCGGAGTACGCTTGAGAAAACCGCACTGGATAAGATACGGCTCATAAATATCTTCAATTGTACGCACTTCTTCAGAGCAGGCGACCGCCAGCGTTTTTATGCCCACAGGGCCACCGTCATAGTGTTTAATAAGCACTTCGAGCAATTTACGGTCCATCTGATCCAGGCCGTGCTCATCCACATCCATACGCTTGAGCGCAGCGGAAGCCTCATGCCCGTTCACCTGCCCATCACCGTGCACAAGCGCAAAATCTCGCACACGGCGCAGCAGCCGGTTGGCAATACGTGGCGTGCCGCGCGAACGGCGCCCTATTTCCTCTGCGCCGTCAGGCGTGATGGTCACGCCGAGGATACGGGCGGTTCGTTGCACAACGCGAGCCAGATCAGCAGAACTGTAATACTCAAGCCGTGCCACAATGCCGAAACGGTCACGCAGGGGGGAAGAAATAAGTCCCATGCGTGTGGTGGCTCCCACCAGGGTAAAGGGTTCAAGATCAATCTTTACGGTGCGGGCTGCTGGTCCCTGGCCGATAACAAGATCAAGCTTGAAATCCTCCATGGCCGGATACAGCACTTCTTCAACCGCGATGGGCATACGATGGATTTCATCAACAAAAAGAATATCGTGGCAGCCAAGATTAGTAAGAATGGCGGCCAAATCACCACTGCGCTCAAGCACCGGGCCGGAAGTGCACACAAGGTTTACGCCAAGCTCCGTGGCCATGATCTGGGCAAGCGTTGTTTTACCCAAACCGGGGTTGCCGTAAAAAAGCGTATGGTCAAGCGCCTTGCCGCGCTCACGGGCAGCGTCGAGGTAAACGCGCAGATTGGCCCGCAGGTCATCCTGACCGATAAAATCTTCCAGACTGCGCGGCCGCACGCTTTCATCAATATTGACGGCCCCCTGGGGCTGACAAGATTCCGCCATCAGGCTCTCCCCCTGGCCAGGGCCTTCAAGGCCGCCCTGAGCGCACCGGTCACATCCAGATCAGGTTCTTCATGCAGCAGTTTTTTGACCATCGGGGCGCACTCATCTTCAGCGTAGCCCAGATTGGCAAGGCCATCGAGCACATCCCTGAAGACGGATCCGGGCCTTTCGCCCGCAGAAGCCAGCACCGCAGCCTGCGGAACATCGTCTACCTTGAGTTTGTATTTGAGCTCCAGAAAAACATGTTGTGCGGTTTTTTTGCCAATACCTGAAACACGGGTGAGGGCCATCACATCTTCTTCAAACACGATGCGGCGCAGATCTTCGGGCCTGTAAATGGAAAGAATGGACAACGCGGTACGCGCCCCCACCTTGGATATGGATATAAGAACCTCAAAGGTCTGCCGCTCTTCAAAAGTGGCAAAACCGAAAAGCTCAAGCGCGTCTTCACGTACGGCGAGACAGGTATACAGGGCGAGGTGCTCTCCCCGGCCTGGCAGACCGCACAAGGTGTGCGCGGGCAAGGCCACTGCATAGCCCACGCCACTTTCGGTAATGAGCAGGCAGGTGTTGCCCCATGTTTCGGCCAGGCGGCCTTCAAGATAGGCTATCATGGATTCCTTGCGGGTCAGATGGATAATACCGGCGGCGCGCCCCACAGGTGCGCACGCCGCAGCCAGCATAACCGAATGCCCCGTTTTTTCAAATAGGCCCCACCGGGCGTCAACCGCCGATGCCTACCATTTGCCTGGCGGCCACTTCGTCTCCGGAGCGGTTTGCCAGCAATTCCGCCCCCACAGGTTTTTCGGTGCAGGCCTTACGTATGACCTGCTCAATATCGGCATCTGTCATGGCAGGGTCCCGCAAAAGAGAGCGCAAGGCATACTCCCTGTCATCAAAAAGACAGGTGCGCAAATGGCCGTCGCTGGTGAGGCGCAGCCGATTGCATGAACCGCAAAAATGGCAACTGACAGCCGTGATAAACCCAAGGCGCCCCTTGCCTCCCTCCACCCGGAACATCCGGGCGGGGCCAGCCTCAGCCTTGTCTTCTTTTTCGGGGACAAGGCGTACCCGGCGCTCCGCTTCAGTGCGGATATCCGCAGCCGACCAGAACGTGCCGGCATTCCAAAGTGTTCCGCTGCCCATAGGCATAAATTCAATAAAACGCAGGTCAATGGGCATGGTTTGTACCGCGTGGACAAAGTCATCCATCTGCCCGTCATTAACGCCCCGCATGGCCACGGCGTTCACCTTTACCCTGATGCCCGCAGAGAGCAGCCTGTCCAGTGCCGACAGCACCGCAGGCTGCATGTCACGCCCCGTAACCTTGGCGAAGGTTTCCCGGTCAAAGCTGTCCAGAGACAAATTGACGACTTTGACTCCTACCTGGCGCAACAGGGGAATATGTGGTTCAAGCAAGGTTCCGTTTGTAGTAAGGCGCAGGTCCATATCCGGAAAACGCGAATGCAGCATATGCAAAAAGCCATCGCAGCCTTTTCGCGCGAACGGCTCCCCCCCGGTCAGACGCACCTTGGTCACGCCCAGGCGGGCCATAATGCCGACCATACGCGCCATTTCCTCATACCGCAGCACCTGCGGATGCGGAATACAGGTCTGCCTGGCATTGCTGCAGCAGTACATGCAGCGCAAATTACAGCGGTCCGTAACGGAAAGACGTAAATAGCGCACAACACGGCCATGCCCGTCCACCAGAGGCTCAGGAGCAGAAAAACCTGCCCGCTCGCAAGCTGCCCCCACGCCTTCTTCAACATCATGCCTGTTGCCAAGAAGCGGAAATGGATTTACATCTGCCTGCATGAAATACCTGCTTATGGGAGCGGCCCTTGCGGGCAGCCTGAGTTTTTCCCTGTGTGTCCCCCCGGAAATCCGGGCTTGGGATGGTTTTGACGCTGCCTCCACCGACCTTGTAGAAGTAAACCCCGACCGTGTACCTTCGCCGGGCGAAACAGTGGATGTGCGCAACTATGACACTGACACCACAGAAACCTGCCTGGTGGAAAGCGTTTCTCGCAATGCACGCACGGTGGAACTGGTAGTACGAACCACTGCGGGGGCAACCCGCACCCTTGTGATGGAGGGACGGTAAAAAATATGCGGGAAGCGGCCGCTCAGGCCGCCCCCCCCGAACCTTACTGGCTGATTCCGCCGTCCGCGCCGCGTTCGTAGCCGGGCAGCAGAATACTGGCGCTTTCAGCCTGTCCCTGCCCCTTGGGGCATTCGGACTGAAGGTGACAGATTTCGCAGCCGCCGCGAAAAGGAAAGTGCGTAACAACAGCATAGCGGCGCGTAAGCACCGACGAACCAGGCCTGTATTCAAGCCCCATTTTTTCCAGAGCCGCGCGCAGGGCTTCCGTGGGCCGGGGCGATGGGGCACAGCCGGCATCCTCTACCTGAGGCAGCATGGCCTGCACAGCACTCATGCACATAAACTGGGCGAGATTGTTGATCATAAACCCGTCAGATGCAGATTTTTCCCAAGCTTCGTCCACATCGACCTCGATGGCTTCCGGCAGCCAGACCGCAAGATACGATATCTTGCCCGTGGAAATTTCACACACCTTCAGTTGCGGCAGCCACTGGCCCCACAACTCGACCAGGCGCTCCAGCACCGCTCCCCCGAGGCGTTTCTCCTGGCTCATGACCATGAAGCCTTCCATATCAAAATAGGGCTGGATGTCGTGTGTCTTTACACTGGCCTCGCCGCCCGCACTGTTAACCTCGCTCACATGCGCTCCTTGGAAGAAAAATACGCGGCAACACGCCGCCAAAGCAATACGCCCACATCCGTCAACAAGACGTGCGCGCTCCCCGCCTGATAGTTTAACCAAGGGACGGGCATCGTCAAGGGCCTGCACGCAAATACCGCCGGCTTCACATAAGCGTCCCACCATATGCAGGCTGCTGCGGGTCTGTCTTTTTCGCGGCTTTGCGCGCCCCTGACCGCCATACCCGGCTTTACTTGGCAGGACAGCTTTTTTATCATATGCCTTTGCCCCATACGTCATGAAACGAAGAAAAGGAATCCGTATGAACAAAGCCAACGCACATCCCGCCAAAATCCGCTACAGGTACAAAATGGACGAAGACGCCCGCCTGCAAACGGCCCACGGCGTATGGGGGGGCATCAATCCCCAGGGTGAAATAGAAATGAATTTTTATCATGAAAGCGATTCACTGCCCGCTTTTTCCGAACAGATTGTAGCTGCTGACGGCTCCATCGGACACGAGATGATCCCGGGTGAGGAAGATGCGCGTGAAGTTACCCGCTGCATCCACAGTCGCATCCTGCTCAATTACCATACCGCGCGCGCCGTGCTGGACTGGCTGGAAGACCGCGTGGCCGCCCTGGAAGAAGAAGAGGCCGCCGGCATGTATGAGGCAGACCTGGACATTGAACAATAGCAGCCATGATCGAAAAATCTTACCATATCATTACGTTTGGCTGCCAGATGAACGTGCATGACTCCCAGTGGCTGGGTCGTGCCCTTGCAGCTCGCGGTTTTGTTGAAGCTTCACTTGAAGATGCCCAGGTGGTGGTGGTCAATACCTGTTCAGTGCGTGAAAAACCGGAGCAAAAGGTTATGAGCGCCCTTGGCCGCATTCGCCAGGTTACCGGCGGCAACCCCAATGTGCTGGTGGGGGTGGCAGGCTGCGTGGCGCAACAGTTGGGTGAAGCGTTTTTCAACAAAGAAAGCCAGGTGCGCCTGGTGGCGGGCAGCGACGGCATAAGCGGCGCACCCGCGGCAATCGAGCGCCTGCTGGAAGAGCCGGGCCTGCATTTGTCATTGCTGGATTTCACCAGCCACTATGTTGAACGCGAGGCTGGCCCGGAAACATCCGAATCCGCTTCCGGCCCAGTGGCCTTTGTCAACATCATGCAAGGCTGCGACAATTTTTGCGCATATTGTATTGTTCCCTTTACCCGTGGGCGTCAAAAATCGCGCTCTGCTGCCGCCATCCTTGATGAGTGCCGCGCCGTGCTTGACCGGGGGGCGCGCGACATCACCCTTCTGGGCCAAAACGTCAACGCTTTCGGCCAGGATAAAAGCGGCGACGGCACAAGCTTTGCGCAGCTTTTACGCCAGGTGGCCGGGCTGCCTGGGCTCGAACGCCTGCGCTATGTGACACCGCACCCCAAGGATATGGGACCGGAAGATGTGGCCGTTTTCACGGAACTGCCTCAGCTGTGCCCCCGTTTGCACCTTCCCCTGCAGGCCGGGTCAGATGCGGTGCTCAAGAGCATGCGCCGCCGGTACGACAGTGCGGCCTTTATGCACCTGGTGGACGACCTGCGCGCCGCAAGACCGGACCTCGCCCTGTCCACTGACCTGATTGTGGCTTTTCCCGGTGAAACGGAAGAAGATTTTCAGGCTACGCTTGCCATGATGCGTGCATGCAACTTCATGTCCAGCTTTTCTTTCATATATTCCGACAGGCCTGGAGCCAGAGCGGCTCTTTTTCCCGATAAAATCGCTCCGGACGTGGCCCAGGACAGACTGTTGCGGCTTCAGGCCCTTCAGGACGATCTGGGAGCACGCTGGCTGGCGGCACGGGTTGAAAACCGGGACAAAACAACCCTGCTCATGGAAGGCCCAAGCCCCAAGCCGGGCGAAAGCACCGAGCCGAGCTGGCAGGGACGTGACCCGTACGGAGTGCCGGTGCATGTACCGTTGCCCGCCGGGGTTGATCACACAGGGCGTCTGGTGCAAGCAGTCATTACAGAGGCCAAGAAGCACAGCCTGCTGGCCGTGCGCACGGGGGAGCCATGGTAGAGATGCGCGTTTTCGGCCTGACCATTGACCCGCAGACCAAAACCCCCATCGTGATACTGCGCGAAATGGAAGGAGAAACAGTACTGCCCGTATGGGTGGGAGCTATGGAAGCCATGGCCGTTTCGCTTGTGCTCAATCAAGAAAGCCTGCCCCGGCCCCTTACGCACGACCTTTTGCTCATGACACTGAAGGCGCTTAAGGCCGGGCTTGTCAAAGTGGAAATCACCGATCTCAAGGAAGGAGTATTTTTTGCCCTGCTGGTGCTGCAAGGCCCCGGCGGGCGCGTGCGTGTGGACTGCCGCCCTTCGGATGCCATCGCCCTGGCCATGCGGGCCGAAGCGCCCATCATGGTCAACGAAGACGTGCTGCGTCGTGCCGCTGAAGCTCAGGAAAAGGCCGAACAACGCCTGCATGAGGAAGTTCTTTCCCCTGTGCCTGACGCCGCTACCGACATGGTGCGCAAAGCCGGGGCACGCAAAGAGGCAGACATGCTGCATAGCCGGCTGCTGCACGGCACGGTTCTGCCTGATAATATTGATCCGGAAGAAGAACGCCGCTTTCGTGAAATGCTGCGTTCGCTTGAACCCATTTCACGTCGCAAGATGTAGGCGACCGGCTTTTCCACAAGCTTTCTAGAAAACTTTCAACACTCTATAACACGAGGTTTTTATTTACTTAACAGGTGAAAGCACTTCACGTCCCGGCCTAAAGCTTTTTAGCTCCGCTCCGATAGGCTGCCTAGTGGGGAAGAAACATATGCTGGACTATCGCCTGTTCAAAGAAATTAATGATCTCTTCGCCGCGGGGTACCACGACAAGGCACGGCGGCTGCTCATGGAAGTGCAGTCACGCGGCATTGCCCTGCACGATGAAATAAGCATGCTCAGGGCACGCCTGAAAAATCTGGAAGATGCCATCTGTCTTGCCGAAACCCTGACCCTTGAAAAAGGGTTTTACTGGCTGTCTGCCGGCGGTTTGCGCCAGGGACCATTTTGCCCCCGCTGCTACGAATACGAAGGCGGACTCATTCGCCTGGAGCGCGCTCGCGGCTCCCTGCGCTGCCCCTATTGCCACGCCACATATCAGGGAGTTCAAAATGAGGCGGAATACAGCAGCAATGCTGCGGGCGGGCATGCCCGCATTATCCCTTTTGCCCGCTGAGGGCCTTGCCTATGCGGCATCATCCCTGTAGCATTCAGTACAGGAGCATGGCGGCAACGGCCCCTTCGCCTCCAGGAATTCCCCTGTCCGCCAAGGAATGACATGATCCGCCCCGCCGGCCTGAACATACTCCTTCTCTGCGAAAACGAATCGCTGACGAGCCTTGACCGCCGCGCCCTGCGAGATGCCGGAGCCGGCCGGGTTGAATGCATGACCTCAGGTATAGATGCCGCCCGCATGCTGGCAGGCCTTGATACTTCCGGCCCTGGCTTCACGCCTGACATCGTGGTCTGTTCCCAAAAATTGGCAGATATGGATGGTGAACAGTTTTGCGCCATCCTGCGGTTGCACCCCCTGCTTCTCGGACTGCCCATTCTTCTTCTGCTGCCCAATGACAGTGAGGCCGAGCAACTCAGAACTCTCGGTTGTGGAGCCAGCGCCCTTCTTGCGCGCCCCTATTCCATCAATGTGCTGAAAGCACATCTGGATTCGCTTGCCGCCACAGCATCAGGTACGCAACAACTCCAGACCGCACGGCAATACACGGATACCAGCGCCTTTGATCAGGCTCTTGATACCTATGGGATGCTGCTCAAGCCAGTGCGCCAGCCCGAGGATTATTTTCGCGTAGGCATGCAGTGCCTGCAACAGCGGCAGTGGAATACGGCCATCAACGCTTTTCAACGCGCTCTGGGCGGAGCCCTTATCCAGGGGCAGGCTCAGCTCGGCATGGCCGTGGCCTGGAAGGGCAAGGGCGATATGGCCCGCTATCGGCACTACCTTGGCCTTGCCGCAGCTACCTTTGTTCGCGCCAAAAACTGGCATCGCGCGCGGGCCGTCTACGCGGGGCTGCTCCGGGAAGACCCCGAAGCAAAAAATCCTTTTCTGTCCGAATCGTTTCAGCTTATGCGGCAGGAAAAATACGATGAGGCCGCAGAAGTCCTGTCCCACGGGCATGAACTTACCCCCCGTCGCCAAATGACTGAACGTCTGGCGCAAACCTGCCTGAGCGCCGACCAGCCGCAGCACATGCTGGAAAAACTGGAGAACAGTCTTGGCCGCATCATGGGGGACGCCGCCGGAACACTGGCTGACGACATACGGGCCAATCTGGAAGACCTGGCCCGCCAGCAGGAAGAAAAACGCCGACAGGAAGCGGCGGAAACGCAGTGGCGCGCCACGCGCCAGGCGGCCCGGCAGCGTGAAAATGCCGAACAGGCTGAAGCCGTCAGGGCAATGGGGAGCTCGCAAACCGCAGAAGCCATTGCAGGCAGGTCCGGCAGCACCACAGCCAACACCGCTTCCCGGGCAGCCTCCGTGGATGCGTTGCCCCACGAAACAAGCTTTCCTCCAATGCCTGTTCTGCCGTGGGGGCATGATCCGAACCAGGGGGGAGTAACGCGTTCCGTGCAAACGCCCTCAGACGCCCGGCAGCATGCACTGGGCAACGACACGCTTGAAGAAAGCAGTGTGGAGCCGCTTCTGGAGCCTTTGAGTGAAGCCGAAGGGACAAGCGGCATGTTCAGCAGCAAACCAGGGCTCAACGAACTGTTGTCCGTAATGAAATATACCTGGAAAATGGCCCGCCGCCGCAAGCAGTAGTCTTTCCCTACCAGTCGGCGCACCTGTTTACGACAATCCGTCGGACAGGCTGTCCTGCCTCATCGCCGTATGCGGCTGAACACCGCCTGCGGTGCAAGACCGTGCAGAAAGCGCACTCGCGACAGATAACACAAGGCGCCGAAGCCCAAAGCCACAATATAGGCAATCCAGAAGCCCTCAGCTCCCAGATGCGGCACAATGATATTGGTGCGGGCCAGGGTAAAGCCCAGGGGCAGGCCAATGATCCAATAGGCAATAAAACAGATGACGGAAATGACACGCGTATCGTTGTAGCCGCGCAAAATCCCTATCCCTGTGACCTGAAGGCCGTCCACCACCTGATAGGCCGCCTGAAAAAGCAACAGGTGCACGGCCAAGGCAGTTACTTCCGGGTTGTCCGTATAAATGCGCACGATGCTCTGTCGGAACAATATGGTGATGGCAGCGATTATCAGGGCAAAAACGACGCTGAGCACAAGGGCCGTACGCGCGGCCATTTTGGCCCGCTCCAGGTCCTGCGCGCCCAGGCAGCGCCCCACGCGGATCGTCACGGTCATACAAAGAGAAAGCGGAACCATAAAGGCCAGTGAGCCGAAATTGAGGGCAATCTGGTGTCCGGCCACCATGACGGTTCCCAGAGGGGCCAGCAAAATGGCGCTGAGAGCGAAAAGTGAAACCTCAAAAAACAAGGCCAGAGCACCAGGCATGCCGATACGTAAAATCCGCCAGATCAGGGGAGCATCAAAGCGCGGCAGGCAGGTTTCATGCGCGTCACGGGCAGAGTTCCCTGCCGCTTTGCTGCAGTTACGCCAAAGCGGCATAAATAATGGGCGCACCTGGGCACACTGCGGGTCCCGGTGCAAATAAAAAAGCATGCCGAGAGCCATAGACCAAAAACTTATGGCCGTGGCTACCCCACAGCCAACGCCGCCCAGCTCAGGCATGCCGAATTTGCCGTAAATAAAAATAAAGTTACAAGGTATATTTACGGTCAGGCCAAGCATACCGATGAGCATGGCTGGCCGGGTGCGGGCAAAACCCTCAAGAAAGCTGCGCAAGTTCACAAACAGCATGAAGCCCGGCAGCCCCCACATAATGGCCCGCAAAAACCCTCCGGAAATGTGCGCCATTTCCGGACTCAGGCCAAAGGACTCCATATTCCAGGAAATTGTATAAAAAAGGCTCATCAGAAGGATGCTCAGCCCCAGGGTCAGCCATAACCCCTGCCGCAAAAAATGGGCCGCCTTTTCAGGTCTGCCCGCCCCAACAACCTGTGCGCTCAGGGGCGGCAAAGCCAGCAGGCAGCCGACGCCCAGTAAAGATATGGGAACCCACACGCTGCTGCCAACGGCCACAGCGGCCATATGCTCGGCGCTATACTGCCCGGCCATGGCAGTATCAACGAATGTCATGCCGGTCTGTGAAAGCTGCGCAATAAAAATCGGCAGGCCGATACTGTAAAAACGGCGGGCTTCTGCAAAAGAAAAATATTTCTGGAACATGAGATATGGGGGTTGGAGGTGGTTTGCGAAGCGCAACGGCAAGACGGCCGCAAAGTCCGAATGCGGCATGTTTTCAGTAGACCTTAGCGCAGAAACAGCCCTTCTGCCGGCAGTGTTTTTCCCGAGAGCTCCGCAGCCCGGCCGACAAGATGCTCAATGGCCGAACGCCCTTCGCCGCCAAGATCAAGGCTGAAGTTCGTCACAAATGTTTTTATATGCGCCTGTGTAACGCTGTCTGCCATTTCCTGCGCATGCGCACGCACATACTGCCTTGAGGCCTCGGGATGCGCGTTGGCGTGTGCCAGACTGCCGGTTATGGCTCCCTGTATGCGCCGTGCCAACGGCAACGGCACATCGCGCCGCACAGCAATGGCTCCCAGCGGCAGAGGCAGATGAAATTCGCTTTCCCACCATTGGCCCAGATCAAGCACCCTGGTCAGGCCCAGTTTTTCGTAAGTAAAGCGTCCTTCATGGATAACAAGTCCCATGTCCGCCTCACCGTTCGCCACGGCGGGCATTACATCACTGAAAAGCATTTCACGTCGCGGCCCCTGAAAGCCGCCATGCAAGGTAAGCAGAAGGTTGGCAGTGGTCAACATCCCCGGCACTGCCACAGTGGCGTTTTTCCAATCCTGGGGCGAGAGTTTCTTTCGCGCAACAACCAGTGGCCCGCATCCCCAGCCAAGAGCAGCGCCGGAAGACAGCAGGGCATAGTTATCCATAACTTCAGCCACCACCCCTAGGGAGAGTTTGGTGACTTCAAGCTGTCCCCGGCGGGCAAGAGTATTCAGCTCTTCCACATCAGCCATGTGCGGTTTCAAGGCTGCCGGAGCTGGCACAAGACCGTGCAGCAAAGCGTGAAAAATATAGGTATCATTGGGACAGGGCGAAAGCCCCAATCCCATGGACTGGAAACTGTTTTGTGGAAAAACTGAAGACATGGACTCCTCACATTGACAGCTTGCGGCGGGCGGCCTACTCTGCTTGCGGCCTTTCCGGCCCAATCAACCCCACAGGATTTCATCATGTTAGACGCTGCATACTACGCCGCACTGGGCCTTTCGTCCATCCATGAAAAGGTGCTTTCAGGGCAGCGGCTGAGCTTTGAAGACGGCCTTACCCTGTTCCGTTGCCCCGACATTACCGCCGTGGGAGCGCTGGCTCTGCACGTGCGCTGCCGTTTGCACGGACACAAGGCTTTTTACGTGGTAAACCGGCAGATCAACTATACCAACGTTTGTGTCAACGGATGTACGTTTTGCGCTTTCCGGCGGGATGAAGAAAACGAAGCAGGCGCTTTTGCCCTGAGCCTTGATGACGTGCTGGACCGCCTGCGCGATGCGGACTCTACCCCGCTCCATCTTGACGAACTGCACATAGTGGGCGGCTGCCACCCCACGCGACCTCTTGCGTGGTTTGAAGACATGATCCGCGCCGTACGGCGTTTTAACCCCAACTTGCCTGTAAAAGCTTTTACGGCTGTGGAAATTGAGCACTTTTCACGGCTTGAAGGCATCAGCACCCTTGAGGTTCTCCGGCGGCTTCAGGCAGCCGGGCTGGTCATGATGCCTGGCGGCGGCGCAGAAATATTTGATGAAGAGCTGCGCCCGCAGATCTGTCCTCACAAGGCCGATGCCACCGCATGGTTGCGCATTTCCGGCGAGGCGCACAGCCTGGGCATCAAGACCAACTGCACCATGCTCTACGGCCACCTGGAAACCTACGAACACCGTATCGACCACCTGTGCCGCCTGCGTGAGCAGCAGGATAAAAGCGGTGGCTTCACCTGCTTTATTCCTCTGCCCTTCCTCACAGAAAACAGCCGCCTCAAGCTACCGGAAGACAAAATCGGCCCACAGCGCGGCCTCGACCAGTTGCGCACGGTGGCTGTCTCCCGTCTTATGCTGGACAATATCCCCCACCTCAAAGCCTACTGGATAATGATGGGCCACAAGCTTGCCCCTCTGGCTTTGTGGTACGGCGCCGATGATCTGGACGGAACCATCATTGAAGAGCGTATCGGCCATATGGCTGGTGCCCAGTCGGCGCAAGGCATGACCATTGCCGAGCTGGAGCATGTCATTCGCGCCTCGGGCTTTACGCCTGTTCGCCGCAATGCCACGTTTAACACCCTTGATACCGATAGTCCGGAGGCGCGCCAGTGAGCACCTTTATCCCCGCACACAGCCCCTTTGCCATGCATGACGGACAAAATCAGGATTTTGCCGATGTGCGCGAAGCTGCCGCCCTGGCCGCAGCCGGTCAGCGGCTTGACCGCTGCACCGCAGAAACCCTGTATTACAAGGCCGACCTGCATACCCTCGCACAGCTTGCCCATGCCATGCGTATGCGCCTGCATCCTGACCCAGTTGTCACATATGTTGGCGACCGCAACATCAATTATTCAAACGTGTGCGTATGCGCCTGTCGATTCTGCGCTTTTTTCCGCGCCCCGGACCACGAAGACTGCTATGTCATAAGCCGGGATGAAATGAGCCGTAAAGTGGAAGAAACACTGGCCCTCGGCGGCACACAGATACTGCTTCAGGGCGGTCATCACCCCGACCTGCCACTGGAGTGGTATGAAGACCTTTTGCGCTGGCTGCGACAGACATGGCCGCAACTGCATATTCATGCCTTTTCACCGCCGGAAATATTCTTTTGGGCTGAAAAATTCAATATTTCTGTCACCGAAGTGCTGTGCCGCCTGAAAGAGGCCGGTCTGCATTCCCTGCCGGGCGGCGGGGCTGAAATTCTGCATACAGGCGTACGCGCCCAGGTTTCACCCAATAAATGCACGGCTGAGCAATGGCTTGGTGTTATGGAAGAAGCGCACAAACTGGGGCTGCGCACCACCGCCACAATGATGTTCGGCCATGAGGAAGAAGCCTCGCACAGGTTGGACCATCTTTTTGCCGTGCGTGAGGTGCAGGATCGCACCCACGGGTTCACCGCATTCATCCCCTGGACCTTCCAGCCTGCCCACACACGCATTGAGGTAAACCCCTTACCTGCCCCGGCCTACTTGCGCCTGCTGGCGATTTCGCGCCTTGTGCTGGACAACGTGGCCAACATCCAGGCCTCCTGGGTGACCATGGGGCCACAGGTGGCCCAGTTGGCTCTTTTTTACGGGGCCAACGACTTCGGATCCCTGATGATCGAAGAAAACGTGGTGGCTGCGGCAGGCGTGTCCTATCACATGAGCCGGGCCGATATTCACAAGGTCATCCACGCTGCGGGCTTCACCCCCATACAGCGCACCATGGACTACAGGGCTGTAGACCCGCAACCGGATGTGAAGCTGTAACAGGACGGGCCATAGCGGAAAAAAGGCGCGTCCGGGCGTTTTGCCATTGCAGGCAAACCTTTCCGCACCGGATTTTGCGGCGTTTGCACACCAGGCAGACGCCGCTCACTTCAGCAAGGGTATCACCATGACCAGTGTCACACCGCAGCCCGTGCTGCGCATGGGCCGCATAGGCTATCTCAATGTGCTGCCCATCTATCATCCCCTGGAAGCGGGCCTGTTGCCTCACGATTTTGAACTGGTATCCGGGCCACCAGCCCTGCTCAACAACATGATGGCTCGCGGCGAACTGCACGTTTCGTCCACTTCCTGCTTTGAATACGCCTGTCGCCCCGAACGCTACTATCTGGTGGAAGACCTTTCCATTGGCTCACGCGGGCCGGTCATGAGCGTGCTGCTGCTCTCCCGCGTGCCTTTGGACCAGCTGAACGGTGCAGAAATTCTCATCAGCGGGGAAACGCATACTTCTGTAGCCCTGCTGCGGCTGCTCATGCGCGACCGCTACAAGCTTGACGTGAGCTATACCACAGGACAGGTCACCCCTGCCGTGCGCAGCAGCAACCCGCCCGCTGCATTTCTGGCCATCGGCGACGAGGCCCTGCGGCTGCGCAATCATCCGGACTATCCCTACCGTCTTGACCTGGCCGAGGCGTGGCGTGACTGGACAGGTCTGCCTTTTATTTTCGGCTTGTGGGTAGTGAGCCGCGCAGCGGCAGATGCAGGTCTGTTTACCAGCGATCCTGGCGAGCTGTTGCGACAGGGGCGAAGCTGGAGCTTTGCCAATATGGATGTGATCCTTGACCTGACAGCCCACGGCTGCCCGCTGAATCGGGACGAACTGGCCTTTTACTACAGCAAGGGGCTTGTCTACAGCCTGGGCGAAGAAGAACAGCGCGGCCTTATGCTTTTTTACGAAAAACTGGCTGCCGCCGGGATGATCCCTTCTGCGCCGCCACTGGAATTTTTCAGTCTGTAGCCCGGCGCAAAACATCCGTTGACTGTCCCAGACCAGTTCCGTCAGGCCCGACCTTTCAGACCCTGCTTGCTCTGCCCGACAGACACGAACGACATTGTTTATTGTAAAACATGACAAAAGAGGCTCCCTGCCACAGCAGGGAGCCTCTTTCATGAAAGACCTGGCATAAAGGCAGATGAACGTCTGCCTACGACAGTTTTTTCGCCAGCAGTTCGTTCACAAGGGCCGGATTGGCCTTGCCCTTGGTAGCGCGCATGATCTGGCCCACAAAAAAACTGATGAGCTTGGTTTTACCGCCCCTGTAGGCTTCCACCTCGGCAGGATTGGCCGCAATAACCGCGTCCACGGCTTCTTCCAGTGCCGAAGAATCGGATATCTGCACAAGCCCCTTTTCTTTCACATAGCTTTCGGGCATGGCGCCTGTTTCAAACAGGTCTCCAAAAATATCATTGGCAATCTTGGAGCTGATCAGCCCCTGGTCCACAATGCGCACCAGTTCTGCCAGCGCTTCGGGCTTCATGTTCCATGCGGCCGGATCCGCCGCACTGACGCCTCTGCTGTTGCATTCGCGCAGCAACGGGCCAAGCATGAAGTTTGCCGCCTTGCGGGCGTCAGAAAGACCGGCTGCGGCTTCAAAAAAATCCGCCAGGCCACGGCTTTGCACCAGCACTTCAACTTCCGCAGCGGGCAAGCCTGTCATCTCCACAAAACGCGCGGCCCTGACCTTGGGCAGCTCGGGCAGTTCGGCTTTCCAGCGTTCCATGTCCGACTCGGAAATCTCTATGGGCAGGATGTCCGGGTCAGGGAAGTAGCGGTAATCGTGCGCCTCTTCCTTGCTGCGCATGGAGGCGGTAATATTTTTTACCGCATCGTAAAGGCGTGTTTCCTGTATGATTTTTTCACCATCATCCAGAAGGTCCTGCTGACGCGCCATTTCGCATTCAATAGCGCGCTGCACGTTACGGAACGAATTGAGGTTTTTCAGTTCCGTGCGGGTGCCGAACTCCTTCGCCCCCACAGGCCGCAAAGAGACGTTGGCATCACAGCGAAAACTGCCTTCTTCCATATTACCGTCGCACACGCCAAGGTAGGTGACGATGGCATACAGGTCCTTGAGATAGGTTACAGCTTCAGCCGCGGAACGCATATCAGGATCAGAGACAATTTCCACCAGCGGCGTACCAGCCCGGTTCAGGTCCACGTAGCTAATGTTTTCTCCCTGAGCATGGATGTTCTTGCCCGCGTCATTTTCCATATGAATGCGGGTAATGCCCACCCTTTTGCACACACCGTCCACTTCAATGTCCAGATGCCCGTGCTCGCAGATGGGCAGTTCAAACTGCGATATCTGATACCCTGCGGGCAAGTCCGGATAAAAATAGTTTTTGCGCGCAAAAATGGAGCGCGAATTGATGGTGCAGCCTGTAGCCAGGCCCATCAGTGTGGCGAAATGTATGGCTTGTCCGTTCGGCACGGGCAAAGATCCGGGCATGCCGGAACACACTTCGCACACATTGGAGTTCGGAGGCTGGCCGAAGGTTGTCGGGCAGGAACAGAACAGTTTGGAGGCCGTGGCCAGTTGCACATGCACTTCCAGGCCGATAACGGCTTCATAAGCGGCCATAAGTCAACTCACTCCCTGTAAAGTAATCAGCTCTGATGAGGAATGCTCGCGTCAAAATACTTGCCCACCCCGTATTCTCCCCTGCGGAAGAAAAGTCTGGGTTCAGGGCCAATGAGCTGCATCTCACGGTTTTTACTCTGCACATCAAGCGCGATGCGCATTTCTTTGGTGCAGCCCGTCGAATAGGTAGAATCTTTTCCAGACCATTGCGGAGGTACTTTTCGTCCCAACAGGGCAAAGCTTTCCTCAATATCTTCAACTGTCTGAAAACGCCACACATCTATGAGGCCGCTGCGTTGCACGCGCTCCCACATATACATGAGGTCATCCCCGTCCATGCCTTCGATAAAATGCTCGGCGGGGTTGATAATCAAAATATTATCCATTTTTTTGCGCAGATTGTCTACAAAAGCATGCACAAGGCTGATGGCGGTTGACGTTTCACCGGGTATGCTGCCGATAACGCAACTGTAGAACATGATGGTCCGCCCGTGGCTCTTGGCTTCGCGCATGCCCGCGATGATGGTTTCGGCCTGGGCCGCAATGGCGTCTTCACTGAATTTGCGCGCCCCGTGAGCATGCTTGCGCAACTTGATATGAAAGCCGTTGCTGTCACGCCAGTAACAGACAATATCGCGTGTAAATTCCTGGCTGGTCCCCAGCAGCACATCCGCCGCGCGCCAGCCTTTGCCGAGGATCAGGTCCGCCTCTTTCCAGGCACGTGAAAACGTGACCGACACACGGTACAGGTTAAGCCTTTCGCGTGTGCCGTCACCGATTACCACAAGCCGGTGCTCGCGCAGATGCCGTAACAATTCGTTCTTGCTCAATTTGTTTTGCCGCAAGACGATACCACCGCGCAGCCAGGGCCTGAGTGACGGATCTGTTTCCACATCATCAAGCGTAGGTGCAAAAAAATAAAAACCGGACTTTACCGCAAAAATAACCCTGTGTCCCATACGGATAAGGCTTTGCGCCATAACAAGGTCAAACAAAACGCCGCCGTCAGCATCACATAAAAACAGCACCGTCCCCGCACGTCCGGCATTGGCCTCAAAATACAGGCGCAAGCTTTCACAGTCTGTCTGGGCTTCTTCCATAGCCCTGCGTACTTCCTCGTCAGTGGGCCGTTTTGCAAGCCAGTCACGTGACATGGCCGAAAGGCAAAGCAATCGCGCCATCTCCACATAATCCATACTGCGGCGCGCGGCGGAGATTCCCTTGGGCATCGGTCCAACCGGCATGGCTTCGAGATTTTCGTGAATTTCGGGCAGTGCCAGCGTTTCCTGCTGACTGCAGGTTGATTCGCGGCGACGCTCTTCCCACGGGTCGTCTGTCATATGCCCCTGGGCCAGCACAAGGCTGGTCATCCGCTTGACCAAACGCGATGGAATCAGAGTATGCTGCGCAATATACTGTGAAAAACGGTAACGGCAAAATTGCAAAATACGCCTCTGCTGCGCCTTGTCAGGAACAAACGAGCGCACCAGCCGCGCGATAATGCGCCACGAGCGGTTATATTGATTGCGCAGCTCGGCTGAAGGTGTTCCGGCACAGAGCATTGAAAACGTGGCATCCGAACAGGGCAGATACACCTGATCCTGATCCATGTGCACCATAAAAGCCATCTGTTCCGGGCTTGCGATGATGTCGGGATTCATGCGGTACGCAAGATTGTTATCCATGAGCATGCTGTACAGCCATGCGTCAAAACGGACATTCTGCCCCAGACGGATATCGCACACCTTTGCAGGCGCAAGAGCTTTGTTCACGGCATTTCCCCCGTACAGTTCCCCACAGATCCCTGCAAGACAAACCCCCTACTGCGCAGACGCTCAAAAAAACATGTGCCTTCTCCCATAAAACGCACTGCCGCAGGCAGGCCGGAAATGCGCACAAGATCGTCTTTTTTCAGCTTATGCCCTTCCTGACCGTCCACCGTAAGATAGCAGTCCGTGGAGCCGCGCAAAATCTGAAGCTCTATGTCTGTTGATCCAGGAAAAACCATGGGGGAAATAGTATTCAGAAAAGGACACACGGGCGTGAATCCAATGGCGTCCATGACAGGATACAGTAGCGGGCCGCCAGCGGATACGCTGTAGCCCGAACTGCCCACAGGTGTGCACAATATGATGCCGTCGCTGCGCAACGACCCCATACGCTGCCCGTCAACCCAGATATCAAGGCAAACCAGCCTGGACAGGGATCCGCGGCTGACAACCACGTCGTTAACCGCCGCTCCGGCCTGAATCTCTTCGCCGTCACGCACAAGCGACCATCTCAGCGCCATACAGGAGCGGACTGGCTCGTGTCCGTCCAGACATTCGACAAGCTTTTCCCGCCAGTTTTCCGGCTGGGCGTCTGTGAGAAAGCCCACACGCCCGAAGTTGATACCCAGCACCGGCACATCACTGCCCACAAGGCGCCGGGCTACCCCGAGCATGGTGCCGTCACCGCCAAGCACCACAACAAAGTCAAGGTCATCCGTGCAAAAGGGAGAGTCCTGTCCGGCCTCTACCAGATGTGCTTTGTGACCACGCTCTTCAAGCCACTCACGAATTTCTTCGCCCAGTTGGGCGGCACGTTCGTGGCGGGCCTTGCAGACCAGTAGAATGTGGCGCTTGAGTTGATTTTGCATAAGGTGACAATTTACGTTATCAAGGCTCTTATCGCAAGCCCGCCGGCCTTGCTTGTCAGGGCCGGCGCTTTGACATATGAACAGAAACTTCCTAGCTAAAATTACATAACAAGGCCGCAGCAGCCATGAACGACAGCGCTCTTGATATCATAACCGCCCATGCGCGTGACGGCGCCCGGCTGAGAGAAACTTTTTTTACGGAACAAGCGCCTGTGCTGCGGGAAACAGCCCTGCGCATTGCAGCCTGCCTGGCTCAAGGCGGAAAAATCCTGCTCTGTGGCAATGGCGGCAGCGCGGCAGACGCGCAACACCTTGCGGCGGAGTTTGTGAACCGCTTTCTTGTAGACAGGCCTGCCCTGCCTGCCCTGGCCCTTACCACCGACACCTCGGCCCTTACCGCCATTGCCAATGATATGGACTTCAGCCAGGTGTTTTCACGCCAGGTGGAGGCGCTGGGCCGTAAGGGAGACATTCTTGTAGGAATATCCACATCCGGCAACAGCCCCAATGTACTGGCCGCCCTAGAGGCTGCCCGCCGGATAGGCATGCTTACGTTGGGCTTTACGGGCAGGGGCGGAGGGCGTATGGCCCAGCTCTGCCATATGCTTGTGGACGTGGCAAATCCGAGCACCCCACTTATACAGGAAATTCACATTACTGCCGGACATTTACTGTGCCAGCTGACGGATTATTACCTTTTTGAAAATGTGGCGGCACTTGCGCCTTATTTGCACGCAGACACCGTAAACGAGGATTGATCATGCCCATCTATGAGTACAGTTGCGAAAAATGCAGCCGAGATTTCGAAGAACTGGTTTTTGACGATGCTTCTCCGGCTTGCCCGCATTGCGGCTCTCACGCAACCCACAAGCTCATGTCATGCTGCGCCCACCACGGCGGCGGCTCTCACCCGGGCGACTACACGCCCACGTCCGGCGGCGGTGGCGGCTGCGCCGGTTGTTCCGGCGGCAACTGCGCAAGCTGCGGGCATTAGGCGGTACCATCATGCGTAACACCCTCACCATTGCTACACGCGGCAGCCGTCTGGCCCTTTGGCAGGCCGAACACGTCAAAAACTGTCTTCAGGCCATCAGGCCTGGCCTTGAGGTTCGCCTTAATGTCATAAAAACCAAAGGGGACATCATTCTTGATGTTCCACTGGCAAAGGTTGGCGGCAAGGGACTCTTTGTCAAGGAAATTGAAGAAGCCCTACTCAACGACGAGGCGGACCTGGCCGTTCACAGCATGAAAGACGTGCCTATGGAGCTGCCTGAAGGGTTGATCCTCGGCTGCGTGCCCCCGCGTGAAGACCCTACAGACTGTCTGCTTTCGCACAAATATGATTCTGTAGCGGCCCTGCCCCCCAACGCCTGCGTAGGCACAAGCAGCCTGCGCCGCCAGTCCCAGTTGCTGGCCCAGCGGCCGGACCTGCGCATTGAAAGCCTGCGCGGCAATGTGGATACGCGTCTGCGCAAACTGCAAGAAGGCATGTATGACGCCATCATCCTCGCCTCTGCGGGCCTGAGCCGGCTGGAGCTTTCCGCGCCACACATGCACGCTCTTGACCCGCACACCTTTCTGCCCGCAGTGGGCCAGGGGGCGCTGGGTATTGAATGCCGTGAAAACGATTATGAACTTTTCACCTTGCTTGCAGAGATGGAAGACAGCGCTACCCGTGTATGCGTTGAGGCCGAACGTGGGTTTCTGGCCGGGCTTGAAGGCGGCTGCCAGGTTCCCATTGCCGGCCACGCCCGCTTGCTGGACGATGAGACCCTTCGCCTCGAAGGCCTGGTGGCCGAAGTTGACGGCAGCCGCATTTTGCGTTGCAGCAAGGACGGACACACCTCTCAGGCACGCCGGTGGGGCCTTGAACTTGCCGAGGAAATTCTTGAGCAGGGCGGCAAAGGCATTCTTGAAAAACTTTATCGTCAGTCATAGGTATACCACATAGATATGTCCAAAATCTCCCCCTTGCCCGAGTCCAGACTGCATGCTGCCATGGACCCTGCCCGTATCCCCTGGGACGACAGCCAGGCTATTCCTCCGCTGCGCAACGGGCGC
>NZ_JAHZAA010000038.1 GCF_019424165.1 Desulfovibrio sp. | reverse complement strand
ATTTAAGCTGGCGCAGACAGCTAATATCTTTGAACGTACACCATGCGTTTTCTTCATTCAGCATAAAAAATATTTTTCATCAACTTTCCAGATTCTGGGCGTTAGAGGCTCTAGTCTTCCTCCATGCCTTGAAGCAAACTTTGTTAACTGGAGGTTTTTATGAGCAAGCTTGGTTATTTCCTTGGTGGAGCATTGGCAGGGGTCATAGGAACAGCGGTCGCGGCGTATGCCGTGGACGCTTGTTCCTCCTCCAGCACTGGCGCAAGCCAAGAACTGGACACCGATACGCCTGACTCTGTGATGGAGGGTGATGGCGAATCGTCCACAGCGTCATTTGCGGATTCTACCAGTGAAGAGTCATGCACAGCATAGGAGGTAGATAAAATGTTCCGCATTGCGCTATTTGTCGCCGGATGCATCGCCGGATACGTTGCTTCGGGATACATTGACGGTTTGTTGAATGAAGAGGAAGGCAGCCAGTCTTCGGCCTCTCAAAAAGATGCTGAGGCTACATCATGATTCGGCCTCCATACCCATTCCCGCCGTATCCGCCAATTATGATTCCCGATCCTGAAGTTTTACATAAGTACGGCAGAATCGGTATGTGTTTGTTGCGCCTGGCCAAGAACAGGGCTACTCAAAAAGGACGGGAGCACAAAAAAATTCTCAAAGAACTGTGTGAGTGACATTAAAGCGGTCTCCTGTCGCGGTAGCCTACAGCCGCGGCAGAGGCTGCTGAATAGGAGTTGGCTGTGCCTCCTAAAAAAGACCAAGATAGTACGCCTGGGATCAAGCTGCTCCGCATGTTCCGAAAGCTCATGCTGGATGGCCGACGTCATTTTCAAATTGATTTGGCGGAAGAATTTCAGTGCTCGCCGCAGACAATCATTCGTTTGGCTGGCGAGATTGAAGCGGTAGTTGGAGCCAGCCTTGAGTCTGGCCTGGAAAATCGCCGCCGCTGGTATCAAATTCGCACGATTTCTCGCAGTCGCCTGGGGTTGGGCTTTGAAGAGTTACGCTACCTTTCTGTGTGCCGAGATCTTGCTGGTACGACACTTCCAGAACAGGTTCGGAGCCGGGTCGATGATACTATTTTTAACTTGTCGGTCCTGATGGCTGACCAAAGTTATGCCGAGCGCGACAAAGCCCAAAAACAGCAATTTTCTTTTTTCAGTAAGGGCAAAATTGACTATTCCCCGCATTTCACCAGTATAGAAAAATTGCTCAAAGCTGCCGAGGAGAAACACGTTTGCCTTATACGTTACAAAGCCATTGGGAAAACGGAAAGTCGAGAGCACCGTTTTGCTCCCGTACGCTTGGCAAGCATGAACGGCGCTCTCTATATTCTTGGTGGAACATTGACTGAAAACTTCGATCAAATACGTCACTTGATGAGTTTGGCGGTGCATAGAGTTCAAGATGTTATATTGACGGAGCGCACGTTCAATTTTGATTTCCCTGCCACTTCTCCAAGTGATTTTGGATTGCCATGGCATGAGCCAAAGAACTTTTGTATTCGTTTCCGTTCTGGGAAAGCAGCCGAGTATGTGCTTGAACGTATATGGGCTGACGAACAAAATTTGGAAATCTTGGATGATGGTGGAGTCATCCTGCAAATACAGACCCGGAGTGAACCTGAACTTATGGCCTGGGTGCGGAGTTTTGGGGAAGAAGTAGAGTCTTGCCATGAGGAGGGAGCATGACGACAAAGAAGAGAGATAAAAAAGGTGGCGGCAGAACACTAGATAACGCTGCGGTCGCAGCGGGAAATATTGAGGTTGTTTCCCGTTACGGCAGTGCTAATGCCGAATGGGTTAAGGCTTATACTGGCGTCCATAATGAAACAGGCCAAGTGCTGACAAAAAGTCTCAAGGGTATTGCTCAGGGCAAGTTAAATCCAGAAAACTATGAAGCAAACGTCCGGCAACAAGCAGGTTACTCGGCGGAAGTTGCTAAAGTCGCAGATGATAACTCTCGAAACATTATCAATAAAAGCAATATTCGTACGCAACGGACCGATGACAATCCCGGACGTCAGGAAATGAATAAGGGACTTCCGGGGGGGAACGATCAAATTTCAGACCATATAGAAACTATAAATGGTGTGGAGATTCCAGGTTCCGCGTCACAAATGAAAATAGTTTCGGACCATGAAGGGTTGCTCAAAAAGATTGCCCAAGGAAAAGGCGGCGGCAAAAACGACCTTTCCCGCTATATGGAGAATGATCACGTAGATATTACGGGTGAAAAATTTGAAGCTGCCCAAAAATATTGCGAAGATCAAGCAAAAGAACTTCGGAAGCAAGCTGAACACGCACGTCAGCATGGCGACCCTGACAGGGCTATGCGTCAGGAACAGGAAGCAAAAAATTATGATGAACTGAAAGGAAAATTACGAAAAAGCTACACCTCTGATGAAGCCAGAGATTTCAGGCTTAAGCCAAAAATCGAAACCGCGAAAAAAATGGCAAAAATCAGCCATGAAGCCGGCCTTGAGGCTGCAAAGTATGGCGCGGCTATCGGTGGAGCCGTTTCAGCTACCAAAAATGTCGTTGCTTATATGCAGGGCGACAAAGAGCTTCAAGAAGTCCTTTGCGATACCGCCGTCGATACGGGAAAGTCCGCATTAGTCGGGTATGGCACTGGGTTTGCTGGGAGCCTTGTGAAGAGCGGCATGCAACAGTCTGGCTCCGGGGTCGTCCGTCAACTTTCCCGCACATCTCTTCCAACCTTGGTTGTTAGCACAACGTTGGCATTGGGAGCGAGCATCAGCCGTTACGCCAAGGGCGAAATCGATGGCGTTCAGTTTATGGAAGAAATTGGTGAAAAAGGTTCTGGAATGCTTGCCAGTGGCATGATGGCGACACTTGGCCAAATAGCCATACCCATTCCGATTGTTGGCGGTGTCATTGGCGGCATGGTCGGTTATACAATGAGTTCTTTGTTTTACCGTTCCAGTCTCCAGGCATTTCAAGAAGCAAAAGAAGCCGAAAAAAATTACCAGATAATCAAGGCCCAATGCGAAGAAGCACGGCGCAGGATGCTTGAATACCAAACTGAGTTGCAAATGCTGTTTGACACTCATATGGCTGATATGAAACTCCAGCTATCCGATTGCTTCGTGTGTATGGATAGGGCCATTGATACGGATAATATGGATGAATTTGCCGAAGCCGCCAACAGCTTGGGGAGTTTTCTCGGAAAAACACTCCAGTTCAATAATATACAGGAATTTGATGATTTTATGTCGTCTGCTGAAACGCTAATCTTATAATGGAGGGATTATGTTTTTACATTTTCTTACGGATAACTTGGAACAAACTTTTTTTCTAAAGTTTGCGTATCTTCTCGCTGTTGCGGATAATGAAGATGGTTCCGAAAATATTCCAACCCGTGCTTATTTGGACAATTCAGAAGAAGGCAAATATGAGTTTGAAGAATTCGCTCCCGGCTTTGCAATGCAAACCAGTGAATTGCTCATGCTCCGCAAGTTTGCCGAGGAAATGGGAATGACCTGGGCTCCCGTATCTTCCTACGGCTCAATGTCCTCCTTGTTGTTTTCCTCTCTTAACTTGGGAAGTGCTGCCATTGGCGTCTGGAGTGGACAAACGACAAAATCCCCTGACGCCCTTGAAAAAGTTGCCCGTGAAAATTCCGTTGCAGATATGCTGAAAATGGCAATGGAAGAGTTGAACAACACATCTGACCGATCCGCTGTTTTGAAACTTGTGTTGGCAGCCATTTTTGCACAAGCAAATGCCCATGTCTTTGCCGTGGAAAAAAGAAAAGCAATCCTTATGGAAGCCACTGCGATGGCCTATGCCGATGGCAATGTTTCTGAGCACGAGCAAGAACTGCTCATGTATTTTTGTGAGCTTTGCCATTTGGATAAAGAACTTCTCGAAGATTTCAAAGAAATAACGCAAGAATTTTCCAAAACATATGCAAAAAGCCTTGAGCTTATAACTGAATGAAGGAGATTTTATGGCTCTTCCTCTTTTGATCCCGCTGGCGTTAGGGGCCGCTGGGCTTTTCGGTGCTGGCAAAACCGCAAAAGCGGTTTATGACACCAGTAAAGCCAACGACATCGCATCTAGCGCTCAATATAGTGTCGATAGTGCGAATGAAAAATTGGACCAAGCTAAAGAGGCTACAAACACCATGCTTGCGGGGTACGGGAAAAAGAAGCTCGAAGCCTTGGACAAGCAAGTTCAGCCGTTTGTAGCCCTGTTCAAGCAACTCAAGAATGTTGAGATTGCTGAAAGTGCCGAACTGGAAAGGCTCAAAGTAGGTAAATTCAGTGAAGTCGCCATTGCAGAACTGCAACATTCTTGTAGCGTCGCACATGGTGCGCTTCAAGGCGTTGGCGCGGGTGCTGTTGGAGGAGCTTTGACCGCCTTTGGGGCATATAGTGGCACAATGATGCTGGCGTCTGCCGGAACGGGAACCGCTATCTCCGCGTTGTCTGGCGTTGCAGCGACAAATGCCACTTTAGCTTGGCTTGGAGGTGGCACTTTGGCTGCTGGGGGAATGGGTGTTGCTGGCGGAACAATGGTTCTTGGAGCAATGGTTGCAGGCCCGGCATTGCTAATTTTTGGTAGCGTTTTAGGCGCGAAAGCGTCTAAAAAACTTTCTGATGCCAGGGCGAACATGGAAAAAGCCGAAACCTATGAAGTAGAGGTCGATGGCGTTTGCCAGAAGCTGACCATGATCCAGGAAGTCACAAACACGGCTTCCGAAGTTCTCTCTTCTTTGCGCGGGCGGCTACGCAGAGCAAATGACGCCCTTGAAAAGGTCATCAATGAAAACGGGGTTGATTTCTCCAAGTATGATGGCAAGGCAAAGACGGTTGTGTTCCGGGGCGTCAAATATGCCCAGTTGGTAAAGGCCGTTATTGATACGCCTATCCTGAACGAAAAAGGTGAACTCTTGGGGGATGCCTCAAGCAATTTCTCCGGCATTAAAGCTGCGATGGAATAACAGTTGATTATGAATTACGCGGTTGCCCTCGGAAACTCCGGGGGAAACCGCGTATCGCAAAAAAATGCTGTACTCCGCTACAATTCGTCCAGTGGCATGTCCGGTGTGATGGCGAATCCGCCGCTGCTTACCCTGGCGAGTCTATCCGGTCGCGGAGCCGGGGCAGTCCTTTCCGTCTGCGCGGACGGCGGGGGTGTGTCTTTTTTCCGCTCTTTCCCGCGTCTGAACTCATTGAGGTATTTGGCGAGAGTAGGCGGCTTCACCTCAATCCCTTTTTCATGCAATTGCTCGGCTATCTCCTGAGTATCGAAGCCGCGCTTTTTCATCCGTTCCAGTGTCGGGGCCAAGGCGAAGATTGCCTCTTTTACGGTCATGCTGCGATTGCCGTCCAGAGAGACTTTCACGGGCTTGAGTTTGGCAAGCTCCAATCTGATTTCTTTGACTTTGGCTGTGGTGATATTCATGTTGTTTTTCTCCTGTATGGTGACGGGGAAATGCCCCGGAATTGTCTTTCTGGCTTTGGCGGTCGAGCGGGACGGTCGCCCACGTTTCACGAAGTGAAGCATAGTGGGCTATTTCTTTGCTTTGGGCAAAGACGCGGCGCGGATGCAGGGATAATCCCTTAACGCCCCATGCCCATGCCGCGCGGCCTCCGTTCCAATGACTGCGCTCGCTGCTGCTCGCGCTCCTGTCGCAGGCGTTCCGCTTCCTGGGATTTTTGTTGCTCCTGCACCTTGGCTTGGCGGGCTTGTTCTTCTTGCCGCTGCCGTTCCTGCTGCTCCCGCTCCTCTGCCAAGCGCTTTTGCTCTACGACTTTCCGCCGCGCTTCTTCCCGCTGCTCCCGCTCGTAATCATCCCGCATCTGACTGGCGGTCAGATTCCAGCGGAAAAACTTTTCGGTTTCCTCCACGCGGGCGAGAAGATTCTGATTGGTGTTCATCAAACTGCGAATGCTTACATTGCTCTTTTTCTGCTTCTCAGCATGTTCCGTTTCCAGATGCGCGATTCTCTTGTTCAGGGAAGTAGCGGTTTCATGCAGGCTGTGGATTTCCGCTTTCAGTTTGTCATTATGTGCGTCCACGATGCTCTTTGCCGCCAACGCCTTTTTCTGACGCTCGATTATTTCTTGGGCGGTTTCCAGCACAGACTTGAAGTTGAGCATGGATGCCTTGGGAATGTCCGACTGCGCGGTAAGCTCCTTTTCAGCTTCCTGGGCCTGACGCTCGTAAGACAGCAAACGCTTCGTCAATTCGGACTCCTCCCGCCGCTTTTGCTCAAGCTCGACACTTCTGGCCTGGGCTTCCTTTTCCAGACCGTGCAATGCCTCCTGCTGCTGCTTGAACTCCCGCGTGTCCAGATGCTTTTTCGCCGCTCCCGGCACTTGTTCAATACCGCGCTGTAAATCAAACCCACGGCTTTGCAGATGCCGGGGCAACTCGGTTTGCAGCTTTTTCAGACTTTCCCGTGTGTAGATTTTATTCGCGTTGAGCCGTCCATCCGGCGTTACCGGAACATGCAGAAAGTGCATATGCGGCGTTTTTTCGTCCATGTGAACCATTGCGGATATGACGTTTTCCGCGCCGATAAACTCCGTGAGGAACGCCTTACTTTCCTCGAAAAAGCGCCGGGTGTCCTCCGGGGAGAGCTTCTCGAAAAAGGCGCTGTCAGAGGACACAATCAGGCCGCACATATGCACAGCGTCTTTTCTGACGGCCTTGACCAGCAAAAGATCATCAATGCGATTCTGGATTGACCCGGCGTAATCCTCGGTGGCGGGTTCGTGCAATTCGTAGTTGCCCGCGCTACGTTGGTAGTCGATATCCGGGTTGGAATGACTTTCACGTTCCCGCCGATTATGGCTCTGGATACCCCGAACAGCCTCTTTCTTGAATTTATCCATGTGCAGTACAAGAAACGACATGGCTACTGCCCCCCTGCGTCTGTCACGGCTGCCAGCAGACCAGATAGGGGGCGGATTTCGCCCCGTGCATTCTCTGGGCTTTCCGAAAGCATCAAGACAGATTTTCCGGCGTCCAGCACAGCGCGGGCTTTGGCTGGGTCGCCTATCAGCTTCGGCGGGTCTATGTGCTCGTAAAAACCGTTGCTGTAGTTGCTGATTTCGATAATGCCCGGAAGATAGCCGTTACATTGCACGCCCTGACGGGCATAAGCAGCCCATGTTTTGGCGAAGTTTTTACGAAACCAGTGCTCGGATTCTTCAACTACGCAATCGACGCAGAGCTTGGGCCAGCCGCCGTAGGCTTGCACGATAACGGCCTGGGTCATGGCATCGTCGAAAACCACGCTGGAATACGCGCCGTGCCGCCCGATGGCGTCCAGCACCTTGCCCGCTTCGACTTCTGCCTTGTCTTCCGCTGCGCCGCCACCGATATGCTCCAGGAAGTCCGCCGGAACAGGCATGGACGTATATTTGCGGCTGGACATGATGGACAGCGCGGCTTTCTCTACGTCCAGCAAGCTGAACGGTTCCAGCAGTTTGAAACGCAGGGCAACGCCCTGGGCGCTCAACGTCTGGCCGTAACACTCGGCAACGCCCTGCATGAGAACGTCAAAACGGTCAAAATCAGCTTGGGTCATGCGGCACCTCCGCAACTGTTTCAGTAGTGTCACCAAAAAGCAGCCGCTTTGCCTCCTTCCCGGCCTCCTGGTTGGCCTCAACGCGCCGTTGTGCGGGTGACTTCCAGGTTTCGGCTTTTGAGGCTGTGCGAGCCTTTTCTGCTGCACTTTCCATTTTGGCCGTGAGCTGGTCGAATTGTTTCCGCAATTTGTCCGGGCTTTGAATGTTCGTCCGCCAAAAGCTGTCGGAACAAGCCCACTTGATAACCTCAGCCACGAAATGTGGTTCGCTCATGCGCTCGTCGTTGCGCAGGGCCACATCGAAACTTCGCGCCCAGGCTTGCAAGTTCGGCTCCTTAAGGGTCGGCACGTTGACCTTCAACGTATCCCGCATGAGGACGGCCAGACGGTAGGCGTCCGAGTCTTCCGGAAAAACAGATTGCGACGTTTTTCCTTTCTCCTGCTCCTCCGCATTGCCCGCCGCTGGGGCGGGTGGAGAAGAGTGAAAAGGAACTGGTACAGGTTCTGGAACTGGAACTGGAGATGGAGATGGAGAAGGGGGATTGCCCCCGGCATGCGGGCCGCATGCGCCCTGCATGGCTTCCTCCTGTCGGGCATTCCAGCGTGCGGCAGCTGCGTTGCGGGCGTGGGCTTTGCGGCGTTCGGCATGAATGGCGTAGCCTTGGTGGTCGCTCCAGTCGTGCAGGGCATAAACGCCGTTCTCGATTTCTTCCAGAAAGCCGCACTCCACCAGAGCCGAGACGAAGGGCTGTGGTTCGCCCTCCCAGCCAGCCTCCAGGGCAATGTCGATTGCATCCATGCCCTGCAACACGCCGGAAGGGTGCGTCATGGCTGTGGCAATCCAAAGGTCGATAAGGAAGTCGGTGGAGCCGGAGCCGAGCAGCAGACGCAGACGTTTGCGCTTGCGGTGGCCACGGAATGATACGGCAAGGCGAATGTCGCTATTCATTGCCTGCCCCCTGGGTTCCGAGGCTTTCCAGAAAAGCCACAATGTCCTCGGCCCGCCAGACGGTTGTGCGGGGGCCAAGCTTGACGGGTTTGGGATAACGCCCGGTACGGCAGCCTTCCCACCAGGAACTGCGCCCTACCGGAACGAGGGCCAGCACCTGATTGATACGCAGTAATCGCTTTGAAGAAATGGAACTTGTGTCAGACATAAATAAAACCTCCTGAATAGTTTGGGATTTCAGGAGCTTTTATTAGCGATGATGTGCTGGAAAAGTACTGGAAGGAAGTTGGAAAGATACTGGAAATATGCTGTAAAAACTGGATTTATTGAAGGTCATCCTCGTCACTGATGACGATGGACTTAGAATCTTCAAAAAGCGTCTTCCCATATTTGTCATACGCTGAGTCCGATAGGTTCGGATTTTCGTGCAACAATTTGGCGATAGCTCTTTTTTGCGTAAAGCCTCGCTTATGGAAAAGAACGTGAGCGATTTGCAAAGTCCCCCAACCCTTTTCCCGCAAGGCGGCGCAAATATATTCCTGGGTTTTTCCGTCCCACAGTGAACGTGGTAGGGATAAAGTCTTTTGCCCCTGGGGGTGAATTTCGGCGGCGGATTCACCCAGAGCCAGGATTGATTTGGGAAGCCGCAGCGTTCCCTGTGCCGCCGCCTTGATAACGGAATCCACAAGGCTCTGGGTAATGCCTTTTACTTCTTGCACTAAGGGGTATTTCAAGACGACAGCTAGGTAGTAAATGGCAGCAGTTTTATCGACGGCAACAGTATCGGGAAATATTTTTGCAAGGCTATCAGGTGAAGAAAGCTTTACATTCACCTCTTTTAACCCTTCTATTCTGGCGACATTGGCAATATTTTTATCCGCCAGCCTGAGAGGATAGAATAAATACTCCCTTTCGGATTCACTTACAGCAGATTTGTTATCAAAGGTTGATTCAACAATATAATCAAAGCCGTCTTCTAGTTCTCTGGCAGATATACGTCGAGCGAGTTCAAAAAAGAAGTCAACTATCCATTTTGCATAAACATCTGTAGGGCAATATTGTATCGACTGCGAAGGAATTTCAGGAAAAGACGGATTCTCTACCTTGTAAAGTCTGGCAATTTCAGCGGCGGGGCGTTGCCAGTAAGAGGAATATGCATTCTGCCATACCTCATAAGGAAAAACACACTCCGGCGAAAGCGCATGCAAAAGGCTTTGCGCCTCGTGCTCGTTCAGGCCGAAGCCTTGTTTGACTCTGACCATGCAGATTTTTTGTGGGTCCAACATGGATTCATCAATACAATATTAGACAACGGATTTGCAATATGCAAAAGGGCGGCGTGTTTTTTGTGAGCGGCATTCAAAAGAAGTGCCGCGTTGCAAAAATCCGTGCCGCTCTGGTGAGTCCGTTCGTTTTTTACTCTACCGTTTTTCTTTCAGACCTGTGAGGTAATCAGCCCACTCCTGCATCATTTTTCTCCGTTCCGGCAAATACTCGGCTCGGTTGTAAACGCCGCGAATTTTGTCCTTGGGGTTGTGGGCAAGCTGCTTTTCAATCACGTCTGCGGAATAGCCTTGCTCATTAAGCAGAGTCGAGGCCATTGCCCGGAAGCCGTGGGCGGTCATTTCGTCCTTGTCATAGCCCATGCGGCGCAAGGCGGCGATAAAGGTGGCGTCACTGATGGGATTCAGGGGAGAGCGTAGGCCGGGGAATATCAAGCGGCCCTCGCCAGTCAGTTCATGGAGTTGTTGCAGAATTTCCAACGCCTGGGTGGAAAGCGGCACCATGTGGTCGAGACGCATCTTCATGCGCTTGGCCGGGATGCGCCAGACCTTTTCGGTAAAGTCGATTTCTGACCATTCGCCAAGGCGTACTTCGCTTGGGCGTAAAAAAGTTAGGGCCAGCAGTTGAAGGCCGGATTTGACAATGAAGGTGCCGGGAAAATCATCTATGGCTCGCAGCAGACCGCCAATGGCTTTCGGCTCGGTCAGGGCAGCGCGTGGGGTATGGGCGCGGGTTTTGAGAGCGCCGCGTAGATCGGCGGCAGTGTCACGCTCGGCGCGACCTGTGGCGATAGCGTAACGGAAAATGAGAGAACAAATGCTGCGCACCCGGTGGGCTTGGTCAACGGCTCCGCGTGTTTCGATACGGCGCAGCACAGCCAGCAGTTCCGGCGGGGTGATTTCTCCGATGGGTCGCGTTCCGAGAGAAGGAAAGATATTTTTGTCGATGCGCTCCATCACGTCTTTGGCGTAGCCTTCCGTCCAAGTGGGCTTCTGGTTTTCGTGCCATTCCCGCGCAACGAACTCAAAGGTGGTCTGGATGCTCCGGGCCTTAACCTTCTTTTCCATTGAGGGGTCGATACCCCCGCTTAATCTTTTTTTGGCGTCAGCACAGGCTTCCCGCGCTTCTTTCAAGGAAAGTTGGGGGTATGTGCCGAGGGTCAGCAGCTTTTCACGGCCCTGGAAACGGTACTTCACGCGCCAGCTTTTCGCGCCGCTTGGAGCGACGAAAAGAAAAAGGCCGTTGCCGTCAAAGAGTTTTTGGGGCTTGTTTGTGGGCTTTACGCCACGAATAGCAGTATCTGTGAGGGGCATGGGGGTATTACTCCTGGCAAGGGGTTTAATACCCCCCAGAAGTACCCCCGAAAAGGTAGGGTGTCTATGCCTTTTTTCAGTCGAACCCGGACGAACCATTTCGCTAATTCCCTTGCCAGGAAACACTTTTTGGCTCATCCGGGATTCGACTGAATTAAAATCTGGCGGAGAGGGAGAGATTCGAACTCTCGGTACGCTGTTAACGTACACACGATTTCCAATCGTGCTCCTTCGGCCAGCTCGGACACCTCTCCGCATGTTTTGCATTCGTGCAAAGCCGAAACTGTATATGGCATATCCACAGAGAATGCAAGCAAAAAGTGGTAAAATTATGAGCTGACGCCACCGGGCTGTTCTGTTTGCCTAGTTTTTATCTTCGGGCGGTGTTTTTTCAGCATCCGTCTTTTTTTCACCCCTCCGCCGGAGGGGTGGCAGCCGAAAGCCCATTCAACAGAGGCCGCCGCCTGTTTTGACGAGCATCCAGAACAGACCCCCCACAATAGCCACTGTCAGCAATATTTTGATCAACATTGCCTAATCCTGCCCGGGCTTTTCACCCTTTTTGTTTTCCTGCCCTGCGCGTTTTTTTTCAATCTTGGCCGAGCGGTAAAAAATCCATAGCGCCAGCGCGGATAACAGTGTGATTGCTATGGCATTGAGCGTCAGGTAGCCCATAGTTTCATCCTCAGGCGGTTACGCCCACCTTGCTGAAGCCGCTGTCAACGTAAATGACCTGCCCTGTCACGGCGCTGGCAAGATCAGACGCCAGAAAAGCCGCCACGCCGCCTACATCGGCTGTGGTTACGTTGCGGCGCAGGGGCGAATTGCCTTCCACCATGGTAAAAATATCCTTGAGGCTCGACACGGCCGAGGCGGCCAGAGTTTTTATGGGGCCCGCGCTGATGGCGTTGACTCTTACTCCCTTGGGGCCAAGGTCGTAAGCCAGATAGCGCATGGAAGCTTCAAGGGCGGCCTTGGCCACACCCATGATATTGTAGCCGGGGATGACCTGAGTGGACCCGTGGTAGGTCATGGTAAGCACCGATGAGTTTTCGGTGAACAACGGCTCAAAGGCGCGGCAAAGTCCGGTGAGGGAATAGGCCGAAACTTCCAGGGCAAGCTTGAACCCGTCACGTGAGGTATCCACAAAGCGGCCGCACAGGTCATCGCGGTTGGCAAAAGCCACGGAGTGAATCAGGATGTCCAGATCCCCCCACTTTTCTTTGACTATAGCTGCGGCATTTTCAATCTGCGCATCGTCACACACGTCACACTGGAAGGTAAACTCGCCGCCCAGCTCTTCGCTCAAAGGCTCAACACGCTTTTTAATGGCATCACCCACATAGTTGAACGCCAGACGCGCTCCCTGAGCCTTCAGGGCAGCGGCAATGCCGTAAGCGATACTTCTGTTGTTGGCCAATCCCATTATAAGAGCTTTCTTTCCTTGCAGCAGCATGGATCCTCCTTGAAAAATACGGGCCGGACAGGCCGCGTGCGGTTGTCATTTGCGCCGCCTGCCCGCTTTTGCGGCTGGGGGCTGTATGAAAAAATGTTCGGCAAAGCCGATCTGATCACCCGGCGGCAACAGCCGGAGCACATTGCTCGGGGCATGCCTGCACTTGCGAAACGGGTGATCGGGCAGGGGGCCGTGTTTTGCCCTTCACGCAACAGCGGCGTAAGGGGCGTGCCGGTAACGGGCCGTATCCGCCGTATGCCACGTGCGTGGCATACGGCGATGATTCTTCGCACGGCAACTGCAAAGCCGCAAGCCCACACCGTTGACGGCACGGGCATGCTTGCTATTTATTTTGTAATGATTTCGTAGGCTTCTTTGTATTTATCCGCAGTAATTTTTATAACGTTCTCGGGCAGGGGGGGCGGTGGGGGCTGCATGTTCCAGGGCTGTGCTTTCAGCCAGTCGCGCAGGTACTGTTTATCGAAGCTGGGCTGCCCCTGTCCGGCTTTGTACTGGTCCGCAGGCCAGAAGCGTGAGGAATCGGGAGTAAGAACTTCATCGATAAGGTGCAGCTTGCCATCAATAAGGCCAAATTCAAACTTGGTGTCCGCCACAATAATGCCGCGGCTTGCGGCATAAGCGCGCCCGGCTTCGTAGATGGCCAGAGAAGTTTGCTCAACCTGGCGGGCCATGTCTTCGCCCAGCAGGCGGGCAGCTTCGGCCACGCTCAGATTTTCATCGTGCTTGCCCAGCTCCGCCTTGGTGGAGGGGGTAAAGATGGCCGGCTCAAGTTTGTCGGATTCCTGCAAACCTGGGGGCAGCGCATAACCACAAAGAGTACCGGTAGCTTGATAGTCGCTCCAGCCGGACCCTGTGATGTAGCCTCGTACGATGCATTCCACAGGCAGGGGGGCAGCCTTGCGTACAAGAACTGCGCGTCCTTCAAGCTCGTCCTTCCAGGGGGCCAGCTTGGCTGGAAAGCGGTCTACATCACTTTCCAGCAGATGGTTGGGGATAATACTCTTGAATTTTTCCATCCAGAACAGGGTGATCTGGTTCAGGATGACCCCCTTGTAGGGGATAGGCTCGTGCATGATCACGTCAAAGGCCGACATTCTGTCTGTGGTAACGATGAGCAGTGTTTTTTCGTCCACGTTGTAGATGTCGCGCACCTTGCCGCGTGAAAGCAGCGGGTAGGCGGTAATGTCAGTTTTGACCACAACCTTCATGGGTGCTCCTGATGTGTCGGCCGATTATTTTTTGGATCGCGCTTCAACGCTGCGCGCGTGCGCTTCCAGCCCTTCCATACGTGCAAGGGCGGCGATGGACTGCATGTTTTGCTGCAAAAAGGTTGGGGACGTTGCCACGATGCTGGTTTTCTTGCAGAAAGTCTGCACAGAAAGAGCCGAAGAAAAGCGGGCCGTACCCAAGGTAGGCAGTACGTGGTTCGGCCCGGCGAAATAGTCACCCACTGCCTCGGGGCTATGCTGGCCCATAAAGATGGCTCCGGCATGGCGGATGTGGGGCAGAACGGCCCAAGGGTCACGCGTGCAGATTTCCAGATGTTCGGGGGCCACCATATTGGCTACGGCTACGGCCACACTCAGGTTGGGCGTGACCACAATGGCCCCCCAGTCTTCAAGCGAGCGGGCGGCGGTGGTGGCTCTGGGCAGGGCGGCGCACTGTTTGCTGAGTTCCTGCCAGAGATTGTCGGCCAGACGCTGGTCGTCAGTAACGCAGATTGCCGATGCCAGAGTGTCGTGCTCGGCCTGAGAAAGCATGTCCGCTGCGAGCCATTCAGCATTGGCGGAAGAGTCTGCCAGGATAAGTACCTCGCTGGGACCGGCGATCATGTCGATACCCACCGTGCCTTGTACCAGGCGCTTGGCTGTGGTGACAAAGATGTTGCCCGGCCCGGCGATGACGTCTACCGGAGCCATGCTTTGCGTGCCATAGGCCATGCCCGCCACGGACCAGGCTCCGCCAACGCGGTATACCTCTTCAATATCCAGCAGGTGGGCTGCAGCAAGAATATGGGGATTGACGCTGCCGTCCTTGCGGGGCGGGGTGCAGATGGCAAGACGCGGCACACCTGCGACCTGCGCCGGAATGGCGGTCATGAGCAGGCTTGAGATAAGCGGTGTATTGCCGCCTTGCCCCCCTGGTACGTACAGCCCGGCCGCATCGACGGGCAAAACGTGCTGCCCCAGAATGCTGCCGTCAGGGCGTGTGGTAAACCAGGATTTTTCCGTTTGCGCTTCATGAAAAGAGCGTATGTACGTGGCCGCCTGACTGATGATCTCTCTGTTTTCAATGGAAACAGAAGCAGCCGCGCGCGCGATTTCCTGTTCACTGACGAGCAGTGGGGGCGCAAAATCCGGGCAATCAAAATTACGGGTATATTCCACCAGGGCTTCATCGCCCTTTTCGCGCACAGCAGCGATAATGTCGCGCACAGTGCTTTCCACCCCGTCACCGGGGTTATTGCGGCCTTGCAGCCATTGGGCAAGCTTGGGCCACTCCTGCTCATTATGCAGAGTCAAAGTCCGGCATGTCATAGTATTTTCCTCACCTCGGTTGAGGGAATATACAGAAGGCGCCTATGAATGTCGAGACTTGCTGCGGCTTGAGGGGAACAACCGGCACAGCGTTTTTCTGATCACGGAACATGGAGGCAGAAAAAATCAAACCGGCACGAAAGATACGGCCCGGCCAGGCGGAGAACCTGGCCGGGCCGGGCAGTGGTGCAAGGACAGCGGACAGCCTTGGTCTGCTGTTGCCGGAGCGTTGCCCACAGGTTTTGTTTTAATAATCTTTTCGATGACGCCTGCGTTAAAAATATTGGGATTGCGGGGAGTACCCAAGGTGCGCGTCTTTCTGCCGTGCGTATTCCTGCCGCGCGTGCTTCGGCGGCAGTTTCTGCGCAGATGCCAATATGCCTGCTGCCGGCTGCGCCTAGATAAAGGGCGGCGTGTGGCGGGCTGTGACAGGACGCGGCCGGGGCGCGTTGTCTTGCGTTTTGGCGAGATATGTGAGGGCATGGCTGCATTGTTCTCGCAACTGCGCGGTCAGTGCATCCCTTCGTTCGCGCTCCATTGCCAGGTCTGTTTGGCGTTGCGCCTGAAAGGCGCGCAGCCAGGCAGCGGCTCGCTCCATTGCCCTGTTCTGCATTTCATCGTCAATGACGCGGGGGCGTCTGATTTTTTGCGAATCCTGAAAATGCAGTTTTTCTTCCTGCGAAAGCAGCGGCCGGGGAGGCAGCACCGCGCAAAGGGCGTACGCCAGCACCTGCTCAAAGGGGATGGGCTGCATTTGAGGCAGGGCTCTGTCAACAAGCAGAAGCCCATTGTCGGTCTTTTCAAGCACACGGCCAATATGTGTATACATGCAGGCATCCTCCACCGCCTGGGCCGCATTTTCTTCAGCGAGCGCTTCAAAAGTGGCATAAGCGAAGGCCCGGGGGTAGCCTCTGTTCATGGCTATGGTCCGATATCGGCGTGCCATGTCTGTGTCCGGAGCTTTGGGGAGGCTGTAGCCGCTGTTTTGGCCTCCGAAGCGATACCAGCGGGATATTTCATGTGCGGCCGGGCCATAGCCAGCATCTGCGGCCATGAGCAGCCAGTGCAGGTTGGTCCCGGTGTTCCAGCGGGTGGCGTAGGCATGCATGGATTTGGGATCGCCAAGAAAGGCTCCCCGCGTGTAGGCGCTGCGGGTGTGCCCTATGCCGTCATCATAAAGGGCAAGCCGGGCATATATCCAGCCTGGGGAAGTGTAGCGCGCGGCCCACTCCAGCCAGAAGGAGACGGTGTGCATGAAGGCGGGGATGTCCGGATGCGCGGCGGCCAGTGCCGGACGGTCGCACTGGATGCGAATGATGAGGTCAGCCATGGCTACAGGATTGCCCTTCAGGGCTTCTTGCAGAATGGACAGATACTGCCCCGGCGCCTGGCAGCCCACATAGAGCGGTATATTATGGGCTTTGTTCGGGGGAGGGGAGTACCAGTCCGGGTCTTCCACGACGGGCGATGTGACCAGCAGCGTCTGGGGTAGAGCCTGGTTGCAGTAGGCGGAGCCTTTGTCAATGCAGGCAAGCTCGGGCAGGGAACGCAGCCCCAGTTGCGGCATGAAGTCAACTTCGGCGGCAGAAAGCCGCAAAGGTGCAACCAGCAAGCAGGGAGCGGCAAAAAGCAGGATGACAGTACTGCGCCATGACATGATACGCCCTCCTGTGGCATAAGGAGAATCAAGCCGTTGGTTGCCGGGCAGAACGGCAGGCCTTAATTCACAAGCCATGCTTCGAACCGGCTTTTAGTCGTTGTCGCAAAGCCGGAGCATGGCGTAAAAGCGAAAAGCGTATGTTTGCAAAATCGGCCTGCCGGTGTATGCCATACCAGCGGCATGATTTGTAAATATGTCAATGCTTATTTATAATTTTATATTCTAATTCAAATATACGTCAAGTCTCATATGGCCTTGACAGTCTGTGAGCGCGAACTTAGTTACAACCAATGAACGCGACCGTCTGCGGGCGGGGCGACTCAGGAGGAATCATGCAGCGTCACAAGATGCACAAGTCTTATGAAAGGGCGGCGCAACCGGAAGACGAATTTTCGGAAGACGACCTGAATTTTTGCGCGCCGGACGGCATGGGAAATATGCCCGGCGAGCTGGACGACACCTTGCTGGAAAGCATGTCTGAACCGATGACAGAGCAGGGCGATGTTCTTTCTGCGGCAGAAGCTGAAGCACGGTGCAAGGCCGAAGTGGAAGAAATGCGTTTGCGCATGGCTGCTGAGATGGACAATTTTCAGAAGCGCCTCAAGCGTGAGCATGAAGAGCAAATGCGGTACGCCGCCGAAAAGGTTTTGAGCGATCTTTTGCCCAGCCTTGACAACCTTGACCTGGCGTTGCAGTACGGCAGCACCAATGAGGTTTGCAAGGATATGCTGCAGGGCGTGGCCATGACGCGCAAGCTGCTTCTTGAAGCTGTTGCCAAGCATGGCCTTACCCCGGTAGGCGAAGAAGGCGAAGAGTTTGACCCGGCCATACACGAAGCCGTGGGTTTTGACGCCCGCCCGGAGCTTGCCCCCAATTCGGTGGCCCGCCTGTTGCAGCGCGGGTACAAGCTTGGCGAGCGCCTGCTGCGCCCGGCAAAGGTTATGGTCAATCCCTGACCTGTTTGTTCAGTGAAAGCAAAAAGGCCGTACTTGCCGGATTTCCGGCAATTACGGCCTTTTTGGATATTTCACGCCATGCGCATCAGCAGTAGGGGGTGTCGCAATAAAGCGGTGAGCCGCGTCTTGCGGTTTCAGCCTTCCAGATCTTTGTAGCGTTCGGCAATGGTCTTGAACTGTTCCTGAATGACCATAAAGGTATCAACAACATCCGGGTCAAACTGGGTTCCTCTGCCGTCCAGGATAATTTTTGCGGCGCTTTCGTGGGCCATGGCTGGCTTGTACACGCGCTGGCTGCGCAAGGCATCGTACACATCGGCGAGGCTCATAAGCCGTGCCGAAAGCGGAATTTCCTCTTCTTTCAACCCTTGCGGATACCCCCGGCCATCCCATCGCTCATGATGGCAATGGGCAATGTCGCAGGCCATTTTTAAAAAAGAGTCTTCACCCAAAAACTTGTCCGCCGCGGCAAGAACATTTCTGCCATGCACGGTGTGCGTCTTCATGGCCTCATATTCTTCATCCGTAAGGGGGCCGGGCTTGTGCAGCACCGTGTCCGCAATGGCAACTTTGCCCACATCATGCAGCGGGGCCGAAAGATAAAGCCAGGAAATAACGTCCGCGTCCAGTTGATCGCGGTATTTGGGCTGCTCGGCCATGTGCAGCGCCAGTGCTTTCACATAGTTTTGCGTTCGTTTAATGTGCGCGCCCGTTTCGGTGTCTCGCCATTCGGCAAGGCTTGCCATGGCATGAATGGTAGCCTCTTGGGTAAGAGCCAGCTGCCGTGTGCGTTCGTGCACCAGGTCATTGAGGTGGTCACGATAGCGCTTGTATTTCAGTTGGTTGGCTACCCTGTTTCGCACCAGAGAAACACGAAAGGGCTTGGCTATATAGTCTTGCGCCCCCAGAGAAAGGCCGGTGGCCTCGTCTGTTTCTTCATTCTGGGCTGTGATGAACATGATGGGAATATCGCGCGTGGCGGGATCTTCCTTGAGCCTGCGGCAGACTTCGTAGCCATTCATGCCCGGCATGATGACATCAAGCAGGATGAGGTCCGGCGGCGGGTTGCCCATGGCCAGGCGCAGGGCGTCCGGGCCATTTTTGGCAAACATGATGGTATAGTCCTCGCGCAGGCTTTCGCTCAGGATGCGTAAGTTTTCCGGGGCGTCGTCCACAAGTAATATGCGGCTGCGCTGGGCTGCCGCTTCGCTCACTGCCTGCCCCCGGTAAAGCCCGGCAAACGCTGTGTCAGATGCTCGGCCATGCGCTGTACCATGCGGCTTTCAGCGGCCGTGAGGACGTCGTAGGTTTTCCCGGCAACGGCCTCTTCGTCTACATAAATGCCCCGCGCGATCACATCATTATACTTGTCGCGCAGGGTCCAGCGCACATCAAGCACGGCCTTTTGATCGAAGTTGCCGTCCAGGCGCTGCACGTCCAGATACAGAACGTAGTCGGCAGTGGATTCGTCCCCAGCGGGCAATACATTGATGCCGTTGCCGAGCATGGGGCGGGTAAGCACTTCACGGGTGACGCGGCGCACGCCGTGGCTCAGCGGTTCGGCCCAGCTATGAAACTGCGCCACCACAAGTTGGGTGGACTCGCCCATGCGGCTGACGATGCCGTCACGGTCAAGATATTCAGGCACGCTGACAGGCGCTACCCGCAGGCTCTTGCCCGGCAGGCTTTCGGCAGAAACGGGGGTGAGGCGGCTTTCCAGAAGGTAGTAATTCGTAGGCGTACTGCGGCTGCAGGCAACCATCAGCGCGGCGAAGACTATGAGAGTGTACAGGGCGTAACGTTGCATCAGCGTTTTCCTTGTCTGCCCATAAGCAGGGCTTCGGGGTTGCGTTCAAGCATCTGTGTGAAGTTGCGGATGGTCCGCAGGGTTTCAATGCTTTCCTTGATCAGGCGGCGCACATCGTTGACGGTGGGCGAATCACGCCCCACGAGGCTTTGAGCCGAAGCCGTGACCACACGTAGCTGGTCTGCCGCCAGGCTCATGCTCTCCAGCGAGGCCCGCAGGGTAGCAAGGGTTCCCGGCATTTGTCCTTCAACTGTGCCTGCGGCGGTGTTGAGGCTTTTCAGGATGCTTTCGGCATTTTGCCGCATGGAGCTGTTTTTGAGGATATCGTCAACTTCTTCAAACGTGCGCGTAAACGCTTTGAGACCGCGCCCAAGGCTGTCGTCCGCCAGGGAATGGGCCAGGCTTTGCAGGATGCTCTCAAGCGCGTGTGCCATGGATTCCAGCGGCAGTTGAGCCAGGGTGCTTTGCAGCGTGTCAATGGGGGAGGGAATAGTGGGAATTTCCGTATCGGGTGTGCCGGAACGGAAAACAGCAGGCGTGCCGGGAAAGAAGTCAAGCTCGATACGGTATTGCCCGGTAATAAGGCTTTGCAGTTGCAGGCGGGCGCGAAGGCCCCGTTGCACCATACGGCGCACGATTTCTTCCCGCACGGTTTCTGAAATGGGCGCAGAGCCGCGGGCGCGCACAAAGCTTTGCTCGTCTATACGGATATAGACGGGAATGGTGACATTGGAGTCTTTTGTGTTGGCCACAAGGTTGATGCGGGTGACGCTGCCCATGGGAACACCGCGGAACACCACGGGAGCGCCCGTGGAAAGGCCGCTCACAGAGCCGTCAAAGTAGAGAACATACTGCATGTCATTGCTGAACAGGCGGCCGCCGCCCAGTACGATGAAGCCCAGAGCCAGCAGGGACAACCCGCCAAGCACAAAGGCTCCCACAGTGGTTCTGTATTTTTGCGCATTCATATATTCGTTTCCTTGTCCGGCGCAGCGGAAGCGGTTTTTTCCGTCTGCTCTTTTTCAGCGTGACTGCGCTCGCCCCTGGTAAGAAAGAGCATTGCGCTGGGCGCGGTATCGGGGTCTTGCAGCAGTTGATGCGGATTGCCGCACGCCGCCACATGGCGCGTCTGGGCATCCAGAAAGATGAGGCTGTCGGCAATGGCGTAGATGCTTGCCAGCTCATGTGAAACAATAACAAAAGTAGTACCCAGGCTTGCGCGCAGCTCCAGGATCAGGTCGTCCAGCAGGCGCGAACTGACGGGGTCAAGCCCGGCGGAAGGTTCGTCCAGGAAAAGAATCTTGGGGTCAAGGGCCAGGGCGCGGGCCAGTCCCGCGCGCTTGCGCATGCCGCCGCTGATCTCGGAAGGGTAGTAGTCTTCAAAGCCTGCAAGTCCGGCGAGTGCCAGCTTGAGCTTGGCCTGTTCGCGTATGTCCGCATCACTCAGGTCTGTATATTGCTGTAAGGGCAGTCCCACGTTTTCCGCAAGGGTCATTGAGCTCCACAAGGCTCCGCTCTGAAAGAGTACGCCCGTGTCGCGGCCCATTCTGCGGCGCTGTTCTTCACTGCATGCCCAGAAGTCTGTTTTTCCATAAAAAACCTGGCCCGCCTGCGGCGACTTCAGTCCCATAAGCACTCGCAGCAAGGTACTTTTGCCGCAGCCGGAACCGCCGGTAATAAAGAAAATGTCTCCGGCGCGTACGTCAAACGTCACATCGCGCATGAGGACATACGAGCCGTAGCCTACCTGTAGCTGGTTGATTCTGATGCGCATTTCGTCGCTGTTTTGTCCGGCACGGGGGATGGTCCCGGTATGGGTGGTTTCCGATTTCGACGGCGTATCCGGCGCAGGCGCGTGTGCGGAACTGTCCGGCATATCCGGCTGACGGCCCTTTGCGGAAGAACCCGCGCCCGCTGAATTTTTTTCGGGTGTGATGTCTGCTATGGTGTTTTTTTCGGCCATGTCAGATATCCAGCACGTTGCAGATGACGGTTATGACCGCCGTGGCTACGATAATGCCCACAATGGCGTGTACCACGGCGGTTGTGGTTGCAAGCCCCACGGCCTGGGCGCTGCGTCCGCAACGCATTCCCTGATAGCAGCCCGTGAGGGCGATGATGACGCCGAAAACCGTGCCGTAGGCAAGGCCGATAAAGACGTGCTTGTAAGGAACCATCTGCATGGTGGCGTTGATGTATTCCATCGGACTGATGTTCAGCATGGTCGTAGCCACAATATAGCCGCCCACCACGCCCATGAGGTCGGCGTAGAGCGTGAGCAGGGGAATCATGGCAGTCAGGGCGACCACGCGGGGCAGAACAAGAAAATCCACGGGGGCTATGCCGAGGGTGGCAAGAGCGTCCACCTCTTCGTTGACCTGCATGGTGCCGATAAGGGCGGCATAGGCCGCGCCTACGCGGCCTGCCATGACCACACCCACCATCACTGCGCCCATGACACGCAGCATGCCTATGCCCACAAGGCCGGCCACATATATCTGCGCGCCGAACTGGGTAAGCTGCACAGCGCCTACAAAGGCAAGAATAAGGCCGAAAAGCATACTGGTTATGGAGATGATGGGCAGCGCCTGAACGCCGCACTCCTGCATGGCCGCCAGCAGATCCTGCGGACGCATCTGGGTACGCCCTACAAACAGGCGGCCCACAGCCAGGGTCACATCGCCCACAAAGTTCAGAAAATCGGCTACGCGTGGCGGCAGGTCAATGGCGGCCTGGCCCACGCGCTGCACGAAACTGAGATTTTCTTTTTTACGGTCTGAACCAGCCTTGGCGGGTACGGCAAAGGCGAGTTTGAGCAGACGTTCCAGGCCGTCGGGCAGACTGGTCTGCAGGCTTGCCTTGCGCTCGTTGGCTGTCTGTACCAACTGCACAAGAAAAACGAGCAGGCTGCTGTCCCAGGCTCCGAGGTTGTCGCTTTCAAGGCGAACTTCACGGATGTTCTGGTTGGTCAGGCTTTCCAGGGCGGTTCTGGCTTCAGGGGGCCAGTCCGTATCGATATTCCAGCTGCCACCAACGCTGACGCGCAGAAGCGGCCCCTGAACGGAAGCTGTCACTTGCGGACTTGTTTCCATCACTATAGTATACGCATAGCTTTATTTATCCGCAAGAGCCGTTCCAGGTAAACTCGCGGACCTGCCACACTCAAAAGAATACGGTTAGCCATGTCTTTAAAAAAACGTCTTGATCTTGCCACTGAGCCTGTTTTTCTCATGGACGGTTCGGCTTTTATCTACCGGGGTTTTTTCGCCAACAGAAACATGCAGCGTTCTGACGGGTTTCCCACCAATGCTCTGGTTGTGGTCACCCGTGTGCTGTTGCGCATCCTGCGCGAGGAAAGGCCGCGGTATTTTCTTTTTGTCAAAGACGGCAAAGGCAAGAATTTCAGGCATGATATTTTTCCGCTCTACAAGGCCAACCGCGACGCCACGCCAGAAGACCTGGTACGCCAGATGCAGCCCATCGAGCGCATGGTGACGGCGTTGGGCATGAATCTTGAGATTTCCGACCATTGCGAGGCTGACGATTGCATAGCCTCGCTGGCTGCCCGTTTTTCGCAGAAGCGCCCCGTTGTCATCGTTGGCGGCGACAAGGACCTCAAGCAGTGCCTTGGCCCCAATGTCTATATGTGGGACCCCGCGTTCAGGGATGAAAAACTGCTCACGGCGGCGCAGTTTACAGAAGAAAGCGGACTGACTCCCGCCCAGTGGCCCGATGTGCAGGCGCTTGTGGGCGACACGAGCGATAATATTCCCGGCGTTCCCGGCATCGGCCCCAAAACGGCCGCAAAAATTTTTGAGATTTGCCCGAGCCTTGAAGACATACGTGACCATTTTGCGCTGCTGCCGCCCAAGATTCAGGACAAGCTGCGTGACCATCTGGAAGAGATGTTCACCTGGCGCAAGCTGACAACCCTGTCGCTGGACGTCTGCACATCGCTTGAGATGGATGATCTGCTGGTGCGGCCCATTAACGCCGCCCGTTGCGTCGATCTGGCAGAGGAGTTCGAGCTTCATGCCCTGCGGCGCGAGATGGCGTCTCTTGAGCGCATGCAGCTCTCTGCTCCGGCGGATTCTGAACGTGCAGGCACGAGTGAGCGCTTACAGGGCGAGTCGTTGCCCTTGCTTTCGGTAAACGCGAAAACAGCGGCCGGGGCAGGAAAAACAGGCGATGGCCCCGCCGGGGGGGCTGGCGCGCAGCCGATGCCGCCCAGAGGGGCAGGCGCGCAGATGAGCCTTCTTGAGGTTGTGGAAGAAAAACCCGCTCCACAAGTGAGCCGGGCAGAATATCTGCCGAATTGCCGCGGCAGGGACGTGGCTCTTGTCTGGGCCAGAGGGTTTGATGCCGCGCCGCATGTGGCGGTCGAAAGCGGTGAGGACGTCTGCTGGACCGGCGGGCAGGAGAGCATGAGCCTCCTGTGTGCCTGGGCCGCCGAGGCGAAACGTATTGTGACGCCGGACCTCAAGGGGCTGCTTTCGCAGGCAGCCTGCTGGCGCAGCCTGACACAGGAAAAAAAGCCCGACTTTTTTATGGATCTGGGGCTGGCCGCTTATCTCGTCAATCCGGAAGAAAGCGACTACGCCTGGCCGCGCCTCGCTGTGCATTGGGGCGCGCCTTTGCGTGATGATGGTCCCGGTCCGGCCCAGCTTGCCCTGCGCATGGCCGAAGTGCTGGAAGCCCGCATGCGGCAGGATGGGCTTGCGGAGCTTTATGAACGCCTCGAACTGCCCCTTACCCCCATACTGGCCGATATGGAACGGCGCGGCATCGCCATTGACGCCGCCGCATTCGAGTCATTCCTTTCCGACGTGCAGGGCCGGCTGGACACCCTTACTGCTGCTGTTTACGAGGCGGCTGGCAGAGAATTCAACATCCGTTCCGCGCAGCAGCTGGGCGATGTGCTTTTCAGCACGCTTGAACTGCCTTCGCCCCGGAAAACCAAGGGCGGGCAGGCTTCCACCAGCCAGGATACCCTTGAAAAGCTGGCGGGCCGTCACCCTGTGGTTGATAGTGTCCTTGAGTTCCGC
>NZ_JAHZAA010000037.1 GCF_019424165.1 Desulfovibrio sp. | reverse complement strand
AGACCTTGCAGACGGACTCAGGCTCGGCGTGGACGCGGTGGCGATTTCCTACGTTCAGACGGCCGATGACGTACGCGAAGCCAAGGAACTGATCGCCGCTGCCGGACAGAGCCTTCCTGTGGTGGTCAAGCTGGAACGCCAGAGCGCTGTGGACAATCTTGCAGAAATTCTGGCGGAAACAGATGTGGTTATGGTAGCGCGCGGCGACCTTGGCGTGGAATGCCCCCTGCCCTTGCTGCCTGCCCTGCAAAAGCGCATTATCAGCGCCTGCAACAAGGCCTCAAAGCCGGTTATCGTAGCCACGCAGATGCTGCTTTCCATGGTCAACAGCCCCGCCCCCACACGAGCGGAAACCACAGACGTGGCTAACGCCGTACTGGACGGGGCCGACTGCGTGATGCTTTCTGAAGAAACCGCCATGGGCAATTTCCCCGTGGACACCGTGCGCTACATGAGGCGCATCACCGATGAAGCTGAAAAGCTGCTGCTGCTCAACCACAAGCTTGAAGAGCCCGATGCCGACAAGGGCATACCGGAATTTCTGGCTTACTCGGCCTGCCTGCTTGCCAACAAGGCCGGAGCCAAGGCCATCGTGTCCCACAGCCTTTCCGGCAGTTCCGCGCGCCAGGTTTCCGCCCGGCGTCCTCCGCAGCAGGTATACGCCCTTACCCCGGACCCGGTGACCGTCAAGGCTCTCAACTTTGTCTGGGGCGTCAAGCCGGTTTTCATCGACTGCCCGCAGGAAGAACCCAGCCACCTCATCCGGGCCGAACAGTTTATTCATGACAGCGAAGACTTCGTGGCCGATGACTGCGCCGTTATCACGGCTGGCCAGGTTAAAGGTTCTTCCGCCACCCCCAGGGGTACCAACCTTGTCAAAATTTACTGGAAATAGCCCATGGCCGAGCAAGCACGGAAAGCACGAGAGATTCCTCAGAACATCAATGAGGAATATTACCAGATAAGTAGCGAGATACTTTCAAGCTTTCCCAAGTACCGGCCCCCTGTGGACCTTTTCAGCTTCCGTGAAGACATCATGGTGCTTGCTCCTTATTGCAAAAAAGAGACGCGCCTGACCAACGAACAAGTTGAAGAACTGGCGGCGCTGTGCGCCGAGGGCAATCTCTTTGTGTCGCGCTCTGATCACCACATCTATTCGCGTCACATTGTCAAACAGCTTGACCTTGTTTTACAGGATAAAAATCTCAAGGAAGCGGAAATTGCCGATATTTGCATCCGCGCGCTCTTTATCCGCTATACAGAGTTTCTCAGCCAGCCCGTCAAGCCTCTGCTGGAGCCGCTGTATCGCGACGTCATGGTGATCACGGAATACCTATGGGCAGACAAGCACCGCATCAACACCTTTATGCGCCGCCTGTTTCGCAAGCACCAACTGGCCCGTCACTCCATCAACAGCATGAGCGTAGGCCTCTGGCTATGGCTGCAGGTAAGCGGAGAATACCGCCGCAAGGATCTTGACCGTGCTGCCCTTGCCTTTTTGCTGCATGATGTGGGAATGAGCAAAGTTCCCGCCTTTCTGCTCAGCAAACCAGGGCCGCTCAAGGCTGAAGAAAGGGAAAAGCTGCTGCCCCACCCTCTTGTGGGCGTCAAGCTTATGCACAAGATGGAAATGAGCTTTGAAGAACTTGTGCGGGCCTGCTACGAACACCATGAACGTATGGACGGTTCAGGCTATCCCCAGCGCCTCAAGGGAAACCAGATAAGCCGCGTGGGACGGATTACCGCCATTGCCGATTCCTTTTCAGCCATGATTTGCGACAGGCCCTACAGCGAACGCAAAGACCCTCTTGCGGCTGCAAAAGAACTGGCGGGCGACCCCCGGTATGACAGCGAACTGACCAACATACTGCTCACAGGTTTTGCGTCCGGCAACATCGGGGTCATGACGGATATGGATAAAATTGTGGACGAACCGCTTTAGGCAAAAACCATCCCCCTGCCGAAACATGGTTTTGCATGCCGGGCTTTGCAAAACACCACGCCTAAGAAAAAGACGTTCGGGCATCCACATGACTTATTGAGCGTCACACACAAAAAGCGGATAACCGTAAAATGGTTATCCGCTTTTTGCTGTCTGCGCTGTCCGGGCAACTACTATGCTTCAGCCACAAAAACCTCCGGCTCTCGCCTGCTCAGACAGTTTTTTTCCAGCATGTCCACAATGTTCAGCACAGGTTCCTGATCAAAATACTTTGCCCCTTCCGGACATGACTTGACGCAGGCACAACAGCGAATACAGCCATGACTGATTTCCGCTGCATCATCAAAACTGATGACCTGCATCGGACAGTTCGCTGCGCAGATCATACACTGCGTGCAGCTTTGCGACGTTTTAGGCCGTAGATCCACAGCAGGGGGCAAATCCCTATACGGACGTTTACCGGGTACAGTCACGGTATTGCCGCAAGCCGAAAGCACGGCTGCGGCCACGGCTTTGGAAAAGTCCAGAACAGCGGCCATATCCCGAACATCCGGGCGACCAGATCCAACCGTGGGCGTCAGGCTGTGCTCGGCTACAAACGCGGCCGCAGCCGGCACGGCAAACCCCTGTTTCAGTAAAATATCTACTGCTTCTAAAAGCGCATCGTCGTAATGACGGTTGCCATACACTGCCACAGGAACAGCTACCGCGCCGTTGCCCATAAGCCCGGCCAGAGAATCCAGCAATGGGCGCGGTATCCGCCCCGCATAGACCGGAAATGCCAGAAGCAAAGCATCATCCACAGCACAGGAAAGTTTTTTCCCACGAGCATCAGGAAGCGTCAGATCGTGTTCTATAACAGACTTGCCGACAATCGGGGCCACAGTAGCAGCCATGGCCCGGACAATTTGTTTGCTGCTGTGGGTAGGGCTGAAAAAAACTGTATGCAGGCTGTTGCTCATGGTTGAAACCTCCCGCTTATACTGCACAGGGCAGTTTAGAAATACAACATACGATCAGTAGATGCTCAATGCAAAAAGGCCGGATGAACCGGCCCTTTTGCATTGAAAACTGTGCAAAAAAAGCAGCACTGCTACCAGCTGTTTCCTTTGCTCTGCTCGTGGCCGACAATGCCGCCGGCCAAAGCACCAACGCCGGCGCCGGCAAGAGCGCCCCACCCGGCAGCGCCGCCGGAAATGGCAGCTATGCCCGCACCACCAAGCGCGCCAAGCGCGGCGCCGCTGGCAACACCCTGCTGGGTCTTGCTCATGTTGGTGCAGCCCACGCCACTGGTAAACATGACGGCCAACAGGCCTATAATCAAAGCTTTTTTCATGGCTATTCTCCTGAGTCCTGTTATCGTCCCGAGGGCAGATGCCTACTTCTTGGCAATACGGGGGGCGATCAGTTCATACCAGATAACGCTCATTACCGGACGGTCAAGCCCGTCGGGGTTGGCAGCATACCACTGGTCCACCATGGTGATAATCTCAGCACGGTTGACCCCCTTGAAAGCATTCATCCAGCCCTTTTCAAAAGGCGAAAGGGTATAAGCAGGTTTTTTGCCGGATTTGGCAGCTTTTTCCACCAGCTTGGCATTAACAAAATATTCTACGGTAATAGCAGATTCCACGCCAAGCAGGAATGCAGCCTTGTCGGTCTCGCTGGTTTTTTGCCATACATTTCCCGTAAGCTGTTCCACGGGATTATTTTGTGCTACATCGCCAACGGCGACTTCCGCAGCGCGAACGGGAGCGCAGGCCAGAACCAGAGCAAGAACCAGCCCAAGGCTCAAAACTGACTTTTTCACGCGAAGCTCCTTGCAGTTTACAGGCGAGGCGGTATGGGCCGCCAGTAAAAACCTCGTACAATAAATGTACTGTAGCCACAAGCATACCTGTATATCAAGTATTTTCCGGGCATCAGGCTCCGGCGTTCTCGCCTATGATTTTTCTGAAACGGTTGAACAGGTACTCGCCGTCATGCGGTCCGGCGGCGGCCTCCGGATGATACTGCAGGCTCATGACAGGCAACGTTTTATGGTGCAACCCCTCAAGGGTCTGGTCATTCAGGTTGACATGCGTAGCTTCCACATCGTCCACACCATCAAGAACCACATGAAATCCGTGATTTTGTGATGATATTTCGATACGTCCGGTGGTCAGGTCCTTGACAGGATGATTGCAGCCGTGATGCCCGAACTTGAGCTTTTCCGTTCGAGCGCCGAGGGCATGCCCGATGAGCTGATGCCCCAGGCAAATACCCGTAACCGGCAGCATATGGATGAGCTCACGCACCAGCGCTATTTCGCTGGTGAGTGTCGCCGGATCGCCAGGGCCGTTGGACAAGAAAACGCCCTTGGCTCCGCTGGCTTTTGCCTTGGCAGCGCTGAACCCCGGCGGCACGGCCAAGGGTTCAAAACCTGCCTCGCAAAGACGGCGCAAGATGTTCCATTTTATTCCGAAATCATAGACCAGCAGGGGCAAACCGGTACCGCGCCACGCATAGCTGCCATCTTCGGCCACGGGAGCTTCCTGCACGGCGTTATCGTACCAGGCGTACGGTTTTTCGGGGGCCACAAAAGGAACAAGGTTGCGCCCTTTCATGGCAGGCAGGGCGCGCGCGCGCTCCTGAAGAACAGCAGGGTCTGTTTCTCTTGTGGAAATAATGCCCCGCATGGCACCGTTAATACGCAGATGACGGGTCAGCGCGCGGGTATCAAGCCCCTCCACACCGGGTTTTTCATAGCGCTTCATGAATTCCGGCAGAGACATGGTAGAACGCCAGTTGGAGGGCTTTTTGCAACATTCCTTGACCAGCAGGGCCGCGCAATGCACTCCGGCGGATTCCATATCTTCACGGCAAGTGCCGTAATTGCCTATAAGAGGATAGGTCATGCAGACCATTTGCCCGTAATAGGAAGGATCTGTAAGAATTTCCTGATATCCGGTCATCCCGGTGGTGAAAATGACTTCACCACCGGTTTCAAAGTCGCCGGTAAAGGACTTGCCTTCCAGCGTGAATCCGTCTTCCAGCACCAGCAATGCTTTCATAGTTACCCCCGCGCATCCCGCGCGTAGTATTCCTGCAAACTTTCCACATGAATCTCGTCCCGGCGCGACCCTATGGCCGTAGCCGTGGCGCGTGCCGCTGCAATAGTGGTGCAGTAAGGCACCTTGTAGTTCAGCGCCGCCTGGCGGATTGCCTTGGAATCCCTGGCGGTATGTTTGCCGGAGGCCGTATTCACAACCAGGGCGACCTCGTGGTTAATAAGCAGGTCCACAATATTGGGCCGCCCTTCATAGACCTTGCGCACTTCTTCTACTTTCAGGCCATGCCCGCGCAGGATTGCTGCCGTACCCTTGGTAGCCAAAAGCTCAAAGCCCAGCTTGGCAAACATCTCGGCCACTTCCGGCAGAAAGGGCTTGTCGCGGTCATTGACGGAAAGAAAGAGCTTGCCGCCCTGTGGGGGAACCTGCCCCGCGCCGAGCTGGCTTTTAAGAAAAGCCTCGCCAAAGCTGGAGCCCATCCCCATAACTTCGCCCGTGGAATGCATCTCCGGACCAAGGATCACGTCCACGCCTGGAAAACGCTGGAAAGGCATGACAGCTTCTTTTACGCAGATAAAGCCGCCCTTGCGCATGCTCCAGGGGTCCAGTTCGTCCAGGCTTTTGCCCAGCATGACCTGGGTAGCAAGATATGGCAGGGGTACGCCTGTGGCCTTGGACACAAAGGGGGCAGTGCGCGAGGCACGGGGATTGACCTCAAGAATATAGATGTCGTCGCCCTTGATGGCGAACTGTATATTCATCAGGCCAATGACCTTGAGTTCACGGGCAAGCGCTTCTGTCTGCGAGGCGATAAGGGCCACATGGTCGTAGGACAACGAATAGGAAGGCAGCACGCAGGCCGAGTCGCCCGAATGGATGCCCGCCTCTTCGATATGTTCCATAATGCCCGCAACATAAACATCCTTGCCGTCAGAGATGGCATCTACATCCACTTCAACGGCATGCTCAAGAAACTTGTCGATCAGGATGGGATGTTTGGGTTTTTCCGGCACCTGGGCGTGAAAATACGCGGTCAGTTCCGCGGCGTCGTAAGCCACAGCCATGGCCCGCCCGCCGAGCACATAGCTTGGGCGCACCACTACAGGGTAGGTAATGCGCTCGGCCACGGCAAGGGCATCCTCAAGGTTCATGGCTGTGCCGTTGGGCGGCTGCAGCAGACCAAGTTTCTGGATAAGCGCCTGAAAGCGTTCGCGGTCTTCCGCACGGTCAATAGCGTCGGGGCTGGTGCCGAGAATGGGAACCCCGGCCCGCATAAGAGGCACGGCCAGATTCAGCGGAGTCTGACCGCCGAACTGCACGATAACGCCATCGGGCTTTTCCGCTTCCACAATGTTCATGACATCTTCAAAGGTCAGCGGTTCAAAGTAGAGCCGGTCCGAGGTGTCATAGTCAGTAGAAACGGTTTCGGGGTTGGAGTTGGCCATGATGGCCATCACCCCGGCGTCGCGCAGGGCAAAAGAGGCGTGGCAGCAGCAGTAGTCGAATTCAATGCCCTGCCCGATACGGTTGGGGCCGCCGCCAAGAATGAGCACTTTGCGACGGTCTTCCAGATTGATTTCGTCACCTCTTTCGTAGGTTGAGTAGAAATAGGGAGTATAGGCCTCGAACTCTCCGGCGCAGGTATCCACCAGATAATACGTCGGCAGGATGTTCATTTCCTTGCGCAGGCGGCGAATATCCGTTTCCGGGCGCTTCCACATCTCGGCAAGCTGCCTGTCGGAGAAGCCGTATTCCTTGGCTTCGCGCAGGATGACGGCCAAGGCTTCATTTCCGGCAGTCATGTCATTGGCAAGGCCAAAATTTCGGATGCGCTGCTCCATGCTGACAATGTCCTGCAACTGGCGCACAAACCAGGGATCAATGGCGGACACGGCAAAAATTTCTTCTTCCGTGATGCCCGCAAGCAGGGCCTGGCGCAGGGCGAAAATACGGCGGGAGTTGGGCCTCTGTAATGATTCCAGAATGGTTTCGCGGTCAGGAAGCTCGGCATTGAAGTTGAAGCCAAGGCCTGTAGCGCCGATTTCCATTGAGCGCAGCCCCTTCTGCATGGCCTCCTTGAAGGTACGGCCTATGCTCATGGCTTCGCCCACGCTTTTCATGGCTGTGGTCAGCTCATCTTTTGCGCCGGGAAACTTTTCAAAGGTAAAGCGCGGAATTTTCACCACGCAGTAGTCAATGGCCGGCTCAAAACTTGCCACAGTTTCGCGGGTGATGTCGTTACGCAGCTCGTCCAGCGTATACCCCACGGCCAGCTTGGCAGCAATCTTGGCAATGGGAAAACCGGTAGCTTTGGAGGCCAGTGCCGAGGAACGAGACACGCGCGGGTTCATCTCGATCACCACAATTTCGCCATTGGCCGGGTTAAGGCCAAACTGCACGTTGCTGCCGCCGGTTTCCACACCGATTTCGCGCATGATGGCGATGGAGGCATCACGTATCTGCTGATACTCTGCATCAGAAAGGGTCTGCACCGGGGCCACGGTAATGGAGTCACCCGTGTGAACCCCCATGGGGTCAAGATTTTCAATGGAGCAGATGATGACGCAGTTGTCATTGACATCGCGCATCACTTCCATTTCGATTTCTTTCCAGCCGAGCACGCTCTGCTCGATCATCACTTCTGACGTGGGGCTGGCGGCAAGACCGTTGCCTGCCACCGCTTCGAGGTCGGCAAGATTGTAAGCAACGCCACCACCAGTGCCGCCCAGAGTAAATGCCGGGCGGACAATAAGCGGAAAGGGCAGCACATTGCCCAGATGGCGCACTTCATCCAAGGTACGGGCAATGCCGCTGGCGGGCATTTTGAGGCCGATTTTTTCCATGGCTTCGCGGAAAAGCTCACGACTTTCGGCTTTTTCGATAACTTCGGCCTGCGCACCGATAAGCTCAACGCCGTATTCCGCCAAAACGCCGCTCTTGGCAAGTCCAAGAGCGGCGTTCAATGCCGTCTGCCCGCCAAGAGTAGGCAAAAGTGCGTCGGGGCGTTCTTTCCGGATAACGGCGGCCAGGGTATCGTGTTCGATCGGCTCCACATACGTGGCGTCCGCCAGTTGCGGGTCGGTCATGATGGTGGCGGGATTGGAGTTGACCAGCACCACTTCGTAACCCTCTTCTTTGAGGGCCTTGACGGCCTGTGAGCCGGAGTAGTCAAACTCGCAGCCCTGGCCTATGATGATGGGTCCCGCGCCAATGACAAGAATTTTGTGTAAATCCGTACGCTTGGGCATTGGATATTCCTGCGGCTTTGGGGATCATGAAGAAAAACTACGGCACATTATTGCCGTTTGCTCAAACTAAAGAATAGTACATGCACTTCGTGGCAAGGTCAACAATTTCTACGGACAGTCCGGCGGCTTTCCTTCCGGCACTAAAGCCTTGCACCCCGCGCCGATTTACGCAATACTTCTTCTCTTGAATCCATAAGGGGGCTTGATAATGCAAAATATAAAAAAAGTTGTTCTCGCCTACTCCGGCGGGCTTGATACATCAGTCATTCTGAAATGGCTTATTGAGACCTACAAGTGCGAGGTCATTGCCGTCACCGCCGATCTGGGCCAGCCCGAAGACCTCTCCGGCGTGGAAGAAAAAGCGCTTAAAACCGGCGCTTCAAAGGCCTATGTGGTTGACCTGCGCGAAGAGATGGCCAAAGATTTTGTCTTCCCCATGATGCGCGGCGCGGCCATCTACGAAGGCCGCTACCTGCTCGGCACTTCCATTGCCCGGCCCCTCATTGCCAAAGCCCTGGTGGACATCGCCCGCAAGGAAGGTGCCGATGCCATAGCCCACGGCGCTACCGGCAAGGGCAACGACCAGGTCCGCTTTGAATTCGCGGCCAGCGCCCTGGCTCCGGACATCAAGGTCATCGCCCCCTGGCGTGAATGGGAACTCATGTCCCGCACGGCCCTTACCGCCTTTGCAGAAAAGCACGGCATCCCCATTTCCAGCTCCGCCAAACGCTACAGCATGGATGCCAACATGCTGCATACCAGCTTTGAAGGCAGCGAACTGGAAAATCCGGGTAATGAGCCGCATGAATCCTGCCATGAGCGCTGTGTGCCGGTGGAACAGGCCCCGGACATGCCCGAAATTGTCACTGTGGACTTTGAGCGGGGCAATCCCGTGGCCGTTAACGGCAAGACGCTCTCCCCCGCCGCGGTCATAACCACCCTGGCAGAAATCGCCGGGCGCAACGGCATTGGCCGCGACGACATGGTGGAAAACCGTTTTGTGGGCATGAAGTGCCGCGGGGTATACGAAAACCCCGCAGGAACCTTGCTCTACAAACTGCACCGCGACCTTGAAGGCATCTGCCTGGACCGCGAACTGCTCGGCATACGCGATATGCTGGCCGTGCGGTACTCCCAGTGCGTGTATAATGGGTTCTGGTATTCACCCGAGCGCGAAGCCATGCAGGCCTTTATGGACAAATCGCAGGAGAGCGTTACCGGCACGGTACGCGCCAAGCTGTACAAGGGTGGCGTGTGGCCCCTGGCCCGCACGTCTCCCAACTCGCTCTTCTCTGAAGATCTGGCGACATTTGAAGGCGGCGATTATGACCACAAGGACGCAGCGGGCTTCATATGCCTGAATAGCCTGCGCCTGCGCCTGCATGCGGCCGTCGCTGACAAGCTGAAAAAATAATACAGAATACCGGCCACAGCCATCTGCGGCGACCCGTGAGGCGAATGCCTCCGGGTTGCCGGGATTCTGAAAAAACAGCTTTGCCGCCAAAAGCACGGCAATGCCGCATGGAAAATACGCGTGCAACCCCTTTGCTGCTGTCAACAGGTACAAACCATGCCCTCTGCATCAGCAAAACGCCGGACCGGCAACGCCCCTTCCTGTAACACACGATCTTTCAAACGGATGCTGCCATGAAGACCAACCAGAGCTGGGGTGGGCGCTTTGCCGAAGGCCCCAAGGAAGCCGTGGCCCAGTACACAGACTCCCAGTCTTACGATAGGGCGCTTTACGCCCAGGACATCCGCGCCTCGCAGGCACATGCCCGCATGCTGGGCCGTCAAGGCGTCATCACGCCCGAAGAGGCCCAACTGCTGGTTGAAGGGCTTGATCAGGTGCGTGAAGAAATCCGTTCCGGCAGCTTCATCTGGAAGCCGGAACTGGAAGATGTGCATATGAATATTGAGGCACGCCTGACAGAACTTATGGGGAACGTGGGCAAAAAACTGCATACGGGCCGCAGCCGCAATGACCAGGTGGGCTTGAGCTTTCGCCTTTTTGTGGCAGACAGGCTGGAAACGTGGCGGCAGCGCGCTGCCGCCCTGTGCGCCATTCTGGTGCAGCGCGCCACCGAGCATGCCGGAGACATTCTGCCCGGCTGTACACATCTGCAGCCCGCGCAGCCCGTGAGTCTGGCTCACCACCTGCTCGCTTACGCCTGGATGTTCCGGCGCGACGCCATACGCCTTGGAGACTGTCTGACCCGGGTGCGCATTTCCCCTTTGGGCGCAGCCGCTCTGGCCGGCACAACGTATCCGCTTGATCCGCAAAGCGTGGCCAAGGACGTGGGCTTTGCCGGAATTTACGGCAACTCGATGGATGCCGTGTCTGACAGGGACTTTGTGCTTGAAGCCCTGTTTGGCGGCTCCACCATCATGATGCATCTCTCGCGCCTGTGCGAAGAAATCATCCTGTGGGCCAATCCCGCCTTCGGCTTTGTGCGCCTGCCCGACAGCTATGCTACCGGTTCATCAATCATGCCGCAGAAGAAAAATCCCGACGTGGCTGAACTTATGCGTGGCAAGACCGGGCGCGTCTACGGCTCGCTCATGGGCATGCTCACAATCATGAAAGGCCTGCCCCTTGCCTATAATCGCGACATGCAGGAAGACAAGGAAGGCTTTCTTGACGCCGACAGAACTGTGGAGGCATCCCTGCGACTCATGGCAGGCATGATGGAAGAAATCGCCTTTCGCACGGACCGCATGCGTGAAGCCTGCAAGGCCGGCTTTCTCAACGCCACGGAACTGGCCGACTACCTCGTGGGCAAAGGGCTTCCTTTCCGCGAGGCGCACCACGTTACCGGGCAGTGTGTCGCCGCGGCAGAAGCACAAGGCAAAGGGCTTGAAGACCTTACGCTGCCCGAAATGCAGGCGCTTGAACCCCGCATCGGCGAAGACGTGTACGCCATACTGGACTACGCGGCAGCCGTGCAGCGGCGCGAAACCCCCGGCGGCACCGGGCCTCAATCCGTGGCCGCTCAGGTAGCCCAGCTCAGGACATGGCTTGCCGGTATGGACGGCATGGCCCAGTAACAGGAAACCTGCCCATGCCCGCACCGACAGCCCCGAGTCCCGGCGACACGCCCGACATCCACCAGCCCCAATGGCCTCAATGGATGGAAGACGCACGTCTGGACGACAGTCTGGCCGCAACCGCCTATGAAAAAACGCCGCCGTCATGGCGCGCCGCCATAAAGACAGGCCTGGCGCTAACGCATATGCATTTCGGCGCCAGTGCCGGACATGGCCGCGAAACACAAAATAACGACCGGCTCGGCTTCTGGCGTGAGCATGAAAGCCATGCCGCAGCCTGGACGGTCATTGCCTTTCCGCCGTCCTATGCGGCGGCGGCACGTCTGGCGGCGGCATGCATCCCTCCCATTTTGGCCGATGTCCCCCTGGTGGGAGCCGTATGCGTTGGGGGAACACCCCATCCCTCCGCCCTGGTCAGTCTGGAACTGAGCGGTGTGGAAGATATTTTTGTGCTTGACGCTCCCGATCTGCATGCGCTGCTGGAGCAATGCGGCCCCGGCCCGGGGCGTCTCGTCTTGCTGCATGCGGGCGAACTGGAACTGACAACCGCCTTTGCCCGTACTCTGGGCCTGCCCTGCTGGCAGGAAGACCACCCCCCAACACTGGCTCTGCCCTCGGCAGCCTCTGCACACAATTTCGGCACATGCGCCGAAGCCCGGACATTTGACCTGAAAGCGCTGGCTTTTGCGCAGGCCGGAGCAAATTTTGTTCAGGCCGCCGCCCCGGCGCACACGTCTTTTTCTGAAAATGTCGGGCAAGGTATTCCGCCGCACGACGCGCCAGCACAGGATACCTTTCTGCCGACTGCAACAGAAGCCCTGCTGCGGCACGCCGCCGGAGTAGTCCCGGCAAAGCCGGATGCGCTGTACGTGTCTTCCGGCCATGCCCGGCATTCCGCCTGCTGCCTGAAGCACGGCGCGCGCCCCTGCGCTCCCCCGCTGACCCTGACGCCCGGCTGCGAGGGCTTCTGGCTGCATCCCGGCCTTACACCAGATTTCTTTCGCGTACACAGCCTGGCCTTCGGCCTGTTATAATCAGCCAGCCCGGGAGCCGCCATGTCAAACCAGTCCAGTATTGACCGCATCCGCAACATCGGCATCATCGCCCATATCGACGCAGGCAAAACCACCCTGTCGGAGCGCATGCTGTTTTACAGCCGCAAAATCCACCGGATGGGCGAGGTGCACGACGGCGCAGCCACGATGGACTTCATGCCCGAAGAGCAGGAGCGTGGCATTACCATCATGTCGGCCTGTACAACATGCCAGTGGGATGATCATACCATCAATCTTATCGATACCCCCGGGCATGTGGACTTCACCATTGAAGTGGAGCGCTCCCTGCGTGTACTGGACGGGGCTGTCGGCGTATTTTGCGCTGTAGGCGGCGTGGAACCGCAATCAGAAACCGTCTGGCGGCAATCTGAAGATTTCGGCGTTCCCAAGATAGCGTTTATAAACAAAATTGACAGAGTAGGCGCTGACTTTGAGGCTGTACTGGCCGCCATGCGCCAGAGACTCGCCGCCAATGCCGTCGCGGTTACCATCCCCTTTGGTCAAGGCGAAGATTTCAGTGCCGTTCTTGATCTTGTTCATGAAGAATGCCTCACCTTTGACGAGAGTGACCAGGGCCAGACCGTGTACCGTGCTCCTTTCACTGCGGAACAGGCTGCACTGGCCTCCCCGTGGCGCGAACAGATGCTGGAAAAACTTGCCGAAGCCGATGAAGATTTTCTGGTTTGTTATCTTGAGAACCCCTGCGACATTAGTGCCATTCACGCCGCCATGCGCCGGGCCACGCTGGCTCGCCACGTAACTCCGGTCTTTTGCGGTTCTGCCCTGCGCAACGCGGGCGTACAGCCTGTTCTGGATGCCGTGTGCCGCTGGCTGCCTTCGCCTCTGGATGTCCCACCCCCGGTGGGCCTGGACCTTCAGGGACATGAGGTTACGGTTATGCCCGATGCCGACGCACCGGCCGTTGCCCTTGTTTTTAAGGTTTTACTTGAAGAAAACAGAAAACACTGCTTTATCCGCCTCTATGCGGGACGCATTCATGAAGGCGACAATCTGCGCAACACTGCGCAAAGCAAGGACGACCGCCTGAGTCGCCTCTACAGACCCCATGCCGATCGCCGTGAGCAGATGGAACAGGCCTCTGCCGGAGAAATCGTCGTAGCTGTGGGCCTGCGTTCGGCCCATACCGGCGAAACATACACCTCCCGTGACAGGCAGCTTTCGCTTGAAAGCATTGAGGCCAACGCACCGGTAATCACCCTCGCCCTTGAACCCCGCAATGCCGATGAAGGTAAAATTCTGGATGAAGCCCTGACACGCTATACCGAAGAAGACCCCACCCTCAAAGCGCAGATGGATGACGATACGGGAGCGCGCATGATTTCCGGCATGGGCGAGCTTCATCTGGATGTGCTGCTGGAACGCATGCAGCGTGAATACGGTATCAGCCCCCGCTCAGGCAATCCACAGGTTGTCCTGCGCGAAACCGTACGCAAGGAAGCCGCAGCCACCGTGACCTTTGATCGCGAACTGGGCAAAGAGCGCCATCAGGGTACGGTCAGCCTGCGCGTTGCCCCCCGGCCGCGCGGCAGCGGCAATGCCGTAGAAATCGGCAGTTTTTTGCCCGACAATCCCGACGGGGCTCGAAAAATCCTGCCTCATGTGTATGTGGAAGCCGCTGTTGAAGGCGTGTGCGATGCCCTGCAAAGTGGCGCCATCACAGGCTATCCTGTTACAGATGTGGCCGTGACCCTGGACGGTATGGAGCGGCGCGAAGGGCTGACCACAGCTCCGGGCTGTCACATGGCAGCGGGGCAGGCGCTGCGTGAGGCGCTGGCCGCCGCCGCCCCTGTAAGCCTTGAACCTGTCATGCGGATTGAAATTTCCGTACCTGAAGATTTTCTGGGCGCCGCCATCAGCCTGCTCAACACCTGCGGCGGAAAAGTGGAAAACCTTGAAGACCACGGCGGGCGCAAAGCTCTTCGCGGCACTGCTCCCCTGCGCCGTCTGTTCGGCTTCTCCACCTCCCTGCGTTCGGCTACACAGGGCCGGGCCGGACTGGTGATGACCTTTGACCGTTTTGACCTGCCCTAAGGCCACATGCCCGCCGCATCTCCCCATATGAAAAAAAATACTGTCACACATGCCCCACGGGCCAAAAAAAGCCTGGGGCAGCATTTCTTACGGCGCGAAGACATCTGCCACCGTATTGCTGCGCTCATTGCGCCTGCCGAACAGGACCGCATCATTGAGATCGGCCCCGGCCCCGGCGCGTTGACCCGCGCCATTGAGGCCACCCCCCATTCCCGGCTATTGTTGCTGGAAAAAGACCGCCACTGGGCCGCCGAACGGCAGCGCCTGGGCGGCCCCAACACCCAGGCCGTACTCATTGATGCCCTGAAGTTTGCATGGCGGCGCATCTGCCCTGAAGAGCCGTGGAAAATCATAGGCAACCTGCCCTACAATGTGGCCTCGCCCCTGATCTGGGACATTGTCTCCCAGTCCACAGGCTGGCAACGGGCAGCCTTTATGGTGCAGAAGGAAGTGGGCCAGCGGCTGGCGGCCCATCCCGGCACAGGGCATTACGGCGCGCTTTCGGTATGGGTGCAGAGTTACGCACGCCCACGCATGGAGTTCGTGGTGGGTCCGGGCGCGTTCAGTCCGCCCCCCAAGGTAGATTCCGCCGTTTTGAGCTTTGAACCGTTGCCCGCCAGTGAACGCCCCGCACATCCGGAACTTCTCTCGCGCCTTTTGCGGATATGCTTTCAGCAGCGACGCAAACAACTCGGCGGTGTATTCCGCCGTGCCGCACAGCCGGGCCTTGAAAAATCCCTGCATGATGCCTGCATTGCCCCCGCCTTGCGGCCCGAAGCCCTGACGTGCTCCGATTTCCAGCGTATAGCCGCTTTTTGGGCTTCACAGCTTGACAACAAGGCATAAAAAGTTTTCAGTCTATCCATAATCTTGCTGCGTTGTATGCCTTCCGGCTTTTTCATCGCCTGAAGGCCGCCTGAAACAACGCCGGGGAACCTTTCAGGAGGACATGCTGATGACTAAGGCTGATCTTGTTGAAAAAATAGCTGCCAAGGCCAATCTGACCAAGGCTGCTGCCGAACGGACCCTCAATGCCTTTCTCGCTTCTGTCGAAGACGCTCTTGTCAAGGAATCCAAACTTACGCTTACCGGTTTCGGCACATTCGCAGTGGAACACCGCAAGGCCAGGCAGGGCCGCAACCCCCGCACCGGGGACACGCTTACCATCCCGGCGTGCAAGATTATCAAATTCCGTCCGGGCAAGATGCTCAAAGATTCTCTGAACTAGATATCTCGCCGTTTGCCACCGGCAACGGATGGCCCGGTGAACGCCCGCCCCGACCGCACGTCAGGCCGGGTACGCCGGGGCAGACAAAAGCCTGCTTGTCGCCGATGCTGGGAATCGGCGACAAACGTCAATGCAAAGCGCGTTTCGTTGTACCTGATACTGCCTGTGGCAGTCTTTTTTGTCGCGCTACGCTGCATTGGCGAAAAAGCCTTGCCTTTTTTCAGCCTTCGGGCTATAGGAACTCTTCACTTGCGACACTGTCGCCAGCCGTAAGCGGGCAACCCCGTTCTCGGTATTTTTGGGGCCGTAACTACCGGCCCTTCGCAGAAGGGGGTGATTTTCTTGCCCGGAGTTTTTCTTAACGAAGACGACTACAACTTCGACATTGCGCTGCGCCGCTTTAAGAAGCAGGTAGAAAAGGCCGGCATTCTTTCTGAAATGAAGAAGCGCCAGCACTACGAAAAGCCCAGCGTCATGCGCAAAAAGAAGAAGGCCGCCGCCCGGAAGCGGCTGATGAAAAAGATCAGGAAGATGAACATGGCCTAACCGGGGGCGCATGCATGCGCCCGGGGCCTTGCATCCGGCCAGTTATGCGGGAAGCCCCTTTTGGGGTTTCCCGCATTTTCTGCTTTACTCCACCCTTCACCACACCACTGCCATGACCGTTACCACCACACTTTTTGAGCAGATTGAAAAAGACTACGTGCAAGCCTACAAGGCCAGAGACAGCGTGCGACTGACAGTGCTGCGCCTGTTGAAAACAGCGGTCAAAAACCGGCTGGTGGACCTGCGGCGGCCGGGCGGCAGCCTTTCCGATGAAGAAATGCTTGATGTCATCGTAAAAGAAGGCAAGCAGCGGCAGGACTCCATTGAACAGTACACGGCCGCTCAACGGCCCGACCTTGCTGAAAAAGAGGCTGCTGAACTGGCAGTTCTCAAAGATTACCTGCCCAAGGCTCTTGGGCAGGAAGAACTGACGGCCCTTATTGAAAGCACCATAGCCGAACTTGGCGCCGCTTCACCCAAAGATATGGGCAGGGTCATATCTGCCATCATGGCCAGCCATAAAGGCCAGGTCGACGGCAAAGCCCTCTCTGAGGCTGTAAAAAAACGCCTGCAATCCTGACCCGGTCCAACTGATCCGTCTGCACTGTAAAGCAGGCGGCAACGCACCATTTTCAGCCGCTTTTCCGCAATAGTGGACGTACTGCGGCCTTCCAGATGCGGAACTCACCCTGCCGGCTGGCCGCAAGCCGTTATAACCGGGAGTTGCCTCGCAGGATGGAAACACTGTGTGTCCGGCAAAAACGCGCTCTCCGGGATGTTGGGGCCTTCAGGCCCGCCGGGGGTTGCGTCCTTTTTTCTGCGACAAGCCATTTCATTGCTCCCGAGGCATCAGCATGATTCACGCCCGTACGCTCCAGGCCCTGGAATATAATAATATTACTGACTATCTTGCCTCGCTCTGTATCTCCGGCGTGGGGCGTGAGCGCGCCCTGGCACTTGTTCCGCTGGCCCAGGCTGAGGATGTAAATTTGGCGGCACGGGTCTATGAAGAGGCGGCAGACTGGTCGTCCCGGCCTGCTGCCGGAGGGGCGACATTTGTTCTTAACGCCTTTCCCGATGTCACTGGCTTTTTGCACGCCGCGCAAACCAGCCGCGCCCACGCCTTTCAACCCGATGTTGACGCCTTCTGGGCGCTGCGTGAAGTCCTGCGTCTGGCACGCGATGCCCACGCCGCCATTGCCGTTCCCGAAGCACCGAAACAGTGGCCGCATCTGCTGGCCCTGGCCGACGGTACGCCGTTGCCGGTACAGCTTACGGCGGCCCTGCTGCGTTGCCTTTCCGATGACGGCCTGCTGAAGGACGAAAGCTCGCCCGAACTCTACCGCCTGCGCGGCGAACTGCGCCGTCTGCACCAGAGCTGCATGCGCAAGGTCAAGGACTATGCCCTGCAGTACAATATGCTTGCCTACTTGCAGGACGAATTCATGACTCTTTCGTCCGACCGCTATGTGCTGCCCCTCAAGGCCAACTTCAAGGGGCGCATGCAGGGCATCATTCACGACTGGTCGCAAACAGGCGAAACCTGCTACTTTGAACCCATGTTTCTGGTGGAAATCAACAACCGCCTGCAGGAACTGAAACGCGAAGAGCGCGAAGAAGAACGCAAGGTTCTGCTGTATCTGCGCAGCCTGCTTGAGGCGGAACTGCCTGGCGCACAAGCTGCCCTTGAGCTGTTGGCTCAACTGGACCTGCTGCAGGCCAAACGCCGCCTGGCAGCCCTTCTTGACGGTCGCTGCCTGCCGCTGACCCCCGTGACCGAGGGCATACAACTGCTCGACGCCCGTCATCCCCTGCTTTTACTCAACAGGGTCAAAAACGCGGACGGCCCTGCCGCAGGTTCCGGGCATGCCCAAAAATCCGCCGCACGGGCAACGGCAGCCGTAAAGCCCCTTGATATCGTGCTGCGGCCTGGCGAACGCGCCCTGATTATTACGGGTGGAAATGCCGGCGGCAAGACGGTCTGCTTGAAAACTCTGGGCCTTATCGCTGCCATGACCCTCAGCGGCCTGCCGGTTCCTGTGGGGGCCGGCTCCCATCTTCCCTGGTTCAGCCGCATGGACGCCTTTATTGGCGATGAACAGAGCCTTGCGGACAATGTTTCTACTTTTACAGCGCAAATCGAGCACCTTGCCAAAGCCTGGAAGCACCTTGACGCCAGCGGCATGGTGCTACTTGATGAATTCGGCGCAGGCACAGACCCGGCCCAGGGCGCTGCTTTGGCCCAGGCGGTACTTGACGAATTGCTCGACAAACATACCTTTGTTCTGGCAGCTACACATTTTCCCGCTCTCAAGAGCTACGCCCTGACCAGGGAAGGCGCACGCGCGGCCTCCATGCTGTTTGACCCGCAAAGCAAAAAACCCTTGTTCAAACTGGCTTACGATCAGGTGGGAGCCAGCCAGGCGCTGGATGTGGCACGTGAACACGGTTTGCCTGAAAGCATTGTACGCCGCGCAGAACATTATCTTTTGCAGGACGGGCAAGATGCCACGGCCCTGCTTTCCCGGTTAAACGATCTGGCCGCAAAGCGCGAAGACGAACTGGTTGTTTTACGGCAGGAACAGGATAAAACCCGGTCTGCCGCAAGACATGAACGCGAAAAGCTGGAAAAAGAACGGCTGCGCCTGCACGATGAAGTGCGGACCAAAGCGTCCGAACTCATGCGCGCCTGGAAAGAAGGCCGCGCAACGCACAAGCAGGCTCTGAAAGAAATGTCCCGCCTGCGGGCTTCACTTGTTCCGGATGACGCCGCGGAAAAAAACGGTTCCGTTTTGCCCAGATCTGAGCATTTTGTTGTGGGCCAACAGGTTCTGCACACTGTTTTCAATAAGCGCGGTGTGGTTACCGATGTGGACGAACGGCGTAACCGCGTGCGTCTGGACATGAACGGTGTCAACCTGTGGGCCGAAATGAAAGCCTTGCGCCTGCCCGGCAGCCAGGGAACCCCACAGCCCGTTGGCAAGCCTTCTTCCATTTTGGCGGCAGCGCACGGCTCGTCCTCCACAAACGGAGGTGGCGCACGCCCGGCTGGGGCCGCTGATGGAGCCTCCCTGCGCCTTGACATGCGCGGGCTTCGTGCTGATGTTGCCCTTGCAGAGCTCGAACAGTTTATGGATAAGGCTTTGTTGGCCGGTTTTCGGGAAGTCGAGCTCGTCCACGGACGCGGTACAGGGGCTTTGCGGCGTCAGGTTCATGAATTTTTGCGTGCCTTTCCGGCAGCGGAAAGTTTTTCTCTGGCCCCCGAAGACAGGGGCGGCGACGGCATGACCATTGTAATCCTGCGGTAGAGGCAGCTTACAAGAAAAATTTTCACCAAAAGGCGGATTCATCCGGCATAATCACGGCGCAGCAATGGTTCCGGCAAGACCGTACACGCAGTACGGCAAGACCGTTTTCGCGCCCGCCAGTGAAAAATCCGTTGTACAGCGGCGGCATCATAAAGATCATCTGAAGCCACGGCATGCGGCAGCACTGTGCAAGCTGCCTGCCTCTTCGTCTGCGCGCCGCGTCAATGCCCTGCCCGGCAGACGCATAAACAGTTTTTCCAGTAAAGCGGAAAGGAAGATTATCAGTCAATGCAGTCCAGGGATGCCATACGCGCCATCAAGGAGCGCATGAATATTGTGGACGTTGTGCGCCGCTATGTAGAGCTGAAGCGCAACGGGCCGCGCTGGGTGGCGCCCTGCCCTTTTCATCAAGAAACAAAACCGTCTTTTTCCGTCAACGAGGATCAGGGCCTGTTTTATTGCTTCGGCTGTCATGCTTCGGGCGATATCTTCGACTTTTACAGCCGTATCAACGGGCTGGATTTTAAAGAAACACTCGAACAACTGGCTGCCGAAGCGGGCATAACCATCGAACGCGGCCCCGGCGGCGCCCGCCGCCAGGGTGAAGAACGTGAACGCCGCTCTTCACGCCAGCAGATGTTGCGCATGTATGAACTGGCTGCGGGCCATTTTGCGGCTACACTCAACGGCCCGGACGGTGCGGAATGTCGCGCATATATGGAAAAACGCGGCCTCAGCCAGGAGATAGTGCAGCACTTTGGCCTTGGCTGGGCCAAAAGGGAATGGCAGTCGCTGGCAGACTCGCTGCGCCGCGCGGGCTTTGACGCCCGCATGGCAATCGAAGCAGGTCTTTTGGGACAATCCAGTAACGGGCGGGCGTATGACCGCTTCCGGGGGCGGCTCATTTTCCCCATCAAGAGCCTCTCCAACCAGATCATTGCTTTTGGCGGGCGCATCATTGCCGATGAAGACGAGGCCAAGTACATCAATAGCGCTGACACGCCCATCTACAAGAAGGGCGAACACCTTTACGGTCTGGCGCAGGCCCGTAAGGGCATGGTCACCAAGGGCCGCGCCCTGCTGACCGAAGGTTATATGGATGTGCTTACCCTGCACCAGTTCGGCTACGACAATGCTGTAGGCGTTCTTGGCACAGCCCTGACGCCGGAACAGATCAAACGGCTCTCGGGTTTTGTTTCGCAACTGACCCTGCTTTTTGACGGCGACCGCGCCGGGCGCAAAGCCGCCCTGCGCTCCTGCGAAATGCTGCTCACACGCGGCCTGGCCTGTTCGGTCGTGCTTATGCCCGAGGGCGAAGACATCGACAGCCTGCTGCGCGGTTCAGGACCGGAGGCCTTTGAAGAACTACAAGCCCAGGCCCCGGACGGGTTACGCTTTTGCGTGGACGTGCTCAAGGCTCTGGCCCCCAGAGAAACTGTAGAATGGGCGCGCAACTTCCTGCGCCAGGTGGAGATTCCCGAACTGGTCAGCCCGTATGTTTCACGGCTGGCCGGGCATCTGCAACTTTCAGAAGCCGACCTGCGTGAAGGGCTCATGCAGGCGCGCGGGGTAAAAACCGACAAGGCACGTCCTGGCTCAGGCAATTTTTCATCGGGCCGTGCCCTGCAAAACATTCGCGATCGCGAAATTATGATGTACGCCGTGCGTTACCCGCACAGGCTGACAAACATGCTTGAACTTGGGGCCGATCTGGCTCTGCAATCGGCAGTGGCGCGTCAGTTATGGGACAAGATTGAAAACCACGGCCCGGAAGAGGTATTTCACCATCTGGACCAGCGGGAAAAAAATTTCTGGTGCAAATGCTGCGGCCCCGAGGCCGCCCCGCGCGATAACGGCGACAGGGAACTGGAATCATTGCGCCACTACTTGAACAATTATTACGCTTCGGCGCAAAAATCTTCTTTATCCGCAGCCTTGAGAGCCAACACCGGCACGGGTGACTTTGAGGCTGATATGGACTATCTTCGCGCACTTAAGGAAACCTTGGAGAAAGGGCATGAGCAGTCTTAAAGATATCCAGCAGATTCAATCACTTATTGCCAAAGGCAAAGGTGCGGGCTTTTTGACTTTTGAAGAGGTCAACAAGGCGCTGCCCGTTGAAATGAGTACGCCCGAGCAGTTTGAAGAGATCATCGGCATCTTTGAACAGCTGGAAATCGTTATTGTGGACTCGGAGAAAGACGGAAAAAAAATTTCCGCCACCGCCTCTGAATCTGACGAGGAAATAACTGACAGTTCCCTTGACCTGTCTGAAGACGAAGATACTGCGGATTATTCTTCCCGCAGTACAGACCCCGTGCGCATGTATTTGCGCGAAATGGGAGCTGTCCCCCTGCTTGACCGCGACGGTGAAGTTGTTATCGCCAAAAAAATTGAAATGGGCGAACAGGACGTGCTTTACGCCCTGGTAGAAGTTCCTGTGGCGGTTGAAGAGCTGATCAATGTGGGCGAAGATCTGCGCCAGAACCGCATCAAGCTTAAGGATGTGGTAAAAACCATTGAAGAAGATGACCCCAGCGAAGATGAGATGAACCAGCGTTCGCGCGTCATCCTGTTGCTGGACGAAATCAAGCAGACTTTCAAGAAAAAACGTAAAATATATAAAAAGCTTGATGTCTGCACCTGCATGGACCGCCGCGTCACCGCCGTGCAGAAAGAAATTATCTGCTTCAAGGAAGAAATCGTCACCCGCCTGCGTGATATCAAGCTGGAAAAAACCCTCATCGACCGCATCATTGAAACGGTTGAGGACTACGTGCGCCAGATGCACAACTGCCAGCGCGACCTTTCTGCCTACATTTTGGCCACCGGTCGTACCCAGGCGGAAATTCAGGCCATGTTCGACGGTCTTGAGCAGCGCGAAATCAATCCGATGGATGCCGCCCGCGACCTCAAACTCAGTGTGGATGAGCTCTTTTCCTTCAAGGAAATGATCATCGGCAAGATTGAAATACTCCACCGCCTGCAGGAAAAATGCTGCCATAACGTCACGGACCTTGAAGAGGTGCTGTGGCGCATCAAGCGCGGCAATACGGCGGCCATGCGCGCCAAGCAGGAGCTTATCCGCTCCAACCTGCGCCTTGTGGTTTCCATTGCAAAAAAATACACCAATCGTGGCCTCCAGTTCCTCGACCTTATTCAGGAAGGCAACATCGGCCTCATGAAGGCTGTGGATAAGTTCGAGTATCAGCGCGGTTATAAATTTTCTACTTATGCCACATGGTGGATACGGCAGGCCATTACCCGCGCCATTGCCGACCAGGCGCGTACCATCCGCATCCCCGTGCATATGGTTGAGACCATCAACAAGCTCATCCGCACATCGCGCTACCTTGTGCAGGAACTGGGCCGCGACCCCACGCCCGAAGAAATTGCCGAACGTATGGAATATCCGGTGGAAAAGGTCAAAAAGGTGCTCAAAATCGCCAAGGAACCCATTTCGCTGGAAACCCCCATTGGCGATGAAGAAGATTCGAGCCTGGGCGACTTTATTGAAGATAAAAAAGCGGTGGCCCCGGCAGAAGAAGTTATCAACACCAAGCTGTCGGAGCAGTTGGCCGCGGTGCTGGCAGACCTTACCCCCCGCGAAGAACAGGTTTTGCGCAAACGCTTCGGCATTGCTGAAAAGAGTGACCATACCCTTGAAGAAGTGGGCAAACTCTTTAACGTAACCCGCGAACGTATCCGGCAGATTGAGGCCAAGGCCTTGCGCAAGCTGCGTCACCCCGTGCGCAGCCAGCCTCTGCGCTCCTATTACGAAAACTGATTTCCCGGCCAGCGGCCTGGCATGCGCCAGGCCGCTGCCGCGTGATACAGGCCAGGGCATACGCTCTGCGCGGCACGCCAAAATCCGCAAGATTTTCCGGGCAGCCGCCGGGCAAATGCCGGTACCAGTAAAAACATTGCAGCCCATGTAACAGGATATGGCCGTGTTTGTGTCAGCATTGTCCAGACTTGGACGGCATTGCGCCGTTGTTATGGTCTTCGGCCTTTTTTGCCTGCCGTTGTCTTTCTCGTCCCCATCTTCTGTCCTGGCGGCAGAAGCGGCCGGAAAACCAGCCTCTCCCGATGCCTCGCCTGCTGCGGCTATCAGTGGTCCCGGCAATACCCCTGATAGCATCCCCCAGCCGGCCCCTGCCGGGCCTGAAATTTCGGGCAAGGAAAGCAAGGACAATTCCGGGCAGCCCGCTGCAGGCCAGGCCGCACCTGCGCCGTCCGGCATGGCAGCGGACGCTGCCGCGAATCCACTGAACGGCAGCACAAAAATTGTCTCCGAGGACAGCACAAGAGAAAATGCCGACGCTCCCCGCGCAGAACCGCTGCCGCAACCGCTTGGCACTGTGGCGCACTGTTTTGACGGCGACACCTTTAAGCTGACGGACAGACGCGTTGTACGGCTTGCCGGCATTGATTCGCCGGAACTGTCCAAGGGCGGCATGAAAGCGCAATTTTTTGCGCGTGAAGCCAGAGACCAGCTCAACACTCTCACCAAAGGCCAGCAGGTGCAGCTCCTGCAGGCGGGTGTCAAGCATCGCGACCCGCACGGCAGAATTCTGGCAGAAGTGCTGCTGCCGAACGGCACGTCCCTTAACGAGGTCATGATCCGCAACGGCGCGGCCTATTTTTACCCGCATCAGGATCTCAGCCCACAGCTTCAGGAGCGCCTGCGCAGCCTCCAGCATGAGGCCATAGCCGGACGACGCGGCATGTGGGCCTTTTTGCTCTCGCAGCCTGTTGCCAAGAATACCTATCTCGGCAACAAGGAATCTTTACGTTTTTTCCCTGCAGACTGCGCCGAGGCCCAGCACATACGCCCGCGCAACCGTGTGTACTTCGGCAATCTGATGGATGCCTTTATGGCAGGCTACGCTCCTGCGCGGGTGTGTCCCTTCTGGCCGGTGACGCCATGAGCCGACAGGCCCCGGGCAGAGCCACGTCAAGTCCGCTGGCCGACCAGACAGCCCTGGTCATTTTTTCCGGCGGCCAGGACTCCGCAACATGCCTGGCATGGGCACTGGACCGCTTTGCCCGCGTCCGCACACTGGGCTTTGACTACGGGCAACGCCACTCCGTGGAGCTGGCCTGCCGCCAGAACCTTCGCGAAAAACTGGCTGACCTCAACCCTCAGTGGGCCGCCCGCCTGGATGCGGACTGCTTGCTGGATATCGATCTTTTCCGCCAACTGGCCAATACCGCCCTCACCTCTGCCGCGCCCATTAAAGATGAGCCAGAGGGTCTGCCCAACACCTTTGTTCCCGGCCGTAATCTCATATTTATCCTGCACGCCGCCGCATGGGCCTACGGGCTTGATATCCGCCATATGGTTCTTGGCGTGTGCCAAAGTGACTTTTCCGGTTATCCCGACTGCCGTGACGACAGCATCAAGGCCATGCAGGTGGCCCTGAATACCGGTATGGACGCGAACTTTGTTCTGCACACGCCCCTGATGTGGCGCAGTAAAAAAGACGCCTGGACTCTGGCGGAAGTTCTTGGCGGCCCCAGTCTGGTTGACCTGATCGTCGAAGAAAGCCACACCTGTTACGAAGGCCAGCGCGGACAACGGCATCCCTGGGGTTACGGCTGCGGGCAGTGTCCGGCCTGCCACTTGCGGGCGGCGGGATACGCCGACTATCTGGCCGGAAAATCCTAAGCAAGGGAGAGGGTATGTCCAAAAAGCAGTTAAGCGCTGCACAGGGCGTTGAGGCGGCCTGTATTCTCTTCGCTCTCAACACGGATCCGGAGGGCATGGTGCGTCTGGCGCACAGCGCCCTGCTGCCTCCTGCCTACCTTGAAGGCCAGGGGGCCATCCTGTTTTGTGCGGAATGGCGGGCCTTCACCCATGCCGTTGTCACGGCCGGGCTTATGCAGTACGCCCCAAACAGCGTGCTTATGGCCTACTTGCGCCAGACAGGAAACCTGCTTAGCCAGACGTCCGCGCCTTTGCATGAGGAATACGGGCAGGCCGCCACAAACCAGGAAGCCATTGGCCCTGAAGAACTTGAATCCTTTGTGGACGGCCCGTTTGCCGGATACATGCCCTTGCTGGCCCAGGGACAGCAGGCCCGCTGCCCGGAGCTTTTCTGCCAGCGCCTGGCGTCGGAAACAGCGCGGGCCAAGGGTGAAGCAAGCCCCCCCGATGATCAGTCCAAGGCGCGTCTGGCCGCAACCATGGCCATGCTTGTAAGCGCGGTGTGGGACAAACTGGAAAACTACGAATTTCTGGCTGATTAGAGCATTTTCCTATTGAAGCGCCCGCCGCCTGCGCAAGCAAATGTCAGCCGTGGAGACGAAAACCAGATTCAACCTTTGCCTGAAAGACGTACAGCGAAAATGCAGCGCTGTTTATTTGCATAGTTGCGCACTGTAATAAATGCGCCCTAACGAGAGTGTATATTTTCAACATCACCCTGCTCCAGAATATGTCTTTCAATAGCTCTCCAATGCACAACAGCCCGAGCAACCGGGCTGTTGTGCATTGGAGAGCTATTTTATTTAAAAATCTCTTGTACAGGAAGGCAGGTTGCC
>NZ_JAHZAA010000036.1:15694-26531 GCF_019424165.1 Desulfovibrio sp. | reverse complement strand
TAATGCCTTGGAAATAGATGGGCGAACCGAAAATGATGCCGTCCGCCAGAGAGAGTTTTTCCAGCACCGGAGCCAGCTCATCGCGCACGGCGCAGCGACCGTAGGATTTGCCGCCAAGCCGCTTGCATTCAAAGCAGCTTATACAGCCCTTGTAATTGTAATCATAGAGATGCAGCATCTCTGTCTGCGCTTCGGGGCAGGCCGCGGTGATGCCTTCAAGAGCCTTGCCGAGTACCGTGGCTGTATTGCGTTTTTTTCTGGGGCTTCCGTTAACAGCATAAAATTTCATGGTTTTTCTCCATAAAAAGAGGTTGAAATGGTGTGCGCAGCGTCTTGTCAGCGCAGGAGCTTTTCTAGTTTCTGGTGCGGCGAAATGTATTTCGTCGCGTGCCGATTTTTGTAAAAACTGCGCCGGAGCGCCGTAAGGCGGAGGGCCTTACGCAGGCAGTGCAGTCTGGAGCCAGCCCAGGGCATTTCACGTTGAGAATGCTCTGGCGGCTGCGCGAGCAGACGCCCACCGTGATGGCGCAAGCACAATGAATTTGTGCTGCCAAGCGCCGGGACAAGCGAGTCTCACCTTTGAGAATGCACATTCTCAAAGGTGAAATACCATAGTTGATCTGCGTGATAAAAAACAAGTACGCAGTTTTTTCTTCCCTGAGGCTGCATGAATGTTATTGCAGCAAGATGTCGCCGCACGTAATTGTCTGTCGACAAGGGCCGCGATGCGGCTATGAGGAGCATGACATGCTTACAAAACCAGCGGTGGGTTATGCCACGGCATTGCCGCGCGAAAGTGTTTATGACGTTCCCTGTCCCCTTATACATGCCCTTGGTCTCATTGGCGGCAAGTGGAAACTGCCTGTTCTCTGGCATCTGGCTGACAGCGGTGGGTGCGGTTTCAATGCGCTGGGCCGCGAGGTCACGGGCATCACCAACACGATGCTCGGCAAATGCCTCAAGGAGCTTGAACATGACGGCCTGGTTTGCAGAACAGAAATGGCAGGCAACATGCGCCGCGTGGAATATTCTCTGACGCCGCAGGGTTGGTTGCTGCTGCCTGCCCTGAAAGAGCTGTACCAATGGGGCAAGGCGCATCTGGAGAGCAGCGTGGAAAGCGGAACATCGCGCACATGAAGCCGTGAGGTCTTCAGTGAGACCATCAGACTGCCGTCATGTTGCGCAGCCGCGGCAGTCATACAGGGGCGGACTGTCGCTATTCGTCCTGCCCGCCATCAGCCTTGCCGCGTAACTCGCCTTCTTTTGTATGGTCTTTGGCGGGATTTTTTTCATGATCCTGCCCGATGTCGCCCGGCATCGCACGGTTTGCCCCGGCAGTGCCTCTTTGCGTCTGTATATGTAGCACCGTGGCGCGTTCCGCATTCTTGGCCGGGCTCCACTGCATGCCACTGCCGGGCCATGTCAGTTGGACCTGCCCGTCACGCCCGGTGAACAGCAGGGGAATTCCGGCTTTGTCCAGCCATGCACGCACTTTTTTGCCGGGGTAGCCATAGCGGTTTTCAAAGCCGCAGGCAGCCACCGCCACACGGGGCTGCACCGCCTTATAAAAATCAGCCAGATAGCTGCTGTCCGAACCGTGGTGCGGCAAAACCAGAACCTCTGCCCGCAAATCCATGCCCTGATCCAGCATATGCCGCAGTGAACGGCGTTCGGCATCGCCGGGGATAAGGGCCAGGCCGCGTCCCTTGTGGGTCAGGCGGGCCACCAGTGAGGCGTTGTTTCCGATCCACGGCGAGTGCTCTTCCGTAAGGGCGCTGCGCGGCGGATGCAGTATTTCCAGTTGCAGGTTGTGGGCAGGGTCGCCCAGTTGCAACACGTCGCCCTGCGCAAGGCGGCGGGCCTTGTGCTGTTGCCTGGTCTGTGTCCACAGGGCGCTCCAGCCGCTGTTGCCGCGCCCGTCCTGTCCGTTGTCAAACAGGGCGTTCACATTGAAATGTTCAAGAATGTGAATCAGTCCCCCCATATGATCAAGGTCGGGGTGGCTGTTCAGCACGGCTGAAAGGCGGGGCGAATCATTATAGAGCAGGACTGGGGCCACCAGTGCCTGGCCGGGATCAAAGCGTGGCGAGGCGCTGCCGCCACCGTCCAGCAGCATGCGCACATGCCCCGGCAAACGCAGGGCCACGGCCTGGCTTTGGCCCACATCCAGCACATCCAGCCGTATTTCTGGTGAAAGGCGCTGCTCCACGCGCAGCAGCGGGCCTGCCAGCAATAATACGCCCCCTGCCAGCAGCAGGCGCACAGCTCCCGCAGGCATGGCTTTTCGTCCGGCCATGAAAGCAAGAGCCGTAAGCAGGGCCGCAAAGGCCGGCAGGGAGGTCCAGTGCGGACGCAGCATGGCCGGGGCAGACAGCAGACCGCTTTCGGCCAGCCAGGCCAGAGAGTCCACCAGCCACTGGCAGGGCAGGGCGGCCACATCCAGAATCAGGCGCGCCGGTGATTCAAAGCCAAGGGCCGCGCACAGCAGGCCCAGTACGGCAGCGGGCAGTACGATCAGGTCGGCCACGGGCAGCCATGCCACATTGAGGGGAAACCAGAAGCCCGCATTGCCGAAAAGCAGCATGTTGAGCGGCAGCAGAGCGATCTGTATGAACAGCGAAACAAGAAAAATGCGCATGAGGGCACGCAGCCATGTAGTGGCGTGCAAGGGCGGGCCGGGCGCACCACGGTCCGGCAGGGGAACGATGCGCCGCAGCCAGGGCAGGCTCAGGCCGATGGCTCCCACACACAGGGCTGAAAGTTGCAGTCCGGTGTCCAGTACGCTCAGGGGAAAGGATACCGTGATGCAAAGAAGCGCCGCGCCCAGGGCGTCCAGGGTGGTGCGCGGGCGGCCGGCAGCCATCCACAGGGCCGCCACAAGCATCATGACTGTGGCGCGCAGCAGGGATGCCGGAGCGTTACCCAGCCACAGGTAACCCAGGGCGGGCGGCAGCGAGGCCAGCATGACCCACAGGACTTTGGGGCGACGCAGGTAGATTCCCGGCCGCAGGCGTGATGCCGCCAGCACGCAGAACAGGCCGATCATGCCTGCTACCACAAGATGCTGGCCCGAAAGGGCCAGGCTGTGCACCAGGGTGGCAGCGGCAAAATTGTTCAGGGTGGCCTGGGCAAGGTATTGCCTGTCGCCAAAGAGCAGTGCCAGCACAATGGCCTTGCCCTGACTCAGGGCTTCCTGACCGGACGGTGTCCCATGGCCGGACGGCATTTCGCCACGGAATGCGGCATGCCCGCCGGAAGATTCTTTTGTCTGCACTTGGGCCGCAGCATGCCCGTCAGACGGCGTGGGGCTGCCGCTCCATGGCGCAGAAAGAGGATCGCCCGGCCGGGCAGGAGCTTGCAGGGCCGCCAGAAATTTTTCGCGCAGGGATTCACGCCAGCGGGCGGAGCGCCCTCCTTCGCCAGCAACGGACGGCTCACCGCGTTCCGCCTGCGTCCACAGGCGCCAGCGCACATCCTGTGCGGCCCACCACAGGTCCCAGGCAGATTGCCCTTCATTGGCAAAGCCCTGCATGGGCATGGGGCGGCGGCCCAGGCACAATGTCTGGCCGGGCAACGGGCGTAATGTGGGGTTTTCCCAGGTAAGGGCCACAAGGCCGGGCAAGGACGCGGCAGAGGCTGCTGTGTGCAGGTTTGCGCGGCGTGGCGCGTCGTCTGCCGTGGCTGCGGCTTCAGGGGCCATGTGGGACAGAATCAGGCGCAGGCGCTGATCCGGCAGGCCCTGGCTGTCGGTCACCGTGGCGCAAACGCGGATATCTTTGGGAGCTTCAGCCAGCCAGGATGGTAGAGAAGCCGGAGGAAGGCTATCGTGCCAGGGGCTGCCATAAAGTTGCCACCGGGCTGTGAACAGCCCGGCCAGGGCCAGCAGAATACAGAAAGCAATGCGCCCCGCCTTCCACAGGCGACGATCTGCGAGAACAGGCAGCAGAAGACACAGCAAAGACTGCCAGGGCCATACGGCGGCGGCTATGCCTCCTATCCAGAAACAAAGGCAAAGCTGCCATAACAGCGGGGCTTGCAGTGGTGGATGGCGCATGCTTTTGCTCTGTAGAGCATGCAGCATTCCGTTTTCTGGCGGATGCGATGCTCTCAATGCGAAGCGTCGCAACGCCCGCACGATTGACGCAGGGCACGTGTGCCGCCCGCTGCGCGAAAATATTTTCTGTCCTCATACGGCGCAGCCGGTTGCGCTCAAGCAAAATCCGGCGGAACAGCGCGTATCCGCCCTGCCGTCCGGGCAATCAGCCACGCCGGGCAGTTTTTGCGCAGGCGAGGCGTTTACGACAGTTCGCGGGCCAGATCGCGCTCTTCAGCACGGCGTTTCAGGCTTTCGCGGTGATCGTGCAGCTTTTTGCCCCGGCCCACGGCGATTTCAACCTTGATTTTTCCCCGCTTGAGGTAGAGCCGCACGGGAACCACAGTAAGCCCCTTCTGGGCCACAATGCCCGACAGCTTGGCTATCTCGCGCTGGTGCAGCAGCAGTTTGCGTGCGCGTTCCGGTTCTTGCGGGGCATAGCCTGCATTGGAATAGGGCGCTATGTGCAGCGACAGCAGCCAGGCTTCGCCCCGGCGGAAGTCCACATAACTGTCGACGAAGTTGACCTTGCCCGCGCGTATACTTTTAACTTCGGGGCCGGTAAGTACAACGCCCGCCTCGGTGAACTCGGAAAGTTCATAAAGGTGGCGGGCCTTCTTATTGACGGCAATGGTGGAAGGAGATGTTTTCTGGCTCATGGCTGGCTGTGGGTCAAAAGGCTTGTGGTATGAAATGCCAGTTCCGGTCCCAGGGTCTGATGCAGGGTTTCCCGCACCATGCGGCGTGAAGCGGCCACATCGGTGCTCATGAGCACGCTGTGGGCCAGTTCCATGCAGGTCTCGGACTTGAGCTGGCGGATAAGGTGTTTCAGGCCCGGCACAAAGCGCGGCGCGGCAGAGATGGTATCCACCCCCATGCCGAGCAGCAGGGCCATGCCCAACGGGTCGGAGGCAAGCTCGCCACAAACTGAAACACCTATGCCCTCACGGTGGGCGGCATCAATAATATGTTTGAGCGAGCGCACCACGGCGGGGTGCAGCGGCTCGTTAAGATAGGCCACATGACGGTTGTTGCGGTCTATCCCCATGATATAATGAATAAGGTCATTGGTTCCTATGCTGAAAAAATCGCATTCCCTGGCAAGGGCATCGCAGATGATGGCCGCCGCCGGAGTTTCTATCATGACGCCCAGCGGAAGGGTGGGAGCGTGCGGCAGGCCGCGGGCGGCCAGTTCCTGATGCAGCTCCTGCATGATGCCGCGCACCTGCTGCACTTCGTCCAGACCGGAAATCATCGGCAGCATGATAGCCACGTTGCCCTGTACGCCTGCCCGCATGAGCGCCCGCAACTGTGTGCGAAAAAGCCCCTGGTGGCGCAGGCAGAAGCGTATGCCGCGCAGGCCCAGGGCAGGATTTGGCTCTTTAAGTGCTGCCTGGGCGTGCAGCATTTTGTCCGCTCCCACGTCCAGCGTGCGAAACACCACGCGCTCCGGAGCGATTTTTTGCGCCACAGTGGCATATTCTGTCAACAGGTCTTGCTCATCGGGCAAACGGCCTTTGAGATAGGCAAACTCTGTGCGGTACAGGCCCACACCGTCTGCGCCGCTGCGCGGCGCCGAGGCAAGCTCGTCGCTGCTTTCCAGGTTGGCCTGCACCACCACGCGCACGCCGTCGCACATTTCGGCAGGCCAGTGGGCTGTCTGCAAGGTAAGCTCTTCCCACGCCATGTATTCACGGCGGCGGTTTTCATAGCGGGCCAGATCGGCTTCGTCCGGGTCCAGCAGCACGCAGCCGCCAAGGCCGTCTACAATGACATGCTCGTCGTCTCTGGCCACGGCCACAAGGCCGGTAACGCCCGCCAGGCAGGGGATATGCAGGCTGCGTGAAAGAATTGCCGTATGCGAGGTTGGGCCGCCCTCCGTGGTCAGGATGCCCAGCACGCAGTCCAGGTTAAGCTCCATAACGTCGGCGGGGGAAAGGTCTTCTGCCACCAGAACGCCGGGATCGGCGATCTCCGGGGCATCAGCCGGTCCCACGGCCAGATGTTTGCGCAGGCGCAGGCCCACGGCGCGGATATCCTGGGCGCGGTCGCGCAGGTAAGGATCATCCATGCCCCTGAAGAGGGCGCACAGTTCTTCCACGGTGAGGCGCAAGGCCCAGGGAGCCGCAATAAGCTTGTGCTCTATACGCGACAGGGCGGCATTGAGCAGCTTGGCATCACGGGCCATTTCCATCTGCGCGGCAATAACTTCACGGTATTCGGCCAGGTCTTCCGGCACATTGTCCATGGTGGCTTGCAGCGAGGCGCGCACGCCTTCAGCCGCGGCGCGCAGGGCCTCCTGCTCGGCGGAAACTTCGGCGGGCAGGATATGCCGCTCTTCATCCTGCCGCAGCTTGTGCATGAAGCGCGCCCGGCCAATGGCAATGCCGGGAGAAACGGGGGTGCCGAAAAGTACCGCGCGGGCCATGTCAGTCCTGCATGGTGTTAAGAAGGCGGGCCAGACCGTAAAGGGCCTCGCGGGCGTCCTGCCCCTGCGCCAGAAGGGTCAGTTCCGCATTGGCGGGCTGGGCCAAAGAAAGAATATCAAGCATGCTTTTGGCGTCAACTTCGCCGGTATCGCTGATAAGCTGTATGGTTGAGGCATAGCGCTGGGCTTCTTGCGCCAGACGCGCCGCCGGCCGGGCATGCAGGCCGTTGCGCAGGCCCAGGCAAAGCTTCAATGACAGCCCGCGTGGCGTTTCTTCAATGGTTTCTTCCATTTCCTCACCTTCTCGGGCCATAAGGCCGGACGAGGTGTGTTGGGCGTGAAGGCGCAGCACGGCGGCTTCGCCTGATGTAATCTCCCGCATTTTACCGGTCAGGCACATACTACATACCTATCAGGTCAACGTCCATGAGAATAAGGGCGCCCAGTGTCATGGCCCACAGCAGGATGCGCGGCAGCCGCAGGCGGGCTACCATCCATGAAGCCATAAGCACCGCCAGCGCCCCCAGTATATAGACCTCCCAGGGAAAGGGCTTGATGCGGCTCAGGGGCAGATGCCAGATTACCTGGGCTACCAGCACGGCATTGACCATCTTGAGCCTGTCCACCCAGTTGATGAGGTTGAGCCGTTTGAGGCGCACCAGTACGGGCATGCCGTGGCGCAGGCCGGAAAAAAAACTGCCGGCCCTGAAAAGCAGAAGGATGAGAAAAAAAGCCGCGGCAGCCATGCACGTCAGCGCTGTATGGCCCGACAGCAGCAGGCTTACACTCAGAAGCGCCCACAACGGCAGCAACGTGCCGCTGAAAAAAGAGTCCCCCAGGGCGGAAAGCGTGGTGGCGAGTGTTTCGCGCACCGATGATACGGCGAATTCGGGCAAGGCCCCTTTGGCAATTTCTTCTTCAAGGGAAAGCAGAATGCCCACAAAAAGCGGAATCATGAAGGGGTGTGTATTGCTGTGCCCGCCATAGCGGGCAAAGGCGCGGGCGCGGGCTTCGCCTTCGGGGTAGAGCCAGCACAGGGCGGGACTCAGCACAAAAAGCAGGCCGACCTGCTGCATGCCTCTGGCGGTTGTACCCGCGTTAATGCAGCAGGTACGGCTCAGGCAGGCAAGTGCAATGCGTGTGGGGTACATGTGGCAATCCTGCCCGCATGCCGCCCGGCGCGGTTTGGGATGCCGCCGTGCCGTGGCCTGACGCCGCCGTTTCCGGAATTTTTGCCGGGCCGGTGGCGTTGCGGTAGTTAATGGTTGTGTGGGCTGCCCTGGGCCGATGTGAGCAGGGCATAAATTTCTTTAACGCTCCAGCCGCGCACCTGCTCCTGCACACGCCGGGCCACCTGCCGGGGCTTGCCGCCGTCTTCCGCCTCCTGCCGCAGCAGGGCGAGAACATCGGTTTCGGGGCTGCGCTCCACCTGCTCCGGGGGGCCGACAACAACGGTTATCTCGCCGAGCAGGTCATCGGGCAGGCTGGCGCTGTGCTCCAGTCTGGTCAGTATAAATTCCTCGTGCTCCTTGGTCAATTCCCGGCAAACCGCCACTTCGCGGGGGCCAAGCAGGCGGGCCGCCTGGGCGAGGCTTTCCTTGAGCCTGTCCTTGCGTTCAAAAAATATGAGAGAGCCGGGTACATGGGCAAAGGCGGTAAAAAGCGCATCTCGCCCGGAAGCATCGCGGGGCAGAAAACCCAGAAAGCTGTGCGGCAGGGGAGGCAGCCCCGCCGCAGAAAGGGCGGCCACCGGAGCAGAAGGGCCAGGCAGGGGGGAGACCGGCAGGCCTTCCTTACGGCAGGCGCGCACCAGGCGATAGCCGGGGTCTGCCAGCAGCGGCGTGCCCGCATCGGAAACAAGGGCCACGGTCTGCCCATCACGCAGGGCGCGCAGTACCTGCTCCTGCCTTTCGGCTTCGTTATGGTCGTAAAAACTCAGCAGGCGGCGGGCCTCGATGCCGCATTCGCGGAAGAGACGGGCAGTGCGGCGTGTGTCTTCGGCCAGCACGAGGTCGGCTTCGGCAAGTACGGCGCTTGCCCTGGGTGAAAGGTCACCAGGGTTGCCAAGAGGTGTGGCTACGATCCAGAGCCGGGGGGCAGTCGAAGGCATGGCGAAAATGCTCCAGGTGCAGGGTGTCGCCATTGCGCAGAACGCAGATGACGTCAAAGCGGCAGGGTTTGTCCCATGCTTCGTGCGCAGCCAGCCAGGCTCGGGCGGCGCGGCACAGGACGCGCTGCTTGGGCAGGCCGACGGCATGCGCCGGACCGCCGTAGCGCTCGCTGCTGCGGGTTTTTACTTCAACAAAAACAATGGTGTCGCCGTCAAGGCAGACGATATCCAGCTCAAGCCGCGCCTGCCGCCAGTTGCGGGCAAGCAGTGTGCAGCCCGCGTCAGTCAGCAGCTCGGCTGCGGCGTCCTCTCCCGCGCTGCCGAGCCGCAGGTGGGCGGCTGGAGGAGCGGTAGCGGGTTTAGCCGCCCTGGCGGATTTGTCGGACCTAGCGGATTTGGGGGCTGTTGCGTCTTGCGCCGTGCTCACCGTGCAGGAGGGCGTTTTGCCTTCTGAAGGATTTTTGCCTGATTTTCCGGCAAAAAAGGCGGGCAGCAGCTTGCGCAGATTCATAGCAGGCAGCCCTGCTTCTGTACGGTTGTGCCGCCTTCGCAGACGCCCCGGAAGGTCAGCCTGTGCTGCGGGCAGGGGCCAAGGCGGCGCAGCGCCTCGTAATGCTCCTTTGTTCCGTAGCCTTTGTGGATGGCGAAACCGTAGCCGGGCCAGCGTTTGTCCAGGCTTGTCATGAGGGTATCACGGCAGGTTTTTGCCAGAATGGACGCTGCTGAAATGGCCGGTTCCACCGCATCGCCGCCCACAATGGCCCGCTGCAACGGCAGTGTGTCACCATGTGCCAGCAGCCACTGCGGCTTTAGTGACGGTTCGGGGATGACCTTGTTGCCGTCCACAAGCAAAATTTGCGGCGTGATGCGCAGGTGGCGCACTGCCATGCTCATGGCTTCAAAGGTGGCCTGAAGGATATTGATGCGGTCAATGCGGCCGGGCCAGACTATTCCCAGTCCCCAGGCCAGCGCACATTTTTTGATGCGCGGGGCGAGCAGGCAGCGTTGCCGGGCGGTGCAGGCCTTTGAATCGGCAAGGCCCGGCAGATCATACTCTGACGGCAGGATCACGGCTCCGGCTACCACAGGCCCGGCCAGACAGCCGCGCCCGGCCTCATCAATGCCGGCTGTCTGCCCGGCGGCCGGAACAACAGGGACGCCCGGCAGTTCAAACAGGCTTTGCTGATGGGAGCGATGTTTTTTCACGCCATGTTCCTGTTTAGTGCGGCTTTGCGATACTCTTCGAACTGCGGGAGTGGCGCGGGAAGACACAGCATCCGTGAAGCCTGCGCGGACGGCACAATATGCCGGGCTGTGCGCACCACGTTATTTTTTGCGACTGTTCCCGCGTGTGTTTTCGCAGCGGGGGGCAGATACAAAGTAAAACTGTTCCAAAACAAGTGCATTGAAGTTGAGCGCCTCAACGCGTAAGAGGCGCGCCGTGAGGAGCGGTTGCCCGCCATCCCACGGCGCGCCGTAAAAAAGGCGCTGTGTTTTTTCTGATGCCGCAGGCTATCAGAAACGGCCGCGCGGCTTGATGCGTGCGGCTTTGCCCTTGAGGGCGCGCAGGTAGTACAGGCGGCTGCGGCGAACGCGGCCCTGGGTGACCACTTCAACGCGATCGATAAAGGGCGAGTTAAGGGGGAAGATGCGTTCCACACCCACGCCGTCAGAAATTTTGCGCACCGTAAAGGTGGCGCAGGTCGTGCCGCGCTTGACGCGGATGACGTTGCCCTGGAAAATCTGGATGCGCTGTTTTTCGCCTTCCACAATGCGCAGGTGTACTTTCACCGTGTCGCCGGAGCGAAACGCGGGTACATCCATGCGCATGTTTTCCCGTTCAATCTTTTTGATGATATCCATCGTGAACTCCTTGCAAATCCGGGCGGATTGTTGCGTCGTTGCGTAGCGGCGCCGATGCGCTCAGGCCGCCTGTTTATCAGCTGTAGTCGCCTAAAATTCTGTCTGCCAGAATGGCGGCGGCGCTGCGCACCGAAAGGTGATTGTAGCCCAAAAACCGCACAGGGCGAAGCAGACCGTCACACTGTTCAAGCACTTCGGGGGCAAGCCCCCGCGCTGTGCCAAGGCAAAGCATGACCGGTCCCTGGCTGCACCATTGCCGCACCTGTTGAGGGGTCATGAGCGGTTCTGTGCGAGCCTGCTTTTTACCCTTGCCGGGCCAGACGGCGGAGCTTGCCACCAGCCT
>NZ_JAHZAA010000036.1:10354-15684 GCF_019424165.1 Desulfovibrio sp. | reverse complement strand
TCATATGCGCCACGGCTTCATCCAGGGAGGCCGCAGGGCAAACCAGACCGAGAGCCTGCGCCCGGTCGGTATTACCTGAACCGCCCGGACCCTGCGTCCAGTGGCGCAAAATTTCATCCAGCACCCGCAACTGGTCTTGCAAGGGGGTTACCACATGGAAAGAACCCATCGCATAGCTGCGGGAAATTCGGGCTATATCGTGTATGTCGAGATTTGTCAAAGAGGAAGCGCCGGATTTTTTTTCGCCGAGCACCACAGGATAGTGCATAAGGCAGAAAGAAAGGTTGCGCCCCGGCCTTTCGCGAGGAATTTCAGCCAGCGTCTGCACGTCTTCGCCGGTAAGCGGGGCAGTGTCAAGCAGATCGGGCCGCATGCGCAGCGTTGTCTGCACTGACTGCCGCCGCCGCCATTGTGCTATGCGGGCGTGGTCACCGCCAAGCAGCACCTGGGGGACAGGCAGGCCTTCCAGTGTTTCAGGCCGGGTATAGTGCGGATATTCCAGCAGGCCGTTTGAAAAGCTTTCATCCTCACCGGACTCTTCCTTGCCCATAAAACCGGGCATAAGCCGCCCGACGGCCTCCACAACGGCCAAAGCCGCCGTTTCACCGCCATTGAGCACCACATCGCCCACACTTGTAGGCTCAATGGGAAAAATATCCAGCAAGCGGGCGTCAATGCCTTCATAGCGCCCGCAGATAATGGTCAGATCCTGCTCTTCGGCCAACTGCCGCGCCATATCCTGGGTAAAGGGGCGGCCGCCGGGGGCCATGAGCAGGATGCGCCCGGGTTTTTCAATGGACCGTAGCGCTCCGGCCAGGGGTTCGCCCTGCATGACCATGCCCGGTCCGCCGCCGTAAGGGCGGTCGTCCACATGGCGGTGTTTGCTGGTGCTGAAATCGCGCGGGTCATGAAAAGAAAAATCCACAAGGCCCGCCTCGCGCGCACGTCCCATAAGGGCCGTTGACAGAGGCGAACTGAAAAATTCGGGAAAGAGCGAAACAATATGAAAACGCGGCATGGGCGGAGAGTGCCGCAAATCGCCCCGCCTTGCAAGGAAAGGATTGCGCGGCCGGAAACGGCCTTTGCCATTTTGCCGTACAGACCTGCCGCGGGGAACAGTTACGGCAGGGGCATGCCCGCAAGAACGGCGCGCCAGTGCGCCCGCAGGGGGCGACTGGCAACGCGCATGGCCCGGCCGGGACGCGCCGGAGCCGCCACGCAGACCCAGTGCCCCGCACAGGGTACAAGTTGCCAGTTGATGTGCCTGTAAGGAGGCGCTTTTTCGTGGTCCCTGCCAGTGGGATGAAACGCGCCGCCTTTGTGATAGAATTGCGACTGCCCCTGCCGCTGGCCGTAGCGGCCGCTGTGCACCAGGTAGGGGTCGCGGGTGAGGCCCAGTCCCGCGGCCTTGAGCAGAGCTTCTTTGACAGTCCAGCGGCGCAGGTTTTCGCGGGCATGAAATGCTTCGGCCAGAGGCGCGAACATTTCCCTGGCGGTAAAAGCGCGTCCGGCCGGGGGGGAGCTGTCCAGCGCCTCGGCATCCAGCGCCAGGCAGGGGCGGCTTTCTTCACGGGGTTGCGCGGCCTCTTCAGGATTATGAGCCTGGTGGCATAAGGCAACGGACTGCTCATCCTTCAGGCGGCGTGCGGCACAAAAGGCGGCCAGCCCGCTGTGTCCGAAGGCGATGCGCCAGCCGGGCAGCACCGGTCGGCCCAGGTAATCCATGCCAAGACCCGCAAAGCCGAGACAGGATAAATAAGGATGGTTAAGCATGGCCGAAAGAGAGGGGACATCTGAGCCGCCCGGTGCAGCCAGGCTGGCCTGCGTTGCGCCCATTACAAGGCGCACCAGCAACGCGCGCGCCAGCAGGCGGCTGCACCGGGCCTTCAGGGCCGCTTCACCCGTATGGAAGGCCTGAAGGTGCGCCAACTGCTGGGGGCCAAGCCAGGGCAGCATGATTGTTTGCAGGTAATCACACCAGTCGGCAAGGGCATGGCCTGCGAGCGGGGGCAAGGGGGAATAGAGGAGCACAATATGCTGTTCGGCGGCCCGGGCTGCGTCCATCCATCTGTGGCTGTGTCCCTGCCTCTGTGGCGGGGAATGATCGGCCTGCTTCCGGTCGTGTTCGGCCTGTTTCCGGAGAATTGTCTGCCCGGAAGCTTCGGCCGTAAGGGTTCTGCGGGAATCTTTGTTGTGCATGAGAACCTTATTTGCCTTGTATTTCCGGTGGTTGCGGTGCTGTTGCAGGAGTGGGCCTGCCCGGCAAAAGTGCTTCAAGTTCTGAAAACGGCCCCGCGGGCTGTTTGGCTGCGGGTTGCGGCTGCCCGTTTGTGCCGGAATTGTTATCGGCGTTTGCGGCAGGAGCCTGGCCGTGGCTCTGCTTTTCGTCTTTTTTTACTTCGGGAGCGGCGGGTGCTGATGCGGGCGGTTTTTTTACAGCATCGTGTCCGGCCTGCTCAGCCTGTCCGGCTTGGTTGGCCCTGCCCGGTTGCCCGTTTTGCTTGCCACTGTCTGTTTCGGCTTTTTGCTGCCCAAAGGCAATGCCGAACGGCAGTTCGCCGCGCCAGGCCCAGTAGCCGCCAATACCGGCAGCCGTGAGAAACAGAATTGCCAGCACAGCCACAAGAAGCCTGCGTGCGGCAGGATGCCCCAGACGCGCGGGCAGGCCATAAGGGTCGTCAAGTGAGCGCTGCGCACCAGGGGGCATTTCGCCCACAGCCGTAAGAGTCTTGCCCATGGTAAGATTGATGGGAGCGCCCGTGTTGACTGCCCAGCCCGAAGCGTCCAGCAACGGCCCCAGGCTGCGCCTGCGTAGCTTGAACCAGGCCATAACCATAGAAGGGCCTGAAATGACGGCAAATACAACCAGAAGAGCCATGGGCCACCACCAGCCGAGGGAAAACAGCGATTTGGCAATATAGGTAAAAGACGCGCTGACCATGCTTATGCCAACGCTGACGGCAGCAAAGATACCGGCGCTTTTGGCAATGTCGAACGGCTGCTTGGCGGTTGCGACTTTGGGCGGCTCAGCCTTGCCGTCAGCCAGCGAGCCAGCCATTTTGGAAGATGCGTTGGCGATGGCGGCATCTTTGGTGGACACCAGTTTTTGCAGTTGCTCGCCCACCAGGGCGGCAAAGCGCACATAGGGCGCCCACATGGCTTCGCGCAGGCTGATGGGATTGCGCGCCACACGCAGCAAGGTGCTGTCCCATACGCGGCCTGCATTGTCCACAAAAACGCCGTGACGGCCCTTGACCAGATCGTCCGCTGTGCCGGCGGTCAGGGCGGCGGCGATGGTTGTGGTCTGCTCTTGCCCGTTTTCATTCTTGCGGCTGCACTGGCAATAGAGCAGGCAGAGGTGGCTTTGGGCGGCAAGGCGCATATGCGCGTCCACATCTTCCACATGGACGCAGAGCGAGCAGGAGCGACTGTCTATATATAAGGTTCCGGCCAGAAAAATGGCCTTGTTGCCCGGCTCGTAAAAATCCGCAAAAGAAACGAAGTTCATGAGCAGGGTATACAGGTTGGCATGTAGCAGGATGAGTTTTTCAAGGTCGCGCAGGGCGTCCATGCGGGGGGCGGCCAGATCGCGCTCCACATACGCGGCAAAAGCCTCTTCTGTGGCAGGGGCCAGCAGGGCGTCAAGGGCGTCATCCGAAAGTCTGTCGGTGACCTCTTCGGGATTCAGGGGCAAAAAAGCTCTGCCCTGGGCGTCATCGGCGGGGGCCACAGCCAGGGCCGGAAGGCCGGGGGCTGCAAATTGTCCGGCATTTTCCGGCGCGCGGGCAAAGGCGGGTTTTTCTGCCAACAGCGCGGCGTATGGCGCAAAACGGTCGCGGATGGCGTGCCAGCCCTCCTCATCCATCTGAAGCCCTTGCCCTGTGTCGGCGGGGGGCGGCAACAGCGGAGCAAACAAACGGCTGAAGGCGCGCAGGTCTTTCTCCCACGCGGGGTTGATGCCTGTAGACAGGTTGAAGGCGCGCCCGGCGGCAACTCTGGCAAGGGGGCGGCGGGCGAGATTTTCCATAGAAAAAATCTCCGCTCCGCCGGCGTCCTGCGCGTTCAGTTCGCTCTCGTCGTTAAGTGCGGCAACTGCCTGTGGCGCAAAAGCCGCCATACGGCAACGGACAAAGTAATCATCCAGCTTGGGGCCGAGCCGTTGCAGCAGGCTCCATGCCTCGGCGGTGTCGCTGCCCAGGGGCAGGTCTGCCTGGCGGGTCTTTTGCCGCCACTGGCGTACGGCTTGCAGATTTTCACGAAAAGTTCCGGCGAGTTTCGCATCCAGGCCTGGCGCACCCGAATCGTCGCGCATGCCGCCCACCACGGTAAGCCCTGTGGTGATAAAGGTGCTCACTGCTGTGTCCTGCCCATCCACAGAGGCGGCAGGGATGACGCCGTCGCCGTTGAAGGCGTACCCGGCGGCGGCATTGAGGGCGGCAGCGGTCTGCTCCCGGCTGACGCTGCCTTTGTTTTCGGCGTTGGTTTTTTCCAGCACAAGACGGGCGGCTGCCAGCAGTTCTCTGCCTTCGGGCGTGTCGTCGCGCAGAATGTCCAGGGGCAGATCCGGGCGGCGCTGCCTGAGATGTGAGGGCCGGGTCACTCGTCTGCATACCCAGTCCACAGCGTTCAGAATTTCTTTGGCCCGTATGCGGCCGTCATTGTCGGCGTCAAGAAGTGCCAGGGTTTGGGGATCAAATTCAAGCCCGCGCACGGGACAGCTCATGGCCATCCAGACTTTCGGGTCCAGACGGTCGAGGTTCTGCCATTCGGCGTCTTCAGTCAGCAAAGCTTGATCCAGACCCGCCATGCGGCGGAACGTGAATACAGGCTTTTCGGACTCGGCGTCAGTTTGCTCCAGATCTGCCGGGGGGCGGGCATTATATGCTGTCATCAGGTTATCCATTTGAGTAGGAAATTCAGCTTTTTTGATTTGTTGCGCGCGCTGCGCTGTGGCCGATGGGCAAGGTTTGCCGCGTATGGTCCGCCGCGGCAAGTCTTTGCCGGATTGCCGGGCGACAACACTTATTGATGATTGATACTATCAAAGAAGAAGTCTGAGGTCGAGACCCGAAGCGGATACTGTGCCATGAAAGTGTGGAAAAAGGTTGAATTTGAGTGCGCCACCCGGAAATGTGCTGCAAAATGATTGAAGGGGGTCGGCCATGCATGGCACAGACTGCCGATCCGCAGAATTGTGTTGCCCTGGACGTTGGCGGGCGGAAGAGCCAAAAGTATCTTTTCTTATGGGCAGCGGCGGAGAATGATTTTTCAGAACGGCCTTAATGGGACAGGGTTTTTATTTCCGCTTCAATAAGGGCTACAAGCTCTGA
>NZ_JAHZAA010000036.1:0-10344 GCF_019424165.1 Desulfovibrio sp. | reverse complement strand
CCGGTCATGTGCACGGAGCGCGCAATAAGGATGAGCGCATTGAGAGACGCCCCACGCTCTCCGGTTTCCAGTTGCGCGATGTACACGCGTGACAACCCGGCAAAGTCGGCAAACTGTTCTTGCGACAAACCGCTGCGAGTGCGGAGGCTGCGCACGGTTTTGGCAATGGCTACATCCAGGCCCGGTAAAATTTGCATAGATTATATGTAAAGCTTTTAAGCGCAAATTCAGTATGCGATTGCATACAAAATTACTGGTTCTGTTTTTGTTTATCAGACTGAAATACTAGGATTTTGAAGGACACTTCCACCCACGAAGCGAGGTGTCTATCCAAGGGGATAATTTTTTATAACAATTTTATTTTACATGCAAAGTTATTTTACTTCTTATCAGGATGCAGTAGTGAAAACCGTCGATTCTGCCGTGTGGAGCCGCCATGGCAGTTCCCTGCCGCCGGAGCAGTTAACTCAACACTGTAATGTCCTTACAAAAAAGTATATGAAGGATTTTTTTGTTTTTAAATGTATTGCTTGTCGAAAAATATAAAATGATAATTATATACTGTTTATTGATTAGCCAGTAAGTGAGCTACAACAATTATATATAAATTTACTATATAGCTGCATGTTGTATGCCTTGTAGTGTATTATCCAGCAGATTAATAAAGTAAGAGCCGCCATATGCGCGAAATTGTGCGCGTATGGCGGCTGAAAGTGAAAGATTGCTGCTTGTCCGGTATTTTGCCTGGTTCCTTCGGCGAGCAGGGCAAAAGGCTTGCGCGTCCGGAGGGTTGTGGCGAAAGTCCGGCCGGCCCGCCGGTTTTTGCATAAACGTGGCGGGCCGGCCGGGAAGTCTGTTACTGGTCGGCGGCCTTTGCGGCCTGGTATTCAGCCACAATCTTTTCTGTTACGGGCTGCGGGGCTTCTTCATAGTGGGCAAATTCCATAGTGAAAAAGCCCTGGCCTCCTGTCATGGAGCGCAGGTCGGGAGCGTAGCGCAGCACCTCGCTCATGGGCACATGGGCCTTGATTTCAGTGCTGCCGCCCTGTGAGTCGGAACCAAGCACCTTGCCCCTGCGGGAGGAAAGGTCGCCGATAACGTCGCCCATGCTTTCATCAGGAATAGAAACTGTCAGCAGCACAATGGGTTCCAGCAGGACCGGCTTGAGATTTTCCATGGCCTTTTTAAATGCCAACGAACCTGCCACCTTGAAGGCCATTTCGGAAGAGTCCACCGTGTGATAGCTGCCGTCATAAACCTTGACGCGAAAATCCACTACCTGGCATCCGGCCAGAAAACCCCGTGTCGCGGCCTCTTGCACGCCTTTGTCAATGGCGGGGACGTACTGACGGGGAACGACACCGCCCACGATGGCATCTTCAAACTGGTAACCGGAGCCGCGCGGCAGCCCTTCCATTTCTATCCAGCAATCTCCGAACTGGCCCCGTCCGCCGGACTGTTTTTTGTGCCTGCCCTGAACCTGGCACTTGCCGCGCACTGTTTCGCGGTAAGGAACCTTGGGGGTCTTGAGCACGATATCCACCTTGAAGCGGCGCTTGGCCTTTTCAACAGAAAGCTCGATGTGCAACTGCCCCATGCCCGAGAGCAGAATATCGCCGTTTTCCCCGTCACGGCCGAGCTTCAGGGTGATATCTTCATCCAGCAGGCGCTGTATGGCCGCGTAAACCTTGTCTTCTTCGCCTTTTTCCTTGGGGGCCAGGGCGTAGGTGATGAGTTGCGGGGGGAGTTGCGGCATGGGCAGCACAAAGGGGGCCTTTTCATCACAAAGGGTGTCGCCTGTGCGGGTGTTTTTGAGCTTGGCCACAGCCACAATGGCGCCGGGTCCCACCGGTTCCTTGCAGGGGGTCTGGTTTTTGCCCGTCAGGAACAGCAGGCTGCCCAGCCGTTCATTGTCTTCGCTGCGCATATTTTTAAGGTTCACATCGCCGCTGATGGTGCCGGAAAGAATCCGCAGCAGGGAGAGCTGCCCGGCAAACGGGTCGGCCAGGGTCTTGAACACAAAGCAGGCCACCGGGCCATCCGGGTCGGCGGTACGGCTTGCGCCGCCTTCGCCTTCAAACGCCGGTCGGTCAAGGGGCGAGGGCAACAGGGCTTCTATGGCATCAAGCAGGGCCGCGCCGCCCTTGTTTTCAAGGGCCGAGCAGGTCAGGACGGGGATCAGTTCTCCCTTGATGACGCCCGCCCGCAGGCCGTTGTGCAGGTCTTCCAGCGGCAGGCTGCCTTCTTCAAGATATTTTTCCATAAGGATTTCATCGCTTTCAGCGATGTTTTCCACGGTAATATCACGTAAAAGGCTTACATCATCGGCAAGCCCGGCGGGAACTTCGGCTTCAGCCGTGCTGCCGTCGGCCTTGAACATCTGCGCCTTGCCGGAGAGCACATCGGCCACGCCCAAAAATGTTTCACCCTGGCGGATGGGCAGTTGCAGGGCCACGGGCCGGATGCCCAGAGCGGACAGGCCGTCAAAGGTCATCTGAAAGTCGGCACGGTCGCGGTCAAGCTTGTTGATCACGATCATGACGGGCAGACCGGCCTGGCGTACCATGCTCCAGAATTTTTTTGCCAGGGGCCGCACGCCGTCCACGGCGTCCAGCACAAAAACCACGCTGTCCACACCCTTGAGCAGGCATTCCATATCGCCTGTAAAATTGCCGTCACCGGGGATATCCAGCAGGAAATGCCGGTTTTTGTTCCACATATAGGTCGCGCAGGCGGGCTGCACCGAGCCGCGCCGCCGGGTTTCTTCCGGCTCGTAGTCGAGGCTTGTGGTGCCTTCTTCAATGGCGCCCATGCGGGTGGTGGTTCCGGCATTGAACAGCAGCATCTCGGCAAGAGAGGTTTTGCCGCAGCCGCCGGTGCCGACGAGTGCAAAGGTGCGTTGCATTTCCAGTGGGGTAGGCATGGTTTTCTCCCTTAGTAAGCGATGTGGCTGGCGCGCGCGGCGCGGGCCGGGTGAACGAAACCAGGGAAGGAGCGCGGTATTGCAAAGGCGGGGCAGGGGATGCGGCTATGCCCGGGCTGCCGGTTTTGCCGAAAAATTTCGGCTGTGCGGCACGGGGACGGGCGTTTTCCGCAGGCGCGGGTATGCCCGCCATCGTGGGAAACGTGCGCTCCATATGCTATTATTTTCCACGATACATACTTGCCCAAAAAAAGGGAAGGGCCGGACACGCTTAGAGATACGGCCAGCCATAAAAGCGTGCAGAAGCAGCTTGACAGTCGGGGCTGCTGCAGTGAAACTTTACAGGATATACCGGGCGGCAGCCCTGTGGCGGAGGATATATGACCTGGGAATGGGCCGCAGCCGGCATTGTGTTTTTGCTGGTGGTGGTATTCAGCGTACGCCTGATGAAGCGTGGTCTTTTCACCCTGGAGGACGAGCGCGCCCTGTGTGAGGAGCGCATACGCCTTATGGAAGAAGAACTGCGCCAGGATCAGAAAAATATGGCCTCCAGCGAGCATTTGCGTGTCGCCCTGGCGGGCCTGCGTGATCTGCTCCGTCTGGCGGGGTATCCCCGTGGATTCTGGATTGAAGTGACCGCGCGCGGGCAGGGAGAAGCCAGGGGCGAAGCCTTGCTGCTGCATACACCCGGCGGGGATTGGCGCATAAGCCTGAGTATGCGTGAGCGGCAGTTGCGTGCCGTGCGCAAGGTGGCCCACGGGCAGGGGCGCTGGCATCTGTACGGGCCTGAGCTTCATGAAGAATATACTGAACTGGCCCCGCTGATGTGCGCCCTGCATACGCATTTGCGGCAAAAGGACGGCAGCGCGGCCGCCGGGTTCACCACCCCCGGCACTCTTGCCGTACCTGCGGCTTTTGCCGTCAGGGACGGGCATGACCTTGCAGATGCCCCCCCGGAAAAGCCTTACCTGGCACGGCGTTTTTCTCGCCGGACCACCCGCGTTGCCATACGGAAAAAATCCCTCCCTCCGCCGCTCAAGCCCGGCACGCACTAAAGCGGAGGACACGTGACATGCTTTGTGAGGGATGACCCTCTCACAAAAGAGTCCCTCCCCCACGCCTCCACCCTCCAAAACTTTTATTCCTGTTGCACGTTCTTACAGAAATTTTCCTGACCTGGGGGACGGGTTTGTTCTTTGGGGTATTTTTGTCGCCCTGTGCGGCGGGATGCGGGGAAAAGGCCTGTCCTTTGGAAGAACAGTTACCGCAGCAAAAAACGCGCAACTCTTGTTTTTGCGGCGCTCACTACGGTGTTTGATCTCATAGATACACAGCACGGCTTTGTTGTAAGGGAAAGTGACTGCCTGCCGGTTTTTTGCTGAAAATAGTGCGAGCTGTCGTTGAAATCGCTCTGGCTGCTGCGGGGGCAGGCGTTCGCTGCGGAGGCCCGGAAGCCAAGGCTCGCTGCATAAAAAAACCCGCTCGTGGGAGAGCGGGTCCTTGCCTGATAACAGGCGCGCTGTAGGCCGTAAGACCTACCTCGCCGGGCCGGAGGGGTTGACGGATCCCACAAAGGGATACGGTCCGGCAAAGGTTACATCCGATGGAATCTGGCAGACATGCGTATTGAGTATGCCGTTTTCATAATGGTGCAGCAGGTAGCCCGGAGCTTCCATGCGGAAGGTGTCGCCGCCTTCGGGGGAAATATCCAGGTCGATCTGCATGGACGCAGAGGGTGCGGTTATGCACAGCCGTCCCTGCCATTGGGTGATGATGGGCCTGTGCATGTGGCCGAAGCACAGGCGGATCTGCGGGTTGTCCCCTGCTATGGCAGCCAGCGCGCTCTGATTTTCAAAGGGTTCATCCATGGCGCCCATGCCCGTTGTGAATGGCGGATGGTGCATGAAAACGAGTGTTTGCACATCAGGCCGCTGTGCCAGGGTGTGCGCCAGCCAGCCTTCAACCGCCGGAAACAGATGGCCTGAATGCGAGCCGGGGTGCATGCTGTCCACCATGACAAGGCGCAGGTCGTCCATTTCAACCGTGTAGCAGATGTGGGGAGATGCCGCCGGGTCTGCGGGACACCATCCCTGCAACACGTCCCGCATCCTGTCGCGTCTGTCGTGGTTGCCCGGCAGGGCGTACACGGGAATGCCCAGAGGCGACAGCGCGTCATAAAGGATATGATAAGCGTTGAGGTCTCCGCTGTCAGCCAGGTCGCCGCTGAGCACGATAATATCCGGCTTTTGAGCCATGGTTTTCAGATGCGCGGTGGCGGCATCAAGGCAGCGGCGCGTGTCCACAACCTGAAAGGACAGGCTGCTGTCGCCGCGTAGGTGTGTGTCGGAAAGTTGCAATATACGCATGGTTACCCCTGGGCCTGCGAGCTTGCCCCGGCCTGCATGACGCCATGGGGCTGCGCCTGCCGTGTCGCCCGGTCATGCCGCCGCTGAATGGCAAAGGCCGACATGGCGCTGGTGATGGCCGCAATGATCACAAAGATGCAGATATAGGCAGGATTGCCGTCGTTCCACCGCATAAGCGCCGTACACACGCCGGGTACAATGCCCGCCACCAGAAATCCGGGAAACTGGTACACTATGGAAATGCCGGTGTAGCGCACTTCAGCGGGAAAAAGATCAGAAAAAAGCGCGGCTTCGGGACCGAAAACCCCGGCATAACAGATGCTGAGCGGAATGGCTATGGCAAGACCGGTGATGAACATATTTCCACCACTACCCTGCATGAGCCAGAAAGAGGGAAAGATGGTCAGGGCGCAGGCCAGGCTTGCCAGACCGTAAATGCGGCCCCGGCCGAAGCGGTCGGCCAGGCGTCCGGCTATGAGAATGAACGGGCACATGAGCAGGGCCGCGATCATGACTGCCGTCAGGGCTTCGGTGCGCGTGACGTTGATGTACTGCACAAGGTAGCTGATGGAAAAAACCGCCAGCACGTTAAAGAACACGCCGTCAATCCAGCGCGCCCCCACGCCGAGGGCGATATTGCCCGGAAAATTTTTGCATACCGTGACGATGGGCAGGGCTTTCTTTTCAGTATGGCCTTCTTCCTGCACCTTGCGAAATTCGGGGGTTTCAAGAATATGGGTCCGCACGTAAAGCGCGATGGCGATAAGCACAACACTTATAAGAAAGGCCAGCCGCCAGCCCCAGGCCATGAACTGTTCGTTGGTCAAAAGCCAGGAAAGCAGGGCCACCATGCCTGAAGCAAGGCAAAGGCCCGTAGCCAGACCCATCTGGGGAATACTGGCATAAAAGGCTTTTTCGCGCTCGTTGGCGTATTCATAGGTCATGAGCACCGCTCCGCCCCATTCGCCGCCAAGGCCAAGCCCCTGGCACAGGCGCAGCGTTTGCAGCAAAATGGGGGCGGCAATGCCAATACTGGCATAGGTGGGGATAAGGCCGATACCCACCGTGGCCACGCCCATAATCAGCATGGTGAGGATGAGCATGCGCTTGCGGCCCAGCTTGTCGCCGTAGTGGCCGAATATGAATCCCCCGAGGGGACGGGCCAGGTAGCCGATGGCGAAGGTGCTGTAAGCGAGGATGGTTCCGATGAATGGATCGGTGGTAGGAAAGTAGAGCTTGCTGAACACAATGCCCGCCACGACCCCGTAGAGGAAAAAATCATACCATTCGATGGTCGCGCCGAGCAGGCTGGCGATAACGACCTTGCGCATCTCCTGTCTGGTGGGGACGTGTTTTTGTGCCCTTGCGTCTGACATGCTTTCCTCCGAGGCTGCCGTCCCGCCAGGGGCTTCCCGTCGCGCGGCGATTAAAAGTTTCAATTATATGCAGGAAGATTTTGTTTTATCTATTAAATAATGCACTGAAAAAATGTAATATTTAATAGATTACGCAAGAAATAGGCATGAAATGCCGGTCTGGCTGACCGGATAGCATGCTGAAGAATTTAATGTCAATTAAAATATTATTAAAATTTTAATTGAACGCATTGCGCTGGTCCGGGCCGCCCGGCCGTGTGAAAGGGCGCTGTTCTGCGCCATGTTTGCGAAATGATGGCATTGTGTGTCCTGCGTATTGCAGGTAAGAATGGCTCAGGCGTTATGCGTCTGTACAAACAGGATATGAATGCCGGAAGGAAAGAAAAGATGACGATTGATGGCGGAAAGCAGGCCGAAATGGGCACAAAAAAGGCAACCCTTGCGGATGTGGCCCAGGCGGCGGAGGTGTCTCCCGCCACGGTTTCAATGATTCTCAATGGCCGTGAAGGGGTTTCTTTTGCCGAAGAGACAGTCAAGACGGTTCTGGCTGCGGCAGCAAAGCTTAATTACACCGGCGGCAGGCGTGGCAGAGTGGCCCCGGGAAGCAGGCCCGTCATACTGATTGCCGTGCCGAACGTGACCAATCCCTACTACGCCACGATTATTCAGGCCATCCAGCAGGCGGCGGAAAAAAAGAATTACGCCACCTGCGTAAGCGCCACCTACCGCAGTCTGGAAAACGAACTGGCGGCCTTGCAGTTGGCCCGCTCCACAGGCATGGCCGGGATTATATTCGCCATGCTGGCGCATCCTGATGCCATACTGGCCCGCGCCGGGCGCAAGATGCCCCTGGTGGTTATGGGCGACCGGCGCGTGGACCTGAACGTGGATACGGTAGAGCTGAACAATTACGACGCGGGCAGTCTTATTGCCCAGCACATGTGCGAACTGGGCCATAAACACATGGCCTATATTTCCACATCGCTGGACACCTGTAACCCTATCAGGGTGCAGCGCCTCAAAGGCTTGCAAGACACCTTGGCCCGGCTTTGTCCCGAAGGCCGCCTTATGGTCAAAAGCCGCGACATTTCACCTGAAACGGAACTGGAAAACCTGCTTATCGAGCACACCGTGGGCTATGAACTGGCCCGGAGCTGCTTTGACGACAAAAAGATCACAGCCTTTGTGGCCGTCAACGATATGGTGGCCTACGGGGTTATGGATGCCGTGATTGAAGCCGGTTTGAGCATTCCCGGTGATTACAGCGTCTGCGGATTCGACAATCTCTGGCCTTCGCATTTTGCCCGTGTGTCTTTGACGACTCTTGAGCACTATATCAAGGATAAGGGGCATAATGCCCTGGATCTGCTGCATGCCAGAATCAGCGGGCAGCTTTCGAACCGGAATATAACCAGGGTCGAAGTCAGCCACAAACTTATTGCGCGCGCCTCTACCGGCGCTCCTCGCCCTGACTGAGCCGGATTTTTCGGCGGCGGAGCTTAACTGCCTGCCTGTCCATGCATCGTCATTTGCCCCCCCCCGTACCTGAAAGCCCTTACCCTGCGTTGGTAACCGCGAGAAAGCGGGGCCATCAGAGCGGGCGATGCCGCGCATGCCACCGCAGCGGCTGGCGCAGTTCTGGGCGCAGTTCTGGGCGCAAATACTGGCGCAGATCTGGCGCGCATGCCATCGCCCCAGGCAGCGGGGGCGGCACTTGTGCATCGGGGCGAGCAGCCGCATGGCGTTCGTTCCCCTCTCTGCCATCCGGCGTGAGGCAGGCTGGATGTGCCGGACTGCAAGAAATCCGAAAGCCGCGCCGCGCCTCCGGCCCATGACCGGCTTTGCAGAGAAGTGCAGGAGTGCGCCAGGGCCACGGGCAAGGTCTGCGAAAAATGCGGCAAGCCTGTGGTGCATCGGGTGAAAAAGCCCGGCAAAGACGGCAAGGGCGGCTATGATTTTTGGGGATGCCCTGGCTGGCCGGAGTGCAAAAAAACACAAAAAAATAATCTCTAGCTCGCTCAAGGCTGGCGAGCTTTGGTGAACATACAAAACTTTCAAGAGTCGGGTTGCACGGCATTACGGTTTGAGGGTGGCTTTGTAGCTGAAAAAGAACTACTTGGTATCTGTCGTTTGGCCTATAATTTCAGTCAATTCGGTAATCAGCGCATCAAGGGAGACTGCCCGCAGCTCATTCTTCATTGCCTCAAAGGCATCGTTCATATGGGGATACATTAGCTGATAAATATTTTTTCCAACCGGGCAACTGCCTGATCCCTCGTGAAAATTAAATATTTCGTCTATATCATCAGTTTCTACAGCATTGTAAACATCCCAAAGAGATATTTTTTTTGCTTTTTTTGCAAGGCAGGCGCCTCCATTTTTACCGGTTGTGGATTCAATAAGCCCGTGCTTTTTGAGTGCAATAAATATATTTCTTATTGTCACAGCATTTGAGCCGGTACTCCGCGCAATAAGGGTACTGGTGATTTTAACGGTGTTCCCAAACTGCGCCATAATGAGCAGAGAATGAACCGCTACCGGAAAGTTTTTGCTAATTCTCAATTATATCACTCTATTAAGTAAGAATTAAAAATAAAATATAAAAAAATTAACTGTAGCCATTGACATTACAGTTTCTGCTTACCATACTGTAGTCATCCACACTACAGTAAGGAGAGAATACAAAATGGAAACGTTAAAAGCAATCGCTGCCAGGACGTCTACAAGAAACTTTGACCCCCAAAAACCGATTACAAAACAAAATCTTGAAACCATCATAGCGTCTGGGTGCGCTGCTCCGGTCGGAGGTGGAGACTACAGCTCGCTTCATTTGACGGCTATTACAGATAGTTCCGTTCTCTCGTCCTTCGCAAATACTGCCCAAGACGTAATGAAACAAAATTCAAGTCCTTTGTATAACGCGACTGCGCTTGTAGTCATTTCTGCATCATCAGAACAAAAATACCCTAATATAGAGCTTGCTAACGCCGGATGCATTGCAGAAAATATGCTACTTGCGGCAACAGACCTTGGAATTGGAAGCGTGTTTATTCTGGGAGCGATAGCCATGACATCCACTAATGATGCTTTATGGAAGAAGCTTGGCGTCCCTGACGGCTTTCATCCTGTGGTTGCCGTGGCGCTCGGGTACGGAAAGGAAAGCAACACAAAAGAAAAAGAGCTTTCTGTTTCCATGTCGATAAATTATGTGTGATAAATGTCTGTGTGTTAGTGCACTGGGAACCGTCCCGGCTATTTCGGGAGACGGGTAGAGTTTAACTTATGCGGAAGCAATAAAGACCCCCTTTGTGAGCCGCTCAGGGTGAGCAAGGGAGGCTTTATTGCTTTACTGTTGAAGAGAAACAGCAGCTTATGTCACCATGCCTTTGCGCGTTCAGCGGCTAGCGAGAGGGCGCGCGGCAAGCCGCCTTTGCCTTTCCTGATGGGCTTGGCAGGGGAGAGGTTGGGATGCCCGGGGGATCATGACCGCAACGGTTACCGGTCATATTTTCACCCCGCGGGGGTAGAAAATCCGGTTATGCTTGAAGTACGCTAGAAAAGCGGTTCCGCTACCATGCTCTGAATAGGCTAAAAAAGCCCTTCGGACGCAAAACAGGGGCTTAATTGTTTAACACCTAAGCCCCTGTAATTTATGGAGCCAGCTGCGAGGATTGAACTC
>NZ_JAHZAA010000035.1:25727-27431 GCF_019424165.1 Desulfovibrio sp. | reverse complement strand
TCAGAATCCACCCGAACGAACAGGGCCGAAGAGCCGGGTTTGAGTTTTTCACCGAGCTGCTTCATGAAGTCATCGTTGCTGCCGACATCACTCAGTGCACCGCCCCCGGCCCCCGCACCCGCGCCGACCACAAGGCCCAGCAGGGGATTCAGGAATATCAGGCCGATCAGCGCGCCCCAGAAGCCGCCGCTCAGCGCGCCTGTTGCCGTGAGGTTGTATAGCTGGTGCAGCTTGATCTTGCCGTCCTGCTTGCGGGTAACCACTACGGCGTCTTCAAGGTCCACAAGATAGGCCTTCTGCATTTTCAAAAACTTGATGCGTTCTTCGCTGGCCTGGGTTTCACTGGGGTAAGCCACGACAAGTAATGTGCGCATGGGATCTCCTTGAGATGCGGTATTGCCCGCAATGGCGGCCGCAATACCGATGGTTACAGGTAATAGCTATTGCTGGCAATATGTCACGGGCTTTATAAAATGACAATGCCATGAAGGCCCTGATGCCCGGGCCTTCATGGCAAAGTGTGTGTTATTTCGGCTAGATCTTGTTCACCGGCAATTTTACGTATTGAATGCCCCCAACTGGCGTACCAAAGTCGCCTGCGCGCATATTGGCCTGGATGGAGGGCAGCAGCAGAGGCGGCACGGCCTTGCCAGTATCATCCGCCTTACGGCGTGAAACAAAGCTGTTTTTATCAATGCCCATGTGCAGGCGCTCGTTTTTCAGTTTTTGCTCGCCGACGGTGCTCATGCACTCGGGGCCTCGCTTGCCTGCCGGGGGATAGTCGTGTCCTACATATATGCGGTAATGGTCAGGCAGGGCAAAGAGCTTGCGCGAGGATTCGTAGGAGTCCTCGGGGCTGCCGCCCGGGAAATCACAGCGGCCGGAACCCACATCGGGCAGAAAGATGGTGTCGCCCACAAAGGCCGCGTCTTCAATGATGTAGGTGGTGTCGGCCGGGGTATGCCCGGGCGTATGGATGATTTTGGCCTTGAGGTCGCCGATGGTGAACGTTTCATCATCTTCAAAAAGATGGTCAAAATCCGCCCCATCGGCCGGGGTATCGCCGCCTGTCTGAAAGATGGGAACCCAGGTGGCGATAATATTCAGCATATGCCTGCTCATGGCTATTTTTCCGCCCAGCCTTTCCTTGAGGTAGCGGGCGGCGGTCACATGGTCCGCATGAATGTGTGTTTCAAGTATCCACTCTACCTCAAGCTCTTTCCGGTTTACAAATGTAATAATCACATCGGCGGATGCCGTGCCGGTACGGCTTGAGGGCATGTCATAGTCAAGCACGCTGTCGATAATGGCGCAGCGTCGGCGGCTGTCTGTACCGGACCAGACCACATAGGTCCAGGTTGCGGTAACGGGGTCAAAAAATCCGCGCACATTGGGGGCAGTCATAATAGTCTCCTTGGGCGTCGGTTGCGCCTGAAGGCGCTGTAGGGTTGGATCTGGTCCAACCGTGAATATGCGGCATGCCGGGTTTTGATTCGGCATTGCGGTACTGGTCAGCCTTGGCCGGGGCAGGGGGTTGCCGGACATGTTCCGGCTGTTGCCAGTTATTGGCAACTTGCACCGGGGCTTGCGCCGCCGCTCTTGTTGCCGCCGATGGAGCAGGCGCCCCCAAGTGTGCACGAGGCCCCTTTCTGGTTCCAGGGGGCGCGCATAAGCAGAAGGGCCATCCCGCACCAGTTGGTAATG
>NZ_JAHZAA010000035.1:23207-25717 GCF_019424165.1 Desulfovibrio sp. | reverse complement strand
CGCGCCCAGATAAAACAGCGGGCTGATGCCGTAGCCCAGCAACATGAAGAGTACCGTAAGCGCCCCTGCCGCCAGGCGTACCTGCCGGTCCAGCGAGGGTGATGCTTCTCCTGTCTTGGGCAGACCTTCACCAACCGTGGCGAAGCCTGCTTCTTCGCAGGCGGCAATGCCTCCGTCAATGAAACGCACGTTGGTATATCCGGCCCGGAAAAATTTTTCAGCAGCGTTTTTGGCGCGCGCGCCACTGCGACAAATGGTGAACAGTTGGGTGTCGGCAAGCACGCCGCTGCGCAGAGCGATATCACGGGGGTCAAGGTCTGTAACAGGGGCAAAGGCTGTAGGCATGGCCAGCCGTTTTTCAGAATATTCCATGGGGGAACGTACATCCACAACAAGAGCCTGCTTCAAGTCCACACTGTGCAGCTCTCTGGCGCTGATGCTTTGTACAGCGGACATAGGGTCTCCTTTTTCCGGCAATAACTGCCGCAATGCACGCAACGTAAACGGGAGCAGTGCCAGGAGGAATGCAACCCGGACGCAGCGGTGATGGTATCCTTCCGTATTGGTCGGATATAATTATCGATTATAGTGATATAATTCGTGCAGGAATGCAACTGCCGCGATATGTCGCTATTTTTTAGCAACAATGCAGCATAATTGACTATGCTGATGCTCACATAGTGATGTGCCCATAAAATGGCACACAGATGCTCAGGAGTAGCCCTATACAAAAACAGTTGTGCTGCCGGTTGCGGCGGCCAGTGGATTTATTGCATTTCAGGCAATTGCTTGCGCTCGCGCAGTGCCAGCCGCAATCTGTCGGCCAGCATGAAGCAGCCGCACAGGCTTACGGAGATTGCCGTGGCCGTAAATACGCCCCTGTAACCGAAGCCCGCGTTGATAACCATGCCGCCGATCAGCGGGGCCAGCATGCCGCTGGCGTCAAAGGTGGCCATCATGACGTTGGAGTTGATGGAGCGGGTGGCGGGGCTTGAGCGGTCATATACCGCAGCCGCCAGCAGCGGATAGAGCAGGCCCAGGCCCAGGCCGTACAGGCAGGTCAGCGGCACAAAGGCCCACAGCGGCCCCCAGGCCAGGCCGAGCATGCAGCACGCCAGCACTACGCTGCATAAAAGCGTAACCCGGTAACGCGGCATGGTGTCCAGCCGGTTGCTGCCTGCAAGACGCACAAGGATGATGGTCAGTGTATAAATGCTGAAAAACCATGCCGGATTCGCTCCGGTGACCGAACACAGCCCCTTTATGAAGAAGATGGCTTGTACGGTCATGATGCTGAAGGCCAGACAGGCCAGATAAACAAAGAGCAGGCCCGAACGGCTCACAGCCTGCCACAGGGCGCGGCCTGACATGCCGCCCCCGTCTTCGGAGGCCATTTCGGGGGTCCGCAGGCGCGGGGCCAGGGGGATCAGCATGAGCAGCGAGGGCAGGCCAAGCAGGGCGGCTACCGTAAAAAGCCCGGCTTCTCCGCCCAGCAGGGGCAGTATGGGTTCCGCGGCTGCGGGAATGATGGAATAGGGCAGCAGCATGGTAAGCGAAAAAATGGCAAAACCGCGCGCGCTCTGGCCCTTGGGAATGCAACTGACAAGTACGGCTACGGTACAGCTTGAAAATACGGCCAGAGCGATGCCCTGCACGATGCGCAGCGCCCAGATCATGCCGATAACGTGTGGGCCGCCAACATGTGAATAGCCCAGCATGACGCAGCTTGATATGACTATGGAAACGGCCATGGCGGCCAGTTTGCCGCGGCGAAGCAGCAGCACGCTGGCCAGCGGGCGAAACAGCAGCACCATGGCGAACATTGAAGCCAGCAGCACTCCGCGCCAGTTGGGGCTGATGCTCATGCCTTCCAGCCACTGCTCAAAGCAGTAAAAAACGGCGATAAAGCTGTTGCAGAACATGGTCATGCAAAACAGCAGAATAAAATCACGGCTTAACAGGGTTTGCGGCGGTTCCGGTGATACGGGTTGTCGCACGGTTTCAACAGGAGAAGCAGCAAGGGGCGACATGGGGCCTCAATTACGTTATGCCGCGCTCGTTGCGGCAGACGCGCAACGGCTGCTCCGGGGGAAGCTGCGGCTAATGATACTCGCCTTTGAGAAATTTTGCGGCATAGGCCGTCACTGCGGCCTCGTCCACCATGAGCATATCCATCTGGCGAGTCATGATAAGCAGACGCCCCAGTTGGTCAAGGCGTGAGCACAACTCGGGCCGTGGATCCTTCTGGTAGCGTGCCCGTATCCTATCACCAGTAAGCTCGACGGTAAAGCCAAGCTCTTTGAGGATAAGCCCTATGCAGCGCACCCGGCGCACACGCTGCACATTGTTTGCGGCCCCGCCCGCGAATTCAAAGCGGATGTAGTTTTTGCTCAGGGTGTCGCCACACCAGGTGTCAAGAATGGCATAATGGTAGCCGACCCGTGAAGAGAAATTGAGGTAACGATCTGAAACAAGGGCATAACTACGCTGGCCGAAGCGCGAACACCCTT
>NZ_JAHZAA010000035.1:18351-23159 GCF_019424165.1 Desulfovibrio sp. | reverse complement strand
ACCCGATAACACTTTGCCCCATGACCGAAAGAAAGCCGCGCATGTTGACCGGGCGGGGGCCGCGGGCCTGCACTGCCGGGTTGAGCATTCCGTCGAGCACATGCTTGAAGGGGACACTGGTCACGTCTTCGGGCTGCACACGCCGCGCTTCGGGGTTGCGCAGGCCACCGCCAAGGTCGATTACATAAAGATCAAGAGGAATGGAACTTACAAGCTGGCTGGCAACACCGGCGCTGTTTTCCGTAACGCTGTCTGATAGCTGGAACATTTCGGCATAGCTTTTCTCGTGGGCGTAGCGCATGACGTCGTGCAGAGAGGTGCAGTGCTCCGGCGTAAAGGTGTCGGCTCTGGGATCTACCAGATGCAGCGGCAGGATGTAGGTGGCCACGCGCCGCAAAAGCATGAGGGCGGGGCTGTCGGCCCTGGCCTGCGGCCGGGTAAGGCGCAAGGCCAGAAGCTCTGGAATTTCGCCGTCAAAGATCCTGCCTGTGAGGGCATCCACGGTGACCACCTGCCCCTCGCTGAGCACGCCCGTAACGCCGGGCAGATTCATAAGCGTGGGAACGCCGAATTCGCGGCAGATGGAAGCCATATGCCCGGTAAGACTGCCTGTCTGGGCGATAATGGCCGAGGCGCGCCGCATGGCCGACATGGCGCTGGGAGATGAGTGGTCCATAAGCATGACCGCGCCTTCGGGAAAGTGGGTAATATCTTCTCCATCACCCACAAAAACCACGGGGCCACAGCCTACGCCCCTGGCGGCCACGTCCGCGCCGGAAAGCAGGGGCCGCAGATGCCCAAGAATGGGCGCGGCTTTTTCTTCCGCCGTACTATCCAGCCCCATGGGGCGGGTCTGTAACAGGATGATCTGATCCTCTTCGTCCACAGCCCATTCCATATCCTGCGGGTACTGGTAGTGCCGTTCCAGCTCCATGGCCATGTCCGCCAGGCGGCGTACCTGGTCATCACTGAGACAGGGAACATCTTGCAAGGTATCCGGCACGGGGACCAGCTCGCTTTCCACCCCCGCCCCCTTGCGAACCAGGCGCAGGCGCACAGCCTTGTGGGCAATGGTGGTCTTGGTGATTTTTCCGGTAGCGCGCGACACCAACCATTGGTCCGGCGTACCCGAGCCGTCCACCACCATTTCGCCCAGACCCCACAGGCCGTTGATGACAATACTGTTGGAGCGCAGGTCTACGGGGTGGCGCGAAAAAACGACGCCTGCGGCGCGGGCGCGCACCATCTCTACACAGCACAGGCCCATGCCCGTGGCGTCAAGGGCATAGCCGTGGCTGGCACGATAGGTCAGGGCGCGGGGCGAAAAAAGGCTGGCAACAACGACCTTGAACGCCGGAATCAGGTCATTGCGTGTCACACCCAGCAGGCTGCGGTACTGTCCGGCAAAAGACTGCACCCCGTCTTCGGCAATGGCGCTGGAGCGCAGGGCCGCCACCACCTGGGGATCATCGTCATAAGCCATATCCCAGGCTTTGAGCAGGGCATCCTCCACTTCTTTGGGAACAACGGCCTCGCGGATGAGTTTTTCCACCTGGCGGGAAACAGCATTGATGTTATCCGGCTTGTCCGGGTCCACTGAGCGCAGCAGGGAATAAATGCTTTTGAAAAGTCCCGGTGTCCGCAGCAGAAAGATGGTTCCGGCCTTGATGGTAATGGCGAAACCGCGCGGCACGGGCATGTCGAGCATGTTTCGCAACTCGCCGAGGTTGGCGTTTTTGCCTCCCACGCTGTAGGCCATGCTGGCGTCCACTTCTGTAAGGTCCAGTGTCAGGCTGGGCACATCGCCACGGGTTCGTTGATCCAGCTCTTTTTCTATGCGTCCGGCAATGCTGTGCACGGCCGTATTCAGCCCCTGATGACGCTGGCCGGAAATATCGTTGAGTGCGGCGGCCATGCGGTCGCAACGAAAGATCGCCCGCCGGGCTTCTTTACGCACCTGGCTTGTCTCCATGTGGCGCTCGCCCTGCTGTGCGGCGTTAAGACCGGCCAGAATGCCTGCCAGGTCCGCATTGGCCTGAAGCAGTTCCTTGAATGAGGCATATCGCCTGTGAAAGGCGGTCATGGCCTGCTCGCGGGAAATGCGCGGCTTACGGCCAAAGAATTTTTTCAGTTTGCCGACCATGAATAGGCTCCACATAAGACGTTAAAAAGCGTGCATCAGCCGGAAAACGGTCTGCCCTGCACAACCACATAACGCTGCGCCGGGCCGCGCCCTTCTTTACGTACAAGGCCCATCTGCACAAAAAGCTGTAAGTCGTACTGTGCCGTGCGCATGGAAATATTTTCACCGACTAGCTGCTGGTATTCCTGGCGGCTTATGCTGCCCGCCTGTTCAATGCGTGGCCACATTTCCGTTTGGCGGTGATTGAGGCGGGGCATGTCGGCCTGCATGAAATTCATGCCGTCCGGAATCGCATTTGCCAGGGGGCGCTGATGCTGGCTGCCTCCCTCTCCGGCAGCGGCAGCGGCAGAACCGGCAGAGTGCGTGTCGTGTGCTCCGCCAGCCTCGTCTGGTCTGTCCGGGTTGCCGCGCGAGGCCTGGCCGTTTGCGGCATGCAGGGCATCCTGCGCCGGACCGGCGGAAGAAGGGGCGGCGGAAGCCGCACGGGGGCCGGAAAAATTGCCTTCTTCGCGTTCATGATCGTTTTGCCGCCCCGCGGGCTGGCCGGGAGAGCGACCAGCATCGGCCATTGCCGTTGGATTCGTTGTACCGGTCTGGTCCGTTGCTTTTGAGGCCGCCTGATCCTGCGGTGTTTCCGGCATCTCTCGGGATTCAGCCAAAGGCCCTTCGGGCGCGTCCTGGCCTGGCCGCCGGGCCGCTGTTTTTTTATTCGACGCTGCGGAAGCAGCTATGGGGCCGAGCTGAATATTCTCGGCATAGAGGATATCACCCTCGCAAAAGGTCAAGGCACGGGTAAGCGTGTTTTTTAGCTCGCGCACATTGCCGGGCCAGTCATAAGCCGTCAGTTTTGCCAGGGCGCCCCGGCTGACCTGGGGCATGCGCAATGACTTGCGCGCTCCGTGTGCCGGGGGAGACTGCGTTGGTCCGTGAGCAGCGGGTTCCGTGTTTTCCATTTGCGTTTCGGCGTCCATTTCCGCCGCCTTGGCGCGTGCTTTTACGGCTTCGGTCAGAAAGTAGACCGTCAGAGACGGAATATCTGTTTTTCTTTCCCGCAAGGGTGGCGTGTGAATGGTGATGACGGCCAGACGGTAATAAAGGTCTTCGCGGAAGGAACCTTCGCGCGCTTCGCTCAGGAGGGATGCATTGGTGGCGGCGATGATGCGTGTGTCAAAAGGCACCTCCTGATCGCTGCCCAGGGGGCGGATTCGCCGTGTGGACAGTGCCCGCAATAGTGCCTGCTGCACCTTGGGCGCGGCATTACCTACTTCATCCAGCATAAGGGTGCCGCCCTCGGCAGCCAGAAATGCTCCCTTGCGTGGCTGCCTGGCTTCGGTGAAAGCGCCCTTCACATGGCCGAACAGGGTATCCATAAGCAGGTTTTCGTCCAGCGCGCCGCAGTTGATGGTGATGAACGGCCCTGAAGCACGGGCGCTCAGGCGATGTATGGCTTCTGAAACCAGCTCTTTTCCGGTGCCGGTTTCGCCTACCACCAGCACATCCGCCAGCACCTGCGATGCCTTGCGCACCTGGTCATACAGCGTTTGCATGGCCGGCGACGTACCCACAAGGCCGCTGGCGGGCAGGTCTTCGGGGTGCGGCAGATCTGAAGCCGGTTCGCGCTGCCATTGGGCGTCCTGAAGGGCTTCGTGGCTGCGGCGTTCTTCCTTGGCCTGGCGCAAGCGCTTCAGCAGGGCGTTGATGCTGTTTTTGATGCGCTCCATTTCCAGAGGAAGCTGCGGCAGGTCAAGATCTTCGTCATTGTCGCGGACATTGCGGTTGCGCAGTTCGCCGGACATGACATTGAGCGATTTGCCCATCTGACGCGCCAGCCACCACAGGCTCAGGGCAAGAAGAACCATGCCGCCCATAAAGCTGACCGCATAAATGCCCATAATCTGCATGCCGGTGCGTGTGGTGGTGAAGCTGGTGTCCAGAACGGCCAGCCCTCCCAGCACCACAGCTTCGCCGCCGGAACCGGGGTTGAAGGCGACGGGAACGTAACTTACCCGTTCCACGCGCATCTGGCCGTTGCTCCATATGGTGCTGCTTTCTGTCATGGGCAGTTGCCCGGCATGTCCGCCCTGCACCTCGGCTACCATGCTCCAGTAATTGATGTGTTCCGGGCTGGGACGAAAGGCCATGCTGAAGCCGGGACGCCCGTAGTCGCCCCAAAAGCCCGCCCGAACCGCGTCGTTACCAAGGTTTTTGCCCGCAAGGGCCGCGTCGGGAATTTCAGACTGAAAGATCATCCAGCCGTCGCGGTCGAAAAACAGGCTGCGCACGCGTGTATCCGTGCCTGATGCGGCAATGGGCGCATCAGGCGAAGAATAGCGCGAAACGATGTTTCTCAGGTCCTTCATGTCCAGCGACAGCAGCAGATAGCCCTGGAAATTTCCGTTCTTGTCATGCACGGCGGTGAAAAAACGCAGTACATGCAACGAAACGCTTTGCAGGGATTTATCGACCGGAACCATCGCGTACACAGCCTCCATGGGCTGCCCCACATTGACATAGCCGGGCCGCTGATCACCCCCCAGGTTATGAAAAGGGCTTGCGGGGCTGTCGAGAGCCACCTGCATGGGGATATTTATGATGTGCCCATCATGGTTCAGCAGCAGATAGCGGCTTTCAGGGGTCAGACCCACATAGGCTACCTCCCGGTATT
>NZ_JAHZAA010000035.1:0-18341 GCF_019424165.1 Desulfovibrio sp. | reverse complement strand
TCGGCTCTGGCGCGAAATTCCATTCTGCGAACCATGTCCTGCGGTTCCATCGATCCGGCGGCCAGAATAAGCAGTTGGTTGCGCGTTTCGGCCAGGGCATGTTCCAGGGCCAGGCTCATGGCCTGCGCCTGAAGTTGCGCGTTGCGCGCTATTGCGCGGTTTATGATGTGTTCGATACTGCTGCTTGTTGTCAGAAAGATAAGCAGCAGCACGAAAGTCAGCAGGGGAAGGCCCAGCATGAGCATGCGGCTGACAAGGCTGCGATTCATAAAAAAGGAGGTGACATCCAGGGTGCTTCCGCCGGGAAGCGTTCTGTAGAAGCGCATTGTTCCCCCTTTGCTGTGGTTGCGCAAAAAAGCGCAAGCTTTGCGCCCACTATAGGCATCTCGGGAAAATCTGGCAAGTTTTTTCGCGCAAAATTAAGAAAAAACCGGCAAAATACGGCAATTATTACGCAATGGCATGGTGATTGCTATCTTTTTCACATTCGCTGCGTGACAGTCGGCATGGCCCGGTGGGGGTACTGCCGAAAGAGAGTCCAAAGGATCTCAAAACAGAGTGGAGGGTTCTTATGAAGAAGATGCGCACGCTTATGACCTGGCTGGCTGGCTGCGCGCTCATGCTGGCCGCCATGCCCGGCCTGGCTTTGGCTGCAGGGGGCAAGGCTGCGGCGGTGGTGATTGTGGCCGATACCCGCAAGCTGGACGGCATCCTGTACTGGTGGGCGGAAATGTACAATGAAAGCCACTTCTTTTTCGCCATCCTGACCATGCTCATCATTCCCATTGTGGGCTGCATCCTTGGCTGGCTGGCCGACCTCGTGATGTCGCACATCGGCATTGACCTCAAGCACCGCGAACTGGCCGAAAAGTAAGGAGGCGCATATGGATTGGCTGTATATCTTGATGCCCATCTCCGGCGTGTACATTTTTTGGCCGGGGCTTATCATTCTTGGTTTCGGCGTGGGCATTATCGGCGGGTTTTTTGGCCTGGGCGGCGCGTGGATGGTCACCCCCGGCCTGAACATTCTGGGCTTTCCCATGGCGTTCGCCATCGGAACAGACGTGGCGCAAATGGCCGGTAAATCGCTTATCTCAACCATGCGGCACGGCAAGTTCGGCAACGTTGACTACGCCCTGGGCATCACCATGCTCATTGGTACGGTTGTTGGTGTTGAAATTGGCGCGCAGATGGTCATGTGGCTTGAGCGCATCGGCTCGGTAGACAAGGTTGTGCGCTGGCTCTATGTGGTGCTGCTCATATCCATTGCCTGGCTGGTGTTTCATGACGCCGCCGTGCGTCGCCGCAAGGAACGTGAAGCCAAGGCGCAACACAAGGAACTGGACGCCGCTGCGGTCGGCATTGACTGGGCCTCCAAGCTTCAGGCCATAAGGATACCTCCCGTTGTCCATTACAAGCATGCCAACATCACCTGTTCTGCGTGGCTGCCTATCACCGTCAGCCTCTTCACCGGCTGGCTGGCAGGCATACTCGGTATCGGCGGCGGTCTCATCCGTATGCCCGCTCTTGTCTATCTTGTGGGCTGCCCCACCCATCTGGCAGTGGGTACGGACCTCTTTGAAGTTGCCATCTCCGGCCTGTACGGCACGGCGTCCTACGCGTACAAGGGTCGCGTGGAACTGCTGGCCGCGCTCATCATGCTGTGTGGCGCAGCCGTTGGCGCGCAGATAGGCGTGGTGGCGACCAAGTACGTCAAGGGGTATGGCATACGCTTTGTGTTCGGCCTGGCGGTTCTGGGCTGCCTTATGTCGGTTATTCTCAAGCTTCTGCAGGCAGAATTCCCCGCCTGGGGCTGGCTGCTTGGCCCCCTTGCCACTGTTGAAGTTCTTGGTTTCGTAAGCGCTATCTCCATCTACATTGCGGTGAAGATGATCCAGGGCGCCAAGGCGGAATTGGCCGCCAAGAAGATGCGGGCAGCGAACAGCTAGGAGGGACACCGTCATGAAGATTCGTAGTTTGCTGCTTATACTGGTGCTTGGACTTTCCACTTTCCTCACCGCCTGCAACTTCGAGGGCGGGGTGGAGCAGGGCCGCTGTGTGGCCTTCAACCCCGAAGCCAAAACCCTGACCATCGTGGTTGACGTCACCCACGACCAGTTCAACCCGCACTACAGCGGCGGCGTGCATACATTCAAGCTGCCCACCATTGCCGGTGAAATGGGACCTGCGCCTGAAGCGGGTGGACGCCTCATGATCGACCTTGAAAAGAATACAGTGCTTGTATTTGATCCCGAGTCCAAGACCGTGCGCGAAATTCCCGTGCAGTTTATGGATGTGGAAAAGAATATACGCCCCAGACACCCCAAGGTTGCGGGCAAGACCTTCCCTGTTGTTGACAAGGAACAGCAGACGGTCACCGTATACTCAAACCGCCTGAGCTCCCTGATTACCTTCAAGGTTCCGGCGGACGATATAGACCTGCCCCCCTACGTGTGGGCTGCGGGCAACGAAATGCGCATTGCCTATCGTAATTCGGACAAGAATCAGGCCATACGCATCATGAACGTGAGCAAGACCAATATCTTCAGTAAGTAAGTCATCGGCATCAAGAATACCGGGGCGGGTTCGCCCGCCCCGGTGTAAACGTTTCCGGAGAGCAGCATGAACAGCTACAAGCAGCACCTTTATATCAGTTGCATCCGCATTGCGGCCAACGCGCTTATGGTGGCCGCAGTTTTTGTAGCCATGTATCAGTCGGCACGCAGCTTTGACGCAGCAGAACTGACGTTTTGCGCATGGTTTTTCGGCATCACCGTTCCCCTGTGGGCCGGAGCGATCTGGCTTACGCGCATGGTGCGGCGGCGTTTCCCCGCCGAAGGGCAAAGCATGGTGCAGTTGCCGCGCATGGGCCTGTCACTGGTAAGCTGGCGGGTGCTTGATCAGGTCAGGGATTCGCAACTGGTCCAGCAACGTTAGAGCCGTTTTATCTTGAAGTTGCTTTGAGTATTGCATGAGCAGACTTCCGTCATGAGGCCCATGCAGATTCGGCCCCGTTGACAAGGGGTTGCTGGGCAAGGCAGCGCCGCTGCATGTTAGTGGGTGACACTCCGGAGTGAAGTTACAAATATTTCGAGGACACATGTTCTCAAAGTCCAAATGCTCTAACAGGGGTATGTCATGATTGCCGCCGCCACGTTCAAAGGATACGGTTCATCCATGCAGACTGTTCTTGACGCCGATACTTGGGATGCCTGCCGGAATATCCGCCTACGCCAGCGCCGCCTGGGCACTGTATGCGCCCTGTTGCTGGCCATGGCCCTGTTGGGACTGGTGGACGGCCTGCAAGGCCTGATGCGTTCCGGGACAAACACACTTGAGATGCTGCCGGGCAATGTTGCGGCGCTTTCCGGGCCTCTTACCGTCAAAAATCCCGTAACAGGCGATATAGAGGTGCGCTTTACGCCCCCGGATGCGCCGCTGGTTTTCAACCTTGAAGGTTTTTTTGCCGGATACTGGTTCGGTAACGGCATGTGGCGCGGCACTGTTGCCGCAGAAAACGGCGCAGAAGCCGGTGAGTACCAGATGCGCGTGGCCTTCAGGGGCGCGGCGGCGTCCACGGCCCAGAACTATGCCGTAGTTGTGCGCGCGGATGCCACAGACATGCGTGACCATTCAACCTCTTTTGCCCATCGTCTTACCGGCTGTAATCCCTTTGTGCTGGCTGCGGCTTTTGTCGGCATGGCCCTGGTGGTGGGCGTGGGGGTATACAGGCAGGGCAGCAGGCTCATACGCAAGCTGGTGCGCCTTGGTTGCGGCGAAGTGGTGCGGGTGCAGGAAGAAAAGGACGGTTTGCGTTTGTGGTGCCTGCTTTTCGGCACACGCCCCCCTTATGAGGGAACTGTCTGCTCCGTGATTACCACAGATGGGCGCGTTCTGGCACAGGCCCGCGCGGGTACGGCAGCCAAGGGAGCCTTGCAGCTGTTTATCCGGCGCGACCATGTGCAGGATGCGTCCGAAACCAGTCATGAACAAACATCTTTCGCCGTGCGGCCTGGCTGCCTTGTCTGCCTGCGTCCTCCGTGTACGCAGTCTCCTCCGGCCCCCACAAGCTGAGCCAACCGGCGTTGCGCGGCATGCACATACGCGCCATATGTGCATGCCGCATTTTTTGCGCCCAGCAGAAAAAATATGGATGCAAATGCCAGCACAAAAATGATATCTGAAGCAATGTCATGTTGAAACTGCTCTGACACTTGCGTGAACGTGTGTTCGTTGCAAGATGTAAGTGCAGTTTTTATTTTTTTCTGCGGAGCAAGGAGCGCTTTATAGAGTAATAGGCATATAATTCCGCAGTTAAAATGTGTTGCAGGCTCAATCGCGCTGGACTGACTGGAAAATGCGTATATATTGTCATAGAAGCCACAGGGGGTTGTAGATGGCTAAAAAATCACTGTTTTACGGGGATGCTAAAAAAATGGTGAGCACCTTATGCTATTTCCCAATGTGACCCTTGATACATCAATAAAATCTGTATGCCTGAAACAGTATTGGGCTACCTGCATTACTCTGACAATGTTACAGCTAAAAAATCTGCCCAGCTTGCATACTATGCGGATAATGTGGAAGGGCCAATAATACAGCAACTCGTCAAGACTGAGCTTGCGGATATGCCAAATATTCATGAGGGAAGGTCTGCATACAAAGCCTTTGGCGCGAATCCAGACAGGTATCGTATTCTTCAGAAGGATTGTATCGCAGGCTGCGGCATTGCCTTTGGCTGTACGTCATCTTACCCATTTTTGTTCAGCTACAGCCACGCAGGTCTTTAAGGCAAGTTAACCTTGCACAGAAAATATCGGCTGTGTTGCCAATAAAAAGAGGCGCGGGATATCCCGCGCCTCTTTTTATTGGCTGTATTTTCTTTCTAGCTGTTCAGATCAACCAGAATGGGGTTTTCTTCAAGCTCTTCAAGGAACTTGTCGGGGCGTTCCTTCTGGTCGGGAACCATGATTTCGCCGTTGACGTATTCACGGTAGCCCGTACCGGCAGGAATGAGACGGCCCACGATGACGTTTTCCTTGAGTCCGCGCAGGTAGTCCATCTTGCCCTTGAGGGAAGCCTCGGTGAGCACCTTGGTGGTTTCCTGGAAGGAAGCCGCCGAGATGAAGGAGGACGTGGTGAGCGAAGCCTGGGTGATGCCCAGCACCAGCGGTTCCGCCGTGGCGGGCTGGCGGCCCTCGGCGACAGCCTTATGGTTTTCCTGCTTGAACTCGCCCTTGTCCACCTGTTCGCCCACCAGGAAGCTGGTGCCGCCGGTATCCAGGATGGTCACCTTTTTAAGCATCTGGCGCACGATGACTTCAATGTGCTTGTCGTCAATGCCCACGCCCTGGAAGCGGTAGACTTCCTGAATTTCGTCCACCAGATAACGGGCCAGGTATTTTTCGCCCTTGGTGCGCAGGATGTCGTGCAGCTCGGGGTAGCCTTCGGTCAACGGGTCTCCGGCTTCCACAAAGTCGCCGTCAGCGGCGGTGATGTGTTTGCCCTTGGGAACCAGATATTCCTTGGCTTCGCCGATTTCAGGCGTAACAACCAGCTTGCGCTTGCCCTTGGATTCGCCCGCATAGGTGACCGTACCCGATATTTCGGAAACCACGGCCATGTCTTTGGGTTTGCGCACTTCAAAAAGCTCGGCCACGCGGGGCAGACCGCCCACGATGTCTTTGGTTTTTGCAGTTTCGCGGGGCTTACGGGCGATGATGTCACCAGCCTGGATGTGCTCGCCGTCCCTGACCATGATGATGGAGCCGACGGGCAGGCTGTAGATGGCCGCCGCACCGCCATGGCTGCGCTTTTTCACGTTGCCGTTGTCATCGCAGATGGAGATGGCCGGGCGGAAGTTGGTGGTGCGGTATTCCATGATTGTCAGGCTGGCCTGACGGGTGATGTCGTCCACCTTTTCCTGCACGGTTTTGCCGTCAATAATGTCGGTAAAGCGCAGGGTACCTTCTTCTTCGCACACAAAGGGTTCGTTGAAGGGGTCCCACTCGGCCATGACCGTACCCTTGACCACTTCCTGTCCATCGTGCACCAGCAGGCGCGCGCCGTTGGGCAGGATGTACTTTTCGCGTTCGCGGCCCTGAGCGTCCACGATGGTCAGCTGGCCGCTCTTGCCCAGCACCAGGTGCACGCCGTCCTTGTTGGTAACGGCCTTGACCCGGTTCAGGATAACGCGGCCCGCGTTGAGGGCTTCAAACTTGTTCTTTTCAATGGTGCTGGATGCCGTACCACCGATGTGGAAGGTACGCATGGTCAGCTGGGTACCGGGCTCACCGATGGACTGTGCCGCGATGATACCCACGGTCTCGCCCGTATTGACCAGGTGGCCGCGGCCAAGGTCGCGCCCGTAGCACAGGGCGCAGATGCCGCGTTCGGCCTGGCAGGTGAGGGGCGAGCGCACGGTAACCGAGGAGATACCCTTGTCGCTGATGAGCTGGGCCTCTTTTTCCGAAATAATGGTGTTTTCGGGCAAGAGGATTTCGTCCGGCGCATCGGGATCATGCACGGGGTACAGCAGTACGCGGCCAATGATGCGTTCAGACAGGGGCGTTTTGACATCGCCGCCGTCCTTGAGGTGGGTCAGCTCGATGCCGTCCACCGTGCCGCAATCGTGTTCGGACACGATGACGTCCTGCACCACGTCCACCAGGCGGCGGGTGAGGTAACCGGAGTTGGCCGTTTTAAGGGCCGTGTCCGCCAGGCCTTTACGTGCACCGTGTGTGGAGGTGAAGTACTGCAACACCGACAGCCCCTCGCGGAAGGAGGAGGTGATGGGCGTTTCAATAATTTCACCCGAGGGCTTGGCCATAAGGCCGCGCATGCCCGCAAGCTGGCGCATCTGGTCCTGGTTGCCTCGCGCCCCGGAGTTGGACATCATGAAGATGGGGTTGCAGCTCTGGTTTTTGTCCTGCTTTCCGGTCTTGGGATCGGTGAGCACGTCATAGGATATTTCCTTGATCATTTCCGTGGAAACGTCCTGCGTGGCCTTGGTCCACACGTCCACCACCTTGTTGTACTTTTCTGTACGGGTGATGATACCGTCGCGGTACTGGTGTTCGATGTCGTCCACTTCGGCCTGGGACGAGGCAAGAATGTCTTTTTTGCGGGCGGGAATGGTCAGGTCTTTCACGCCGATGGTCACACCGGCGCGCGTGGCGAACTCGTAGCCCATATCCTTGAGCTTGTCGCAAAGAATGACTGTGGCCTTGATGCCGCACTGGCTGTACGCCGCGCCTACGAGGCGGGCGATATTTTTCTTGGTCAGCACGCAGTTGACATGGTCAAAAGACAGCTTTTCCGGGAGAATGTCGCTCACAAGCACACGGCCGGGCGTGGTGTCGTAGGTGTGGCCGTCAGGCATGCGCACCTTGACGCGCGCGTGCAGCGAAACCATGCCGCCGTCGTAAGCGCTTTCCACTTCCCACGGGGCGCAGAAGCTCATGCCTTCGCCCTTTTCAAAGCTGCGTTCCACCGTCATATAGTAGAGGCCAAGCACGATATCCTGCGAGGGCACGATAACGGGGCCGCCGTTGGCGGGCGAAAGAATGTTGTTGGTGCTCATCATGAGCACGCGGCATTCGATCTGCGCCTCTACAGACAGAGGAATATGCACAGCCATCTGGTCGCCGTCAAAGTCCGCGTTGTATGCGGAGCAGACCAGCGGGTGCAGACGGATGGCCTTGCCTTCGACCAGCAGTGGCTCGAAAGCCTGAATGCCGAGGCGGTGCAGGGTCGGGGCGCGGTTGAGAAGGATGGGGTACTCGCGCACCACTTCCGACAGGATGTCCCAGACAACCAGTTCTTCGCGCTCCACCATTTTTTTGGCGCTCTTGATGGTGGAGGCATGACCGCGTTTTTCCAGTTCCGAGTAGATGAAGGGCTTGAAGAGTTCAAGCGCCATCTTCTTGGGCAGACCGCACTGGTGCAGCTTGAGGTAAGGACCGACGGTAATAACCGAACGCCCGGAGTAGTCCACGCGCTTGCCCAGCAGGTTCTGGCGGAAACGGCCCTGCTTGCCCTTGATCATGTCCGAAAGGGACTTGAGGGGGCGGCCGTTGGTTCCCGCAATGGCGCGGCCGCGGCGGCCGTTGTCAAAGAGGGCGTCCACCGCTTCCTGCAGCATGCGCTTTTCGTTGCGGATGATGATTTCCGGCGCGCCAAGCTCCATAAGCCGCTTCAAACGGTTGTTGCGGTTGATGACGCGGCGGTACAGGTCGTTGAGGTCGGAGGTGGCGAAACGCCCGCCGTCCAGCGGCACGAGCGGACGCAGCTCCGGCGGGATGACGGGAATAACTTCCATAATCATCCATTCGGGCTTGTTGTCCGACTCAAGAAAAGCCTCAACAATCTTGAGACGCTTGGTAAGCTTTTTCTTCTTGGTCTGGCTTTTGGTGGCCTCGCCTTCTTCGCGCAGTTCTGTGCGCAGCTTTTCAAGATCCAGCTCTTCCAGCAGGCTGCGCACGGCTTCAGCACCCATGCCCACGGTCAGCACTTCATCGCTGCCGTAGTGGTCCAGAATCTGCAAATACTGGTCTTCAGAAATGACCTGGCGTTTCTGCAGGTTGGTCTGGCCCGGGTCGAGCACGATGTAAGAGTCGAAGTACAGCACCTTTTCCAGATCGGCCATGGTCATGTCCAGCAGGGTGCCGATCTTGGAAGGCAGGGTCTTCAAAAACCAGATGTGAGCTACGGGCGCGGCCAGTTCAATGTGGCCCATGCGCTCGCGACGCACCTTGGAGGCGATGACTTCAACACCGCATTTTTCGCAGACAATGCCGCGGTGCTTCATGCGTTTGTATTTGCCGCAGTTGCACTCATAGTCCTTCACGGGGCCGAAGATTTTGGCGCAGAAAAGGCCGTCGCGCTCAGGCTTGAAGGTACGGTAGTTGATGGTTTCCGGCTTTTTTACCTCACCGTAGGACCATTCGCGAATGGCTTCAGGAGAGGCAATGGAAATCTGGATGGCTTTCAGATTGCGGATGTTGGTCACGTTGGCCGACGTGCCGCGAGCGGTGAAAAGATCGTCCAGGCTCATATATAATACCTTGCTTTGGTAAAAGCTCGTTGGAATCGTTAGCTCTGCTGTCGTCAGCCGTGAGCGGGGATGCCGCTGACGGCTGACGCAACGCTTGTCCGTGCCCGCCGAATGGGGCGGTTTAAGCCTCGTCCTCGCGTTCTCTCATATAGCCCGTACGCTTGGGCTTTTTCTTGCCTTCTTCCTGGTGCAGGGTCACGTTAAGCCCAAGGCTCATGAGTTCCTTGACCAGAACGTTGAAGGACTCGGGCAGACCGGCTTCAAGGAAGTTGTCGCCCTTGACTATTTTTTCGTACATTTTCACGCGCCCGGTCACGTCGTCGGACTTGACCGTGAGGAACTCCTGCAACAGGTAGGCGGCGCCGTAAGCTTCAAGCGCCCACACTTCCATTTCACCCAGGCGCTGGCCGCCGAACTGGGCCTTGCCGCCCAGAGGCTGCTGCGTAACCAGAGAGTAGGGGCCTGTGGAACGGGCGTGGATTTTTTCGTCCACCAAGTGGTGCAGTTTGAGCATGTACATGACGCCCGTGGTCACACGGTTCTTGAAGGCTTCGCCCGTGCGGCCGTCGTAAAGAGTTGTCTTGCCGTCATTGGCAAGACCGGCTCTTTCCATCCAGCTCCATATTTCTTCTTCGGTCGCGCCGTCAAAAACAGGCGTTTTGGTCACGATGCCGTTGCGCAGCTTGCTCACAGAGGCCTTGAATTCCTCGTCATCCATCTCTTCCACCAGGGCGTTGATGTCGTCAGAGCTGAAGATGCTCTTCACTTCATCACGCAACACCTGCATGGCCGCGCCAGAGTCCAGAAGTTCCGCCAGTTGGCGGCCCAGTTCCTTGGCTCCCCAACCGAGGTGGGTTTCCATGATCTGACCGATGTTCATACGCGAGGGTACGCCCAGGGGGTTGAGCACGATGTCCACGGGGCGGCCATCGGCAAAGAAAGGCATGTCTTCTTCCGGCAGAATGCAGGAAACAACACCCTTGTTGCCGTGGCGGCCAGCCATTTTGTCGCCCACAGAAAGCTTACGCTTGATGGCGATGTGCACTTTGACCATCTTGATGACGCCGGGGGGCAGATCATCGCCTTCAGTGACCTTTTCGCGCTTGGAATCGTAAATGGCGTGCAGGTAGTCGACCTGCTGGTCATAGGGCTTGAGGATCTCGGCCACGGCATCGTTGACTTCCTTGCTCTTGAAGAGGCCGGAAAGCTTCTTCACCGGCAGGCTGGCCAGCATTTCTTCGGTCAGGGCCGCGCCGGCTTCCACCAGCACTTCTCCCTTCTTTTTACCGGGCAGGGATGAGGCCACCTGTTTGCCCACCACGTGCGGAATCAGCAGCGCGCGGGTACGGTCCGTAAGGGCGCGCATGTGATCGGCTTCTTTCTGGTCGAGCACTGCGGTGTCATGGCCCTCAATGGCCAGGGTGCGGTCGTCTTTTTCGCCGGAACGGCGGTTGAAGACCTTGACGTCAATAATGGTGCCTTCCACTCCCGGGGGGACCTTGAGGGACGTGTTTTTCACATCCCTGGCCTTTTCGCCGAAGATGGCCCGCAGGAGCTTTTCTTCGGGGGTAAGCTGGGTTTCGCCCTTGGGGGTGATTTTGCCTACCAGGATGTCGTCGGGCTTGACTGCCGCGCCGATGCGGATAATGCCGCTTTCATCCAGGTTGCGCAGCATGTCTTCGCTGACGTTGGGAATATCGCGGGTGATTTATTCGGGTCCCAGCTTGGTATCGCGGGCCACCACCTCGAATTCTTCAATGTGGATGGACGTGAAGACGTCTTCCTTCACCGTGCGTTCGGAGATAAGGATGGAGTCTTCATAGTTGTAGCCGCACCAGGGCATGAAGGCCACCACCAGGTTCTTGCCGAGGGCCAGTTCGCCATCGTCAATACCGGGGCCGTCAGCCAGAATCTGGCCTTTTTTGACAATCTGGCCGGGGTAGCAGCTGGGCTTCTGTCCAAAGCAGGAGTTCTGGTTGGACTTGTGGTACTTGAGCAGGTCGTAAGCGCGTACGCCGCCCTGCTTTTTGTACACATCACCCTCGTAGGCCACCACGATGCGGTCCGCATCCACGTATTCGATCTTGCCGTCAGCGGGAGCAACAATGCACGCGCCGGAGTCGCGGGCCACGTCCACTTCCATGCCGGTTCCCACAAGGGGCTTCTCGGACCGGAGCAGGGGCACGGCCTGACGCTGCATGTTGGAACCCATGAGCGCACGGTTGGCGTCGTCATGCTCCAGAAAGGGAATGAGTGCGGCCGAAATGGAAACCATCTGGCTGGGCGAAATGTCCATAAGGGTCACTTCGTCGCGATGGCGCATTTCCACTTCGCCCTTGACACGCACGGTAACGAATTCATCCACCAGGTTGCCCTGCTCATCCAGCACCGCGTTGGCCTGCGCCACCACCTGATCCCCTTCGCGGGAGGCGTCAAGGTGGACCACGTCGTCGGTGACCCGGCCTTCACGCACCACATGATAGGGCGTTTCAATGAAGCCGTAGTCATTGACCTTGGCAAAGGTGGTCAGCGAAACGATAAGGCCGATGTTGGGACCTTCAGGCGTTTCAATGGGGCAGATGCGGCCATAGTGCGAGGTGTGCACGTCGCGCACTTCAAAGCCTGCGCGTTCACGGGTCAGGCCACCGGGTCCCAGAGCCGAAAGGCGGCGCTTGTGCGTCACTTCGGAAAGGGAGTTGGTCTGGTCCATAAACTGCGACAACTGCGATGTGCCGAAGAATTCTTTCAGCACGGCAGCCACAGGCTTGGGGTTGATAAGGTCATGCGGCATGAGCGTGGAGATTTCCTGCAGGCTCATGCGCTCCTTGATGGCGCGCTCCATGCGGACAAGGCCGATGCGGTACTGGTTTTCCACCAGTTCGCCCACCAGGCGCACACGACGGTTGCCGAGATGGTCGATATCGTCGGCGGGGCCGTGGCTGTCCTTGAGGTTGACCAGCACCTTGATGGCCGTGAGAATGTCGTGGTCCGTCAGGGTGCGCAGGTCGGAGGGCTCATCCAGGCTGAGGCGCTGGTTGAGCTTGTACCGGCCCACGGGCGACAGATCATAGTAGTCGGGATTGCGGAACAGGTTGTCAAAGAAGCTGGCCGCAATTTCCGCTGTGGGCGGCGAAGAAGGACGCAGACGACGGTAGATTTCCTCCTGCGCCTTCAACTGGTCCGGAATGCGGTCCAGCATGAGGGTGTCGCGGATGGAGGAAGAGGTGTCGTTGCCCTTGGTATGCAGCACGTTGACGCGGTTGATGCCCGCATCACGTATGCGGTCCAGCAGCCCGGGAGTGATCTCGTCCGCAGCTTCGGCCAAGAGTTCGCCGGTTTTGGGGTCCGCCACATCTCCGGCCAGGAACATGCCGTCCAGAGTGTCGGGGCGCATCTCAATGGCTTCGATGCCCGCTTCGCAGATAAGACGCCAGCTGCGCTTGGTAATGGGCTTGCCGGCCTTGACAATGACATTGCCTTCACTGTCGACGATGTCGGCATAGGCGTTGTCCTTGCGGTACAGTTCCTTGCGCACTTCCCAGAAAATGGTGTTGCGTTCTTCCAGACGGTAGGTTTCCTGCGTATAGAAGTAGTCAAGGATCTGTTCCTTGCTCATGCCCATAGCCTTGAACAGGATGGTGGCGGGCATTTTGCGCCGACGGTCGATGCGGACGTAGAGAATGTCCTTGTGGTCAAAGTCGAAGTCCAGCCAGGAACCGCGCATGGGGATGACCCGGCACGAATACAGCACTTTGCGGCTGGTATGCGTCTTGCCGCCGTCGTGCTCGAAAATGATGCCGGGCGAACGCTGCAACTGATTGACGATGACGCGTTCGGTACCGTTTATGATAAAGGTACCCTTTTCGGTCATGAGGGGCAGGGTACCGAAATAGATATCCTGCTCCTTGATGTCGCGAATGGTCCGGTTGCCCGAAGCTTCGTCGGCATCATACACCACAAGGCGCACTTTAATGCGCATGGGGGCTTCGTACGTCAGGCCTTTCGAAATACATTCGGCCTGGTCGTATTTTGGCTCGCCTATTTCATAGCTGACAAATTCCAGACTGGCAGTTTTGTTAAAGTCTTCAATGGGAAAGACCGTATGAAAAACGCCCTCAAGCCCTTCATCAGGGCGGCGTTCGGCTTCTGGAACACCTTCCTGAAGAAACTTTTCATATGAGTCTATCTGCAGATTCAGCAGATGGGGAATGGGGAGGGAGATCTTGATCTTGCCGAACTGTTTGGTGAGCTGGCCCATGGGTACCTCAAGATAGGTAGCGGTTGCGCCCCGGCGGAGCGACAAAGAAGTATCTGCCGAAGCCGGCGGGCAAAAAACATGCTGTCACTGCACCCTGAAAGCGTAAGACACGGCGGGAGGCAATTGCTTACTGTGCGGGGTAAGGCGAAAAAAACCCATCCCTGTCTGGGTAAACAGGGCTTGGGCTCGGGTATCTACCTTAAAAATATGTACTTATACAGTAAGTTATATTAAACAGAAAAAGGCCTCCTGTGCCGTTCATGAAAGAGGATACATAATAAGAAATTTAAGTTTTGGCAAGCTTTTTTTGGAATAAATTTTCCGCTTGCCAAATATAAACAAAAAATACGCCGTTGGCAAAAAGAAAATACGCTTGCAAAAACAGAATGTCAGCAGAATAAAAGCTGTGTCCAATAAAAAAGCGGGGCCAGAAGGCCCCGCCATAAAGCGCGTAAAAAACGTGCTTACTTCACTTCGACAACAGCGCCGGCTTCGGTCAGCTGCTTCTTGGCGTCTTCGGCTTCTTCCTTGGACACGGCTTCCTTCAGGGTGGAGGGGCAGCCGTCGACCTTTTCTTTGGCTTCTTTGAGGCCAAGGCTGGTCAGAGCGCGCACAACCTTGATGACGCCGATCTTGTTGGCGCCGGCTTCCTTCAGGATGACGTCGAACTCGGTCTTTTCTTCAGCGGCATCAGCAGCGCCACCGGCGGCCGGGGCGGCCACCATCATGGCAGCGGCGGGGGCAGCGGCAGACACGCCAAACTTTTCTTCCAGTTCCTTGATGAACTCGGAGAGTTCAAGAACGGTCATATTGGAGATAAATTCAACAACTTCTTCTTTGGTAACGGCCATGATAGTCTCCTGATCTTTGGCTTAAAGTCGGATGATTGCGGTGATGCACAACTAGGCGGCATTGGACTTCTGCTCTTCAATACCCTTGAGGGCATAGAGCAGGCCACGCAGCACGTTGGCAAACAGCGACACAAAATTGGTGGGCACGGCGTTCATTGTGCCGAGCAGATGGCCAAGAAGCTGTTCCCTACCGGGCAGCTTGGCCAGAGCGTCAATCTGGGCGGCTTCAAGAGCCTTGCCGTCCAGGCTGGCGCAGCGCAATTCAAAAAGCTTGCTCTGCTTAGCAAAATCACTCAACGCCTTGGCCACCGCCACAGGGTCATCGAACCCAAAGGCCACGCCGATGTTTTCGCGGAACTTGTCCTTGATTACGTCGTGCGTGCCGTCGGTCAGAGCTATACGCGCCAGCGTGTTTTTAACGACGAGATATTCGCCGCCAGCCGTGCGAAGGCTGCCACGCAGGTTCGTCAGCTCTTCCACCGTCATACCCTTGAAGTCCGTCAGCACAGCAAAAGAAGCTTTGTCGGCCTTGGCCTTGATGGCTTCAATAACTGCGGCTTTTTCAGACCTTTTCACGTGATACCTCTCACGTTCGGGGTTGCCAGGTGGAATGCCGAGCCAAAGTAGAAGCGTCTGGGCAGGGCAATTAAGGGCTAGGCCCGCCTGCCGTCTTCGACTCGTATTCCTGTTCCTTAGACATTTTGATGGCGGCCTGTAAACCAGGCCGCCATCAAACTTGAGAGTTACCCCTCAAGAAATTTTTTGACCTGGGTCATGTCCACTTTGAAACCGGGACCCATCGTCGTGGAAATAGTCATGGAGACCATATAGGTGCCTTTGGCCGAAGAAGGCTTGAGGCGGTTCACAGTATCAAGCAGGGCCTTGAGGTTGCCGAGAATTTTTTCGGTACCAAAAGAAGCCTTGCCCAAAGGCGCATGCAGCACGCCGGCCTTGTCCACCTTGAAGTCAACGCGACCGGCCTTGAGTTCACTCACGGCTTTGGTCACGTCAAAGGTGACGGAGCCGGTCTTGGCGTTGGGCATGAGGCCGCGGGGGCCAAGCAGGCGGCCGATCTGGCCCACAAGGGCCATAACGTCGGGAGTGGCAACGGCAGCGTCAAAGTTGAGGTTGCCGGCTTTGACTTCGGCCACCAGGTCTTCAGCACCCACGATATCCGCACCGGCTTCGCGGGCTTCAGCCTGCTTTTCGCCCTTACAGAAAACGGCCACGCGCACGGTCTTGCCAAGCCCGTTGGGCAGGGTGACGGCGCCGCGCACCATCTGATCGGAATATTTGGGGTCAACACCGAGACGGATGGCCACGTCTACGGTTTCATCAAATTTGGCAAGGGCCGCGCCCAGCGACTTGCCAACAGCGTCTTCAATGCTGAAACGCTCCAGAAGGTCTGTACCTTCAAGGGCATTGCGAAATTTTTTGCCATGTTTGGGCATGAGATAATCCTTGTCGTTTTGCATCTCCTGCCGGTCTTCTGCTTGAGCGAAGGCGGCAGTACAATTGATTTCAACGATGGCGTTGCAGGCGGAGTCTGTTTAGAACCGCCGGGCTGCGCCCAAGGCCGATAAAGCTGCAAACTGCATGGGGCCGTAACCCCCGCGATGCGGCGTGGCCTTATTTAACGTCAATGCCCATGCTGCGAGCCGTACCCGCAATGGACTTGATGGCAGATTCCAGGCAAGCGGCATTGAGATCGGGCAGCTTGAGCTTCGCGATTTCTTCCACCTGGGCCATGGTCAGGCTGCCAACCTTGTTACGGTTGGGTTCGCCGGAGCCTTTTTCGATCTTGGCGGCCTTCATGATCAGCACCGAGGCCGGAGGCGTCTTGGTGATGAAGGTGAAGGAACGGTCGGCGTACACCGTGATGACCACAGGAATGATCATGCCTTTCTGGTCCTGGGTACGGGCATTGAACTCTTTGCAGAAGCCCATAATGTTCAGGCCGTGCTGACCCAGGGCGGGACCCACCGGCGGGGAGGGGTTGGCCGCGCCCGCAGGAATCTGCAATTTGATTTTGGCAACTTCTTTTTTGGCCATTTGCTTTGTCCTTCATCAATGCTCGCGCAGATCGGCCGTGGCCGCCGCGCGGGGGCAAGTCATTAAGCAAGGTTAGGTGGCATTTTTTACGGCGTGCTGATCAAGGGTGCTGCAACGCGCCGTGCGGACAGGGAATGTATCCCTTCCGCAAAAACCCTTCGGAAACGAAGGGTTCTAGCCTTTGGAAACCTGCGCAAAGTCCAGTTCCACCGGCGTCTGTCGCCCGAAAATGGAGACGGAGACGCGCAGCTTCCCCTTGTCGTAGTTAACGTCTTCCACCACGCCGTTAAAGCCTCCAAAAGGCCCTTCAATGACGCGCACCTCGTCACCCCTGTCAAAGTTGAACTTGGGTCTCGGGGTTTCCTGGCGTGTTTCCATCAGTGACAGAATGCGTTCCGCCTCTCCATCACGCATGGGGGTGGGACGGTTTTTGCCGCCCACAAAACCTGTAACCTTGGGTATGGACTGCACCAGATGCCAGGACAGGTCGGTCATGACCATGCGCACCATCACATAACCGGGGTAGAACTTGCGCGTAGAAGTGCGCTGCTGTCCGCCCTTGGTAGGTTCAATGACCTTTTCGGTAGGAACCACCACTTCTTCAATCAGGCCTTGTTCCTGCCCGGTGCGGCGCAACTCGTTAATGGTTTTCTGCACACGCTGCTCGAATCCCGAGTAGGTGTGCACAATGTACCAGCGAGCTTTTTTCGACAGCTCGGAAGTTTCGTCGATAACAGGATCTTTCATATCGGCCTTCAGGACAGTATGGTCTTGATCAGGGATGACAGACCAAGGTCAACCAACCCCAAAATGACGGCCATCACGGCTACAAAACCCAACACAGCCAGTGTGGCTTTACGTGTTTCTTTTACCGTGGGCCACGTCACTTTGCGCAATTCGGCCTTGGCGTCTTCGACATAGCGCGCAAAGCGCACGAAGACGTTGGGGGCTTTATCGGCCTTGAGGTCGGCAGCTTGAGCTTGTTTTTTTGCCATGATGTTGTCCGGAGATAAAAAATGGCAGGGCAGGAGGGATTCGAACCCCCAACATGCGGTTTTGGAGACCGCCGCTCTAGCCGTTAGAGCTACTGCCCTGCGTTTATGAAGTCACTACCGGGTTTCGCGGTGAACCGTGTGGGTTCTGCACCAGGGGCAGAACTTTTTCAGTTCGACACGACCCGTCGTGTTCTTCTTGTTCTTGACCGTGGCGTAATTGCGGCGCTTGCATTCGGTGCAAGCGAGCAGGATGTTGACGCGCATGGCTTTACTCCACGATTTCCGTCACAACACCAGCGCCGACGGTACGACCACCTTCGCGGATAGCGAAGCGGAGGCCCTTTTCCATGGCGATGGGGTGAATGAGCTCGACATTAAAGGTAGCGTTATCGCCGGGCATAACCATTTCAACGCCTTCTTCAAGAGCGATGATACCGGTGATGTCGGTGGTACGGAAGTAGAACTGAGGACGATAGCCGGTGAAGAACGGGGTATGGCGGCCGCCTTCTTCCTTGGACAGAACGTACACTTCAGCCTTGAACTTCTTGTGGGGCGTGATGCTCTTGGGAGCGGCGAGAACCTGGCCGCGTTCCACTTCGTCACGCTTCGTGCCGCGGAGCAGAGCGCCGATGTTGTCGCCGGCCTGGCCCTGATCGAGCAGCTTGCGGAACATTTCGACGCCGGTGCAGGTCGTCTTCACGGTGGGACGGATACCCACGATTTCGACTTCTTCGCCGACCTTGATGATGCCACGTTCCACACGACCGGTGACCACGGTACCGCGGCCGGAGATGGAGAACACGTCTTCGATGGGCATCAGGAAGGGCTTGTCGGTTTCGCGGACCGGATCCGGGAAGTAGCTGTCGCAAGCGGCGAGCAGTTCGAGCACGCACTGGGCGTCAGGGGAATCAGCGCTATCGGATTCCAGAGCCTTCAGAGCGGAACCGCGGACAACCGGGATTTCATCGCCGGGGTAGCCGTAGGAGCTCAGCAGTTCGCGGACTTCCATTTCGACGAGTTCGAGCAGTTCGGGGTCGTCGACGAGGTCGCACTTGTTCATGAACACGACGAGGTGAGGCACGCCGACCTGACGGGCGAGCAGGATGTGCTCACGGGTCTGGGGCATGGGA
>NZ_JAHZAA010000034.1 GCF_019424165.1 Desulfovibrio sp. | reverse complement strand
CATATATTGGCGGCGGGCTTGGCATGGGCTTTATTGAAAGCAGATACAAGATAGAAGGTCAGGGTTACAGTGGAAGCAGCACCGATTATAATACGGTATTCGCCTGGAATGCCGGGGCCGGTGTTTCCTATGCCTTTACCGAAACAATCTCTGCTGACCTGGCCTACCGCTTCGTGGGCCTGGGTTATTACGAACATGAAAAGTCTTTTGCCGGTCAAAAGGCCAAGGTGGGCATGGCCCCTTATGCCAATGAATTCAGCCTTGGAGTTCGTTTTACGTTCTAGTCCGGCTGCACAAAAAAATCGTTTCCCACATGGTTAAGAAAGCCCCCGCTTCCGCCTGATAACCGGAAGCGGGGGCTTTCGCCCAGTTGGGGATATCCATTCGCCAGATACCTTGAGCCTATCCGGCCATTCACCGGCAGAGAGCGGCGGCGGGATGGCTGTTCGGGCATCCGACGACAATGCATATAAAAGGCCCGCGGCATGCCGCGGGCCTTTTTGCATGACAAACGCCGTTATCTTTCCTGCCTGTGGCGCGCACGCCGCCGAAGAGACGCGCGCCATATCCACGAAAGCACCAAGCCCACGGCAATACCCGCAAAAGCATAGGTTGTACGCGCCGCGTTGGGGGCAGCGTTAACCCACCAGTTGGCAGAATGGCTCCATGCCGTATGGTACAGCGTCCAGCCCAGCGCCCCTACCAGCACAAGCACACCCATGGCCCCCCCCAGCCAGAACAGGGGGATAGGCTCCTGCCAAAAAAAGGACGCGCGATAAAAACGCCTGCGGGCCATGCACACGGCCAGCAGCACCACGCTCACCATTCCTGCCGTGAGCCAGGAAAAACCGTTGAGCAAGGCTCCGGCAATGCCAAGGCAGAGAAAAACCACAGCCATGTAAAAAGCCCGCGCTTGTCGCCGTTCCAGCCCGTAAGAAACAAAAAGCAGGGCCGCGCCCGACAGACAGCTGACAAAATGTCCTATAGCCGTCACATGGTAGGGTTCCATAACACGCAGCATGTTGAGGGCGTGATGTCCCAAGGGCAATGTGGATGAAACCAGCAAGATGATCCCGGCAGAAAAACACATATAGGCCGAAATGGTATGCGAAAGCACAGAAAGCCATCGCCCGGCCCCACGCAGTACCTGACGGCGCTGGCGTACTTCGTAAAGTGCAAGCAAAAGTGCCGCAGCCAGCAGCGGGATAATAAAATAAATCAGCCGGAACAAGAGCACTGCGGCAAAAACCATCTGCTCGTGCGTGGTGTGGGTAAGGTGCAGGATGACAAGCTCAAACACCCCGACCCCACCGGGAATATGCGTCAACACCACGGCTACCTGGGCCATAAGGTAGCTTGGCAGAAAATCGATAAAACTTATGCCCATGTCGCCCGGCAGCAGCACATACATGCATCCCGCGGCGGCAACGATGTCAACGCCCGCCACAAGGGCCTGGGCAATGGCTATGCGCGGCGGGGGAAAAACAAATTCCTTGCCGAAAATATGCACAGGTTTGCGGATAAAAAAGCACAGGGCAAGGTATGAGCAGGCGATGGCAAAAAGAATAGCGCCCAGTATACGCACATCTTTTAGCGGCATCTTGGCCAGCAGTTCGTCAGGAATAATGGGGGGCGCTACCATAAAGATGGCCCCGCACAGTCCAAGCGCGCCCACCCAAAAGGTAACCGCCAGCATAAGCACAAGCCGCACTATGTCTGTCAGCGAAAAACCCCAGGCTGAATAAAAGCGGTAACGCACGCTTGTGCCGCCAAGCAGCGCGCCAAAATTATAGCTTACGGCCTGCCCCACAAAAGAAACCAACCCCACACGCGGCAAGGGCAGACTTTTATGGATGGCCTTGAGCGCGAGCCAGTCATAGCCCACAAGGATCATATAATTGATCATCATGAGCAGAAGAGAAAGGGCGATCCGTGTATGGGATATCTGCGAAAGACTTTCGCGGATTTGCGCGACACTGTAGCTTTTCAGCTTATGGTACAAAAGATACACTGCCAGCAGAAAAATGGCGGAGATCAGTAATGGTCCGAGATAACGCAAATATTTTTTCATAAGCTGCCGTTGTTTGGATGCGGCTGACGATCAGCTCGGTTTATAACAATTTTTTTAGCATATACGCTGCACCAGCACGGCGCAAGTGCCAACTGTACGCGCCCAGCCGGTATGTTCCTAACAGGGCTGTAATTTTTGTTTAAAGCTTGACCGGAACCTGTACAGTGGTTAGGGTAAAGGCGCAGTTACGGTTTTGATTCCGGCCCGCTTGGCCGGAGAGGTTTTCGGGCCTGCAAGGTGCAGCTGCCCGGTGTGTATTTTCCGGCAAAATTCACACTGTGAAACGCCGCAAGGCCGGCATTTTTTCTGGCGCTGGTAGCGCTCAAAGCGCTTATGCAAGCCAACCAAGGCCTCTGCCGGAATACCAGATTTTTTTCATAAAAACCACTTTTTGGTAAACGCATGCTCCGCTGCCTGGGCAGCGGCGTTTTTTTTGCGTTGCGAGGTTCGACATGACGAGTATTCCCATTTCCGTACAAGGCTACAAGGCGCTGGAAGAAGAATTGGCCCGCCTGAAAAGCGAACGGCCGGAGATCATTCAAGCCATCAAGGAGGCCCGAGAAGAAGGCGACCTGCGCGAAAATGCCGGCTATGACGCCGCACGCGAGCGCCAGGGCATGGCTGAAGCGCGCATAAAGTACATCGAGTCGCGCATGGCTCTGTATCAGGTCATTGACCTTGATACCCTTAGCGGCGATAAAGTCATCTTTGGCGCAACTGTGGACCTGGAAGATGTGGATAGCGGCGAAGCCAAAACCTACACTATTCTTGGCCCGGACGAGGCCGACCCCAGCAAGGGTTCCATTTCTTTTCTTTCGCCCGTAGGGCAGGCCCTGCTCGGGCGCGAGGAAGGAGACGAAGTTTCCGTTGACATTCCGCGTGGCCGTGTCACCTATGAAATTATCGGCGTCAGTTTCAAGGGCAGCAAAAATCTCGGATAAGGCAACCTTGCGCCAACATTGCCCGGGCAGTCGCTGTCAGGGCAATTGCCCGGCGCAACGGTGTGAATGCAGCTACCTGCGCGGTCAAGCGCCCATGTGAGCGTTTTACGGATATTGAGAATACACATTCTCAAAGCTGCTAGGTTCCAGACCGACAAACTATGGTTTCTTCCCCATTATCAGAGTCCAGCCCTGATCAAAGGCTGCGCGCAGATTCCTGTTTCGCAAGCCGCTTTTTTGAACGGATACGCCCCAGAGCGCGAGAAATTTCTCCAGCGCCTGGGGCGGTTCTGTTTTCGGTTTCGGGTTGCAACCTGCTCCCCAGTGCTGCCAGTCGACCTGCCCTGCCCTGCTATCCACAACGCCAAGGCCGTCTGTAGCGACCTGCCACCATGCCCAGGGGCAAACAAGGCTGTGCCGGTTGGCGGATGCCATGCGCAAAGCCAGATCAGCACCGGCCCATGCCTCCATGGACGGATTAAAGCCATCGTACCCCAAAAACAGGCGACGCTCTACGGCCATGGCCTGCTGCGGCGCTGCCAGCACCCTGCGCGTCAGCAAAAGCTGCCCCCAGCAGAGCGAAGGCAGCAGAAAGCAATCCGCGCCACGCTGCAGGGCAAAGGGCTGACCGCCGGCGTCCGGCATCAGCCCCGCATGCCAGAGGACATTGCCATGCCGCAACATGCCGCCCACGGCTCCTACGCCGCCTTGCAGGGCCAGGGCCAGTAACTGTTCCGGCTGGCAATCTCCATATGGCAGCAAGGAAGAATCCAGAAAAAGCATCGCTTCGCCCTGTGCAGCGCGGGCGGCCAAATTGCAGGCAACGTTCCAGTCCCCCTCCTCTGGCCCATCCGGCGGGGGTAAAATCCGGGCGGGCAGAGACGCAGGAGCGGTGGCAAAGGCCGCTGTGCTGTCTGTCGTCAAAGGCTGACAAAGCACCTCCAGCGGCAAAAGTGCGGCAAGGCGCATCAACGCCTGCCACAATCCGGCCTGTACTGGCCGCCCGTGCCGGGCCAGCAGTATAACACTGCACTTGCAGGACGACACGCTGAATCGCAGAGCATAAAAATTGTTGCGTCCCGCAGGCGCGGCAACGGCAGAAAGCCTTCGGCGTATTGCACTTTCGTTCAGTGCTCGACGTGTTGCCTCAAGAACATAGGGTTTCGCTCCCACCGCGCCGCTTGAACTGCCTTCGTGCACGCGCCAGTGATAGAGCACATGCGGTACATGAACAATCTGCTCCGGCCCCAGACATTCCGTGGCGCGCAGGCTGAGGTCAAAGTCCTGTGATCCTTCCAGACCGGGCCGCAAGCCGCCAAGGCGGCGCAGCAATTCTGTGGAATAAACAGAAAAGTGTCCGACATACAGGGTCCAGGGGTCGAAGGCCGCCTTGAAGATGGGCGTACGCCGGATACCACGGAAATCCACCTTGTCTTCGTCACTGAAAGCCAGCCCCAGATGTGGCGTGGACGCGACAACTGCGGCCATCTGCTCAAGGGCGGCAGGGGCCAGAACGTCATCATGGTCCAAGAAACCCGTCCAGGGCGCATCAACCATCTCCAGGGCGCTGTTGCTGGCCAGGGAAATATGCCCGTTGCTTTCACGTCGCACATGACGCAACCGCGCATCCTTGGCGGCGTAGGCGCGCAGTATTTCAGGCGTATGCGGGTCGGGAGAAGCATCATCAGCAATACAGAGCTGCCAGTGCGGATAGGTCTGGGCCAAAACAGAATCCAGGGCCGCGCGCAAATATTCCGGCTGTGGGCTATACACGGGCATTACCACGGCCAGGCGGGGCCATTGACGGCCAACGAGCAGTTCACTATACCGGCGTTCTTTTTCCTCTCCTTCCTGCGGCATGAGCTTTGCGACAAAGCTGTTTTTTTCCGCCAGTTCCAGCCAGGCATCATAAATCGCAGGGCAATTGTCCAGGCCGCAGGTATACAGCCCCTCCTTCTGCAACGCGCGCAGGCCGGGGTGCAAACATCTGCTCCTGAAGTCTTCCTTCCGCTGCATCCATGCCCCGGCCCGCGACGCCAGGGCAGGATATCCCTTATCATGGCCGTAGGCGCATAACGTGCGGCACGCCTCTATGTACCAGGACAAAACCCGGGGCAGACTGTCGGGCAAATCACGGCAGAGGGCCAAAGCAGCGCGCCTCTGTCCTTCGGACAAAAGGCTGAGCAGGTCCAGCAGGTGTTGCGGCTCCGGATCATGCCGCCAGCGCAGCCATGCCGACATGACGGGGCTGGCTGCCTCACCCTGCTCCAGACAGGAGGTCAGACACGGCCCCGGATGCAACCATGCAGTGCATGCGTAGTCCAGACCATCTTGCCGCGCCTGCTCCGCCTGATCAGGGTCCAGCAGGCCGGGATACAACCTGCCGCGCAACAACAGGCTGTTCCACAGGCCGCAGGTTTTCCAGCTGTCAAAATCGTCCGCCAGAACTGCCAGTGCATCCGGCTCGCTGCTGAAAAAGCGCTGTGGAACACATTTCGGAGCGTCAGCTTGCGGGCTGGTCAGGCGCAGGCAAAAATCCTGCGGCGCAAGCTCATCCAAAACAGCCGTAAGACCGCCCACAGCCAGGAAATCCTCACGGCGCAACAAAAGCGCCCCCATATGGGCGATCTGAAAAAATCTCCGCTTTCGGGCAAGATCATGTTCCAGAGGCAGACCTTCATAAAGATACTGCAATTGCCCAAGGCAATTGCCCACGCTGCCCATGTGGGCAATACGGGCCTGAGGAGGAATGCCGCTTTCCGACAGGGAAGCGGGTTGTTCGAATGCGTCTTGACGGTAAAGGAACAGAGGATTGACCCCTGCAAGCCGGTCTGAGCGTTCCAGCCTGTCGCGCATTGCCTGCAAGCTGCCGGGCAAAAGGCGGACCGCTGAGGAAAGAAGTAAAAGATAAGGGGTGTGCGCCTGGCTGGCCGCCAGATTAAGCGCTTCAAGGCAGGACTGCCCTGCGGGCGGGCTGTAGCAGCGAAAGGCATGCATGACCTGACGGCGCACCATACCCTGCCCCAGGGGCATGACATGCGAACGCATCTCTTCATGGCATGCTGTCATGAGCACCTGCCCTGCGGCTCCCGCGGATTCAAGGGCAACGCAACAGTCCAGGGCAGAGAACTCCGGCAATACGCGAAGTAAAACAGTCAGCCAGGGTCTGCCACGTGCTTCAGTCGTCATGTCGGCAGGCTAGCACAGGGCATGGGGAGGCGCAACGCCACTAAACTTCGTTAATACAGCGAATTTTCTATGGGAAATGATGTACAGCCGCACCTCAAATCTTCAACCACATTTTGAGGAAGAAACACCGTCCAGTCTGCACCCTGCCTGCGGAAGCGCAGAGACTTGAGGGGGAGGGCATACGACATCGGACCAATGGTTTTGCCCTGCAATACAATGTTCTTCACACGGTGCCCCCATACACACCACATGACGCTCGCCACTTGCCCAAACGGCAGTTCCCCCTGTAGCTAATGGAGCGCATTTTTTGCAAAAGTTTAAATGCCCAAAGCCTTAACCGGTGACAAACGGCATATAACATTCCAATAAAAAAGAATTTTTTTAATCACACTCGTCTTTTTTTCACACTGCGCCGTAAGGCTTGGCAGACCAAGCATATATTTGCTAGTCTGGCTGCGCCCAGCCATTTGGCAGCCACGGGCTATCGTACAGGCATAGCCCGCGCCGTGGGTTCTATCCGCCACATCAACCGCATCCAGAATTTTGGGGCACGCAACCCAAGGCTTACCGCATGACACAAACAATGCCCCGCTTGCTCTACCTGCTGGCCGTACTGGCCTGGTATCTGCTGCTACTGCCCAATCCCGTCACAATCTTTATGGCGGCCTGCCTGTCTTGCCTCACGCTGCCGCAATACCGCAAACTGAGGCAGAAAGCCCGGGCCTGGCGAATCCGTATTGAACGCAGCCGGCCGGATTCACGCAAGCGCCGCCTTCTTCTTTCTTTTGTCAATTCCTCGCCGCTTTACGGGTACATCACCATGCTGGTAGCGGCCCTTATCGTCCCCATTGCCGTGCTGGTTCTTCTGGTATCGCCGCAGGCAGCAGCCGGTTTTACGCGACTGCGCGAACTGCAGGCCAATAACTTTCAGTTGCCCGCTGAGTGGGTTAACTATATTCAGCAATGGAGACAGAGCCTTACAGAGCATCCGCGCCTTGAGCGCGCGTTTGATGACCTTCTCGCGCGGCTGGACAGTTTTTTTGATACTGCCATGGGGCTGCTGCTGTCGCGCGGCGTAGATTTTCTCGGGGGTACCATGACGGTGCTCTGGACCAGCTTTCTCTTTGTAAGCCTGACAGTGATATTTACCATCTATTCCCGCCGCGTGCGCAAGATCACGGGCAGGATCTTCCACATTTCCCAGCCCATGCTGCGGCGCTTCATCACGGCCATACACCGGGCGCTGCGCGGCATCATGCTGGGCATTGTTCTGGTGGCGCTGGCCCAGGGCTTTTTGTGCGGTATCGCCTTTGCGGTGGCGGGCGTCAACCAGCCTGCCTTCTGGGGCTTGCTGGCGACCCTGGTAGCCCCTATCCCCATGGTGGGTACGGCTCTTGTGTGGCTGCCCCTGTGCATCTCGCTCTGGTTTACCGGCAAAAGTATGGCTGCCATAGGGTTGGGGCTGTGGGGAATGCTGGCCGTAGCGGGAGTGGACAACGTACTGCGTCCTCTTTTTCTGCGGCAGGGCATCAAAGCCCCTTTCTTTGTGCTGATTATTGCCATCCTCTGTGGACTTTCCAGCTTTGGCCCGGTGGGGCTTATTGCCGGTCCCGTGCTGCTGGCCTTTGCCATGCAGGCAGTGGAGGAAGCAAACCGTATTTACAAGTACAATGCCTAAAAAAGTATAATGGTTAAAAAAGATTCTCACGCCACGCTTACGGTAGAGGAAGAGCCTTGCCGCCCCAGGGACTACCGCGAACAACGCCGTACGGAAAACAGAAACGCGCCTGCGCGGTCGTACCATGCCTACGCCCACCACGGCGTAATGCCGTGGGCAACCGCACGTCTGGCAGTCTGTTTTTTATGGCTCTGCCTGATTGCCATATGCGCCGTTTCCGGCAGTGCTCAGGCAGCCATGCCCGTGCGCTCCGCCATTCTCATTAATATGGACACCGGCAAAGTTCTTTATGCCAAGAATCCGGATATGGCCATTCCCCCAGCTTCACTCACCAAGGTCATGACCATGTATCTGGCCATGGACCAGATTCGCGCGGGCAAGCTCAAACCAGGTGAAAAAATCAGGATCACGCCACAGGTCGCTGCTGTAGGCGGATCATCCATGCATTTACGGGCTGGCGAACGCGTTGCGCTGTCACAGTTGCTTACGGGCATGGCCGTGGTTTCCGGCAACGATGCAGCCACAGCGGTGGCCCGCCGGGTTGGCGGCAACGACCGCCAGTTTGTGCGCAACATGAACCAGAAGGCCAAGGCCCTGGGCATGAACCGCACCACATTCAAAAACCCCACCGGGCTACCGGCCGCCGGGCAAAAAACCACAGCCAGAGACATGGCGCGAATGACGAGAGCCTACCTGCGCTCACACCCGTCTGCCCTGCGTTACCACGGAGTGCAACTGCTCACCTACCGGGACAGAAAAACGCGCAATACCAATGGACTGCTGGGTACGGTTGCAGGCGTCAATGGCTTGAAGACAGGCTGGACCGTGGCCTCGGGCTACAACCTTATTGTGACGGGGCAACGGGGTAAAACCCGCATGCTGGCCGTGGTTATGGGCGGCACCAGCAGGGTCGGGCGCGACAATGCCGCACGCAGACTCATTGAAGCCGGATTCCGCCACCCAGCATCGCCCCAATAAGTACAGCAAATGTTTTCTGCCAGAAAAAATCGCTGATGCCAGCCATGAACGGATGGATTTTTAATATCTGTCTGTATCGAAGGTAGGGAACAGGCATCTTTGGCCCAAAAACACGCGACCGTGATAATAATCTTGTAAAAGCTCAAGTATAACATATTGTTGCACAAAAAATCAGGTAAAAACAGTTTTCGAAAAGTTCATAAAAAAGACGGCGGGAATTCCCGCCGTCTTTTTTATGGCTCATACCGTTTATGGCAACAACGACTATGCCTGCTTGAGGGCCTGATCCAGATCCGCAATAATGTCATCCACATGCTCAAGCCCCACGGACAAACGCACCGTGCCCGGATTTATGCCCGCCTCGCGCAATTGCTCGTCGGTCAACTGCCGATGGGTGGAGCTTGCCGGGTGCAATACGCAGGTGCGAATGTCAGCTACGTGCACTTCAAGTGAAACCATTGCAAGACTGTCGATAAAGCGCGCTCCGGCGTCACGCCCGCCACTGAGCGAAAAGGAAATCACGCCGCTGCACCCGTCGGGCAGGTATTTATCGGCCAGAGCCTTGTTGGCGTTGCCCGGCAGACGGGGATAGCTGACAGACTCGACCTTGGGATGATTCGCAAGGTAGGCGGCCACAGTTTCAGCATTGCGGCAATGTCGCTCCATGCGCAGCGGCAGGGTTTCAAGCCCCTGGTTGATATAGAAGGCTCCCTGTGGGCTTTGGCAGCAACCCATGTCACGCATGAGCTGTACACGGGCCTTGACGATATAGGCTGCACGGCCAAAGGCTTCGGTATAGATCAGCCCGTGATAGGAAGGATCCGGCTCGGTGAATTCGGGAAACTTTCCGCCAGTCCAATCAAAATTTCCGCTGTCCACAATAACGCCGCCCATTTGCAGGGCATGGCCGTCCATATACTTTGTTGTGGAGTGCACGACCACATCCGCCCCGTATTCAAAGGGACGGCACAGCACGGGGGTCGCAAAGGTGCTGTCCACCATCAGCGGCAGGCCATGCCTGTGCGCCAGTTCGGCAAAACGCTCTATATCCAGCACATCCATGGACGGGTTGGTCAAAACCTCTCCGAACACCGCTTTCGTATTGGGCCTGAAGGCTTTTTCAAGCTCTTCGTCCGAAGCGGTCTGATCCACAAACGTCACTTCAATGCCGAGCTTTTTCAGGGTCACGGCAAAGAGGTTGAATGTACCCCCATAAATACTGGAAGCGCTGACGATATGGTCGCCGCTGCGCGCCACATTAAGCAGGGCAAGCAGATTGGCCGCCTGACCGGAGGATGTGCAAAGGGCGCCCACGCCGCCTTCAAGGGCCGCGATCTTGCGCTCTACCGCATCCACTGTGGGATTGCCAAGGCGGGTATAAAAAAATCCCGCATCCTCGAGGTCAAAAAGTCTGGCCACAGCTGCGGTGGATTCATACCTGAATGTGGTACTCTGGGCGATAGGCACAACACGCGGTTCACCGTTTTTAGGCTCATACCCGGCGTGCAGACAAAGAGATTCCGTTTTCATGCCATCCTCAATGCGGTGAAATTTAAAGATCATGACGGCCATACATTCGCGCCGCGAGGCACGAAAATAACGCAAGCGCATCCAGGTGGCAACCTGACGCGCAAGCGCCTATTTCATACCTTGGCCCGCATGACATGCCCCGCATGGCAACCCTGATAGCCGCCCGGGCAAAGTTTTTAATAAATCTTTTCTCAAGCCGCCGCCCACAGGGCGGGCCTGCCCCGTAAACGCCAGCAAAAAATCACGAACCTATTGACCGTTTGTAGCTTACTGTATATAATTTTTCGCAAATGACGGCCAGCTGGCCGTGCGGAAACATGAGGGGCATGACCGCCGCACACGCCAAAGCCAGCAGCCTTTTCGCATCATACCAGTTCCTGAATTATGCACAGACAGCGCCACAGGGCGCACGGCTGCAAGGCCGGACGTCGCTATACCGTTGTCTTCTACACGGACGGCGTGACTTTTTCGCGCCGCACAGCAGGCCCCAGTGGCAGGGGGACTGCGCCGCAGATGTTCATTCACTCTTGCCAGGAGGCTATTATGCGTATTGCCGTGGGTCTGGGCAAAGAAGGCGGAGAAGAGCGTTTGGAGCGCCAGGGCATCAGCCGCCGCGATTTCATGAAATTTTGTACAGCGGTGGCCGTGGCCATGGGCATGGGTCCGGCGTTTGCTTCCGATGTGGCTGCCGCCCTCACCGGGCGTCGTCCTTCGGTAGTTTATCTGCACGCCGCCGAGTGCACGGGCTGTTCCGAAGCGCTGTTGCGCACCTATCAGCCCTTCATTGACACCCTTATTCTTGACACCATTTCTCTTGACTATCATGAAACCATCATGGCCGCCGCCGGTGAAGCCGCCGAAGAAGCACTTCAGGCCGCCGTCAATGGCCCTGACGGTTTCATCTGCCTTGTCGAAGGCGCTATCCCCACGGGCATGGACAACAAGTACGGCTATATTGCCGGACACACCATGTACGACATCTGCAAAAACATCCTGCCCAAGGCCAAGGCTGTTGTCAGCATCGGCACCTGTGCCTGTTACGGCGGCATCCAGGCGGCCAAGCCCAATCCCACCGACGCCAAGGGCATCAATGACTGCTATGCGGAGCTTGGCGTCAAGGCCATCAACGTGCCTGGCTGCCCGCCCAACCCTCTGAATATGGTCGGCACTCTTGTGGCTTTTCTCAAGGGCCAGAAAATCGAGCTGGACGAAGTGGGCCGCCCCGTTATGTTCTTTGGACAGAGCGTGCATGACCTTTGCGAACGCCGTAAACATTTCGACGCCGGTGAATTTGCGCCTTCCTTCAACTCTGAAGAAGCGCGCAAGGGCTGGTGCCTCTACGATGTCGGCTGTAAAGGACCCGAGACCTACAACAACTGTCCCAAGGTTCTTTTCAACGAGACCAACTGGCCGGTGGCTGCCGGGCATCCCTGCATAGGTTGCAGTGAGCCCAATTTCTGGGACGATATGACGCCGTTCTACCAGAACTAGGGGGATAAAAAATGAGCCAAGTCACTAAAACGCCCCAGAGCAACTACACCGGTCCCATTGTGGTGGATCCGCTGACCCGCATCGAAGGCCATCTGCGTATTGAAGTGGAAGTTGAAGGCGGCATGATCAAAGAGGCCCGCAGCTGCGCCACCCTCTTCCGTGGTATTGAAACCATTCTTAAAGGCCGCGACCCCCGCGATGCGCAACACTTCACCCAGCGCACCTGTGGCGTCTGCACCTATACCCACGCCCTGGCCTCCACACGCAGCCTTGAAGACGCCATCAACAAGCCCATTCCGGCCAACGCCACTTATATCCGCAACCTGGTTCTGGGCAACCAGTTCATGCACGACCACCTGGTCCACTTCTACCATCTCCACGCACTGGACTTTGTGGACGTTACGAGCGCCCTTCTGGCTGACCCCGCAAAGGCAGCCAAACTGGCGAACTCCATTTCGCCCCGCAAGGCGACGACTGAAGAGTTTGCCGCCGTACAGGCAAAACTGAAAACCTTTGTGGCAAGCGGGCAGCTCGGTCCCTTCACCAACGCCTACTTCCTGGGCGGACACGAAGGGTACTATATGGATCCCGAAGCCAACCTTGTATGCACTGCCCACTACCTGCAGGCCCTGCGCGCCCAGGTGGAAGTGGCCAAGGGCATGGCCGTTTTCGGCGCCAAGAACCCGCACACCCAGTTTACCGTTGCCGGTGGCGTAACCTGCTATGAAGCCCTGACGCCCGAACGCATCAAGCAGTTCCGTGAGCTTTACGTCAAGGCCCGTGCCTTTATTGAAGAAGTCTACATTCCTGACCTTCTGCTGGTAGCCAGTTACTACAAGGATTGGGGCAAGATCGGCGGAACCAACAACTTCATGGCTTTTGGCGAATTTCCCGCTCCCGGCGGCGAGCGCGACCTCAACAGCCGCTGGTACAAGCCCGGCGTTATCTATGACCGCAAGGTGGGTTCCGTACAGCCCTTTGATCCCAACAAGATTGAAGAGCACGTGCGTCATAGCTGGTACGAGGGCAAGGCCCGCGCTCCCTTTGAAGGCGAAACCAATCCGCACTTTACCTTCATGGGTGACACGGACAAGTATTCGTGGAACAAGGCTCCGCGTTACGATGGACACGCCGTGGAAACCGGCCCCCTTGCCCAGATGCTGGTGGCCTACGGGCATAACCACAAAACCATCAAGCCCACCATTGACGCCGTGCTCGGCAAGCTGAACCTCGGCCCCGAAGCTCTGTTCTCTACCTTGGGCCGTACTGCCGCCCGCGGCATCCAGACGCTGGTCATTGCCCAGCAGATGGAAAACTGGCTTAACGAATACGAGAACAACATCGTCAAAGACAAACAGATCGTTGAAGACTACGCCGTGCCGACTTCCGCACGCGGGGTCGGTTTTGCCGACGTTTCACGTGGCGGCCTCTCGCACTGGATGACCATTGAAGACGGCAAGATCGACAACTTCCAGCTTGTGGTTCCCACCACCTGGAACCTGGGACCCCGGGACGACAAGGGAGTGCCCAGCGCGGCCGAAACCGCCCTGGTCGGCACGCCTGTGGCCGATCCCAAGCGCCCGGTAGAAATCCTGCGCACCATTCACTCCTTTGACCCCTGCATCGCCTGTTCTGTGCACGTCATTGATGGTGAAAGCAACGAAGTGCATGACTACAAGGTTCTGTAGTCTGCCGTAGCCGGAATAGATGAGGGCGGGGGGATTTGCCCCCGCCCTTTTTTTCACCTTTCAAGAAAGCGAGCAGGCACATGAGCAAAGAAAAAGTGCTTATCCTGGGTGTGGGCAATATTCTGCTGACCGATGAAGGCTTTGGGGTACGGGCGGTGGAATACCTTGAGTCACAGTACCGTTGGCCTGAAAATGTGACTCTTATGGATGGCGGCACGCAAGGGCTGATGCTCATGAGCATACTTATGGATTGTGATTTTCTGGTGGTCCTGGATGTGGTACTGGGCCGCGAAGCTCCCGGATCCATATATTTGCTGGAAGGGGAAAAGTTGCGGCAAAGCCTGAGCTTCAGAGACTCAATGCACCAGACCGACCTTGTAGACACGCTTGTAACCTGTGAACTGGCCGGTCACCGGCCACGAGCGCTGGTTTTCGGCATGCAGCCATATGACTACAAAACCATGCAGGTTGGGCTGACTCCAGAGGCAGAAGCCAAGCTGCCGGAATTTTGCACAAAAGTGGTGACCGAGCTTGTCCACCACGGCATTCACGCCGAAAAAATCTGACCTCTGGAACGTGTTTATATCCTTGAGACATGCTTCAAGATTGTTACAGCCTGCCTACCACTGCGCTTGCTAACGCAAATAACCAGCAGAGCTGTCTTCACTCCGCAGCCGGCCGGACAAAAGCTGAACATCCTGGTCGGCCACTGCAAAACAGCTTCGCAGTAAATCCCCTCCCATCTTTCAATGCAAATATCCCGTAATAGCGTATTGGGCTGTTACGGGATATTTGCATTGGTGTCACAACAGGGACTTTTCGCACTGCAAACATTGTCGAAACTGTCGGGACCCGCCAAGATCGTTTTTTATTTGAAAAAATATGCAGTAGTGGAATAGTGGTGCATACAACACGGCATGAGCATTTCGCCTGCGTCATGGGCGCTGTTGAAAGCACACGGCCTGCAAATCCAGACAGTTCCAACATTTCGGCTTCAAGCAAAGTATTCGTCAATGTTCCGCAGAGGGTGCGGATGCAAGCAGAATATGATCCATCTCCGCTCCAAGACCGCCCTGCTTCATTCGTCCCTGGGTAACCGTTCTTCGGTAAACAGGGTGATCCCGGCCCGTCTCAGCTCGTCAGCCCACAGTCCGTTCCCTTCACGCAACGTTCCGGTAAACGTGCCGTCATATATCTGACCACAGCCACACGAAGGTGAGCGGCTTTTAAGGATAGCGGCGTTACAGCCGTTCTGTCGGGCCAGAGCTGTGGCCGCCTGCGCGCCGTGCAGAAAAGCCGCGGTCACATCTTCCCCATTTTTGTTTACCACCCGCGACCCCAGCAATTCGCAGGCAAGCCGGGGTGTTGGCAGCCCGCCGAGACACTCCGGGCAAGCTGCCACAGCCCGGCCCTCTTCCATCAGCCGCATGACTGCGGAACAAGGCGTGGCGCGTCCGTCATAACGGCAGGCAATGCCCGCCAGACAGGCGCTGACGACGTAGCGAAGGCGCATCATGCCTATTTTTCTTCAGGCAGCAGCGCGGCTTCCCACATTTCCTGATAATAAACGCAGGTGCCGGGGTTCCAGGCGGTAGCCGTGGCGTGATCGTAGCTTTCGGTAATAGGCCAGTCAGTATGCGGAGCCAGGGCTTCTTCAAATGAGGCCGCTTCTACTACAGCCTCATATTCAAGGTTAAGCGTATAATTAGGCCCTTTCATAAAGCGCAGATGATAGCGCGGCATGGCAAATCCTTTCAACGCGAACACCGGGAAGGGGGTTCCCCTTCCCGGTGTGTTTAGTCAATTACACAATGGCGGTGCCTAGTGTGTGGTCATCACAAACTTGCTGACAAGGAAGAGCACTATCAGCAGGAAGAGGCCAAGCCCCACGCCACCTTTAATGAGCTTCATTTCAACGGGGTCCAGGGGTTCATACTCCATCTTCTCAATTTCTTCATGGAGTTTTACTTCATTAGACTTTTCCATATCTTACTCCGAATATGCTAGCCGCCGATAACAGGCGGGGTCATGCCGTGGAAGAAGGCGTAGGAAATGAACAGGCCCACCCAGATGATGAAGCCGAACAGGCACACCACGTACACAACGGCCAGACGACCGATGCCTTCTTCGCGCAGTTTGCGGAAGTTGGACACCACACCGATGGTGAAGAAGGTCATGAGGAAGAACAGTACACGGAACCCGTTAATGGTGCCGGACAGGCTCTTGCCGAGCTTGTGCAGTTCGGGCGAGGACAGGCACATGAACAGCAGGATCAGGAAGGTGCCGATGTAGCCCAGCACGAAGCGGGGGAAGCGGTCCATAACGTCGCCCCAGGTCATGGTGCGCTCGCCACGGGTTTTGTCAAACTTGGCGGTCCAGACGTAAGCGAGCACCAGAGCCCACACGCCGATGAACACGTCAATGAAGATCTTGACGGTAGTGGTAACCATCACGATCCAGCCCGGCTCCCAGTTGATGCCCTGACCGGCCATTTTGGCCAGAATGAGGGATTCGGTGATGGCACCGCTGGCGATGGCGCCGCCGTCAGACTTAACGGCAAGACCCATCCAGGCACCGGCCACCAGGGGCTCGGTGGAAAGGAACTGCTGAGCCACAAAAGGCAGGATCAGCATTTCGATGCAGGTAAACACCACGACCAGCGAAGACACCATGATCGGCACCACAGGCCGGGCGCGGATGGCGCCGCCGGTGGCAATGGCCGCGGAGACGCCGCAGATGGAGATACCGGAAGCAAGAGGAGCAGCCCATTCCTTGTTGAACTTGAAATGCTTACGGGCAACGTAGTAAACAACGCACCAGTAGAGCAGGTAAGCTTCAACGATGGCGCAAAGACCGCGGAAAATGATGTGACCGGCAAAACCGGCGGCATCAGCGGCTTTCACGCCCAGTTCGGCGCCCATGATAACAATGGCGATCTTAACGAAAAGCTCGGGCCGGCAGGCTTCACGCAGGCTTTCGGCAAACTTGGGGGTAATGTTGCCCACAAGAATACCGACAACCAGAGCCACGATAAGACCAGCTTCAGTGCTGAGACCCAAAGCCCACGGAATGCCCTGTTTGGCAAGCTGCGTGGGGTTGGCCGCGATGTAGGCGTTGGCCCCGGCCGTGTAGCAGGCGATGGCCATGAAGAAGATGATGGTGAAGCCACGAATGAAGCTGGACACATTGCCTTTGATAAGCTTGATGCCCACAGCCAGCAGGGTGGTGATGACCACGTAGCTGACCAGCAGCGAACCCCAGCCGGGGAGCCACTTCCAAGTTGCGGCCTTCCAGGCGGTAAGCGGGTTATCAACCCACATGCCAACGCGCACGACCCAGCCCATCATATCCAGGCCGATCATTTTGCCGAGCGCTAAAACGAAGACAAGGCAGCCGATAAGCAGGGCAACTTTGTCTTCGTTAAATGCTGCCTTTGGTGATGCCATACCCATAGTCCTCCATGCGAATAATGCAAGTAATCACAAACACACCTCCCCCACCGGCACCTATTGCCCTTGGCGACCTTGTACAAACGAGCACATGGCGCACAAAAAGACAAAATTTGCCGCAGTGTCCGGCTGGGGAAACCACGCCAAAAATGGTGCCGTCTTACAGAAAAACCAGCGGCACCACCTGAGAACATACCTTTATGAGCTAGATTGTCAAGCATTAGTTCAAAGTTTAACAACCTGTAAATACCCTCTGTTCTTGATGGGTTAAGCAGTATTTTATCCACTGTATAAAGCAAAAACAATCACTCTGTGGAAAGTATTTATACGATACTCCGAACCGTATTTATAATAAAAGACAAAAAAACCCTTCTCATGGTTTTAATATACATGAATACGGCTGAGCGTTACCTTACATTGCTGTCCATGTTCATCAAAAAATCATTTAAATCAAACAAAAATATACATAGAAATATCTTGCCTAAAAATGTCAAAAAAATGCACCACTGGCCGCTAAAGTACATTTTTACGCCACTGCCGGGCGCAGCCTTGTGCTTTATAACACCAACAGGCGCACCGGCACAGCGGCAAGCATCTGCGTGGCCGATTCTTACCTTAGTGCAATAAAGCACCTACCCAAAAAAAAATTTCCGCCGAGTCCGAAGCGTTTTTTCATAAAAGCAGACAGCCCCAGACTGATTGCGGCTCCATTCACCTCTTCACTCACCTCTTTACCTAAAAGAAACAGCACGGGGGGCAACAGCCCTGAGCATCGTTTCCAGCGGGGCGGCAAACCATGTGCGATGTGTGTCACGTTTTTTTAAAAGTTGACACAAAAATAACATGCCGATACTATCCCTAAAATCCTCAAAACCCCATACAGGACAAGAAGATGAACAGAATTTTCAAGGCGTTTCCTCTATTGTTCCGCCATGCCTGCGGCGGCTTTCTGACCCTGTTTTTCCTTCTATTTTCACTCTCACCCGCAGCCGCAGCCAATGGCTGGGACAAGGACACGCTGGTGTACGCCTGGAGCAGCAATGTGGGGCCTCTTAATCCGCATGCCTACGGCGCCAACAAAATGTTCGCCCAGGCCCTTATATATGAGCCGCTGGTGCAGTATGCCGAAGGCGGCAAGATCATCCCCTGGCTGGCAGAAAGCTGGACAATCTCACCCGATGGCAAGGTCTATACTTTCAACCTGCGCAAGGATGTAAAATTTTCAGACGGCACCCCTTTCACGGCCGATGCTGTGGTAAAAAACTTCGATGCCGTCCACATGAACATCAAGCGTCATGACTGGCTGGCCACGGCGGACCTTATCGACTCGTACAAGGCCGTCGGCCCTCACACCTTTGAACTGATACTCAAACAGCCGTATGCTGCTGCGCTTCAGGAACTGAGCCTGGTGCGTCCCCTGCGCTTTCTCTCTCCCGCGGCCATGCCTGAAGACGGCAATACCGCCCAGAGCATAAAAGCGCCGGTGGGTACTGGCCCCTGGGTTCTGGCCGAAACCCGCAAAGGCGAATTTGACCGCTTTGTGCGCAATGATAATTACTGGGGTGAAAAGCCGCGGATGCGCCAGCTTGTGGTCAAGGTGATTCCTGATGCAGAAACCCGGGCTGTCGCGCTTGAAAGCGGTGAAGTAGACCTTATAGCCACCGCCATTGCCGACCACGGCTCGGCCGGAGTAAATCCGGATGCCTACGCCGCCCTGTCCAAGGATCCGGCCTACGCCACCCGCGAGTCTTCGCCGCGCAATACCCGTCTGCTGGCCATGAATACCGCCCTGTTCCCCACCAATGAGCTTGCTGTGCGTCAAGCCATTGTGCGCGCTATTGACCGCCCTGCCATAATAAAGGGCGTGTTGCTTGATCAGGAGGCCCCGGCCGAAGAACTGCTGGCTAAAGATATCCCCTTCTGTGATGTTGCGCTGAAGCCTTATCCCCATTCTCTTGAAGAAGCCGCCGCCATTCTGGACAAAGCTGGCTGGAAGCTCAAATCCGGCGAAAAGTTCCGTACCCGAGACGGCAAAACCCTGCGTCTTGAACTCAAATTCATTGCCAATGAGAGCATCATGCGCTCCATTGCCGAAGTGGTGCAGAGCAACCTGGCCCGCATTGGCGTGGATGTTAAGCTGATGGGCGAAGAGCCTAATGCGTTTGGCGCGTCACAGACCGATGGCGCATTCAACATGATATTTTGCGAATCCAACGGTGCGCCCTATGATCCGTTCTCATACGTTGCGGCCATGCGCGTGGCCGGACATGCGGACTACCAGGCCCAGCGCGGGCTGCCGCAGAAAAAAGAACTGGATGCGACTATTACAAAAGCTCTTGCCACTACGGACACCAAGGAGCTTCAGAGCCTGTTCACCAGCATTCTGACCATGCTGCATGACGAAGCCGTGTACGTTCCCGTAAGCCGCACGGTCGACAAGGCACTGTTTAAAAAGAAAAATCTCAAGGATTTCACTTTCAGTCCTGTTTCGTATGAGCTGCCTCTGGCGCGGATTTCAAGGCCCTAGGTAAATACCAGCACGGCGATCTCCCGGGATTGTCACTGTACTCTGTTGCCCATGCCGTGGTATGCCTCGCGCGCTCCACGGCATGGGCAAAGTGCGACATGGCGGCAAGGCTCTGTCGCCCATACCTGCAACCTCAACGCGGACCCGTTCATGATACGCTTTTTGTGCCGCCGCCTTCTTATTCTGCTCCCTCTGCTGCTGGGAGTTTCTGTTTTTGTTTTTGCCGTCCTGCGCCACGGTAAAACAGATCCGGCAATGGCATATCTGCGTTTATCCGGTCTGCCGCCCACGGAAAGCCTGCTGGCGACCACCCGCGAAAGCCTGGGCCTGAACCAGCCGCTCTGGAAGCAGTATCTGGACTGGCTGGCCTCCGCCCTGCAGGGCGATCTGGGTCTGTCCTACGTTACAGGCAATCCGGCGCTCAACGAGATTTTGTACTATCTGCCCGCTACCATCGAACTGACCATGTGGGCCATGGCAGCAACCATTTTCATCAGCGTTCCTCTGGGCATCGCGGCCGCCCTGTACAAAGACCGTTGGCCGGATCACCTCACCCGTATTTTCGCGTTCAGCGCCGTATCCATGCCATCGTTCTGGCTGGGCTTTCTGCTGGTGCTCCTTTTTTCGCGCCATCTGGACATTCTGCCTGCCATGGGCCGAGGCGGCCCGGAATTTCTGATTTTGCCCGTGTTCACTCTTTCTTTCATGTCCATGGGCATCAACATACGCCTTGTGCGTGCCAGCATGCTGGAACACATGCACAGCCGCAGTGTCATGTATGCCCGCTCAAGAGGCTTGAAAAAATGGCGCATCATCGGCCAGCATGTGTTGCGCAATGCCTTTATTCCCGTCCTGACATCCATGAGCATGCATTTCGGCGAACTGCTCGGCGGCGCAGTGATTGTTGAAAACATTTTCAACTGGCCCGGCGTTGGCCGGTATGTGGTTTCTGCCATATACAATCACGACTACCCCGTAATCCAGACGTTTACGTTGGTAACCACCCTTATTTTTGTACTTGTCAATCTGCTTACAGACGTGCTTTACGCGCGGATCGATCCGCGCATCCGCCTTGGAGAAGGACGATGAACAAAAAAACGCTCGTAGCCCTTCTCATTTTGCTGCCGCTGATGGCCTGCGCCATGCTTGGCTCCTGGCTGGCACCTCACGATCCCGAAGCTGTGAATCTGGCAAAAAAATTTCTGCCGCCCGGTGCGGACCATCTGCTGGGTACGGACCACCTGGGGCGCGATATTCTCTCCCGCCTCATAGTGGGGGCCCGCTACTCCCTGTCCACAGTGCTGTACATTATCGCCTGTATCGTAGCGGCAAGCCTCGCCCTTGGCTCCATGGCAGGCTATCTCGGCGGCAGGGTAGATTCTGCCATCATGCGCGTCTGCGATGCCATGATGACCTTTCCAACCATTGTCTTGGCGCTTTTTCTTATCGGCATTCTCGGGGCCGGGCTGACAAACCTTGTCATCGCCATCGCCATAACCCATGTGGCGTGGTACACACGGCTTGTGCGCAGCCATGTGCTGAGCCTGAAAAGCCGGGGGCATATCCTGGCAGCGCAGGCCATGGGTCTGAGCCGCACACGCATTGTCATTCGCCACTTTCTGCCCGCAATCATCGTGCAGGTTCTGGTGCTTGCAACCCTGGATGTGGGACATATGCTTCTGCATGTGGCCGGGCTTTCTTTTTTGGGCCTGGGCATACAGCCCCCCACCCCGGAGTGGGGACTCATGATCTCCGAAGCCCGCAACTACATACGCTCGCAGCCCATGCTTATGTTCTACCCCGGCCTGATGATCTTCATGGCTACTGCCGCCTGCAACCTTATGGGCGACGCCTTGCGGGACCGCCTGGACCCAGCCTTGCGCGCCGCGGGGGCCTGATATGGAATATGTGACAAAACCGGCCTGCCCGCCAGCCGCTCCATGCATTCTTGAGGTTCGCGACCTTTGCCTGAAAGCTGCCGAACCAGAAACACCGAGGCTTGTGGACCATATTTCCCTGAGCATTCACGCGGGGGAAACACTGGCTCTCATGGGGTCCAGCGGATCGGGCAAATCCCTCACCGCCATGGCGGTCATGGGCCTGCTGCCCCCCGGTGTGCAGCAGGAAAAAGGAAATATCCGCATTGCCGGGGGTGCTCCCGCGCTGATCATGCAAAACCCCGGCGACTGCTTCGATCACCTTTTCACTGTGCGGCATACTTTTTGCGAAACGTTCAGAGACACCGGCTGCGTGCCGCGCAGGCGCGAAGAGGCCGCCATGCGGCGGCGCTTGCGTGAAGTGGGCTTTGCCAACCCAGAATCCATACTGCCCCGGCATCCTTTTGAACTGAGCGGCGGCATGCTCCACCGCGTTATGATAGCTCTGGCGCTGGCCCGTAAAAGCCCGCTGATTATTGCAGATGAACCTATCTCGAGCCTTGACCTGCCAGGCAAGGCGCGCATTCTTCGCCTGCTGAAAAGCCTGCAAGCCCGCCACAGCTTTGCACTACTCTATATTGATCATGACCTCACCACCGCCGCCTGCATGGCCGACAGCATCGCAGTCATGCAGGGCGGGCGCATTGTGGAGCGGGGATCGGCCCGAGAGCTGTTGCGCCGTCCGGGGCATGCCCATACCAAAGAACTGCTGCACGCCTTTCATACATCCAGAATTTGTCCCCCTGTCGAAAAGCAGACTACAGCAGCGCCCCCCGAAACAAAACATGCTGATCCCCACCGGGCGGTACTGCTGGAATGCCGTAATCTGAAAAAAAGTTATGGTGCATGCCGCTGGCGGCGTCAGCCCGGCCAGGAGGTTTTGCGGGATGTAAGCCTGCGCCTGCACCGTGGGGAAAGTCTTGCTGTCATGGGCCGCAACGGCGCGGGCAAGAGTACGCTTTTTCGTCTGCTGCTGGGGCTGGAAAAGCCTGACGAAGGCAATGTCCTGATTATGGGCAAAGACATCGGCGCGCCGGAAGCCCGCAAAAATAACTGGCGCAGGCATGTACAAACGGTCTTTCAGGATTCGCGCGGCGCGGTGAACCCGCGTATGACGATCGGGGAGATCATTGAAGAACCGCTCTTGGCCCACGGGCTGGCGTCAGCGGCAGACCGCAAAAAACGTGTGGCGGAGCTGCTTTCACTGGTGGAGCTGCCCCAGTCCAGCGCACGCAGATACCCGGGGCAGTTGAGCGGTGGACAGTTGCAGCGAGTCTGCATCGCCCGTGCTCTGGCCCCCAAGCCGGACATTCTGCTTCTTGATGAAGCACTGACTGACCTGGATGCCGTAGTGCGCGCGCAATTGCAGGACCTGCTGGAAAGCCTGAAACGCAGCCTGGGCTTGTCACTGCTTTATGTGTCGCACGATATGGGTTCTGTTTTTCGCCTCTGCGACCGGGTGGTCGTTCTGGATGAAGGCTGTCTGGTAGACGAATTTCGTCCTGATCAGCATCTTGATGCGGGCAGGCACGAATCTTTTGAACATCTGCTGCGCGCCGCCGCTGAACTGGCAGCAGGCCATCAGCAAGCGGTATGACTATCGGGTAAACATCAAAATGCCGGCTCCGACAGGCGCCCTGCCCGTACCGGCATGATCGCAACCAGCCCTGTTCTTTTGATGACATGCTGCGCAGACCAGGGCGCTCTGTGGGCAGCCTGCCGTCCTGATAAAATATCCTTTTAAAGAATGGCCCGGCAGCCCCCTGCTCCATCCTTAACAGCTTCCTCGCGGAAGCTTTTTTCATTCACGGCTGCAACCAGCCGGTTTCACTGCCCGCAAATTTTTCCTTCAGCAGCCCGCAGACAATGCCCTGCGCGTCAAAATTTTCGCACCAAGGGGGAGGAAAAAAATTCCCACACCCACAATTCATTCATAACATACTTAAATTAAAAAATAATTTTTTTTGGCACATGGATTGCAAAGCCGTGGATACAGCTTAGTAACCACCAGGAGGTGTCCCATGTCTTTGGTTATTAACCACAACCTGATGGCCGCAAACACGGCCAGAAATTTGAATGCTCACTACTCACAGTTGAGCAAGTCGGTACAGCGCCTTTCTACAGGCCTGCGCGTCAACAGCGCGGCGGACGACGCCGCTGGCCTGGCAATCCGCGAACTGCAAAGGGCCGACATCGCGACCCTGCAACAGGGCGCGCGTAACGCCAACGACGCCATATCCATGATTCAGACCGCTGACGGCGCTCTGGGCGTTATTGACGAAAAGCTCACCCGCATGAAAGAGCTGGCGGAACAGGCCGCTACCGGCACCTATGATTCCACCCAGCGCCTCATGATCGAGTCCGAATATCAGGCTATGGCTTCGGAAATCACCCGTATTGCCAATGCCACGGACTTTAACGGCATTCACCTGCTCAACGGTTCCCTGTCCAGCGACACGCACGATGGCAGCGGCATGACCTCTACGGGCAAGCTCAAGGTCCACTTCGGCACAGGCAACGACTCCGCCGAAGACTATTACTACATCAAAATCGGCAACAGCACGGCCTCTGCCCTTGGCGTAGGCAACCAGGCTATTGACGATGCGACAGGCGAGCTGCGTGACGGCGGAACCGTTTCTACCCAGCAGGCCGCGCAGCGCGCCCTGGACGCCATCACCAACGCCATTATTTCCAAAGACAAGATACGCGCTCACCTGGGCGCCATGCAAAACCGCCTGGAAAACACCATTACCAACCTGAATATTCAGGCGGAAAATCTGCAGGCAGCCGAATCGCGCATTTCCGACGTGGACGTAGCCACAGAAATGACGCAGTTTGTGCGCAACCAGATTCTGAGCCAGTCTGCGGTAGCCATGCTCTCGCAGGCCAACTCGCTGCCCCAGATGGCCATGCAGCTTATCGGCGGCTAGGTCATCTTATAATAGGCTGTGGCAGACCAAAGATGGGAGGTCCGGGGGCCGTGCCCCCGGACCAGCCAAAGTTGCGTCATCCCCGCCCCATACAGCCACTTCACACCAAAAGAGCTGCCCCGCAGCCCTCTGGTCGCAACGTTTTTTCGTTGCCCGGCGGCGCTTGCGGATGTTATTCTGTGTGTCCGAGGGTTTCCAGAGCAATACGGGCCGCCTGCTGTTCGGCTTTTTTGCAACTGCTGCCGCTGGCCGAAAATTCGCTGCCGTCGGGCAGTCGCAAGGCGACTTCAAAAACCTTTGAATGCTCGGGACCATGGCTGCCCACGCGCGTATATAGGGGCGCTTGCCCAAAGCGTTGCTGCGAGGCCTCCTGCAATCGGGTCTTGTAATCTTTGGAGGCCTTGCCGTCCCCGGCCCGGTTGGGCCACTGCCCGGCGAATATGCGGCCTACGGCCTCTTGTGCCGCGGCAAAGCCACCGTCTTCGTAAATGGCCGCCAATACGGCCTCAAGAGCGTCGCTCAATACCGCGTCGCGCTTTCTTCCTCCCTGACTTTCCTCGCCCCGCCCCAACTTCAAAAGCCCGTCGAGACCCATCTCACGCGCTCTTTCCGCAAGGCTTACGGCGCTGACAAGGCCGGAGCGCATCTTGGTCAACTCCCCTTCGCGAGCGGAGGGAAAGCGCCGGTAGAGCTCCCACGAGACGCAAAGCTCCAGAACGGCGTCTCCAAGAAATTCCTGCCGCTCGTTGTGTTCCTGCCCCGGCCCGCACTCATTGGCCCATGAACTGTGGGTAAGGGCCAGTACCAGCAGATCTTTGCGAATAAAGCCATGCCCAAGCTGCTTTTTCACAAGCTCAAGCGCCCTGGACGAAGTGTATTCTGATGAAGCGTCAAAATTATGCATGGCGGTATTTTAGTCTTTTCGGCAGCCAAGGCAACAGAAAATGCCTTGACATGCGCTGCTTCAATGCCTACCTACAAGCCATTAACATTCAGGAGCAAAGCATGGCTTACGATATTCGTTTGATGAAGCTGGTAACGGGTGAACTGGTCATTGGCAAGTATGATGCCGAAAAAGACTGCCTTAATGACGTGGCCGCCATCCAGAGCATACCCACCCAGCAGGGCGTGCAGATGATGATGCTGCCCTATGGCTATCCCTTTGAGCCCGAATTTGACGGCAGCCTGGAAGGAAAAAATTTCCTCTACCGCTACGCCAACACCCCAAAGGAACTTCAGGACAAGTACATCGAAGCCTGCACCAACCTTACCGTGGCTGGCGGGCTTGGCAAAATGCAGTTCAGCTCCGAGCCGTTCAGCGGCTCCGGCAGCGGCCTTATAAAATAAGTCCTGTTTCCTGTTCAGTTTTTTTCAAGGGCGGCCCCATGTGCCGCCCTTTTCATACCCTGCTTTTACTTTCATGCCTGAGCGGCCTATCATTGGCACATGACGCCGTTGAGAATATGTATTTTCAACATTGCCCAAACGCCCACGGCGGCGTTTAGCCGTGCGGATACACTGCGCCTGCCCCTTCATGGCGAATGTCTGCCCGCGCACAGCCGCCAGGACAATTGGAAAGCAGCGCTGCTCTGAAAATGCGGCGGCTCCATTTGCGGGACGACCGAAGATTCCCGGACGGCAAGGCTGACAGAAAAGCAATGCCGCCGTTTTTTATTGCGCTGCGCCAAAAGCTGTCGCGCACCCAGCGAACCCGTACAGACATATATCTGTTGCAAAACTTTCAATGAGGAAGTCTATGCGTTCCCTTTTGCCCCTTTTGCCGAAGCCCAGCCGCTATGCGGGTATTGAAGACAATGCCTGTCGCAAGGACCCCAGCCAGGTGCGCCTGCGTGTAGCTCTGGCCTTTCCCGACACCTATGATGTCGGCATGTCCTATCTGGGGCAAAAAATTCTGTACAATATCGTCAACAGACGCCCCCAATGGTGGGCTGAAAGGGTCATGGCCCCCGAACGCGAAGCCGCAGAAATCCTGCGCGCGCACAATACGCCGCTGGCAACGCTGGAGTCAGACACGCCCCTGGCGCAGATCCACTGCCTGAGTTTTTCCATAACGCACGAACTTTGCTATACAAACGTGCTTTATATGCTTGATCTGGCGGGCATTCCCCTACGCACAGCCGACCGGCCGCAGGATCTGACGTCCTGTCCCCTGATTATTGCCGGAGGCGGAGCCCTGCTCAGCGCCGAACCTTTGACGCCCTTCATTGACATCATGGTTCTTGGCGATGGCGAAGAAAGCCTGCCCGATGTGCTACAGTTGCTCGAAAAAGCCCTGGACGAAGGCTGGCCCCGTGAACGGATGCTCCTTGAGGCACGCCATATACCCGGCATTTATGTGCCTTCGCTTTTTGCCGCTCGCCCGGAAGCCCCTTCTGCGCCCCCCGTTCCTCTGATAGCGGACTATACCCGCCCGGCGCGCCGTATCGTGGCAGACATCAATAATACCCCCTATCCCGCAAGACAGGTCGTTCCCGTAGGGGCCGTGCACAACAGGCTGTCGCTGGAAATCGCGCGCGGGTGTACCCGTGGCTGTCGATTCTGCCATGCAGGAATGGTGTACCGTCCCGTTCGGGAACGCTCACTTGAAACCATCCAGACGCTGCTGGACCAGTGCCTGAGTGAAACGGGTTTTGACGAAATTTCCTTTCTTTCTCTCAGCACCGGAGATTTTTCCGCGCTGAAGACCCTGTGCTTTGGCGTACTTGACCGCTGCGCCCGCGAGCAGATTGGCCTTTCCCTGCCATCATTGCGCGTAGGCTCCATTGATGACGAAATCATCGAACGGATGGCCGACCTGCGCCGCACCGGCTGCACCCTTGCTCCGGAGGCAGGCAGCCAGCGGCTGCGTGACGTCATCAACAAAGGCATAACCGAAGAAGAGCTGCTGCTGCACGCCCAGAAGCTGCTTGAGCACGGCTGGCGGCAGGTAAAGCTCTACTTTATGATCGGCCTGCCCACAGAAACAGACGATGACCTTTCCGCCATCACCGAAACCTGCCTCAAGGTGCGCGATGCTGCCGGGCGTGGCGGCCCGCGCCTTCAGGTTACGGCGGCTCTTTCACCTTTCGTGCCC
>NZ_JAHZAA010000033.1 GCF_019424165.1 Desulfovibrio sp. | reverse complement strand
GGTTACGGTAAAAACGTCATTGATGTGGGCGGGCTGAATGTGGATGTGAGCCTGGTCAAAGGCTCCAGCTCCAATGACTATGCCAGCACCACGGGCATTGCCGCGACATATGATGGGCGCAGGGGCGGCATCAATGAGATTGATGTTGCCGGGCATACTGACGTGCATGTGCAGGGGGGCGGCAACACCAGCGGCATCTATACGCGCGGCAACGGACAGAACACCATCAATACCGACACACTGCGTGTGGACGTCACCAGTACCGGCGTTTTGGCCAACAGCCGGGCTACAGGCATAGAAAGTTCCGGCGGCAGCAACATCATCAATGTGGCTGACGATGCCGATATTTTTGTTGCCAGCAAAGATCTCGCGGCCGGCCTGTACAGCACATCGGGAACGCTCAACCTGATCGCTGGCGATCACGTGGATGTCAACGTGACCTCAACTGCGGGCAAGGCGTACGGCATTTATGGCCCGGCCAACCTTACCGCTCAGAGTGTCAGCATGACCATCAAGGGCGACCTCTCCGCCATTGTTATGGAAAATGGAACGCTGACCGCTTCTGAAGTGCGCCTCAATGCCGAAAGTTCCAGCGGGAACTCTTACGGCATGCTCAGCACCTCGTACTATGGAAGCACCATACAGTCCGGCAGCGGTCAGGCGCTTGATCTTGAGATCAATGCGGACTACGCCATGCATGCAACCTATGGCAAGAACAGCATTATCGGACACAGCACCGCCGGAGGCGAAGGCGACACCATCCGCCTCAACGGCGACATATTCAAAAGCGGCAGCGGGCAGAACCAGATTACCACCGGCGCGGGCGATGACACCATCATTATCAACGGCGCCATCAGCGGTGCCGGAGCCCTGCATGTGGACGGCGGCGCGGGGGCAGACACTCTCATTCTCGAAGCGTCCAGCCTCAGCGAATTTCTTGACCGCTACGCTGACTGGCTTAACGGCCTGAATCCATCCATACTCAAAGGCGTGGAAAGCATCCTTTTCACCGGCATTGACGACCTGAGTGACCTCAGGCCAAGCCTTGATTCCTTCTTCTCTTACGTAAACGGCGTGCAACCGCCCATTGAAATCGGCCTGCAACAAGCCGATGGTAGTGCAGACATCAGCCCGTTGGCTTTTGCCATGCATGATGACTGGCAGTCCGACACACAGCAGGATGACGAACAAGATGCCGATCATGCCAAAACCACAGATACGCTCTTCGCCCCTGACCGGGGAGATCATGCAGCGGACATTGATGCCGCGTATGCGGATGCATCCCGCGTGGACAACTCCGCAGCCAGTGGCGATGATGCCACGCTGGATCTGACCAATATGGCAAGCCTGCAAAAACATGGCGATATACCTGATATGGGGGCCTCAGGCTCTTCCAGTGTATGGAACAGCGTTATGGAAGGCTCGTGGCAGGATTCTTCCCAGAAAGACACGTCGCCCGGCTCACCTGTAGGCGGCGGCCCCGAGCACGATTCTGAAATGGCTATCATTGAAGCTGCGGCACGGACCATAGAAAACGGTTAAACAAATACGTCAGCCGGACCCGGGGTAACCCGGGTCCGGTTTTTTACAGTCACCCGTAGTGTTTTGCGAATGCCGCCGCCAGCCAACGACCAGCCCGCTATCCGTCGCACTCAACAGTTACGGCGCTTCCATAAAGCCAGCTTACCCAACCGTCCGGCCTTTGGGATAATCAGCGGCGTGTTCTCCGCGCCGGGGCGAACGTGATGAAAGATGTTTGCCCTACGGCTTTTCTGGCGTTATGGTGGGTCTCAGTTTTTGACCACGGCCAGTGTGCATGCTACCGTTAACAGTTGCCCTGACTTGGCCTGTGCCTTTATTGCCGGTTCTTCTGGTGCGCTGCGCCGCCGACAGTTTCGCGCAAGGCCAGGGCCGCAGTTGATCTGATTTATATTGGCCTTCCACCCAAGGAGCTCAGGTAGTGCCCATACCCCGATTTCTTGTTTTACTCACCGCTTGCTTTTTTTTGATTTTTGGCTTTCCCGCTTATGGCTTTTGTGCGGATACGTTTTTGGACGGAACCCAGCTTTCCCTCATATGGGCCTTGCCATTCGCCGGGCTTTTACTTTCCATCGCCTTGTGGCCCCTCGTCAATCCCCATTTCTGGGAAGCCCATTACGGCAAGATAACCGCCTTCTGGAGCGCACTTTTTCTGGTGGCGCTGCTGATTCATTTTGGGCCTCGGGCTACACTTCAGGAACTGCTCGGCACCGTATTCAACACCTATCTGCCCTTTGTCATTCTTTTGATCGCGCTGTTTACGGTTACCGGGGGCATCCATCTGCGGGGCAACCTTACGGGCACACCGCTCGTCAATACAGGCATTATTTTTGTGGCCACAGCGCTTGCCAGCTGGGTGGGAACCACCGGGGCGTCAATGCTTTTCATCCGCCCGCTGCTCCGTGCCAATATGTACCGCCGTTACCGGGTACATTCAGTCATCTTTTTCATAGTACTTGCGGCCAACGTGGGCGGCTCGCTCACCCCCCTGGGTGATCCCCCCATCTTTCTCGGCTTTCTGGCGGGCGTGGATTTTTTCTGGACTACGACCCACCTGTTCGGCCCTATGGTTTTTCTGACCATTTCGCTGCTGCTGATCCACTATTTTCTCGATGCATACCTTTATAAAAAAGAAGACCACGAGCTTCTGGACGAGCACAGGGGTACAGACGTAAAGCTCAGCCTTGAAGGCTGGCAGGTCAACCTGCCGCTGCTTGCCTGCATCGCCGGGGCCGTGCTTTTGAGCGGTAGCTGGAAGCCGGGCATCCATATTCCCCTTTTCGGCGAGGTGCATATGGAGCTGCAAAACGTCGCACGCGACCTGCTTTTGCTGGCGATCATCATCCTTTCCGGCCGGCTGACAAGCTTCGCCATTCGGGAGCGCAACGCCTTTACGTGGGACCCCATGCGCGAGGTCGTCAAACTTTTTCTCGGCATCTTTATCTGCCTTATCCCCATCATCGCCATCCTCAAGGCAGGCAAAGACGGCGATATGGGCTTTATTATCGATATCCTTAACACAGATGGCAAACCGGACAACATGGTGTACTTCTGGCTTACAGGGGTGCTTTCCACCTTCCTGGACAATGCGCCGACCTTTATTGTCTTTTTTAATATTGCCGGAGGCGATCCCCAGGTTCTCATGAACGAACTGGCCCAGACCCTGCTTGCCATTACCTGCGGCACAGTCTTCATGGGGGCAAACACCTATATCTCCAACGCGCCCAACCTTATGGTGCGTTCACTGGCGGAAAATCTTGGCGTGCGCATGCCCAGCTTCTTTGCCTATACAGGCATTGTTCTTGTCATGCTGCTTCCTCTGCTTGCCATTTTCAGCCTTATCTGGCTCAGATAGGCCGATCCGGCACGCAGTCCGCCAATCAGTAATTCAAGTTTGCAAAATAAGGACGGGACCATGATAAAAGACGGCTACGAACTGGTTGTAACCATTGTGAGCAAAGGCTGGAGCAGCACCATCATTGAAGCTTCGCAAGAAGCCGGGGCGCGGGGCGCCACCGTGCTCAAGGGGCGCGGCGCGGGACTCAAGGTTGCCGCGCTGTTCGGCATACCTGTGGAGCCGGAAAAAGACATTATCCTGAATGCTGTTCCTGCCGATATCAGCCGTCAGGTGCTGCTTGCCATTTCGCACTCCGCAGCCCTTGTCAAACCCGGCAACGGCATTGCCTTTGTTTTGCCCATCACAAGCATTGTGGGCGTTTTCGAGCAGCAGGACAGATAAGCTCCGTCTGCCTTTCGCAACCGTGCGTTGTAAACCTGTGCCTCCATGAGGCGCAGAGGCAGAACGCACGGTTGCGATTTTTTAAAACAAACAACCCTGCGCCCGCCGCAAGGCGCGTCAGCCAACAGGCTCATTTCTTGTTTTCCGCTGACAGTCAGCCCATCGGAGCGCTCACTCCTGCGGCAATTCGTCCGCCCACAGAGCCTCCACAGGCAAACCCGCCAGATGCCTGCGCAGCATGTCCAACGCATGACTGGAAGCCAGCCGCCGGGTCCACTCCCGCCCAAGATAGCGCCCCTGGGGCCGCAATACCCGCAGCCACACACTGTCATTGCAACTCAACGCCACATACACAAGCCCTACGGGTTTTTCCTCCGTGCCGCCGCCAGGACCGGCCACTCCGGTAATGCCCAGACCATAATCCGCCCCGTAACGCTCACGCACCCCCACAGCCATGCTGCGGGCTACCTGCGGGCTTACGGCCCCATAGCGGGCAAGCATATCTTCCGGCACACCCAGAAGGCGTGTTTTGGCCTCATTGGCATAGGTAATCAGGCCATAGCCGAAGACTTCCGAAGCGCCGGGCTGGTCCGTTATGCGTTTCGCCAGCATGCCGCCTGTGCAGGATTCCGCCGTAGCAAGGCTTTGCCCGCGTTGACGCAGTTGCTCAACCACCACGGATTCAAGGCCGGACACATTAACGCCGTAGACCACGTCGCCCAGACGGTCGCGCACAGCCCCCACAACCGGCCTTGCCAGAGCCTCGGCGGCCTCAGCATTTTCAGCCTTTGCCGTTACACGCACGAACATTTCCGCATCACTGGCGTAAGGAGCCACAGTAGGATTGGCCCCTTCCGTCAGATCGGCTATGCGCAAAGCCGCAGAACCTTCGCCAATACCAAACGTGCGCACCATAAAGGAGGCAATGACCGCGCCTCCCATGCGTTGCAAAAAAGGCATCACACTGTCTTCGAGCATGGGCAACAACTCGGAGGGCGGCCCAGGCAATAAAATCACCCACTGCCCTTGCTTTCCCGGTACAGCACAGCCGGGGGCGGTTCCCGCCCTGTTGGGAAAGGCCGTTGCACCGCGCGGCAACCACGCCTGCTTGAGCTGATTTGCCGCGATGGGGCGAGAACCAAAATATTCGCGCAAGCGCCGCAGGCTGTCCTCGTGTTCTTCCAGGGGCGCGTCCAGAACCCTGGCCACAGTTTCCTTGGTCATATCGTCATCAGTGGGTCCCAGGCCGCCCGTGGTGATGACCACATCCGCACAGTTCAGAGCATCGCGCAGAGCCGCCTCAAGCCGTCCGGCGTTATCCCCCACAGTGTGAACCTGCAAAAGATCCATGCCCAGAGCCGAAAGCGCCCTGCCCACATGAGCCGCATCCGTATTAATGGTGTGGCCCAGCAGAAGCTCCGTACCTACTGAAATAATTTCCGCCCTCATGCGGCCTCCTTATAAGCTCATGGCGTACCTGCCCCTCAAGGGCAGACGAGGATCGTAGCTCGTGCCTGCCCACCCTGCAAGACTGCGCACATACACCAGTTCGCGGACTTGTTGCACAAAGTGCTCTTCTTTCGGCTTCTGCTTTCCCGCCAACCGTCGCATGGCCGCACCGCCGCTGCATTTCACAGGAGCCGCAACCGCAAGCGCAGCGGTATTGACAAAGATTGCTGTTTCCGCCAAGGTATTTCATACCATATTGATAAGAAATAGCCGGGGCCTGTTAAAAAAGCGGAAAAACGCGAGGCCCGCCGCCAAGGGGACAGATCATGACTGACAATAAAAACAACCTGCACTTTGAAACGCTGCAAGTGCATGCAGGCCAGGAAAAGCCGGACTCCGCCAGCGGCGCGAGGGCGGTACCCATTTACCAGACCACATCATATGTGTTCAACGACTGTGCACATGCCGAGGCGCGCTTCAACCTGACCGACCCCGGCAACATTTACAGCCGCCTGACCAATCCCACGCAAGACGCCCTGGAGCAGCGCGTGGCAGCCCTTGAAGGCGGCGTGGCCGCCCTGGCAACGGCCAGCGGCGCGGCGGCTGTGAGCTATGCCCTGCAAAATCTGGCTCGTGCCGGAGACCATATTGTGGCGGCAAAAACGCTCTATGGCGGAACCTACAACCTGCTTGCCCATACCTTTAAGGATTCGGGCATTGAAACCACCTTTGTGGACCCCGGACAGACGGACTTTTTCGCGGCAGCCATAACCCCCCGCACGCGTGCGATTTTTGTGGAAAGCATGGGCAATCCCCACAGCAATATTGTGGATATGGAGGCTCTGGCAAACCTTGCCCATCACCACTCTATCCCGCTGGTTGTGGACAATACCTTTGCCACGCCGTGGCTTATGCGTCCCATTGAACACGGCGCAGATATCGTTGTTCACTCGGCCACCAAATTTATGGGCGGGCATGGCGCGGCCCTGGGCGGAATTATTGTGGACGGCGGCCGTTTTGACTGGGCCGCTGCCGAAAAATTTTCCCAACTGAGTGAGCCGGACCCGAGCTATCACGGGCTGAGCTTCACAAAGGCCGTCGGGGCGGCGGCCTATATAGTGCGGGCGCGGGCCATCCTGCTGCGAGATCTGGGCGCAGCTATGGCCCCCCTGCATGCTTTTCTCATCCTTCAGGGGCTGGAGACCCTGTCTCTGCGTGTAGAGCGTCATGTGCAAAACGCGCTGGCCGTGGTACGCCATCTGCATGCGCACCCCAAGGTCGAAGCCGTCAATCACCCCAGCCTGCCCCAGAGCCCAAGCCATGCCCTGTACAAACGCTACTTTCCGCACGGCGGGGGCAGCATTTTTACCATTGAAATCAAGGGCGGCGCAGAAGAAGCCAGAGCCTTTATCGACAGGCTGCGCATATTCTCGTTGCTGGCCAACGTGGCGGACGCAAAGTCGCTGGTCATACATCCCGCGTCCACAACACACTCACAAATGACGGAACAGGAACTGGCAAGCACCGGCATACGGCCCAATACCGTGCGCCTGTCCATAGGCATCGAGCATATTGACGATATCCTTGCCGACCTGGACCAGGCCCTTGCCACCCTGTAAGCCTGTTCGCCCGGCGGCGGACGGACGCGGTGCGGATGCCCTGTGCCTGCACCCGTGCAACGCCGCCGGGCATGGTATTCCTGCCCGGCCGTGACGGCGCCGTTTGCACTCTCTCCCCTGAAACACATTGTCTTTTTAGAGGCTATTGCATAAGCTTGTACGGGTCGGCTTCAGCCATGTCCGCGCAGGGTAAAAACGGTTTGCCCGCAAGCGCTCAGGAACCGCCAGCCGTACTGCCGCACCCTCTGAGGAGAATGTTCATGTTGAAAAAGCTTGTGGCCTTTGTATTCGTCATGCTTCTGGCCATGCCTGCCCTGGCGGAAGAGCTGAATACCAAATACTTTACCGTCAATACTCCCGAAGGCTGGAAGGTAGTCATGCCTCCCACGGAAAATCAGGGAACCACCAGCGCCATTTTTGCCAATGCTGCTGGCAATGCCTCGGTGACGTTTGTAGTCGGCCCCAACAGCGCCGGTGGAAAAAAACGGCCAGTACACCTTTACCTTTGCCCAGCAGGACATTACCAGCCAGGCCTGGGTGGCTTCGCAGGGTGATGTGTTCATGATCACCGTCATGGCCGGAGACCGCAAAGCTGCCGCCGCCTTTGTAAAAAAGCACGTTAAAAGCCCGGACTTCCCGGCGCTGCTGCCCAAGTAAGTACATCCGCACTGTTTGCAAAGATCGGCCGCGCTCGAATGAGCGTGGCCGATCTGCATTTTTATGCAAAAAATATTTCCTGCAATACCCGTGAACCAGCATCAATCGCTCATGGGCTTTCCTGCCCCCCCCCACTGCACAGCCGACCTTATGGACTTAAAAGCAGGGGTTGGAGCTGTTTTATGCAAGCACTCTCTGTCCGCGAGATTTCTGCTCACCAGGTCAACATTGTTGCTACATTTTTTATTTTTGTGTAACTGGCTATCAGGCGGCATACCGCCGGTATCCCGGCAACGCCGGAAATCTCAACGCCAGGAGAGCGTTATGTGGAAAATCTGCTGTACTTGCGTGGCTCTTGCCCTTTTTTGGGGAACTCAGGCCCAGGCTCACTTCGGCATGGTCATCCCGTCCACACCAACTGTAACCGACAAAAAAGAAGCCACGGTAAAGCTGGACATTGCTTTTGCCCATCCTATGGAACTTCAGGGAATGCCTATGGAAGCGCCCAAGGCTTTCACTGTTACACATAACGGAAACACAGAAGACATAAAGGGGCTGCTCAAACCCGCAACCTTTATGGGCAACAAGGCATGGGCAGCCGCCTATGCCATCAAAAAACCCGGCGTCTACCAGTTTGCCCTGGAGCCGCAGCCCTATTTTGAACCCGCTGAAGACTGCTATATAATCCATTACACCAAAACTGTGGTCGCCGCCTTTGGCGAAGAAGAAGGCTGGACGGAGCCGCTGGGCCTCAAGACGGAAATCGTCCCGCTTACGCGCCCCTTTGCCAACTATACGGGCAATGTCTTTCAGGGGCAGGTGCTGCTTGATGGAAAGCCCGTTCCCGGAGCCGAAGTAGAGATTGAAAGCTATAACAAGGGCAAGGGGCATGTGGCGCCCAACGAATTTTATGTAACCCAGGTAGTCAAGGCAGACCAGAACGGCGTATTTGCCTATGGTGTACCTTGGGCCGGCTGGTGGGGATTTGCCGCCCTGAATACATCTGATGAAAAAATGGATCACAAGGGTGAAGGAAAATCCGTAGAGCTTGGCGCAGTGCTGTGGGGCAACTTCGCGGCTCCACGCACCAAGTAAAATACTCCCGCGTCAGCATGCCTGACATGCACACGGGCAGTTACACAACGCACTCGCTGTGCTGCCCGCCTTATTTTTTCCTGCCTCTTGCGGCCGGGAAAAGGACAAGGTATGAGCAGATGCGGAATCATTTATGCTGGTTCCCGCGTTGGCCTGTGAAGGCACGCGGGAACCGGCTGCGTATACTCCGTTGTTTCATGCCGGTCCGCCGGAAAGGATGGCCCATGCATATAGCTGAAGGAGTTTTGTCTCCACCGGTTCTGGCCGCAGGCTACGCGCTTACCGCTGCCGGCACGGCCATAGGCCTTCGCAGGCTGGATTATGACAGGCTGATGACTGTAGCCATTCTGGCTGCGGTCTTTTTTGTCGGCTCTCTCATCCATGTACCCATCGGGCCTTCCAGCGCCCACCTTATCCTGAACGGCCTTCTGGGAGTGCTGCTGGGGTGGGCGGTCTTTCCCGCCATTCTGGCAGCTTTGGCCTTGCAGGCCCTGCTTTTTCAATACGGGGGGCTGGTGGTTCTTGGGGTCAACAGCTTTACCATGGCCTTTTCCGGCCTTGTGGCCTGGTATATTTTTCGTGGGCTTACGTATCTCTGGCCCGGCACACGGGGATTGCGGGCCGCCGCTTTTTGCGGCGGAGCCGTGGGCGTGCTGGGCGCTGGCCTCTTGACCGCCCTGGCTCTGGCTTTCAGCGACGAAGGCTTTCTTACGGCCGCCAGGCTCATCTTTTTGGCCCACTTGCCCATCATGCTGATTGAAGGGCTTATAACCATGTTCACTGTGGGGTTTATAGCCAGAGTGCGCCCGGAAATGCTACAGATCACAACACAGAAAAGCACAGTCTGAACATTGGGATATTTTCAAGACAAAATCCCCTTGCAGGTCGTCAGCCCATTGGACTGTCCCGGCAAGCGTGATGTACCCGCGTGGCAAACTGCTGGCCGCACAGCAGACGGAGCGGTTGTACAAAAAAACTTTCAGAGCGGAAAGGAATCGGCCATGCCGTATTGCAATAGAACATCATGCTCCCATGCCTCGGCAATCAACAGCTCCCGTCCCCCCTGCCTTTTCTTGCGCCTGCGCGGCTACGCGTCACCAGTCCCTGTCTATCTGCTCGCCTGCTTTCTGGCTGCTTCCCTCTACTTTTTCTCCTGCATTCCCGCGCAGGCCCACAGGGTCAATATTTTTGCCTGGACTGAAGGCCCCCAGGTGCAGGTGCAGTGCGGTTTCAGCGGTGGAAACAACGTAAAAAACGGCCAGATCACGGTATATGACGCCGCCAATGGCGCAATACTGCTCGAAGGGCGTACCGACATCAATGGCATGTTTCACTTTGAAATACCGCCCCAGGGCAGAAAGAACGGCTTGCGCATACGTATCAATGCAGGCGAGGGGCATCAGAACGAGTGGCGGCTTGATGCGGAAGAGCTGGCCCAGACTGCTGAACCTTCAGCCCCAAGTCCCGCACAGGCAGGGAATACCGGCACCGTAACCGCAGCGCAACATGCGGATACGACCATTACCGCACGGGCATCCACCGCGCAGGTGCAGGCTCCAGCCGTTGCCCCGGGCAACGGGACCGCCATCACAGCAGAGGAAATACGCGCCAGTGTGGATGCCGCCCTTGAAGCGCAGGATGCCCGTTTCAACGCCCTGCTGGAGTCCCGCCTGGCCCCGCTGCGCCGTCAACTGGCGGAAATGCGGCAAGACGGCCCGGGATTGAAAGAAATAGTGGGCGGTATGGGCTGGCTTGTGGGCCTGGCCGGAATTGCTCTGTATTTACGCTCACGGCATCGTTAAAGCCCGTCTGCCGCGTCATGTTTGATCAACCTTTTGTCCGCCCTTCAGCCATACAGCGCCTGGACCCACGTGTACGCATGGGCAGCGCCGCGCTGGCAGCGTTGAGCATTTCAGCATTGCAAACGGTTTCGGCGTGCAGTCTGGGGCTTGCATTGGGACTGTTTCTGCTGGTCTTTGCCAAACCACCCCTGCTTCCGCTGCTGCGGCGTCTGGCTGTGGTCAATATTTTTGTGGCCTTTCTGTGGTGTGTCACGCCCATAACCATGCCGGGGCGTGAAGTTCTCAGTTGGGGGCCTGTAAGCGCCAGCGCCGAAGGCCTGCATCTGGCCCTGCTGATAAGCATCAAGTCCAACGCCATTGTGTGCATTTTTCTGGCGCTCGTTGCCACCATGCACGCCTCCACTGCCGGACGCGCCCTCGAGTGTTTGCGCTGTCCACGCAAACTGGTTTTCCTTTTTCTGTTCACAGCACGCTACGTCCACGTTATCGCACAACAGTGGCAAAGCCTGAGCGTGGCTGCCCGGTTGCGGGGTTTTCGGCCCAAAAGCAACATGCACACTTACCGCACCCTGGCATCTCTGCTGGGGCTTTTGCTGGTGCGTAGTTATGATCGCTCCCTGCGAGTTCGTGAGGCCATGCTGCTTCGTGGATTTGCCGGCCAGTTTCATTCAGTGGCAATGTTCAAGGCCCGCCCTCCGGACATCCTGTTTGCCGTTTTTGTGCTGCTCTGCCTCGCGGGCATTGTAGCCGTAGAATACAAGGATACGCTTTATGGCTGATATTACGGATCCGGCACGCGCCATTTTTGTCCTTGAAAACATCCACTTCAGCTATGAGCGTGACGGACAGCAGCATCCAGTGCTCAGAGGCGTTGACATGGCCCTCATGCCGGGACAGCATGTAGGCTTTTACGGCCCCAACGGCAGTGGAAAAACAACGCTTTTCCGCTGCATAACCGGCCTGGCACGCCCGCAGCAGGGGCTTGTGCGCTTTCATGGCCGCGAACTGCATACCGAAAAAGATTTTTACCACCTTCGCTGCGGCGTGGGCTTTGTGCTGCAGCACGCCGAGGACCAGCTTTTTTTCCCGTCCGTGCTTGAAGATGTGGCTTTTGGCCCGCTGAACCTGGGCTTTTCGCCCGATGAAGCCCGGCAGCGTGCTGTTGAAACATTGCGGCACATCGGGCTGGACGGCTTTGAAAACCGCCTTACACACAGGCTTTCCGGCGGAGAAAAAAAACTGGTTTCCCTGGCTGCCGTGCTGGCCATGCGCCCGGAAGCCCTGCTGCTGGACGAGCCGACTAACGGACTGGACAACGAGGCCCGCCAGCACATCACCGATATTTTGCGCGGCCTTGACACTGCCCGTATAACCATTTCGCATGACTGGGATTTTCTGGCACAGGTTTCTTCCACATACCTCACGCTCGACAAGGGCCGCCTGAACGCCAATGCGCCGGACCTTACCCACGCGCATCCCCATACCCACCCCCTGGGCAACGAGCCGCACGCCCACGCGCGTTAAACCAGTCCTTTGGGCAAGCGATAACCGCATGTTGCCCGGCCCATGGCAGCAACGTGCCGTACACCTGCGCCGCACTCGCGATAAAAATCTTGATATATTAAATAAAATAGCTTTATATAAAGCATCACGCAGCCTGAAACCACGACCGCGTCTTTTGTCAGGATGGCCTATAAAGGATACTGGATTTATATTCCTATAAGCATTATACTGAACACGTTGCTGTTTTTCTTCCAGGACACATCGAAGGCGACCAGCCTTCACAAATCAATCCAGAACGTCATCATTCCCACCGATCCTTTGTAATAATGGACGGTTGAGATTTTTATGCTGAACAAATCAAGCATTATACCAGAACATATACAGCTCGAATCACACGACCCGGTATGGGAGTGGCACACGACATCCGACAGGCTTTTCATGAGCGTAGGCGCTCTTGCCCAGCTACGCATGGACGGCAAACCGCCACGCAGCATGAAAGACTATCTGGCGCACTGCCCCCTCGAAAGCCTGGCTCCCCTTCTTGAGTCTATGGAAAAAGCACTCAACGGCTCCCACGGGCCGCACCTTGAAGTGTTTTATCCTTTTGGCAATTTTTTGGTGCGGTCGCAAATACTGGTCTTGCGGCGCGATGTTTTCGGCCGCGGCACTCTGGTAACAGGGTGCAACGTGGCTATGGACAGGCAAAGACTTGCCCCCGCGGCCGCGGACGACGCTCCGGCGCCAACGCCCCACCCGCCGCCCCGAAGCATGGCCGAAGCCGCCGTTCCCTCTGCGGCCCGCAACGACGCCAGCCGCCTCATGCTGGCCCTCAACGCTGCCAGTGACGGCCTGTGGGACTGGGACCCGAGTACCAACGCCATCTATTTCAGCCCCCGCTACCTCGACATGCTTGGCTACACCAGCGAAGAATTCCCCCCTCTGTCCACCTCATGGACCAGCAAGGTACACCCCGACGATTACGATAACATCGTCCCCATGCAGATAGAATTCATCAACAACCCCAAAATGGGCGACAGCTTTGAGTGCACTTACCGGATGCAGCGCGGCGATGGTACCTGGGCCTGGATTCTCAGCCGGGGCTATGTGACCCACCGCGATGCAAGCGGCAAGGCCGTTCGTGTTGTGGGCCTGCATACAGACGTCAGCGCTAGCCAGGGCGACAGGGCACGGCTTGAGGAACTGGTGCGCAACGACGCCCTTACGGGGCTGCGCAGCCGCACCTATTATGGAATGACTGTCGACAAGCTGGAACAGCAGCAGATGCGGCCCGTCAGCATCATCATCGCCGATATGGACGGGCTCAAAATGGTCAACGACCATATGGGCCATACCGAGGGCAGTGAAATGCTCTGCCAGGCAGCCATCATACTGCGAGGCAGCCTCAATGCCACCGACTGCATCGCCCGCATGGGCGGCGATGAATTTGCCGCCATTGTGCCGGGGTGCGCCAGGGAAGACCTTGAAGCGCTCATCCAACGGGTCAGAGACGCCTTTGATGCCTATAATGCCGACACGAACCATGTGCCGACGCACATGTCAGTGGGCGGAGCATGCGCGGACGACATGAATACCACCCTGGCGCAAGCCCTGGCGGAGGCGGATCGCAGCATGTTGGCCGTCAAGCATGAAAGCAGCCCCAAGTGGCGCCTGCGCATAAAAAACTGGATAGAAAGCCGCACCGGCAAAACAATTCAGCTTGATGACAGCCGCTACAGGATGTCCCCCACGCACGAGGACTCTTGACGTGGACCGTGCTTTGAGCCAAAGTATGCCCATGTCCGAAGATAACCCTCCCCCTACGCAGGCCCTCGGCGCTTCCGTGACGGAAATTCCCGTTGTTCAGGAGCCCGAGAGCGGCCAGAAGCTACTTCAGTTCCTGCAACGTCGCTTGAATCTGCCCCAGGCCATGCTGCACCGTTGGGTGCGCACGGGACAGGTCAGAATCAACGGCAGCCGTTGCAAACCTTTTTCCCGTGTACAGACCGGTGATACCGTCCGCCTGCCGCCTTTCGCCATGAAGATGGCTGCGCAGTGCGACTCGGCCTCGCCCGCTCCGGCCAACAAGGGACAAAGCAAGGACGATGCCGCCGAAGACGGCCCCCCGCTGCCGCCGCTGGTTGGAAAATCCGGCTATCTGTGGGCGTTTGACAAGCCTGCCGGCCTGCCCGTCCATCCGGGAACCGGGCATGAAGACAGCCTGACCACGCGCCTGTCCTGCCATTTTGCCCAGGCCAGTTTTATGCCCACGCCCGTACACCGGCTGGACCGGGGAACTTCGGGGATCATTCTGGTAGCCGCCTCGTATGCCGCCCTTGATGAGGCGCAGCGGGCGTTGCGCGCCAATGCCATGCACAAGGAATATGTGGCCTGGGTAGATGGGCGCTGGCCCCATACGCAAGTCTGCCTTGTACGGCATTTTTTACGTAAGGAAGCCGTGGACGGCTTTGAACTGATGCGCCCGGTAACGGCCGACGCCCCGAACGCCAAAGAAGCCCTCTGCCTCGTCCGCGCCCTGAGCATCGGCGACAGGGCAAGCCTTGTGCAGGTGCGCCTGCTCACGGGGCGGACCCATCAAATACGGGTACAGCTCTCCAGCCTGGGGCATCCTGTGCTTGGCGATGCAAAATATGGGCAGGCCCGTGCAGGAGCAACCCTGTACCTGCATTCCTTACGCGTCGTAATGCCCGAAGGCCCGTCATTTGCCTGTCTTCCGCCCTGGAGCGGCCCGCGCGCCCTGACGGCCATGCCGGAAGGTATTGCATGCGACCTGCCCGCTTCCCCGCCGCCCGCCTGCCCTGATGGGGCCTTCCCATTGGGTGAAGATGCTGCTACAATTTCTCTTTTACATTAGGGTCCGCACAGGCGGGCCTTTCAAAAAGCGCCCCGCGAGAGCCCGCCGCCTTGCGTCAGGGACGCAACAAGGTTACCGCCATGGCTGAAACTCTGCCCCGCATCATTCTCGTGGGTCGCCCCAATGTGGGCAAATCCACCCTGTTCAACCGCCTTATCCGCAGCAACCGCGCTATCACCCACGACCGCCCCGGCGTCACTCGCGACCGCATGGAAGGCGTGGTGCGTCGTAACGGGCTGCCGGCCTTCGGCATTGTAGACACTGGCGGCATCACTCTTGACGCCCATGCCATGGTTGTTGAAGGCCCCGAAGGCATCCGCGGCTTTGAGCAAGACATCCTCGACCAGACCGAGGCCGCCATGAAAGACGCCGCAGCTGTCGCCTTTGTGGTGGATGGGCGCGATGGACTGCTGCCGCTGGACGAGCATCTTGCCGCCCACGTGCGTCGCAAGGGCTTGCCCACCATTTGCGTTGTCAACAAGGTGGACGGGGCTGAACGCGAGGACGAACAACTGGCGGAATTTCACGTACTGGGTTTTCCCTTGCTGGCTGTCTCCGCCGAGCACGGACACAACATCCGCGCCCTTGTGGAAGACCTGGCCGCCCTGCTGCCCGAAGACTCTTCCGAGGAGCCTCCGGCCCCCCCGGCTCTGCGCCTGGCCATGCTAGGCCGCCCCAATGCGGGCAAGTCTTCGCTCATCAATGCCCTTTCCGGCGAAGAACGCATGATCGTTTCCGATGTGGCGGGCACTACCCGCGACAGCGTTGACGTGCGCTTCAGCCGTAATGGAAAAGACTATGTTTTTGTTGATACGGCCGGTGTCCGGCGGCGCACCAAGATTACAGACAACGTAGAAAAATACTCTGTGAACTCGGCCATCAAATCCAGCACAAAAGCTGACGTGACCGTGCTGACCCTGGACGCGGCCGAGGGCGTGAGCCAGCAGGACAAACGCCTCATGGACATGCTTAATACGCGCAAAACACCGTTTATGGTCCTCATCAACAAGTGCGACCTCGCCCCACGGAACGCTCTGGACCAACTGAAAAAGAATATCAGCCAGATGCTGGCATTCTGCCCCCATGTGCCGGTCATGCTCGTTTCGGCTCTTACCGGCAAGGATCTGGAAAAGATACTGCCTCTCGCACAGCGCATTCATGAGGAATGCAGCATCCGCATCCCCACAGGGCGCCTCAACAGGGCCATGGAAGAGGTGCTTACCCGCCATCAGCCTCCTGTGGTCAAAAGGGCACGGGCCAAATTTTTCTATCTTACCCAGGCCGAATCCGAGCCGCCCACGTTTGTCTTCTTTGTGAGCGACGCCACGCGCGTACCTGAAAGCTACTCCCGCTACCTTGAGCGCGCACTGAGAAAAATTTTCGGCATCGTCCATGCGCCCATGCGCCTGCACCTGCGGTCCAGCCACAAGAAAAAAGAAAAATAGACCGGTATTGCACAAAAACCGGCCTGAAATCAAAAAAATACCCTGTTTTTCATAAGGCGGCCCGGATGCATCTACAGCATCCGGGCCGCCTCTCCATCTTGCGAAAAAACTCCGCATCTTTCACCGTGCGACACTTGACAGGCGCGGCAATCCGCATTGACAGGCCGCCCGCAATAAGGCAATAGAGAAGTCTTCATCCATTTTGAAGCGCAAACATACGCGCGACAATTTTCTCGTAGGAGGGGCTGATGAAAAAAGGTATAACCTTGCTTGCGGCAATGGCACTCTGCGCGGCTCTGGCCGCCCCCGCTCAGGCGGAAGACACCATCAAAATCGGTGTCGCCGGTGCTCACTCCGGCGATCTGGCCTCCTACGGCGTCCCCAGCCTAAACGCTGCCAAGGTGGTCATTGCCGATGTTAACGCCAAGGGCGGCATACTCGGCAAGCAGATCGAGCTGGTAGCCCAGGACGACCAGTGCAAACCCGAGCTGGCTACCAACGCGGCCACCAAGCTCATCTCCGACAAGGTGGCTGTGGTGATGGGGCATATCTGCTCCGGCGCCACCAAGGCCACCCTGCCCCTGTATACCGATGCCAAGATCGTGAGCATGTCGCCTTCTGCCACCACTCCCGGCCTTACGGAAGACGGCAACAACCCGTACTTCTTCCGTACCATCGCCAACGACAAGGCCCAGGCCAGGTTGACCAGCGACTTCATGCTCAACAACCTCAAGGTCAAAAAGGTTGCCTATCTGCACGATAACGGCGACTACGGCAAGGGCTTTGTGGACAATAACCGCGAACACCTCGAAAAGGCCGGCGTCAAAACGGTTCTGTTTGAAGCCATTACCCCCGATGCCGTGGACTTTTCCGCTGTTGTGCGCAAGCTGAGACGCGAGCAGCCCGACATCGTGGTTTTCGGCGGGTATCAGCCTACGGCCTCCAAGCTGCTGCAGCAGATGCGCCGCGACCGCGTGACCACGGCCATGCTCGGCCCTGACGGACTTATGGACGAAGCCTTCATCAAGATGGCCGGCAAGGCCAGCGAGGGCGTGTACTCCTCCTACCCCAAGGACACCAGCAACCTGCCCGCTTACAAGGCCGCCCGTGAAGGCCACGTAAAGATGTTCGGCAAGGATCCCGGCTCGTTCTACTACAATGGCTATGCCGCCACCCAGGCTCTGGTCAATGCCATTGAAAAAGCCGGCAGCACCGACACAGCCAAGGTTGTGGAAGCCCTGCACGCCGCACCTGTAGACACCCCGCTGGGAACCCTGACGTTCAGCAAAACCGGCGATGCCGCCGGTATGGCTCTTTCCATCTATCAGGTCAAAGACGGAAAATTTGTGGAACTCGACCACAGCATCGTCCTTGAATAGTTGATCAAGGGGGCGCGGCCATGGCCGCGCCCCCGTTTTCGCACACACTTTCGGCTTCGGCCGACGGCATAACGGAACTGACGCCGGGAGCATGGCATTGCCAGGCCCCGGCGCGCGCGGGACGGCATGGACATCCAATTTTTTATAGAACTTTTCTTTGGTGGGCTCACCAGAGGCAGTATCTATGCGCTCATAGCCTTGGGCTACACCCTGGTTTACGGCATTATCGAGCTTATCAACTTCGCCCATGGCGAAATTTATATGCTTGGTGCATTTACGGCCCTGCTGGTTGCCGGGGTGCTGGGCGTATACGGTTTTCCCGCTGGCGGCATACTTGTTGTCGCGGCGCTGGCGGCCATTGTATGGTGCGCCGCCTACGGCTACACGCTGGAAAAAGTGGCGTACAAGCCCCTACGCGGCGCGCCGCGGCTATCGCCGCTGATCTCGGCCATCGGCATGTCCATATTTTTGCAGAACTATGTGCTGCTGGCTCAGACTTCGGACTTCGTGCCTTTTCCCAGCCTGTTGCCGGAAATGGATTTTCTTGAGCACATCGGGTATGTCATGGGCCCCAGCGACTTTCTGATCCTTGCTGTCAGCACCATTGCCATGGTTTCGCTCTCGCTTTTCATACGCTACACCCGCATGGGCAAAGCCATGCGCGCCACCGCGCAGAACAGAAAAATGGCTCTGCTGCTGGGCATCAATGCCGACCGTATCATCTCCCTGACATTTATCATCGGTTCGGGGCTGGCTGCCCTTGGCGGCGTGCTTATTGCCTCCCATATGGGACAGGTAAACTTCGGCATCGGCTTTCTGGCCGGGCTTAAGGCCTTTACGGCGGCGGTGCTCGGCGGCATCGGTTCCATACCCGGAGCTATGGTGGGCGGTCTTGTGCTCGGCCTCGCCGAAAGCTTCACCACCGGCTATTTTTCGGGCAACTATGAAGACATGCTGGCCTTTGCCATCCTGATCCTCATTCTGATTTTCCGCCCCGATGGTATCCTGGGCAAAGCCAAAGTGCAGAAGGTGTAGCCATGCAAAGAGTTATCAAAGCCGCCATAGCGGCACTCTGGTTCATGGTGCTCACCCTGCCCGTACTGGGCATCAAGCTGAACACCATTGAAAGCACCGTTACCTGGCGTCTGGACCGTATCGCTCTGCTGGGCGTGGGCATTTTTGTGCTGGCCCTTATCTGGGACTGGTGCTTCAGCCGAAAGGCCAGGGGCCTGTCCATTATCAAACTGCCGGACAACTTCAGCCTCGGCTCGGGCATGGCCGCCCTTTCCGAACGGCCCGCCCTTATGGCTGGCAGCCTGGCTATTCTCGCGGTCATCATGATTGTTATGCCGCTGGTGGTTTCATTTTACCAGACCAACATCATGATTTCGGCGCTGCTTTACATCATGCTGGCGCTGGGCCTGAATATTGTGGTGGGCCTGGCCGGTCAGCTTGTGCTCGGTTATGTGCCGTGGGGGCTTACGCCTACGGCCTGCTGCACCAGTTCTTCGGCTGGGGATTCTGGGTATGCCTGCCCATAGGCGGCTTTGTGGCCGTCATCTTCGGTCTGGCCCTGGGCTTTCCTGTACTGCGCCTGCGTGGCGACTATCTGGCCATTGTTACCCTGGGTTTTGGCGAAATCGTGCGCCTAGCCCTGCAAAACTGGACCAGCCTTACCGGCGGGCCGCGCGGCGTGGGAGACATTCCCCGTCCCGGCTTCTTCGGCATGGAAATGGATATCAGCACCAGTACAACCTATGTGTATTACCTTGTGCTGGCGGCAGTGGCTGTCACCATCATCGTTATCAGCCGCCTGAAAAACTCCAGGGTGGGCCTTGCGCTACAGGCATTGCGGGAAGATGAAATTGCCTGTGAAGCCATGGGGATAGACATCACACGAGTCAAACTGTCCGCGTTTGCTCTTGGCTCGTGCTGGGCCGGTTTTGCCGGAGTTATCTTTGCGGCCAAAACAACCTACATCAATCCCTCCAGCTTTACTTTTATGGAATCGGCCATGATTCTGTCCATGGTGGTGCTGGGCGGCATGGGTTCCATCACCGGCGTGGTCATAGCCGCTCTTATTCTCATACTTGCGCCGGAATATCTGCGTGCCTTCTCTGAATACCGCATGCTCATCTTTGGAGCCATCATGGTAATCATGATGATTTTCCGGCCTCAGGGCCTTATCAGTGGCGAACGGCGTCGCTACCGTATCAGCGGCCTTCATGAATCCAAGGGAGGCCGCCAGTGAACCCCGTGCTTGAAGTACAGGACCTTTCTCAGGATTTTGGCGGTCTGCGCGCTCTTAACGAGCTGTCGCTTACAGTCAACAGCGGCGAGATTGTGGCCCTTATCGGCCCCAACGGCGCGGGCAAGACCACATTTTTCAACTGCGTGACCGGCATCTATACCCCTACCGAGGGCAAGATGTACCTTTATGACCGTGAAGGCGGCCCCAAACTGCTTAACGGCAAAAAACCGCATGTTATCACGGCCATGGGCATGGCCCGCACGTTTCAGAACATCCGCCTTTTCAGCGACATGACCGTACTGGAAAACGTCATGATAGGCCGTCACTGCCGTACCCGGGCGGGCATTATGGGAGCCATCCTGCGCGATGGCCGCACTCGCCGCGAAGAGCAGGAAAGTATCGACGCAAGCTACGCCCTGCTGGAGCTGGTACGCCTGCAAGACGTGTGGAACGAAACCGCGCGCAATTTGCCCTATGGCGCACAGCGGCGGCTTGAAATCGCCCGTGCTCTGGCCACAGAGCCGCGCATGCTGCTGCTGGACGAACCCGCAGCGGGCATGAACCCGCAGGAAACCAACGAGCTCAAGGACCTGGTCTGCTCCATTCGCGATGACCAGCAGCTTTCCATCCTGCTTATTGAGCACGACATGGGCATGGTCATGTCTCTTTCAGACCGCATTTACGTTATGGAATACGGCTCATGCATTGCTACGGGCAAACCTGAAGAAATACGCGTCAACCCGCGGGTCATCAAGGCATACCTGGGAGAAAGCGATGCTTGAGCTGCGTAATGTAGATACCTTTTACGGCAATATTCAGGCCCTGCGGGACATTTCCCTCAAGGTTGACGAAGGTGATATTGTCACCCTGATCGGGGCCAACGGCGCGGGCAAGTCCACCACGCTCATGACCGTTTGTGGTATCAACCGCCCACGGCAGGGAGAAATTCTCTGGTATGGCAAACCGATACATCAATTGCCCCCCCATGAGATCGTTTCGCTCGGCATTTCTCAGGTTCCTGAAGGGCGCCTGATCTTTCCGGATCTGAGCGTGCGCGAAAATCTGGATCTGGGCGCTTTTTTGCGACAGGACAAGGAAGCCGTCAAGGAAGACCTGGACTATGTGTTCAGCCTCTTCCCCATCCTGGCCGAACGCCGCAAGCAGGCAGGGGGAACCCTCTCCGGCGGGGAACAGCAGATGCTCGCCATCAGCCGCGCCCTCATGGGCCGCCCCAAGCTGCTTTTGCTGGATGAACCCTCCCTGGGGCTTGCGCCCATTATCATTCAGCAGATCTTCTCCATCATTCAGAAGGTCAATGCCACAGGAACCACGGTCTTTCTGGTGGAGCAAAATGCCAACCAGGCCCTGCGCATCGCCAATCGCGGCTACGTTATGGAAAACGGCCGCATTGTCATGAGCGACAGCGCCGCCAACCTGCTGCAAAGCGAAGAAGTGCGCACCGCATACCTTGGTATGTAGTGCGGCGCTGTTCCGGCGGTCTGAAGTATTTCGGGCGTGGGGTACACGCCATGCGATGCAAAAAATTCAAAAGCGGTTCTGCCTCTGGGCGGAGCCGCTTTTCTGCTTATGGGTCATTGTCCGGCGGGGTTGGCAGGATGGATTCCCCGGCGGCCACATGTTTCCGAAAACTCCTGCGAGCCGCGGCGACCGAAGTGTTGGCGTAGCAATAAACGCAACCATGCGGACAGGTATTATACTGTCCAATGTCTTTGCACGGCACACACAGGCAGTCCGGGCGCTGGCCCGGATCACGCGGGTAAGAGCGCCCGGTTGCCCCCGGAGCCCCAGGCAGCAGCAACTGTTCGCTGCCGCTGAGCTTCAGCAGGTCAAGCACGTCCGGATGTCGTCCGGCGAGGCGCAGCACAAGCTCCGGGTCGGTACAGCGGTTGTGCGCCACTCCCTGAGCGGAAAGATCCATCTTTTCACCGCATGTGGCGGCCCGCATACCGTAGTTTGCACAAATATCCGCTATGGCCGCGCCTGTCTGCCGCATTTCTTCTGGTGTAAAATCACGCCAGGCAATGCCGTTTCGTCGCAAATTGCCCTCCACCTTACGGTAGGGGGCGATGTCGGCAAAGCTGAAAACGAGCTTGGTCGTATGCCCGGCCAGCGCTTTTGCCAGGGCGGCGATTCTGTCCAGCAGAACAGCCGGGGCAGGTATGGTGCACCCGTGTGCCGCGGCCAGCAGCAGCGGATCAAAGCGCCAGACCATGCGCTCCGGGCCGAGCCTGTCCGCCAGATGACGAAATGTTTCCACCCGCTCGCGCAATGGCGGCAAACCGGGTTCCCAGCCTTCGTTTTCGTAATTATTAAGTGTATATTGCAGGTAGCCCGTCAGGCCATGCTCCTTGATCTGAGGCAGATATTTGAGCAGCGGCGCAGGATTTTTACTCCAGAAAACAGCCAGCCGCGCCCGCGCGAAAGACACGTACTGCGGCCGCCCGTTAAAGGGATTGACCCAGCGCGCGTAGCCCGCCCGCAAGCGCTCCATAAACCAGGGCATATAAAAAGCCGGTATATCCGTGGCGCGGCTTATCGCCAGTAAAACCGGGGCTATGGCCGAAATCGGGCCGTTCGCCGTGTGGATAGTAATTCTGGGCCACTTCATACAGCCAGTTTGGCAAGGCAGCGCAGGGCCGTCAACACATCTTGCCGCACCGCAGGCTTGTTTTGACAAATTCCACGCAATTGCTATTCTCAGCAGAACAAGCCTACAGATATAAAACCCCAAACATACTGGTATTGCATGTCTTTTTTTTCCTGGCTGCAACGCATCTTCACGCCGCCCTCCACAGGCGACCCGGACCTTGATGAAGAAAGCGTCAACTTTCAGTGGAACCAGAACGCCCGCATCGTGCTGGCCATTATTATCGTCATTTTATCGGCCTTCGTGGTCTACTGGATATTATCCTGATGTCTGAAAAACTCTGGCGCCTTACTGTGCGCGACGACTTTTCCGCAGGGCATGCCCTGCGGCATTATGAAGGCAAGTGTGAGCGCATGCACGGCCACAACTTTGCCGTGGAACTGACGGTTGAAGGCAACCGCCTTGCCCCGCAGACAGAAATGCTGCTGGACTTCAAGATATTGAAAAAGACGCTTAAAGCCGTACTGGATGCGCTGGATCACCGTCTGCTCAATGAAACTCCGCCTTTTGACCGCATCAATCCCTCGTCAGAAAATCTTGCACGTCATATCTGGCAGGGCATGGAGGCGCTGCTGGCGGAACACGAAGATCCACAGGCCCGGCTGGTGCGCTTGCACAGCGTTACCGTGTCGGAAAAAAGCGCGCAAAGCGCCACCTACCTGGAAACGCGCTAACCCGCCCGCCCCCGGCAGCAGAAAATATCGCTATGGCACAGGCCCTCTGTCTTTTGCATGCCAACTGCCAGGGCGAGGCGCTGCGAATTCTGCTGGAAAATTCTCCGGCCTTTGCGCGGCGCTTTGCCGTCCGGCACTACGTCAACTACACACGGGAGCATATTGACGGGCGCGACCTGGAAAAATGCTCCCTTTTTCTGTACCAGGCCCTGGCCCCCAAGTGGGGGCATATCTCCACAGAACAGATATTGCCCCGCCTGCCCAGGTCTTGCCAGTCAATTGAAATCCCCAATCTTTTTTTCAAGGGATATTGGCCCTTCTGGAGCAATGCCCCGTCCATCAATTTCGGCGACAGTCTGCTTGAAACCTTGCTGGCAAAAGGCCTTAGCCCGCAGGAGGCGCTCAATATCTACCTGCGGGCAGGCCCCGCCCTTATGGGAGATGTGGCGGCCGTAGCTGAAGAAAGCCTGCTGCGGGAAGAAGAAAAGCAGGCCGCAGGCCCCATACACTGCGCAGCGTTGCTGCGCGAACGCTGGCGTGATGAACAGCTTTTCATTACTGTGAACCATCCCGGACGCACCCTGCTCTTTCATGTGGCGGACAGACTGTTGCGCCTGCTTGGCCTGGGGAACCTGCCGCCGGATGTGCGCCGTGACTATGTGCATCCGCTTGAAGACTTCTGGCTGCCCATCCATCCTGTCGTGGGATCTGTTTTGAGGCTGCCCTTTGCCACGGCTGACAGGCGCTATCCTGTCTACCGCACCAGTCTCACCCACGCGCAGTACACTGGCTGCTACCTTGCGTGCAGAAGCCATAATGTTTCGGACCTTGTAACATTTCTGGAAAACCTGCCGCCCGGGCAGCATTCGTATGCCTGAGCGCAAGAAAGGAGTTTTTATGAAAGTATTGCTTATCAACGGCAGCCCGCACCCCAAAGGCTGTACCTTCACGGCGCTGTCCACCGTGGCGGCGCAACTGGAACAGAACGGCGTTGAAAGCCAGATCATCCAGATTGGCTCCAAGGCCATACGCGGCTGTATAGCCTGTGGAAAATGTAAAGAAACCGGCTACTGTGTCTTTAAAGACGACCCGGTCAACGAAACCATCGATCTGTTGCGCGCTGCTGACGGCGTTGTAGTAGGTTCACCCGTGTACTATGCCGGCCCCAATGCCACCCTGTGCGCCCTGCTGGATCGTGTATTTTACATGAAATCCGCCCCGTATGCCTTCAAGCCTGCCGCCGCCGTCGTAAGCTGCCGCAGGGGCGGGGCCAGCGCCTCTTTTGACAGGCTGAACAAATATTTCACCATTGCCCGCATGCCTCTCGTATCCTCCCAGTACTGGAACTCCGTTCATGGCAACAATGCGGAAGAAGTCGTGCAGGATAAAGAGGGGCTGCAAATCATGCGCACCCTCGGCAACAATATGGCATGGCTCATAAAATGTATTGCCGCAGGCAAGGCTGCCGGAATCAATCCCCCCACGCCCGAAGCATGGGAGCCCACCAACTTTATCCGTTAGAGAGTTAACGCTTCAAATGGCTGCTTGACGGCGAATCAACGCGGCTGTCGTCGCCCGTAACGTCCTTTGCCGTAAGGGGCGAAGCACGTTCACCTTGCAGCCGTTTCGCAGCGCGGATTTTTTAAAAATCCGCGCAGAGCGTTCCGATTTTTCAAGATTGAACTGCTCTACATCCAGAGCAGTTGATAGTGAAACAGGCACTTACGCCGGGTAAACCCCGCCAGCGCCTGTTTTACGGCAAAAATTTGTGTCTCCACTCTTGCGGAGACTGCAAACGGCAGCCGCGTTAAAGTATTCGGCAGAACGCCCCGAAAAAGCGTTTTTACAGGGCAAGAACAAAAAGCGCCCGGGATACACAAAGTATTCCCGGGCGCTTGCTTTTGTAACAACACCTTACGGCAATCGCGGCTTCAACGGCATAAGCGCCTTGTACGGTCCCCGCATCTTATACACAAAGTCGGCCATGCCAAGGTCACCACTGACCACAAGCATGAGCAGCACGCCGGAAGAGGCGTCTTCGCGCACAATACTGTAGCCTTTCAGCCCCTGCTGTTCAAAAGTGAACTCCCACTGTCCCTGACGCAGCACAGGCTTGCCACCGCCCAGTCTTTGCGCATTGGCCCTGGCAGCCGCCTCGGCTTCTCCGGCTTTGGCAGGCCCCACAATGATCAGGGCCGAAGCCTTATGGTCCTTCTGCCCCAGCAGCACCTGAACGGCGTCCTTCACTTTGGCGGGTCCGTTAACCACTACCCAGTCTGCGGGCAGGTCCACACTGTAATATTTGGTAGTCACGGGTACGGCCTGGGCTTTGCCCGTCAAGGGCGGCAAAACCAGCAGAGCCAGCAAAAAAAGCAGCGCTCCGGTGACTGTAAGGCGGCGAAAACGGGGCATGGCATTCTCCATTATTTTCCGTAAAAACTGACAACTGGCAATAGTCTACGGTTCATGCGCCGCCATGTCCACATAAAGCCCCTCAGGCCCTTGCCCGCCACGAACAATATTTGTAGTATCTGCCTCCAGTGAGGGGTGCCATGCTGCAAAAACTGAATTCTCTACGCTCCAGGCTTTATGTCCACCGTTTTGAACTGCTGATGGCTTCGTTGCTCTGCGTTTTTGTGTGCAATATTTTCTTTCCCAACAATATCTATGGCGGAGTGGCCCAGTCCATTTACCTGCCGTTCCAGTTACTGGCGGGATTGGTAATTTTTGAGTTCAAGCGGCGTGTCATATGGCTCGTGGTGCTTTTTGGCGTGCTGCTGCTCATCTGCCGGGCGCTGAACATCTTTTTTGTCAGCAATTTTCTGACTGAAATGCTGCTGCTCTATATCTGTTTTTTCGGCAGCATCATGCTTGAGGTTTTCAGGCAGATATACAAGGCGCACATGGTCACAACCCGCATTGTCTATGCAGCGGTCTGTGGCCTTATGCTCATTGGTTACTGCGGATTTTATCTTTTTCTTGCCATTGAATTTGCCCATCCCGGCTCTTTCAACGGTCTGGGCGATGGTGAAAACGCCATCAATAATCTCTTTTACTTCAGCTATGTCACCATCTTGACCATCGGCTACGGCGACATTACCCCCAATACCTGGATAGCCAAAAATGCCGCAGTGCTCGTGGGTTTTATCGCCTACGTCTATTCCATCGTGGTCATTGCCACCATCGTCGGCAGGGTGCAGCGCGCGCCCCACCCCGCGCCTGACGGCAGCCAGACCGGTATTGCCCCGCACAGCGTCCCCATTGCCCAGAACAAGCCGCAGGCAGTGCCGCAATCCGGAGGGGAGCACCCCCAGACTGCCGACAGGCCCCCACAGGGTTAAAAACGGGCCCCAAGACTCCGGAGCGGGCCAGACGCATCACCACAAAAACACACAGCCTCAGCCGTCCCTTGCAGAAGGGTTACGGCTGAGGCTGCATCATTTGCAGCATGCTGCCAAACGTCGAGGCAAGTCCTTGCAGGATGTTGATGGCGCTTTGCTAACGTGCGGATTAACGGCGTTCCTAACGCCCTACGCCTTGCGCCTGAACATCCATACCGCCACGGCAACGGTAACAATGCTGATACAGGTAATCTTGCCCAAACTTACCGCGGCGGCGGCCACCGTAATATCTTTCAGAAAAACACCCTGCGTGATGGTTGTAAAATGCCGCAATGGATTCAACTGGCTGGCGTGTTGCAAAAAAACCGGCATATTCATGACAGGGGTGACCGCGCCGGAAATGAGAATACAGGGAACCCCCACAGTAAATGCGCCAAGAAATGCCTGCTGCTGCGTGGCTGAAAGGGAAGACACCATAAGCCCTACCCCGCCCGAAGCTGCCGCAAATACAAGCATTGCCGCATAGAGCAGCAGCACGGAACCCGTGAACGGCACACCGAAGCCCAGTACGGAAATAAGCAGGAATATGGTTCCGTGCACCATGCCCACAAGACAGCCCGGCACCAGTTTTGCCAGGGCAATTTCCGTAGGTATGGCGGGAGAAACCAGCAACTGGTCGAAAGTTCCCACCTCGCGCTCCCGCGCTACGGAAAGCCCTGTGACGACCAGCCCCAGCATGAAACTCAGCATACCTATAAGGTTGGGCAGAAAAAACCACTGAAACTCAAGATTGGGGTTGAACCAGCAGCGCATGCGTATATCCAGTTGCGGGACTTCAGCAGCCATATTTTGCGCTGCCTGCGCGCGTGGCGTCGCCGCCGCCACCTGTGCCGTCATGCGCTCCAGATAATAGGCGGCGATCTGTGCCGCATTGGACCGCCGCCCGTCCAGAATGACCTGTGCCTCCGCCGGCTCGCCCTTATCGATACGGCGCGAGAACTCTTCGTCAAAAACCAGTACAAAAAGGGCTTTCTGCTGCTCCAGCGTGGGGCGAATCTGCCCCTGCCCCTCTATATGCGCAATGCGCCGAAACGTGGGCGAGCCTTCTATGGAGTGTATGATATCACGGCTCCAGCGGCCGCTGTCATAATTGAGCACGGCCACATCCACATTGCGTACCTCCATTGTGGCGGCCCAGCCAAAAATGACGATCTGCATGAGCGGCGGCACGACAATAAGAAAGCGCGAAATGCGGTTGCACAAAAGCACCAGCAGTTCCTTGCGCACGATGATCGCCATACGCCGCCAGTCAAGACGCGGAAAAAATGCGCTCAGCCGGGACATGCCCCCTGCCGCCATTTTTCTGGCTGCATGAAAGCCTGTGAAGCGCCGCGCCATCCTACACATCCAGCCTTTTTACAAGATTTTTGTAAACCAGGCCCAGCAACACCGCAGCCAGCAGGCCCATAAAGGCCAGACTCGGACCGAAGATTTCCCACACATCACCTGTCAGAAAAATCGTCCGCAAACAGGTGTTGAAGTAACTGGCGGGCAGTAACCGCGTGAGGGCCTGAAGAACAGG
>NZ_JAHZAA010000032.1:3494-28998 GCF_019424165.1 Desulfovibrio sp. | reverse complement strand
GTGAGGGTTTCGCGCAGTGTTTTGCATCTCTCTTCACCGAGCACAGGGGGCAGGGCGATCTGCCGCACGGCGATAATTTTTTCAAGCCGTTCCAGTTCAGCATTGATGCAGTCCTGCATTTCGGTGGTCACGCCCGCGGCGCTGTCCATGCATGCCTGGTAGCCGGGGCTGAAAAGGCTGTCGATTGGCGCTTGGGCTTCATCATCCAGATCTTTTTCCTGGGATTCCGCGCGGCTTTCCTGCTCATGGTTGCCGCCGGGCTGGCCGCTTGCCTGAATCGCCGGTTTTTCTGCGGGTTTTTCCGCGCTGAATACGCTGGAAGAAAAAGACAGCAGAGTCAGAATGGCCATGATGGGCAGTATGACGCCAAAAAAATTCAAACGACCTTGCAACATCCTGTACTCCTTACTGGAAAAGACCATATTGCGCGCAGTGTACGCGCCGCCCCGGGGCGGCGCAATAGCTTGAGCCGCGCCTGCGGAGGCATTTTCGCCATCTGGAGCATTTTATCTTTGCGCATGGGGGTTCGCAACGCTTGCCCCATGCTCACTGTGGCGTTCAACCGCTCAGACACGCTGCCAGGTTGGCGCTTTCGTGGCGAACTCCTGCCCGTACAGCCGCCAGAGCAGCGGTACAGCAAAGCTGCTCTGGCACGTTGAGCACCCGAGATTTCCGTTTACGCTGGGCGAAAGCGCCAGCGTCCATTGCGCGGTAAAGTTTGCGTGCGCATCCCGCCGGGCATTACGAGCATGAAATGCCCTAACGATATTCGCGACCTGACCAGAGTACGCGGCCGATAACCCTGAACTGGTCGGCAAGGTCGCCGCGCAGGTCCAGGCTTACCGGGGGGTAGGCGGGATTGACGCTATGCAGGATGATTTTACCGGGAACCTTGTCAATACGCTTTATATAGATGGCGTCTTCAAAGCCCACGGCGTACAGGCGCCCCGGGCTGATTTCAGTTTGTCCCTTGTCCAGCAGTACAAGGTCGTTGTCAAAAATTTCCGGGACCATGCTGTCGCCGGATACGCGCATGAGCACCATGCGCCGTGGGTTGCCCTTGCGGCGCAAAAAATCACCCCTGAAGGCGTAACTGTCTTCACTGCGCTCGCTGACTTCCAGGCTGCCCGTACCCGCAGAAAGGCGGGCTTCAGCCAGGGGGACATGTATAAGATCCGCCTCGCAGTCGCCATGCGTGGACGGCAACTCGCCTTCGGCAGCTTCGGGAAGCCGCATTGGCCCGCTGCCGAAAAACAGCCAGTGGGCATTCACCCCGGTTGCGGCGGCGCTGGCCTGTACCCAGGCGGGCGGCACTTCGCCGCGCTTGCGCGCGCCGCTGATGGATTGTGGGGTAATGCCCAGGGCGCGGGCCAGTTCTGCATCATTGGAGGCATTCATGGCCTGCATCAGGCGGTGCAGGGTTTTCGTAAAGTCTGTTTCTTCTGGCATGGCGTACCTCGCTGGCCGTCATTGCTCCCCTGGCGGGAGTGCGTATGACGGCCCCGGCTCGCTCCGTTGATGTGGGAGGCGGTTTTTGTTTGAAATACCGTCAGGCTGCCAGGGCGACAGAGCTGGCGGCGGCAATGCATACGAACAACATATCAGTCTTGAGTGTTGGGTGCAATAAATTTATCAATTTTTAGTTTATAATATGTTTTTCAACAATTTTATGTGGATATGCAGCCAGATTGTTGTATGCCGCATCTGTGTTTATACGGCATCTTCAAGTTTTTTGTTGCTGTTGAGCCTGGAAGTTATAAATCTTAATATGAGGTTGGATATAAGAACTCCTCCACAGGCCAGGATGGTGTCGAGCAGCCGCCATCTCAGCAGGGAAATATCACCCCCCATGCGCAATGTGGCCATGTCGATAAGCAGCAGCACGATAAGGGTAATGATGAAGCTGAAGAGCATGTAGTGGCCGCCCTGCGCATAGGGGATGAAAAGGGCGGCACAGATCACGAAAGCAGCAAGCGGAAGGGGCTGTGAAATATAGAATACAAGGGGAGCGACAGCAATGACGCCGCCGACTGTTCCCAGGGCGCGGTCGCGTATGCGGCGCAGTTCGGTGGCGCCGTCACTGTGCATGACAAAGAGAACAGTCAGCCCCACCCATGCCGGATGGCTGAAGTGCAGGCCGCCTGCGGCCAAGGTGCATAAAAGTACAGTAGTGGGAACGGCCATGCCGAACAGCGGGTTGTTGACAGCCCCGTGCTTGAACGCCTTGAATTCTTCAAAAGGGCTTGCGCCGCTGCCCTGTCCGCTGCCGAACCGTATGCCCAGCACGCTCAGGGTCGCTCCCAGGGCAAGACCGGCCATATAGATGGCAACCGCACTGATGGAACTGGTCATGCCGAAATGGGTCAGCAGGGCTGCTGTACCCATATTTTTAAAGACAAGGCTGAGGTAGGCCTGATCCGGCCTGGGCAGGGCGGCCAGCCAACTGAACATGACCAGGGGTATAAGGGCAAGATTATTGTTGCCCTGGGTAAACACACCCACCGCGCCAGCCATGCAAACGAGCAACCCCCCGGCGCCGATGCAGAGAGTGCGCGGCAACGGCTTGTAACGGGGAGCGATAAAAAGGGCGAACAAGGCCCCCAGAGCGCCCAGCACAAGCACTTCCGGCTCGTTGCAGATCAGGCTGACACTGGTGGGAATGGCCATGGCCAGCATGTAGAGTATACCCCGGACAACGAGGTCGCGGCGATGAGTGAGCGTGGGCATGCAGGCTCCGAGTTTATAGACAGACAGTGGCTTTTATTGTTAAAAGGAATTACTATAAATTAGGTACAGTGCTCTTTACGTCAGGTCAACCGTCTTTTTTTTATATATAAACCGGAAGCGGCAAGTCCGTCCGCCAGTTGCTCGGGAAAATGCGCTGCAACCCAGCCCCTGCCGTACCACAATATCGGCTTTTCAGTACTATTTTTCAATTAACATACTGTTTTTACAATTAAACATCATGCGATTTGTTTAGGTGACAGCAACGGGATCTGTGCGGCTCTAAAGTGCTCACCTATTTCAAAATATAATAAACTATTTTAAATTCTTTTTTCTATGGACATCTTAAGAAACAGGGCAGCCGGACGATTTCAGAAAGAGAGAGCAGTTACAGAAATGGCGAAGGCATACGGCAAAAAGGGACGCTGCCAGCCTGCCTGACGCGAGTACAGGCAGAGGAGGAACGGTATATGACCATAAAGGCGCGGGTGATACTTGGTTTCTTGCTGACGATAGCCATCATGGCCGGTGGAACCATACCCTATGTGACAAGTAAGATGCGCAACACTGCCGAAGAGTCGTATCTGACGGCCTCCGGAGAGCAATTAGAACTCATGGGCAGCTATGTTGAAGGTTTTATTAACGAAGCTGAACGTAACCTTGCCTTTTTGGCCACTGATGAACTGCTCATTGAAGGGGAAAACACGTTTCCCAACTATAAGAACACATCCACTGAAAATGCTTACAGGCGTTCGGCCCTGGACCCGGAAGCTGCCCGCGTGGGCCAACCTCTTTTCAGGCTGGCCAAGACGAACCCGTCCTATGTTGAAGTGTATGCGGGCTATCCTGACGGCAGCTATGGGTCATCCATGGCCGACGGTCCCATTCCTGCGGGTTTTGATACCTCCAAGCGTGCCTGGTATGTGAGCCGTATGAATTCTGGCAAGGCCGTTGGTCTGTCAGACAGTTATCTTTCCATTTCCGGTGAACTGGTGGCCCCCGTCACGCACAGCCTGCGTGACCGCGGTGGTGTTTTTCGCGGAGTGTTGGGCGTTGATGTTTCCCTTAACGGGCTTTCGGAAAAATTCGAGGCCATGAATTTTGGCCGGACAGGCTATTTCCTGCTTGTGGAAAACACAGGCCGCATCATTTGTGATCCCAAGGATAAGGAGTTTACCGGTAAAATTATCGGCAAGGACATACAAAGCCCCGGGTTGGAACAGTTGCTCAAAACCCAGTCAGGTATTGTGCTTACCAGCATAAAGGGCATACCCGTGCGGGCCAACGTGCTGACAACCAGTTTTGGCTGGAAGATCGCCGTTATTCAGGATGAAAGTGAAATTTTTGCAGAAACCAACGAGGCCATACGCTCCGTTTCCATTATTTACGCTGTCATCGCCCTCGTCATGCTGGCGGTGGCCTGGTTTATTGTACGCTCCATCAACCGCCCGCTGCGGCTTATCGTGGAAGCGGCGGACAAGATCGCCCAGGGGAACCTTGAGGCACAGCTTGATGCGCGCGATTTTTATGGCGAACTGGCGGAGCTGCGCAATTCGCTTTTCAACATGGTTCACAACCTGCAAAGCATGATTGAAACCGCCAACCAGAAGAGTGCCGAGGCCGAGGAGCAGACCCTGCGCGCCCAGGCAGCCACGGAGCAGGCCGAACTTGCCCGTCAGCAGGCAGAAAGCGCCCGGCGTGACGGCATGCTGGCGGCGGCCGGACAACTGGAAGAGGTGGTTACTATCATTTCTTCGGCATCCAACCAGCTTACGGCCCGCATCAGCCAGTCAAACCATATGTCTGCCGAATCGGCGGCCCGCCTGAGCGAGGCGGCCACAGCCATGAACGAGATGAACTCCACCGTGCGTGAGGTGGCGGGCAACGCCTCCCTGGCGTCGGGTATGTCTGATGAAACCAGGGGCAATGCGGAACACGGCGCGCAGATAGTGCGTCAGGCCCTGCAAAGCATTGATCAGGTGCATAAGGTTTCCCTGGTACTCAAAGAAGACATGAACCAGCTGAATGAGCATGCCCAGGCCATTAACCGCATTATGGGCGTCATATCCGACATTGCGGACCAGACCAACCTGCTGGCCCTCAATGCGGCCATTGAGGCTGCCCGGGCCGGAGACGCCGGACGCGGCTTTGCCGTGGTGGCCGATGAGGTGCGCAAGCTGGCCGAAAAAACTATGGCTTCCACCCAGGATGTGGGCAATGCCATCACTGCCATTCAGGAAAGCACCGCCAAAAGCGTAAGCGGTATGGACAAGGCAGTGGAAGAGGTTGAAACCGCCACCGGATTTGCCAGCCAGTCCGGCGATGCGCTGCGCCAGATCGTCAGTAATGTGGAAACCACGGCAGACCAGGTGCGGGCCATTGCCACAGCCAGTGAAGAGCAGTCTGCCGCCAGTGAGGAAATCAACCAGTCCATTGTACAGGTCAATGATATGGCCGGTCAGACGGCCCAGGCCATGAATGAGGCGTCCAGCGCGGTGGAAGAGCTGGCGCAGCAGGCCAACCGCCTGAGCAAGCTTATTACCAGTATGAAGCAGGCCTGAGTACCCGCAGCAGAACGTAGTGATCTGTTACGGAATTAAAGGCGCAGACGCAGCTTGACTGTTCCGCCTCACAGGGCGCTCCGGCTGCCCATAACGTACAGGTCCCCCGGCATCGGATTGATGCCGGGGGACTTTTTGCAACAGCGGCTGCTGGTTGCGGCAATCTGTAATTTGTTTCAGTTACTTTGCCAGCCAGGCTTCCACCAGCTCAGGATGCTCCTGCATGAAGCGGCGGGCGTTTTTCATGGGGTCCGCGCCTTTTTCCTGATTCCAGGCCATGAGCTGCTGCAACTGTTCGGGACTGGCGTAGGCGAATTTTGACAAAAAGGCATGGGCGGCGGGGTGGTCTTCCTTGAGGCCCTTGCGCGCCACATTATAGATACCCTCTTCGCTGCCGAGACTGCCCTTGGGGTCTTCAAGGTAATGCATGTCCCAGCGGCCGAACATCCAGTGAGGCGACCAGGCCGTCACCACAATCCATTCCTTGTTGCGTATGGCGTCGGCCAGGCTGGAGGTCATAATGGTATCGCTGCCTTCCATCAGTTCCATATTGTCAATGCCGTAGTCTTTCATCAGCTTTTCCGTAAGCTGCATGACGCCCGCGCCGGGGTCGATGCCGACGATGCGGCCCTTGAACTTGCCGGCATTGGCCTTGAGCTCTTCAACGGATTTCAGCGTTACATAGTCCGGTACGGCCAGGCCAAGGCGCGCGCCACCCGTAAGCTTGCCAAGCACTTCCACATTGTTTTTGACCTTGTTGTGCATGTCTTTGTGGGTGTCGGGCAGCCATGCGGTCACCATGGCATCGGCATCGCCGGTGGCAAGACTTGTCCAGAGGATGGGCTGGGTCACGGGCAGCAGTTCCACTGTATAGCCCAGCTTGTCTTCAAGCACTGCTTTGGCCAGATGGCTCGAAGCATTGGCGCAGTCCCATTCAACGTAAACAAACTGAAGGTTTTTATCTTCTTTTTTATCTTTGGCCATAGCTCCTGCAGAAAGCAGCAGGGCAAAGGCCACGGCGAGAGTCAGTATGCGAAGTTTCATTGGTCCTCCTTTTACAAGGTTTTCCTTATGCCGGTCACAGTAGCGGCATCTGTACGGCTGGCGCGGCTACGGGCATGGTTGCCCGTCCTGTCGCCGCGCACGGCCGGTATACAGTAACAACAGCGTGGGCATAAATACTGTTTACAGGCTGTTGAAAAACAGTCTTGCCCGCCTTGTTTGCGGCAGGGCCTCGCTGCGGCATAGCGCAGCTTCAGCCGGTGGCCGCAAGGTTTGCAGGCAAACCGCGGTGGTCCCGTACGGGGCGGGGTAATATCGGGTGAGTGTCCTCACGCGTTTGAAAATGCATATTTTCAAACCCAGTCTGCCCTAATGGGCGTTACCGGAACTTTTTTGCGCCAACGCGCGGAAAAGGCGGTCAAGGGTGATGGCAACAATAACGATACCAAGCCCCGCTTCAAAACCCATGCCGATATTGAGGCGTTGAATGGCCTTCCATACCTCGCCGCCCAGGCCGCGCGCGCCGATCATGGCCGCGATGACGGCCATTGAAAGGGCCAGCATGATGGTCTGGTTTACGCCTGCCACAATGGTGGGCATGGCCAGGGGCAGCTCCAGTTTATACAGGCGCTGCATGCGTGTTGCGCCAAAAGCTTCGGTGCATTCCACAAGGTCGCGGGGAACCTGCTGTATGCCCAGGCAGGTAAAGCGTATGGCCGGAGGCACTGAAAAGATGACCGTGGCCACCACCGCGCTGACCTTGCCGATGCCAAAAAAAGGAATGGCCGGAATAAGATAGACAAAGGCGGGCATGGTCTGCATGACGTCCAGCACGGGCATGACAATTTTGCGCACCATGGGGTACATGGCCGCAAGAATACCGCAGGGTACACCTACCAGCACGGAAAGCAGGGTGGCCGAAAGCACAAGGGCCAGCGTGCTGATGGTGGGCGTCCACAGCCCCAGATTCCACAAAAGGGCAAAGCCCAGAGTCACGAATACAGGCAGCCCCGGGCGGCGTGTCACCCACCAGGCCAGAGCCGCCAGAAGCAGAATAAAGAGCCACGGGGGCGGCAACAGCAGAAAATCTTCAAAGCGGTCCAGCAGGGCAAGCATGATGGCAGACCCGGCGCGGGTAACACCGGAAAACTGCTCCACCAGAAACTCCACGCCGCTGTCAATATAACCGGCCAGCGGTAGTCTAGGCAGCATGCGCGCCTCTCCTGTCATTGTGCTCCACCAGCGCGCCCAGCAACAGCCCGCGTACGATAACGCCCTGTAAACGCCGGCGGTTGTCTACCACAGCCAGCGGATAGGGCAGTTCGGCCATGAGCGGCACAAGCTCGGTAACCGGGGTGTCGGGCGTGACAGTCACGATATCTGTGCGGGTTATTTCAGTAAGATCTGAACGACCTTCGCTGATCAGGGCTTCGGCCTCATCGGCGTTAAGAATGCCCACAAACCGGCGGTGACGGTCCAGCACAAAAAGCGAAGCAATGGAGTGTACGCGCATTTTGCGCAAGGCAGCGCGCGGGCCGTCCAGACCAAGCACCGCGGTATCTTCAGAGCGCTTCATGACGCTGGCTGCGGTCAGTACCTGCGAGGCATCGGCCGAGGCGACAAAGCGGGCCACATAGTCGTTGGCCGGGGCCTGAAGGATTTCTTCAGGGGTTCCGGTCTGCACAACGGCTCCGTCCTGCAGCAGAACAATGCGGTCGCCAAGCTTGAAGGCCTCATTAAGGTCATGAGTGATGAAAACAATGGTTTTCTGAATGTCTTCTTGCAGCGATAGCAGTTCGTCCTGCATTTCCTGCCTGATAAGGGGGTCAAGAGCGCTGAAGGCTTCATCCATAAGCAGCACTTCCGGCTCAAGGGCCAGGGCGCGGGCCAGACCCACACGCTGCTTCATGCCCCCGGAAAGTTCGCCGGGGTAGGAGTTTTTCCACTGCGAAAGGCCGACACGCTCAAGCATTTCTTCGCTTTTTTTCAGGCGCTGGGTTTCAGATACGCCCATGACCTCAAGGCCGAAGGCAGTATTCTGCAATACCGTGCGATGCGGAAAAAGCGCAAAATTCTGAAACACCATACCGAAGCAGCGCTGACGCACATGACGCAGCCCTTTGGCATTCATTGTGGTTATATCCGCGTCGTCCACAAGAATGCGTCCGGTGCTGGGCATGATCAGTCCGTTGAGGCAGCGCAGCAAGGTAGACTTGCCGCTGCCGGAAAGCCCCATAATGACAAGCAGTTCGCTGTCGGTAATGTCAAGGGATATGTCGCGCAGGGCCACCGTGGTGCGGGTTTTTCGCAGAATGTCCGCGCGTGAAGCGCCTTCGGCGGCCAGTTCAAGCGCTTGGTCAGGCTGTGGGCCGAAGACTTTAGAAATGTTTTGGATGGAAATTTTTGCCATATACCCTCCTTCTGCCGTGGCATAAAAATGTCGCGGGTGTAGCCCGTAACCGGGCGAGTATATGGAAGGACGATAATGATTGATCGTCAAAACGAACTTGCTGGAGTCATCAGCGTTGACGGCACCAACAGATGAACGCCTCCTCGGTACAAACCGAACTTCCATAAAGTGTTATAAAAAGTATTGTGAGAACAAAACAGCATGCTGTGCAGAGAAAATTTGTTACTCTATTGTGTTTTGACTCCTTTGTTTTCGGCCTTCGGTCTGTTCAAGGTCGAGAATACAGGCCGGGACGGAAAATCTATGTCATTCACATTTCTGTTGCGCCATGCTGCAATATATATATGTAAATGCAGTATAACTCTTTTACACATGTTACATAATGAAAAAAGTTATTTTTTCAGATATGCATGAAGATTCTTTTAAGATGCGACCTTGGATAGCGCTGAATCTACAGAAGCTGTAGCACGCTGTTGAGGTCATTCTGAAGAGAATAACATGGTGCCACGCTGTTTGATGTGATATTCAGATAATACTAAAGTAAAAAAACATGCGATGCAAGTATGAATTTTATTTATGTATTTATTTTCATATTTCGGGGCGTTGGGGCGCTCTTTCAGGCCCGGTCATGGCCGCTATGCGGCCTTGTGCGTTGTGCGGCGTCATGGCGACGGGCTTGCCCGCAAGCGCGGCGGCACAAAGCAAACGCGCCCGGCTGCCCGTCAGAGCAATGTACTTTTTTAAATTGCTCCACGCCTGTGTGTGCAGTCCCGCTGTGAAGGCGCAAACGCAATTTATTTTCCCGGTTGAGCGCCGTAACGAGCGTATCCTCACCGTTGAGAATATATACTCCCAACGGTGAAATGCTCTGGGAAAGAGCGCAAGCGGGGAAAGTGTAACGTGTCTGTAATGAAAAGCCCCTCCGTTCAGGCGAAGGGGCTTGCTGTCGGGAATGTACCGGGCAATCTGCAACTGAGCGTGCTTTACCTTGCGACATGCATTTTCGCAGTATTCAGGCGGCGCCTTGCGGCCCTGCCAGCGCAGATGCCGGAACGGCCGCAGCGTGTAACCGCGCTATACGCCGCGCATGGGCAGCACAAAGCTGTGGCGGCCCATAAGGGCAGAGGCTGCGATGCACAGCGTGGCCACGGCCACAAGAGCAGGCTGTGTTATTCCGGCCGTAACGGCAAGCAGGCAGGCAAAGGCCACCGCGTTCAGGGCTGTGGCAGTGCCGAGATTGCGGCGTTGCAAGGGGCTTGAGCCGTCTTTCAGGGCAGGCCGCAGGTGCAGCTCAAGCAGAAGCATGTCGATGACAAGCATGGCGAGCATGGCAGGAAAGAGCCTTTGCAGGCCATTGGTCAGGTGCAGGGCCATGCCCATAGCCGTGAACAGGGCGCAGCCAAGCAATATGCCGCCATTGGTCAGATAGGCGGAAAACCAGCGGGCTTTGCGCCATACAGGACGGGACGTGGCCGAAAAAAGCACGCCCTTGTAGCAAAGGCCAGCAGCAGCGCAGATGCCGCCAAGGCCCAGAAAGAGCACAAGCACGCGTACTCCCGCTTCCGAACCCATAAAAGACATGACACTGGCGGAGTTGGCCGGCGACAGAACCTTGAAACCGGTGAGCAGCCCCATAAGGCCCCATAAGGCCGGTATGAGCATGGTTGCCGCCGAAAGGGTCAAGGCCCATACACCCACCCACATGGGCGAGGTGGGGCGGCAGGTGCGCAGCATGTGGTGAAAGCGCGTGGGGTCGCCCAGGTCGGCCACAAGCAGGCCGAGGTCGGCCACAAGAAGCAGCCAGGCCAGCACAAAGGCGGGCTGTGCCAGAATGCCGAAGGTCACCGGCCGCAGCAGCAGGGCGCAGGTTGTGACGGTATAAAGCCCAAGAGCGGCATTGTTGAGCCACACATCAACGACTGTCATGTTTCCCCAGGGGGGCAGGTGGGGGATGATATCACCGGAATAGTCCTGACTGTATGACCGTGAGGTCTTTTGCGACAGAGCGCTTTGTGCGTTTTGCGTGGTGGTTTGCATTACAGGACACCTCCGAAAATGACTGACGCGCCCAGTATGGCAATGCCGAGAAGCACTCCGGCGGCAGCGCGGATATAGTCGCCCTTGAGACGGCGGGCGGGATGCAGGGGCGTTTCGGGCAGGCCATAGGTGGAGGGCCTGTCCAGCAGCAGGAAAATATTGTGCAGGGACGAGTAGTTTTCTGTGGGTTCAAGGCCATAAAGGCGGGCATTGCTCACGCCCTGCGCCCGCAGATGGGCGAGGCGGTTGCGGGCGGCATTGCGCATGTCTTCAAGTCTGCCGAAGCGTATGGAAGCGGCGGGGCAGGTTTTGGCACAGGCCGGTTGCAGTCCGTCACGCACGCGGTCAAGGCAGAAGGTGCATTTGTGCGAGTGGCCGCTTTCCTCGTTTCTGGCAATAACGCCAAAGGGGCAGGCCGCAACGCATGAGGCGCAGCCGTTGCAGATGTCTGACTGCGGGTACACGCCGCCCACTTCGGTACGGATGAGCGCCCCCGTGGGGCAGGCCCGCAGGCAGGGGGCGTCGTCGCAATGCTTGCAACTGTCGCTGGCAAGCAGCCAGTGCAGGCCCTGGCGGTTGTTGGCCGGAATATCGGTATCAATGACCTCGGCGAACTTTACATGCCGCCATGTGCGGGCGGAAAGTTCCAGTGTGTTGTCATAGCTGCGGCCCGAAAGCCGCGGCTCAAGGCCCGGCAGCATGTTCCAGTGCTTGCAGCCCACCTGGCAGGCCTTGCAGCCGATACATACCGAGGTGTCGGTAAAAAAGCCTACCGGCTCCTGCATCGCCGGTCCTGTGCCGCGCCTGAAAGGATATAGCAGGCGCTGTGCAAAACCGCGGGGCTTTTGTGGAAGGCGCGTCTCAGTTGTCATAGTCGAGCCTCCCTTCAGGCTTACATATCCAGGGGACCTTGCTCATGGGGGCGTCCGGCAGCGGCGCGTAGGCGTCTTTGAAATCATCCTTGTGTTCGCTGCGGGCCGTGAGCCTGCCGGGCCTGATGCGGCAGGCAATGGACTTGACGCTGGCAATGTCCGAATTGGGGCCGAGAGACAGCGCCGTAAGCACATTGACGGAATCTCCCGTCACTTCGCCCTTGTAGCCGAAATGCATGGGTACGCCCACCACATGCACCTTGTTGCCGCAGACCATGAGCGGCTGCATGCGTGGAGTGACCAGAACCCGGCCCTCGATGGAGCCGCGCCTGCTTTCGGCAATGACCCAGTCCAGATTGCGCAGGGCAAGGCTTGCGGCCAGTTCCGGGTCCATTTCAAAAAACAGGCTGGGCTGAAGCTCGTTGATCCAGCTTGAGCGCCGCGTCATAACGCCTGCCACAAACTGTTCCGTTACCCGGTAACTTGTGAGAATGACGGGATAGCGGGGATCACCCTGCGCGGCGATGGCATTGCGCGAATCTTCAATGATTGTGGTCGATGGGGATATCTGCTGTGCGGCCATAGTGTTGCGCACAGGGGTTTCCAGGGCCTCATAGTGTACGGGCATGGGGCCGTCGGAAAGGCCGAATGGCGCGAACAGCCAGCCCAGGCCGTCGAAATGCACGGTGAAGGGCGCATCACCCGGTATGGCGTCCATACCTTTGCTTTCGGGTGTTGGGCGATAGTCCGGAGCCTTGTTGAGCACATAGTTGGGTACGTCTGCGCCTTTCCAGCGTCCGGCATTGGCATCCCATTGAATGATGGCCTTGCGCGCGGACCAGGGCTTACCCTCTGGATCGGCGGAAGCGCGGTTATAGAGAATGCGCGAGTTGCCAGGCCAGGCCCAGGCCCAGTCGGGATAGAAATTTTCTTCATCACCGATGGTGCCGCGCCGTTTGGCAAGATTTTGTCCCGGCGCGGGGTAGACGCCGCAGTAAAGGCGACAGCCGCAGGCGGTGGAGCCGTCGGCGGCAAGCTGGCCTGTGGCCTTGAGGTGCTCGCCCGTGGCGGTATTGAATCCGTTCATTTCGCGCAGCACCAGCTCGGGGTCCGGCTCGTCTTCGCCGGGTTTGCAATAGTCCCAGGTAAGCTGTTGCAGGGCCTTGTCTTTCTCCTCGGTGGAATCGGCGTAAAGGGCCTTGAGCCGCTTGCCGAGCTGGTAGACGTACCAGAGGTCGGACCTGCTGTCGCCCGGAGCCTCCAGAACAGGCTCATGCCACTGTACCAGCCGTTCGGTATTGGAAACCGAACCGCCTTTTTCCATAGCCAGGGCGGCAGGAAGCAGAAAAACTTCGGTTCCCACAGTCTCCGGGCCGGGTCCGTTGGGGTCGGCGTACCATACGGCGGCGCTTTCGGTTTCAAAGGCGTCCACCACCACAAGCCAGTCCAGCCTGCGCATGGCTTCGCGGTGAAAACCGGAGTTGGGCGAACTTACTGCCGGGTTTTGCCCGAAAACAAACATCCCCCGCACGGTGCCTTGCAGGGCCTCTTTAAAAAAGATCTGTTCGGATTCGTCCTTCTGCATTTTTGGCAGGTTCTGGTAGCAGTACTCGTTGTCTGCGGTGGCGGCATCGCCGTACCAGGCCTTGAGCAGGCTGACCATGTAGGAGGGCATGGCCGCCCATGCGCCCTTGAGTCCCTCTTGCCGCCACAGTCCGCTTTCTTCCCTGCCTCTGCGGCCACTCAGGCCGTGTCCGTATTCCAGCAGGTTTTTCAGGGTGGCGTGTTCGGCAATGGCCTTGGGCTGCGGAATGTAGTTGGGCAGATTGTTGAACAGGGTGGGAATGTCTGTGGCGCCCTGTACGTTGGCATGCCCGCGCAGGGCGACAATACCGCTGCCCGGCCGCCCCACGTTGCCGAGCAGTAGCTGGATGATGCCCGCAGCCCGGATGATCTGCACGCCGCTGGTGTGCTGTGTCCAGCCCAGGGCATAGGCCATGACCGAAGTACGCTCCGGCCCGGAATTGCTCATGAGCAGGTCGGCTACCAGTTCCACGTCTTCGGGGCTACAGCCGCAGGTTTCAGCAGCTTTTTCGGGCGTATAGCCTGCGTACTGTTTTTCAAGCACGCGCAAAACGCAGCGCGGGTGCTGGAAGGTCGGGTCTTTTTTGGGCATTCCCTGTTCATCCAGCTCATATTCCCAGGCGTCCGGCTGCTGATCGTAGGCGCGTGTTGCCGGATTGAAGCCCACGAAAAGGCCCGTGTTTTCATCAAAGGAAAACTTTTCGCTCACCAGGGTGGAGGCATTGGTGTAGTGGCTGACAAAATCAGAAAACCAGCCGTTTTTCTTCAGGATAAGATGGATAAGCGCGCCAAGAAAGGCCAGGTCCGAATCGGGCCTGATGCTTATGTGATGGTCGGCCACAGCCGAAGTACGGGTAAAGCGCGGATCTACATGAATGAGGGTTGCGCCGCGCTCTTTAGCTTCCATGACCCATTGAAAACCAACGGGATGGGATTCTGCCATGTTGGAACCCATGACAAGGATGCAGTCGCTGTTGCGCATGTCGCGCGGAAAGTTGGTGCAAGCGCCGAAGCCGAATGACGCGCCCAGACCGGGCACGGATGCGGAGTGTCAGAGCCTGGCCTGGTTTTCGACATCCAGCATGCCGAGGCCGCCGGTGAAGAGCTTTTTCATCAGGTAGTTCTCTTCATTGTCGCTGGCGGAACCGCCGAGAGAGGCGATGCTGTGACAGGTATTCACGGTCATGCCTGCCGCATTTTTTTCCTGAAAACCGGCATCGCGGGCGACCTTCACGAGCCGGGCTATACGGTCCATGGCCCAGTCCATCGGGCGGTCTTCCCATTGGGTGGCATAGGGCGCGCGATAGCGCACCGTGGCGACACGGTGGGGGCTGCGCAGCATCTGCAGGGTGTTCGACCCTTTGGGGCAAAGACGGCCCCGGTTTACGGGGCTTTCGTCATCGCCTTCCACGCCGACGACTTCGCCCTGGCAGGTATATATGTTCAGTCCGCACCCGATGGCGCAGTAAAGGCACACGCCGTGGTGCTTTTCCGCATCGCGGTATCTGCTGTGGCACACGGCAGTGCGCGGGCTGAGAGGTTCCTTGTGATGGGGCATGTTCTTTCTCGCAGTTTTCGGCTGTTGGGAGAGCACGTGGGGCAAGCCCGGATTCACGCTTTTTTATATAACAGGCCTATATGCTAGTCTGTATGGCAAGATCGTGCAATAGCAGTTTTTACTAATAAGGTCTGATGATGTCAGAAATCCGGGAGCCGCCGGTCAGACTCCCGGAATAAAGAAGACCGGAATACGCGGATCTGGCGCCAGCCGCATCGGTGATTGCCCGCGAGGCACGCGCGGGTCAGGCCACAGCGCCCGGAATGTGCGCTACAGGAAGATATTTTTGCGGCGGCACGTTACGGCAGGATGACATCCACCTCGTCTCCACGCCGCAGGGGCGGGCATCCGGCGGGAATGTCCACAAAGCAGTTGCAGTCGTCGCGCAGGGCAGGCTGCCCCACGCCTTCGCCGCGGGGGCGCAGAAAAACGTCAGTACCCTCAAGCCGCGCCATGACAAGGCGGCGCGAGTCTTTACGGCATGTGCCGAAGTCGTTGCTCATGATGCCGCGTTGCCGGGTCAGACCATAACGGGCGCGGCCGGAGAGCTTTTTGATAAGCGGCCCGGCCAGCAGCTCAAAGGCTGCTGCGGCAGCCACGGGGGTTCCCGAAAGGCCGAGCAGGATGGTCTTGCCCACAACCGCGCCCAGGGTCATGGTTCCCGGCTTCATGCTCAGCCCCCGGAAAAGCAGGCGGCCGCCGTGACGGGCGGTGAGTCTGGCCGCCAGCCGTGGCACAAGGTCGCGCGGCCCCCACGAGACGCCACCGGTGGTGATGACAAGGGCGCTGCGGGGCAGCAGGTCTTCCATATGCTGCAACAAGAGCGCGTCGTCATCGGGGCAGACCCGCATGTCGGCAATATGCGCGCCGAGCCGTTGCAGGCGTACGCCCAGCAAGGTGGCGCTGGTATTGTAGATGCCTCCCTTGGGCAGCGGCAGGCCTGGCGGGTACAGTTCATCGCCCGTGGCGAGCATGCTTGCCGCAGGACTGCCGTATACGGGGACATGGGTATGCCCCTGACCGGCCAGCAGGCCGAGGGTGCCGCTGTGCAGCGTGTCACCCCTGCCCACAAGCAGTTGCCCCGGGCTTACATCGCGCCCCTGGGCATGACAGTTGCGCCCGGGCGCGAGGCTGTGGCGCACGCTGATGCTGTGGCCGCGCCTGTCGGTATCTTCCTGCCATATCACGCAGTCGGCTCCGGGGGGCAGCATGGCTCCGGTGGTTATGCGCGCTGCCTGGCCGGGCCGCACCGGCATACCCGGTCCGCTGCCCGCATAGAGAAATTGGGTCACCTGCAGGGTGGCCGGAGCTTCCGGGTTTGCAGCGGCAAGGTCGGCGCTGCGCGCGGCGTAACCGTCCACCTGCGCACGGTCAAACGGCGGCTGCGGCAGCCCGGCATATATGTCTGCCGCGCATATCCGTCTGTCGGCCTCCAACAGAGGAAGCGAAAGGGTCTGTTTCACCGGGGTGGCGCAGGCCAGCAGGGCTGCCAGCGCTTTTTCCAGGGGCAGCATACCCTGCGCGGAAGTGGCCGGGGAATACGGGCAGTGCGACATGTCAGGCAATCCTGTGCGGACAGGTGTATATATTGATATTGCCCTGGCGCACAAAACCCAGAATGGAAATGTTGACGGCCCTTGCCAGTTCCACTGCCGCCAGTGAGGGAGCGCCGGGGGCCACCAGCAGACGCACGCCGCAGGCTGCGGACTTTTCCAGCATGTCCAGCGCCAGTCTGCCGCTGAAAATGATGAGCTTGCCCTGTGGCCCGATGCCGCGCAGCAGCATGGCCCCGATAAGTTTGTCCAGGGCGTTATGGCGGGCGATGTCTTCATAGAAAAGCAGAACGCCGGAAGAATCGGCCAGAGCGCAACTGTGGGCTGCACCGGTAAGACGGTAGAGATTGCAGTGTTCTTCAAATTCCGTCTGCAATTCGTGAACCCTGTCGGCAGCCAGGCATATGTCCTCTTCAGGCGCGGGTGCAGGGGGCGGCGGGGGATCAAGGGTCACGGTCATGCTGCCTGCTGGGGGCTGATCGGGCGCGGCGGCCATACGAAGCTTGACCGCCGTACCCTTGGCATCTGTGGCAGCCTGCGGGCGGGACGCCGCGGGGGGTAAAATGCTCAGAGAGCGTATCTGCCGGGCATCCTGCAACAGTCCCAGGGTAAAAAGCCTGCCCACGGCCAGTTCTTCAAGCTTGTCGGGCATGCAGTGCAGACAGGCCACGGTTTTTCCGTTGCATATGAGATTATAGGCTTCTTCGCGCAGGAGCAGGTCGTCCACCTCATATCTGCCCAGACGGTTGATGCGGGTAAGGGTAATGGGAAAACAGACCGGGGGATGATCGGGCTTGGACATGGCGGGCGGATTTCTCCTTGCGGTGGGATGCTGCGTCTGCGGCGCGGTGGCGGCAGGCGGATTATCTTCAGTTTCGGCCAAAACGGGTTGAAAAACAAGAGGCCTCGCGGAAAGGGATTTTTACTGCCGGAGCATGGCCGACAGCTTTGTACAATGTCTTGTAAAAGAGGGCTTTTCATTAACGGCATGCTCACCTATTATAGAAAACAGGGCGCGCGGGCGTCCGGCACAGGGCATCTGGCGCGTTGCCCATCAGGAAAGTACGAATTTGCCGCAAAGGAGTTTTTGTTATGAAAAAACTTTTGCTCTGCATTTTTTTTGCGCTTCTGGCGCTTCCCGCTCTGGCGGACGACGGCAGCCCGATGTGGAAGGACTTCAAGGCCAGGTGGATGAGCGTGTTTCCTGCCGGTTCGGTGACAGTGCAGGACCAGGGGCAGATAAAGATATGCACCCTGGAGGATGGCGTGACCGCCACCTTTTTTCTGGATAACGACGGGGTAGTGGAGCGCGCTGTTATAAGCAACATGCTCCCGTCTTCGAGCCGCTATTTTGAGGGCGTTGCCCAGGCCATCAAGGTTCTGGCAGGGCAGGATCCGCAGGCTGTTGCCGTGAGCGCGGCCTTTGCCACCACGGCGCCTGCCGTTCTGTGGCGCGCTGCCGGTGATTTTTGCTTTGAACGCACACAGGATCCGGGCGCAGGCTGGTTTTTCTATGCCAGCCGGGGCGAGCAGTGCCCTACAGAAGTGAAGTAGGGTAAGAGGCGGCCTTGCAGACACCTGATGCACGCCAGATGCGAAAGCTCGCGTTTCAAGAACTTGAAAACCACGAGGGCTGGCAGCGGGCCGCCCTGTATTCAGGGCAGGCAGATCCTTTTTGCTGCCTCCCGGCCTGGCAGCTTTCTTTTCACGAAGTTTTTGCCCCCGAACGGCAGCTCATGGTGTGGCATGAGCCGGGGCGTGTTGTGGACAGCGTGCTGGTGCTGGCGGAGCAGGTTTTTTCCGCAGAATCGGTACTGCTGACTCCCATAGACACGCTGTGGTTTTTCAGTTCGCCCCTGCTGGGTCCCCACGCCGTGGATATGCTGGCCCGCGCCATGAGTGATCTGGCCGCCATGTACCACCCATATTTTCCGCGCATTGTCATCAGCGGCTTACAGCCGGGCGGCGCAACGCCGCGCCGTCTTCTGCAGACCTTTGGCCGCAGCTTTGATTTCTTCATGCATTCAGAAACCGTACAGTGTGCGGCCTCTCTGGATGGCGGCCTGGATGGTTTTTTGTCCCGGCGCTCCGCCAACCACAGGGCCAAACTTGCCAAAGGCAGCAGACGTGCCGGAGAGCGGGGCATCGTGTGCGAGCGGCATGTTCCGGCTTCGGCGGACGAGGCGCGTACCGTGCTTGCCCGCATGCTGGCCGTGGAAGAAGAAAGCTGGAAGGGCCAGGGGCAATGCGGCATGACTGAAGAGCCTGCACGCAGTTTCTATGCGGCCATGCTGCGTCGTCTGGCCCCGGCGCGGGCCGCGCGCGTCATGTTTGCCCGTCATGAGGGCCGGGACGTGGGTTTTATTTTTGGCGGCATGGCAGGCGGTATATATCGTGGGCAACAGTTCAGTTATGACCGCAACTGGAAGGATGCCGGCATAGGCAATCTGTTGCAGCTTGAGCAGGTCGCCTGGCTGTGTGAGGAACATGCCTCGCGTTACGACATGGGGCCGGTTACGGGACCCCGCATGGGATATAAGGCGCACTGGACGGAAAAACGCCTGCCCATACAGACCTGGCTTATGGTAAAAAAACAATCCGGTTTTCCCCAGTAAAAAATGCCGCAGCACGGCCAACGGGGCCGCGTCTTCCCTGTGCGCGAAATGCCTGCGCCAAGCAATCACCTTGCTGATGCGCCCTTGGGCCGGTTTCTCACAACCGGTTTTTTATTTTTCCTTTGCATTCCACCTGACTGTTTTCAATGCTCTTTCTGCAAATTTATTTTGTGTTCATCAGGTGCGCGTGGCGGCCCTGCGCCTGGCCGCAAATCCTTGATGTGCGCGTATACTTGAGAGGAATTATAGAAAATTTATTGACATTTTCTAGCTAATAAACCAGATTTGAGGCTGCCCTCGCAAAAAAAATGAGGGAAAGTACTAGGAGGACTGTCATGAAACGTTTTATAGTCGCTATGGCGCTTGCCCTTTCGCTTGCCCTTCCCGGGCTGGCCGCTGCCGAAGGCACCGGCATGTACCTGGCCCCCAAATTCCTTATGAGCATCCAGAGCACCGGACAGATGGAACGTTCCAGTGGTCTGGCCGGTAGCGGGGTCGACAACTACAACCAGTTCACCCTTGGCGGCGCTATGGCCCTGGGCTATGACTTCTGGCCCCAGCAGATGTTGCCCCTGCGCGCTGAAATCGAATTCGCCCTGCGCGGCAACAGCGAAAAAAGCTGGAGCGACGGCGGCTCGAACCTGCGTGATGTCAAGGGCGTCTGGAATAACTCCACCCTGTTCGCCAACCTCTTCTGGGACTTCCGCAACGATAGCGCGTTTACCCCTTACGTGGGCGGCGGTCTCGGCCTGGCCTTCAACTACACCGGCTACACCTTCAAGGACAAAGACGGCAACAAGTTTGAAGCTGACGACCGCTTCACCAACTTTGCCTGGAACCTGGGCGCCGGTGTGTCTTACGACATCAACGAAAGCTTCACCCTTGACGCTTCGTACCGCTTCGTGGGCCTCGGTTATAACGAAGTCAGCTCCACTGTGGGCGGCGTCAAGTACGAAGTGGGCAACCGTCCCTACAACAATGAATTTATGATCGGCCTGCGTTACGGCTTCTAGAACGCTTTATCTTGAAAACAGAGTTTTCAAGATTTTTTGCGGCGCCCGTTTCGGTATTTAACAGCGCAACCAGCTCGCCCGCATCTTCGTGGCGAATGCTTGTCTGCGCAATTGCAGAGCACTGGTAACGCATTTTGCTCTGGCTGAATGCCGGTACATGGCTTCATGCACGCCGTCCTGTGTGGACGGTGGGAGCCAAGAATAAAATGGCGCTGCTTGAGGCGCAAAGATCAAGAGCCTTCCGGGACTGTCCCGGGAGGCTCTTTGCTGTTGGCAAGGCAGGCCTGTAAGCCTGTTTGCCGGGGCGCTGGAGAAGAAGCCGGGCAAGAGGTCGTTTCTGCTTCTTCCGGACCTTGAAAACAGTTTTTTGCAGGGCAGGGGTGTTGTTGCCCCCAGAGGTGGCGTATGGGCAGGGACGGCATCTGACGGCTGAAGCACGCAGGCAGTGATGGTCGTCCTGTTGTGAATATGGATGGAGTGCTGTCTGCGGTTGCCTCGCTGTATTTGCCCTTGCGCGGCCGATTTACGCAGGGGAGAAAAAAAGGAAAAAATCTTTTTTCCCCCTTGACAATCAATGCGTCCTTATAGTTCGGAACTTTTGGCGTGCATGGATAAAAAATGGAGCATACATGAGAAAAACGGAGTAAACATGTTTTAAATTTGTTGATAAAATAATGTTATTTTGTGCATATAATAAAGTCTATTATCCCGCTCCTTACGGGCTAAGGCTTTTCAGGGCGGCCACACGGGCTGTCAAATAGAAAAAAATAAAACATTTCTGACAATTAACAGGAATGGCAATTGGGGAAAGCAAAAGCCGCCTCCGCCCCAAACAGCCTTTATTCATCAATTGCCCGCCGCCCGGATTTTGGGCTACAAGGCGGCATGCGAGATAAATGGGCTGAAATTTCTGAAAATCTCAAAAAAATGCTTAAATCCGGCCTTTTCAAGGTTTGGATTGCTCCTCTGCACGCTACTGTTCATGAAGGCGGGCTGCACCTTGTGGCACCCAACGCTTACGTGGCTGGCAGGCTGGAAAGCATGATGCTTGCCTCATTGCGTGAGGCTGCCGCGCCTGTTCTCGGCCTTGAGCCGGAGCAGGTCGATGTGCGTATCGAGGCAGCCGGGCAAAGTGCAGACGTAGAGATTGTTGAAGAAAAACAAAGTAGTATGCAAAAAAGACCTGCTGCTAAAGCTGATGCCTCAGCTTCTGCGCCTTCTGCCGTTGCGTCTTTTATGGCTCCGGCCCGGGTGCCGCGCCAGGCATCTCTGCCGCTTGCGTCTGTAGCCGTGTATCGTGATATGCAAAATTGGCGATACTCCTTTGCCGATTTTGTGGTAGGGCCCACCAACAATATGGCTGTTGCCGCCGCGCAGGATGTGAGCCGCAGCAGTGGCTGTGTGCGCACCCTTTTTGTAAATTCCACTTCGGGGCTGGGCAAAACGCATCTGGCCCAGGCCGTGGGGCGCGCCATCAGCGAAGAAGGCACCAATGCCCGCGTGGGCTATCTTACAGCCGAAGAATTTGCCTCGCGTTTTGTCACGGCCTTGCGGGCGCAAGACATTGAAGGCTTTAAGGCCCGCTTCCGTGAACTGGATGTGCTCCTGATGGAAGACGTGCACTTTTTCCAGGGTAAGGAAAAAATGCAGGATATGGCCCTGGCTGTTGTTAAAAGCCTTCAGGCCAAAGGCGGCCGCGCCATTTTTACCTCTTCTTTTTCACCGCGCGAACTGCAAAAAGTGGACAGCCAGCTTGTGTCGCATTTCTGCTCCGGCATTCTGACCGACATGGGCCGACCTACCAAGGACATGCGCTGTGATATTCTTGGGCGCAAGGCCAGAACATTTCAGGTGCTTTTGCCCGACTCGGTCTGTGACCTGCTCGCCAGCCGCCTGACGGGCGACGTGCGCCAGATGGAATCCTGCCTCAACAGCCTTATCTTCAAGGCCCGCCTGCTGAACTGTGGGTTGAATGTTGATCTGGCCATGGAAGTTTTGAGCCAGTACGCTGACGTGGCTTGTGGACCCGACTTTTCCACAATCCTGCGCCTTGTTTGCGAAAGTTACGGCCTTAACGAGCGCCAGCTGGCTTCGCGCTCACGCCGCAAGGAATGTGTGGTCGGACGCAACACCGCATTCTATCTGGCCCGCAAACATACGGAGATGACCCTGGAAGAAATCGGTGAAAAATTCAATCGCCGTCATTCCACCGTCATCAAGGGCATTACTTCGCTTGAGCGTGAACTGTCCAGAGAGTCCACTGAGGGCCGCCGTATCGCTCGCGCCGTATCGCTTATTGAGCGCAATGCCGGGTTGGCTGAACGCCCCATGTAGAGCTTTATTGCCCATATCGCAAATGAGCGGCCCGGTTTTCAAAGACCGGGCCGCTTTTGCATGATTGCGCTTGGGTATTGTTGTGGGGGGGGCAGACATGTGACAGTCTGGTTCTTGAATTTTGAGCAGATTGCCTTTTTGAAGCAGTTTACGTCTGGAAGGCACGGCTTCTGCTGTTCCGTCTCAGATCAGGAGAGTTTCTGCAACTGGGTGAAACCTCAATAAAGGTTTTTGCGGGCGGAGCGTGGTCGTGTGTGTGGGCCTTTTTGCAAAAGGCCCACACAACGCATTTTAAACGCTTACTGTTCCGCCAGCAGCAGGGCATCCAGCGCAGAGGCGGATAAATGGCGCGGTTCGTCGCGCCGCGTGGGATGCACACCCCACTGGCGCAGAACGTCCAGCGTCATGGCTTCTCCTTTGTCCATGCAACGGGCCACCGCCGGGGAAAGGGCCGCGCCCAGGGTCATGGCCGCAGGCTGCACGCCGATAAGCGCGCAATGCTCCGGCATGTTGCCGCGCAGGGTCGCCAGACCAAGAACTTCGGAAAAACTGTTCTGGTGTGGGCCTATTTTTTGTGCGGTAAGGTAGGCGGGCATCTGCTCACGCAGGACCATCTCTCCCGGTTCAAGGCCAAAGTCCACTGCATCCAGCACCAGCAGCCTGTCTGCGCGTTCTACGTAGGTCAGCAGCGTCTGCCCCTGTGTACCGCCGTCCACCACTTCTGCATTGCCGGGAAAATCCCAGCGGGAATAGAGCCTTTGCGCCAGTCTGACGCCGTAGCCCTCGTCACCGTAAAGAATATTGCCAAGGCCGATGATAATTACTGCTTCCATGAGAGATCCTGTTTTTGTAGGCAGGCCGGGCCTGCAAGCAGAAGGCGGCCCCACTGAAGTGAAGCCGCCCTGTTGTCGTGCCTGATACGGTCCTAGAGCAGATTAACTTTGAAATGCTTTACATTTCAAAGTTTTCATTCTGCCGAAAAGTGCGATTTTCGGCAGAATCCACGCCGTGCTACGGCGCGCTGCACTCTTGTGCAGTGGTAGAGCATTTAAACTTTTTCAAAGTTAAAATGTTCTAGGGTTTGCGCCGCTCTCTGTAGCCACTGAACATGGTGGAGACAAGGGTGGTCTTACCCATGATTTCTTCACGAATAACCATGTATATATGCACAGTTACAAAGGTGACCAGAAGCAGCATGCCCAGTCTGTGCAGGCTGCGCAGTTCCTGACCGTTGCCGCCTATCCAGTAGGCGAAGTCCAGCACAACGCGGAACGGTTTGAAGAAGGCCAGGCTGCTGCTCTCTGCATACATGCCAAGGCCGGTAAGCATGATCACGAGCATGAAAACCATGCCCACAGCCATGCCTGCCTGGGCCAGCGGGTTATGCCCCACATGGGCGCGCGGTTCTTTATCGAGAAAGAGATACCAGCGGATGTCGTGCCACAGGTCGTTCCACCAGGCTTTGCTCCAGACGGGCAGAATAATCAGCTCGCGCGAGTAGCGGTTGCCGATAATGCCGTAGAGGTAGCGCAATACTGTAGAGATGATGAGAATAAAACCCGCAATGAAATGCGCCATGCGGGTGTAGCCCATATAAAAGGTGTCATAGGCTGACGTTCCGGCTACGGACAGCCAGGGTTTGCCTATGATGTAACCGGTAATGATGAGCACGCTCACGCAGGCCACCATGACCCAGTGCCAGATGCGTATGGGCAACTGGTACACATAGATGCTTTTGCCCATGGGGACTTCGGGCGTGCCTTGTCTTGTATCGCTCATATCATTCTCCTACGCTTGGGGCGCGTGCGCGCCGGGCGTCAGCGGGGCCGGAGCTACATGCCCCTGTCCATGCGCACAGTGAGCAGGTCCTTGCCATCGGGGCCAATAATATGGGTCGAGCAGGCAAGGCAGGGATCAAAGCTGTGCAGGGTGCGCAGGATTTCCAGCGGCTGCTCTGGTATGGCCATGCGGGTATTCATCAGCGAGGCCTCGTACGCGCTCAACTGCCCGTCGGGGCTGCGCGGCGCGCCGTTCCAGGTGGTGGGGACCACGCACTGGTAATTTTCGATCTTTCTGTCCTTGATTTTAACCCAGTGCCCGAGAGCGCCGCGCGGGGCCTCGGTAAAGCCCACTCCCCGCAGTTCGCCGGCAGGCCAGGATTCGGGCTTCCACTTGGTGGTATTGGCTGTGGCGCGGACGCCGTTCTTGAGGTTGGTGATAAGGCGATCGTAAAAATAGCGCATTTTTTCAGCAGACCATGCCAGCTCCAGAGAGCGGGCGGCTATACGCCCCAGTGTGGATTGCAACACCGTAACAGGCACACCGCCTGCGCGGCCCAGGAAGTCGTCCACAAGACCCTTGATGTCGTCATTTTTGCGGGCGTAGCCGATGAGTACGCGGGCCAGGGGGCCGACCTCCATCTGGTGGCCGCGCCACAGGGGCGTCTTGAGCCAGGAGTAGCGGTCCCGTTCATCCACCTGCTTGAGGTCTGTGGGCGTACCCTTGATATTGGGGCCGGGATTGTAATGCGGCTCGGTAATGCCCTCCCAGGGGTGCAGACCGGCTTTTCCGGCGGGGTAGGGCTTGTACCAGGAATGGTTGACGGTTTCCTGGATTTCTTCGGGATTGGTCAGGCTCACGGGCAGCACTTCATTGAAGTTGCCGTTGATGATGGCTCCGGGAGGCATGAGCAGGCTGTTTTCGGTATAGTCGTTGGCAATGTCGGGGATACCGCCGTAGGCCAGTACCGAGAGTTTGGACAGGCCTCCGCCGATATTGAGCCAGTCGCCGTAAAAGCCGGCCAAGGCCAGTGTGTCGGGAATGACCACCTGCTGGGCAAAGGTGCGGCAGCGCTCGATGACCTGAAGCACGAAGTCCAGGCGTTCCTGATTGATGACATCGGCCGCGCCCACACCGTCAATGTTGAGCGAGCAGGGAACGCCGCCCACCAGCCAGTTGGGATGGGGGTTTTTGCCGCCGAAAATGGTGTGGATGTGCACCACGTCTTTCTGGAAATCCAGAGCCTCGATATAGTGGGCGACCACCATAAGGTTGGCTTCGGGCGAGAGCTTGTAGGCGGGGTGGCCCCAGTAGCCGTTGGTAAAGATGCCAAGCTGGTTGGAATTGATGAGCGTGAGCAGCTTGTCTTTAACCGACTTGAAGTAGCCCGGCGAAGAATTGGGCCAGGGCGACAGTTTTTGCGCCAGCTCGGACGTTGCCTTGGGGTCGGCCTTGGCGGCCG